>JBJECX010000051.1:0-309983 GCA_051871535.1 Muribaculaceae bacterium | reverse complement strand
GTTGCATCTCCAGTGTGCGGTTCAGGTTGTCGCGTTGCCAAGCCATCTCCTTGTAGGAGAGTTCGGCTTGCTTCTGCTTGTAGTAGCGCTGGCCGCCGTTAAACAGCGTCCACGACAGCGAGAGACCCACACTCGAGTTAGGACTCCAGGTGAAGTTCTTGAATGGGCTGCCGTCGCTCATCGAATACCAGTTGTAGCCAATCGTTGCCGACAGGGTTGGCAACCACGAAGCCTTTTGCACGTCGAGGGCTTTTTTCAGGTAGTCGGTTTGCAGGTCGAGTTTGCGCAAATCGGCGTTCATGCTCAGGTCGTTGCCCATGGTCATCACGTCGGCATACATAGTGTCTTTGAATTCAGAGAGCGAGGTGTTTGGCTTGATATTATGGTTCACATCCATGCCCATGAGCACCTTCAGTTGCAGTTCGAGGCTGCGAATTGAGTTTTCGGCTTCGATGATTGACGGCTCGATGTTCTTCACTGCCACGCTCGAACGCAACACGTCGAACTCGCTTGCTGTACCGTTCTTGAACTTCTTCTCGTAGATGTCGGCATTCACCTTTGCAGTGGCGTGGTTTTCAACCAGCACGGCGTGTGAGTCGTAGGCAAGCAAGAGCGCATAGTAGGCATTCTTCACTTGGTTGATGAGAGAGATGCGCGATGTGCGCGATGCTTCGATGTTTTGCAGAATCTGGTTGTCGGAGAGCTTTATCGACTTCCAGAGCGCAACCGAAACGAGCGGCATAGAGGCACTGAAACCTGCATTGTGGGTATTGTCGCGACCCATCTTTATAGCCATGGTTTGTCCGCCGTTGTTCATATACATGGTTTGCTTAGCCAAGGTGCGGCTATATGCGGCAGAGAACGAGATATTCGGGAACAATTGCCCGATTGTTTCCTTCTTCGAATAGTCGACACGGGTGATTTCCATATCGGCAATTTTGATTGTCGGATTTTCGTTCAATGCAATCTTCACACAATCGTCCACCGATAGCATCACGGTGTCGCTCGCGGCAGTTTGTGCTTTGAGTGCCGACGATGCAAGGGCGAACATGCCAAGAAGCAGAATGCTGAATTTGTTGTTCATTGCTTGTCTTTATTATTTTTTGTTTATTAAGATGTTATTGTTGTCGTTGAGTTTTGAGGTGTATTCGTCAATCATCTCAATGCCGCGGATGGTGGCAATGGAGCGTAGGAAATTCACGAATACCTCGTCGAGCACTTTCACCAGGGGCAGGTCGTTGCTATAGGCGAGGTTCGACAATTCGGGGTTGTGGATGGTCATGTTAAACACCTGTGTGTAGATGTCGAGGTTGACGTCGTTGCGCACAAGCCCTTCGTCGCGGCCTTTCTTGAGCACGTCAATGAGGCAGCGTACGTTTTGGCTCTGTATGTTTTCAAATTCGCTGTATAGCGACGGGTAGAGCCGGCTTATGTCGTTGACAAGGGCAAACGATGTGTGACTCACCTGCTTGCGTATTTCGGTGTAAACATTCAGCAGGGCATCGAGACGATTCTCCGAGTTGTTGAAAATCTTTTCGAGCCGGTCGTGCTTGAGTTTCCCATCGTGGTGCAATGCCTCGGTGATGAGGGTGAGTTTGTCGGGAAATTGCTCATAGAGAGTGCGTTTCGAGATGCCGCACGAACGGGCAATGGCATCCATTGTCATCGACGACACGCCAATTTGCATCATCATGCGTAGTGTTGTAGTAATAATTCGAGTTTTTAATTCCATATTCAAATCACCCTATGAATCAATTCTTTGTTTTTACGGTGCAAAGTTAGTGGAAAACTTTTAAAACTCGATTAGTTTTCAGGGTTAATAGTGGTGAATTTGTCGTTAAAATATGTAATAATTTCCACTTACGGGTGTGTTCTACAATAAATAATCAGGACCAATTGTCAAAAACATGATAATTGGTCCTGGGGAAAAGGTGGGTGTTACTTGATATTGTACTTTTCTTTTCTCAAAAGAGGTGAAAGTCAGTCGATAAGCGTCATGCCAAGTTCGAGGGCTTCCTGGTTGAGAGGCAGCAGGTGGTGGAGGCGTTCGGGCAGTGCTTTGCGCAGTCCGGCAATAATGCTTTCGAGTTTCACAATCGGGCGCACTTTAATGAGGGCTCCCAGCACGAGCATATTGAACGTCTTGCTGTTTTTGAGCTTGAAAGATTGCTCCATAGCGCATATCCGATACACGTTGATGTCGGTGCGCACAGGCGGGCGGTGTATTCCGTAGGCGTCGTAGATGAGCGTACCGCCGGGCACCACTTGGTTTTCGAATTTGTCGAGGCTCTGCTGGTTGAGTACAATGGCGGTGTGAAAGCGGTTGAGGATTGGCGAAGATATTTGTTCGTCGCTGAGAATCACAGTCACGTTGGCGGTGCCGCCACGCTGTTCGGGGCCGTAGCTTGGCATCCACGACACTTCGCGGTCTTCCATCAATCCGGCATAGGCAAGGATTTTGCCCATCGACAGCACGCCTTGTCCGCCAAAACCGGCTATTATCAGTTCTTCTTTCATAAGCAGTTATTCGTTTTTGAGGTCGCCGAGAGGGTATTTCTTAAACATGTTTTCTTCCATCCACTTGTTGGCTTCGACGGGCGAGAGCTTCCAACCCGAGTTGCATGTGCTCACAATTTCCACCAGCGAGGTGCCTTTGCCGGCGAGGCTGTTTTCAAAAGCCTTTCGTATGGCGGCTTTGGCCTTTCGCACGGCGGCAGGGGTGTGCACACTTTGGCGGGTGACGTAGCACGAGCCGTCGAGCTGTGCAATAATGGGGCTGATGGCAAGTGGGTAGCCGTTCAGGTCGACGCGTCGGCCGTAAGGCGTGGTAGCGGTTTTTTGTCCGATGAGCGTTGTAGGCGCCATTTGACCGCCGGTCATGCCGTAGATGGCGTTGTTGATGAAAATGATGGCTATGTTTTCGGCGCGGTTGGCGGCATGAATTGCTTCGCAGGTGCCAATGGCAGCCAAGTCGCCGTCGCCTTGGTAGGTGAAGACGAGTTTGTCGGGCTGCAGGCGCTTGATGGCAGTGGCAACGGCAGGTGCACGGCCGTGGGCGGCTTCAATCATGTCGACGTCGATGTAGTTGTAGGCAAACACGGCGCAGCCCACCGGGGCGACTCCTATGGTAAATTCTTCGGCGCCCATTTCTTCAATCACTTCGCACACGATTTTGTGCACGGTGCTGTGGCTGCAGCCGGGACAATAGTGCATTGTCACGTCTTTGAGCAGGGCGGGTTTCTTGTAAACGAGGTTTTCGGGTTTGATGATGTCGATTGTATCCATTGCTAACCCTCCTTTATTTAATTAGTTTTTGTTTGAAAGCCTCGAGCACTTCTTCGGGCGTAGGCACGATGCCGCCAAAGCGCCCGTAGTGTTCAACGGGTTTTGCACATTCAACGGCGAGCTTCACGTCTTCAATCATCTGTCCGGCTGAGAGTTCAACCACGAGTATGCCTTTCACATTCTTTGCGGCATTGCGAATGGCTTCGTAGGGGAATGGCCAGAGGGTGATTGGGCGAATGAGTCCCACCTTTATGCCTTGCTCTGAGGCGAGTTCTTTCACTTTCAGGCTCACGCGCGCCATGCTGCCGAATGCCACAATCAGATAGTCGGCATCGTCGCAGTCGATAGCTTGATAGCGCACCTCGTTTGCCTCGATGGCTGCATAGGTTTTCTGAAAGCGGATGTTGTTCTGCTCCATCTGGTGCGAGTCGAGCTCGAGCGAGGTGATGATGTTTTGCTTGCGGTGTCCTTTACGGCCGTTGAGCGCCCATGGGCATTGCTCGCGAATCTGGTCCTCGGTGCGGCGCGGGCGTTGGTCGGGGATAATCACTTTTTCCATCATTTGTCCCACCACGCCGTCGGCAAGAATCATAGCGGGGTTGCGGTATTTGAAGGCGAGGTCCCAGCCCAGCCATACAAAGTCGGCCATCTCCTGCACGCTCCACGGTGCGAGCACAATGCAGTGATAGTCGCCGTGACCGCCGCCTTTAGTGGCTTGAAAATAGTCGGATTGCGATGGTTGTATTGTGCCCAAGCCGGGTCCGCCGCGCATCACGTTCACTACGAGGGCGGGCAGCTCGCTTGCTGCGAGATATGATATGCCTTCTTGCATGAGGCTCACTCCGGGGCTCGACGAAGATGTGAACACTGCTTTGCCGCATGCAGCGCCGCCATACACCATATTGATGGCAGCCAGCTCGCTCTCGGCTTGGAGCACTACCATGCCGGTGGTTTCCCAGGGCATCTCGGCTTCGAGTGTTTCGAGCACTTCAGATTGGGGCGTGATGGGATAGCCAAAATATCCGTCGCATCCATATCGGATGGCTGATATGGCCAGCGCTTCGTTGCCCTTCATCAATTTCACTTTGTCGTTCATAGAATGGAATGTTAGTATATGACTCGTGAGGGAGGATTGCAATAGTTTGTAATTCGTTAGTGATTCAAGAGGGGGGAGGTGTGGTCACTCGGTGGCTTTTACGCGATATACTTCGATGCACGAGTCGGGGCAGACGGTTGCGCAGCTTGTGCAACCGGTGCATGCCTCGGCTTTTGCCATGATGGCGAAATGATAGCCTTTGTTGTTAACCTCTATTTTTTGCAGGGCAATCACGCCAAATGGGCATGCTTCCACGCATATGCCGCATCCTTTGCAGCGTTCTTCATCCACTTTGATTGCACCTCTTACTTTAACCATAACTATATAATTTTGTTTTAATAATAGTGTACAAATATAGCAAATTTTGCTATAATTTGAAAAAAGTCTGCCACAAACCGGTTGCCGTATTCGCAAGTTGGCAAGCAGCATGCCTTGCATTGAGTCAGGTGCGCGGTGCTGTGGCAACTTCGTTGAGCACAAATTTACATAATTATTTGTTGTCATTCATGTTTTTTAAATAGATTAACCTTTGGCACATTTGAGGCTTGTTTGTGCCAAAAATGCTAATCCGGTGTGCAGCGGCTTCACTCGAAGATGTAGTTGAAAAAGTCGAGCACGGGTTTTATGGGCTTGAAGTCGGTAGCAGCCTTTTCAACCCAGTTGCCGTGGGTGAAATAGGTGTCGGGGCAGGGGTGGCTGAAGGTGTAGTCCTTGGCACGCAGCAGGTGTATGAGCGGGTGGTCGGGGGCGAATCCGGCGGGTGCCTTTTTCAGCGATGCCAGTGGTGTGAAACTGAATCGCGAAGCAATGTCGCGACTGTCGATGAGCGCTTGCAGTTCGCTGCCGTCGGCATCGATGAGCGAGCGTATGCTGCGTAGCACTTCGGGCGAGGGGCACCACAACCCGGCAAACAGCCCGGCGTTGCCGGGTTCGAAGTGAACGTAATAGCATGCCTTGGTGCATTTTCTGCCGCCTTGCCCAATCACGGCGCTGAAGAATGTCTTATAGGGCGTCTTGTCGTGCGAGAAGCGAATGTCGCGATAGATGCGGTAGGCGCAGTCGGCGGCGGTAACGCCATGCAGCGAGTCGTCGTATTGGCTCATGAGGTGGATGAGTTGCTGCAGTTGCCCGAGCCAACGGGTGCGCAGCGCGTCGTATTGCTCTTTGTGTTCGGCAAACCATTCGCGGCGGTTGTTGTTGCGCAGTTCGCGCAGGAATTGGAATGTTTCGGTCATTGCTGATTAATCTTATTAAAAAGCGGTCATGCAAAATTTTTAAATATGGTGTGGCGCGGTGTGTTACGGGCTCTATTAATGCAAAAAGAGCCAATCCATGCCCGTGGGCTTGAATAGGCTCTCTATGCCATCTGATTTATAGATGTCCTTTTTTGCCTTGCTTGCAACAAGATTATTCGCCTTCAGAGATAGCTTCGCTTGGGCAAACAGCAGCGCAAGAGCCGCAGCTCAAGCAAGTGTCAGCGTCGATTACATAAGAAGCTTCGCCTTCAGAGATAGCTTCAACTGGGCAAGCACCTGCACAAGTGCCGCACGATACACATAAATCAGGATTAATTACGTATGCCATAATGCTTTAGTTATTATAAAGTTAATTTTGTTGTTGTTTTGTTGCTGCAAATGTAATAATATTATTTTAATTGCGGCATATTTTTGGCGAGGAAATTTTAATGATGCCAAAGAATATTAGTGGAATTTTTCGTTACCTTTGCACTCGCAGTTGCCTGTGGTGTGGTTAAAGCACACGGGCTTTGTTATATTCCCTTTCATGACAGAAAACAAAACAATAAAGCCATCGGTGGCAAAGCATTTTGTCGAGCAGCGCCGGCTGTTGCAGATGGAGTATGAACACGAGCGCGACGAATATAAGCGCATAAGCGAGCAGTGGGGCGTTGAGCGCACCATCAGGCGTGGCTTGTGCTGGTATCCGCTGCGCGTGGGTCGCAACCGCTACGATTCGCTCAACAGGCTGGTGGTTGACCTCTATCGCAGCGAGAGCCAGACGGAGCAGGAGCACCAGTTTGAATATGGCCGTCAGGTACGGTTTTTTGTTGCCGACGATGCCATGCGGGTGCATTATAAGTCGTACACCGGCACGGTGTGCTACGTCGACGTCGACCGTATTGTGGTGGCTGTGAGCGGCGTTAATGTGATAACCGACATGGAGAATTGTGCACAGGGCACGTTGGGCATGCAATTGTCGCTCGACGAAACCACCTATCGCACCATGTTTGAGGCACTCAGCGATGTGGCGCAAGCCCACAGCGGCAGGCTGGCTGAGTTGCGCGACGTGATTTGCGGCATGGTGGAGCCGAGTTTTCGCGACATCTATCCCGTGCGCTTTCCGTGGCTCAATCGCAGCCAGGAAGTGGCGGTGAACAATATGCTGTGCAGCCGCGACGTGATGATTGTTCACGGACCTCCGGGCACGGGAAAAACCACCACGCTTGTTGAGGCTATTGCCGAGACGCTAAACCGCGAGCCGCAGGTGCTGGTGTGCGCCCAATCCAATATGGCGGTCGACTGGATTAGTCAGAAGCTGGTGGAGCGTGGCGTGAGGGTGCTGCGAATAGGCAATCCTACGCGAGTGAACGACCGGATGCTGGGCTACTGCTACGAGCGCCAATACGAGGCGCACCCCGACTATCCCGAGTTGTGGAGCATACGCAAAGCCATACGCCAACTGCAAGGCGGGAGTGGCAAGCACGGCACAAGCAGCTCGGTGCAGAACCGCATTAGCCGGTTGCGCCATCGTGCCGAGGAGCTGGAGGTGAAAATCAATGTTGAATTGTTCGACAATGCCCGCGTTGTGGCTTCAACGCTGGTGGGCAGCAACAGCAGCCTGCTCACCGGTCGCCGTTTCGGTACTCTCTTTGTCGACGAGGCAGGACAGGCGCTTGAAGCTGCCACATGGATTGCCGTGCGCAAAGCCGACCGTGTGGTGCTTGCCGGCGACCACCTTCAGTTGCCGCCCACCATCAAGTGCTACGAAGCCGAGCGAGGCGGTTTGGGTGTGACCATGATGGAACTGGTGGTGCAGCGCTGGCAGCAGGCAGTGACACTGCTCACCACGCAGTATCGCATGAACAGCCGTATTATGCAATTCTCCAGCGACTGGTTTTATGGCGGCAGTCTGAAGGCTGCCGACGAGGTGAAGGTGCGAGGCATACTCGACTTCGACACGCCAATGGAGTGGGTCGACACTTCGTCACTGGGATTCGACGAGCAGGTGCAGGGAGCGGGTTGCAGCAAGGTGAATGTTAAGGAAGCCGAGTTTTTCGTCGCCCGACTGGAAGAATATGTGTCGCGAATAGGCATAGAGCGCATACTGGATGAGCGCATCGATTTCGGACTGATTTCGCCGTACAAAGCACAGGTGCGCTACATGCGCCGGCTGGTGAAGCACAGTGCGGTGCTGCGTCCGCTGCGCGAGGTGCTCACGGTCGATACCATCGACGGGTTTCAGGGGCAGGAACGCGATGTGATTTTCATCAGCCTCGTGCGCAGCAACGACGATGGCACCATTGGATTCTTGAGCGACCTGAGGCGCATGAATGTGGCAATCACTCGCGCCCGCATGAAGGTGGTGGTGATTGGCAATGCCGCAACGCTGTGCCACCACAAGTTCTACGCCAAGCTGCACGCCTACATCCAATCGCTGTGAGGCGGCTTGCCGGGGGCTGCTGCGTGTGTCCGTCACCCCTCTGCCGGAGCGAATGTTGGAAAAAACTTGTCGGGCGATTTTGTAGGCTCTAAAAGAATTTGTAATTTTGTAGTCCGTTATGAGAAACGGTTTTGACAACGAGAAATATCTCAAAATTCAGTCCGAACACATCAAGGAGCGTATTGCTCAGTTCGGCAATAAGTTATACCTCGAGTTTGGAGGTAAGTTGTTTGACGATTATCACGCAAGCCGCGTCTTGCCCGGCTTCCACCCCGACAGCAAGCTGCGAATGCTCATGCAGTTGAGCGATTGTGCCGAAGTGATAATTGTGATTAGCGCTTTCGATATCGAAAAGAACAAGATGCGTGGCGACCTCGGCATCACCTACGACGAGGATGTGTTGCGCTTGCGTGGCGAGTTTGAGAAAGCGGGCTTGTATACCACCTATGTGATTATCACTCACTACAACGGTCAGAAAAGTGCCGATGCCTACCGTGCGCGTCTCGAGCGCATGGGCATCAAGGTGTGCTATCACTACACCATCGATGGCTATCCTAACAACGTGGAGCTGATTGACTCCGACGAAGGCTTCGGTCGCAACGACTTTGCCGAAACATCGCGTCAGTTGGTGGTGGTAACCGCTCCCGGTCCGGGCAGCGGCAAGATGGCAGTGTGCCTCAGCCAGCTCTATCACGAGCACAAGCGTGGCGTGAAAGCCGGTTATGCCAAGTTTGAGACCTTTCCGGTGTGGAACCTGCCGCTCAAGCACCCGGTGAATGTGGCTTACGAGGCTGCTACTGCCGACCTAAATGACGTGAATATGATTGACCCGTTCCACCTCGAGGCTTACGGAAAGATTGCCGTGAACTATAATCGTGACATCGAAATCTTTCCGGTGCTGAATGCCATATTCGAGGGCGTGAATGGCGAGAATCCGTATAAGTCGCCTACCGACATGGGCGTGAATATGATTGGATTTTGCATGAGCGATGAGGACGTGTGCTGCAATGCCGCTCGCGACGAGATTATCCGCCGCTACTACACCGCACTCAACCGCCTTGCCGAACGGGGCGAGGGCGAGAGCGAGGTGAAGAAGATTGCCCTGCTTATGCAGCAAGCCAAGCTCACCACCGAATATCGGCGCACCACAGTGGCTGCGCGCGAACGCAAGGAACTCACCGGGCTGGCTTCGGCAGCCATCGAGCTGCAGGACGGCACCATCATCACCGCCCGCTCTAGCAGTCTGCTCGGCCCCAGTGCCGCGTTGCTGCTCAATGCATCGAAGCATCTGGCAGGCATAGCCCATGAGGTGAAACTGATTCCGCAATCGATGATTGAGCCTATTCAGCGCACCAAGGTCGACTTTCTGCATGGCCATAATCCGCGCCTTCACACCGACGAGGTGCTGGTGGCATTGTCGATGCTGAGCATCACCGACGAAAACTGCCGCCTTGCGCTGGAGCAGTTACCGAAGTTTAACGGGTGTCAAGTGCACTCAACGGTGCTGCTGAGCGAGGTCGACCGTAAGATATTCAAGCGCCTTGGCGTTGAACTCACTTGCGACCCCGTGAAGAGCGTCTGACACTCCTTGAGAATTGAAATGCAAAACATAAAAAAGCCCGGATGGCCTTGTGGGTCGCCCGGGCTAAATCGTTGTCGTTTGTGTGATATGTAATGGCACCCCGCCGGCTGTGATGCGCCGGCCATTCACTTGCCACACCTGATGGCGGATGGCCTAGCCACAACGCACAGGTGTGTGGTTTTGCGATAACGGTCAGGAAGTGCTATAGTTATATGCCAGAAGAACTATTTCTTGCGGGGCTGATAGTGTTTCACCCAGTCGATTTCCATCTCAACAGGCAGTTGTGAGTGGTCAACGGGACCTACCCAGCCACCACCCAGCTGCATGTCGATGAGCAGATATTGCGGGATGTAGAACGGGAACTGCCCTTGCTTGTCGGTGTTGATGCGTGGATAGGCAAAGGTGCGCTTTCCGTTGATGTGAAACACCAGGCTGTCGGGCATGATGTCCACGCCGTAGACGTTGAAGTCGTTGGGCTTGATGGGCGCAGTGGTGTAGTGAGGCGGGTTGTTGTCCTGCTTCAGGTTGAGTGTATAGTAGCTGTGTACAGTCTGATAGGCTATGGTGTCGTGGTTGAGGCGCTCCATTATGTCAATTTCGCCACCGTAGGGCCATGGCGCATTCTTGGTGTCGAACGGCAGCAGCCAGATGGCGGGCCAGGCACCTTTGGCACCTTTCAGGCGAGCACGCACCTCAATGCGTCCGCAGTCGAAGGCATATTTGTCCTTGGTCCATATTCCACCTGTGAGGTAGAGCGCCGTGTCGGCTTCGAGATTGTCGTTGACAATGCCTTTCAGCACCAGGCAACCGTTGCGCATCTCGTAGCAGCGTGGGTCTTTCGATTGTGTGTTATTCCAATCAACATTGCCGCGGTCGACGTGGCTCCACACCGAGTAGTCGATTCCGTTGGCGTTGAAATCGTCCTGCCACACCAGTTTCCAGTTCGAGCGACTGCACGCGCCAAGCCCCAACGCAATGCAGAGGCAGAATAATGAATGTTTAATAAATGCTTGCTTATTCATAAGTTTTAAATCTATGGGTTTTAAATAATAATGTTGATTTGGACAAAATTAACGGAAAAATTTTGTAAATTCGCAATATTATAGCAAAAATGAATTTTTGAAAAATAATGGAAGATTGGAGAGAAAAACTTGGCGCAGCATTCGGTGCCGAACTTGAACAGCTCGAAGCCGAAAAGGCTGCCGAGGAACTTGTGGCACAGCAACCGGCTTCGGCGGCTGAGCAGCAGGGTAAAGCCTGGGTGAACATAGTGCTTGACAAACACGGCCGCAAAGGCAAAGTGGTGACGCTGGTGACCGACTTGCTTTGCGACGATGACACTTTGCAGCAGCTTGCCCGAGAGCTAAAGGCGCATTGCGGAGTGGGTGGCTCGGCACGTTGTGGCGAGGTGTTGCTTCAGGGCGACAAACGCGACAAGGTGTTGGCTTTGTTGAAAGCCAAGGGCATGAAAGCAAGAATAATATAAACTATAAGTGAGGGAAAAAGGTATGAATGACAATGCACAAGCAATGCCGTTGCAGATAATCAAGGCATCGGCAGGGTCGGGGAAAACATTTCAGTTGGCATATGAATATATCAAGTTGCTGTTGGGCGTGAAGAACGACGACGGCACCTACTCGTTGGGTAAACGCTCGGAATATCATCAGCACATCCTTGCTGTGACGTTCACCAACAAAGCCACCGAGGAGATGAAGAGCCGAATCGTGAACGAGTTGTGGCTGCTGAGCCGAGGCAAAGGCGATTATATAGAGCCGTTGGCCGCCGATCTGCACACCAAACCGCAACTGCTCATGGAGGCTTCGCAGAAGGCGCTGGAGGAAATTCTGTTTAATTATACCACGTTCAACGTCAGCACCATCGACTCGTTTTTTCAAACCGTGTTGCGCACGTTTGCCTTCGAGCTCGACCAGGACTATGATTATGCTGTGGAGCTCGACCAGGACTACAGCCGTAAGGTGGCGGTGCAGAACATGCTGCTGAACGTGGGTGGCACATCTGACCGCAGCGACCGCGTGGCAGGGTGGCTGCGCGAATTGATGAAGTATAATCTGGACAATTCAAGTTCGGGTTCGGCAGCGTGGAACGTGTTCAAGTCCAGCAGTCTGGACGAAATGGCAAAGAATCTGTCGAAAGAGTGGTTTGTGAAACGCAAGGCAGAAATTGAGGAATATCTGAAAGACGTGTTTGTGCAGCAAAATGCACCTAAAACGTCGCAAGAGCACAAAAAGCCGCGAATCGAGCAGTTCAAGGCAAAACTGAAAAGCATGTCGGACGACGCCGACAAGCGCATTGGCGAGTTTGCCGAGCGGTTTCGCGGCATCTTAGCCTCGGTGAATCTGACGGTTGACGCCTTGAGCAGTAGCAGCGGCATGGCATGCCTTGTGAATTTACTGATAAAAAAGAAGAAGGTGTCGCTCGGCGAAATCGACAAGTTTATTGCTAATGATGTGGATGTGAAAAAGTGGAGCACCGACAAAGCCTGGAAAAAAGAAGCAAAAACCGGTGCCTACGACAGCGCAGTGGAAAGCATGAAGGCGTTGGCAGGTGAGCTGCGCACGCTGCTATCCAACCGGGCGTTTGTCATCGACATGAAGAAAAACCTCTTTCTGTTCGGATTGCTGGGCGTGATTGGCAGCGAGCTGGAGAAATTCCTGCGCGACAACGACATGGTACTGCTGAGCGACACTAACCAACTGCTTGAACGAGTGATGATTAGTAGCAATGTTATGTTCGTTTACGAGCGCATGGGCACATGGATAAACCATTATCTGATTGACGAGTTTCAAGACACATCGGCGCTGCAATACCGCAACCTCAAGCCGCTGCTCGAGGAGAGTGTGTCGTTTGGCAGTGAGAATCTGGTGATTGGCGACGAAAAGCAGTGCATCTATCGTTTTCGCGATTCCGACCCCGAGCTGTTTGCTCATAAGATTATTGACGATTTTTCGGGGAGCGTGCACGTCGACAACACCAAGGTGGTGAACTGGCGCAGTACGCCCAACATAATCAGGTTTAACAACTCTTTTTTCTGGAATCTGGTGAGGATGACCAATGTGGGCGGCGTATATGGCAATGTGCTGCAGGACGTGAATGCCAAGAACCATTGCAACGACGGCGCTGTGAAAATCACGTTCCTTGCTGCAGATGCCGCAAAGAAATTTGCCGACCAGGTGTTGGAGCGGCTGCCCGACTACATCAACGAGATTAGGAGCCGGGGCTATCGGTTGCGCGACATTGCCATATTGGTGCGTAAAAACGACGAAGGCTCCGCGATAATCGACAGCCTGCTGGCATATAACAAAACCGTCGACGAGGAGCATCGCATCGAGGTGGTGTCGGCAGAATCGATGTTCTTGAGAAAATCGCCTGCGGTGAGGTCGGTAATCAGCTATCTGAGGTACTTCGACTCGCTGAACTTCACCGAGAGCAACAACGAAAAACTGATGGCGCTGCGCGACAAGGAGGAGCGAATAAAGCGCGTGCTGCGCGACTTTGACAACCAAGTGAGCAATCACCGCCCGACGAATGACGACCCCGAGAGCGACGAATATGCCGAGGAGATTGGCAACCTGCTGAAAGAGGCGTTTGTAAACGATGCCCGGCGCCTTGAATGTGGTGCCGGCAATGCCGCGTCGATTGGCGGTGAAACGGACAGAAAATCTGCCGATGCTCCGCTGCAATACAGCCGCGAGTATCTGACTATGCGAAGCGAGTTGATGAATGGCAGCGCCGATTCGTTTGAACTGGTGTCGATAGTCGAAAACATCATCTGCAAAGTTGTTGGCGATGAGGCTCGCGAAAACGAAAAGGCATTCCTGATGGCTTTTATGGACTGCGTGATTGATTATTGCTCATCGGGCAATGCCACGGTGCATTCGTTCCTGAAGTGGTGGGATAGCAAAACCAAGTTGGCGGTGTCGTCGCCCGAGGGCCGCGATGCGGTGAACATTGTCACCGTGCACAAGTCGAAAGGCCTGGAATATCCGTGTGTGCTCATCCCTTTTGCAAATTGGGGCTTGACAAAACTCGAAAAACAGATGTGGCTTGATGCCGAAGCCGTGAGACGCTTGCCGATGTTTGTGGGTGTCGATGCTGAAATCATGCCGCCGCTGTTGCCGTTAAAAACCGATATTGTCAAGGATTTTGAGCAATTGCAGGAAATATACAATGCGGCATTGCAGGAGAGCTATGTGGATAATGTGAACGGCACATACGTTGCCTTCACACGCGCCGTGAACGAGCTGCACCTAATTGCCCCCGACTGCGATGCCGTGATAGATGACATTGCTAAGGCAAATCTGGGCAACGTGATGAAGGCAGTGTGCAATGTGCTCGACGACAACAATGCCCGCGAAATAGATGCTGAATTTGCCAGCCGGACCGGCAAACAGTCGGCGGTGGCTGTGGGCATGGACATTCAGAAAACCGACGACGGAATAGTATACAGTGTGGGCGACCTGCAGCAGCACTATACGCCTAAAGCCGAAGCGGCGGTGAATGCCGATGCCGACGAGTTTGTGCCGCCTGTGGTTCCTAATTACCACTCGGCATTGCGCAGGGTTGACGTGTGCGTGCCCGAAGTATATAGCGACATACAGGACCGCGGCATCAGGCTGCACAAACTGTTTTCGATGCTCAAACGAGCGCGCAACCGCGACACGGTGCTCACCGTGGCACGTCGCCGTGGAATAATTGCCGACTGTTACGATGAGGCTGTTGCTCTTGTCGACAAGGCGTTGAGCAATCAACGCACGGCAGCGTGGTTTGCCGACGGCAACGTGGTGTTAAACGAGCGGGCAATTGTCGATAGCGACGGCTCGACCAAGCGCCCCGACCGCATTCTGCGCACCCCTGAGGGCAAGGTGATTGTAATTGACTATAAGTTTGGCAACCACCACAGCCACGACGACCGATACATCCGTCAGGTGCAAGGCTATATCCATCAGTTGGGCAAGGCGGGCATAACGGTCGACGAGGCGTATGTGTGGTATCCGGTTTCGGGCGAGATAATCGACGTGAAACAGTTGCCATGAAGTATGGTGCCGTCGGGCGGCGCTGCAAATGGCGTTAATGCCTTTCGTTCAGCCGAATGAGAGGCATGCGTTATGTGTAGGTGAAAAAAAATGACTATCTTTGCAGAGAATTGCGAAATTAGAAGATTACATTAATAAATAAACACAAGATTATGTCGATAGATAACATACTCATGCAAGCCACTGCCGATGCCGTCAAGGCATTGTACGGCTTGGATTTTGATGCTGAAAAGGTCACTCTGCAAACTACCAAAAAGGAGTTTGAAGGCAACCTCACAGTGGTGGTGTTCCCGTTCCTGAAAGCTTCGCGCAAGAATCCCGAAGCCACCGGTCAGGAAATAGGCGAATATCTGGTGCAGAATTGCGAAGCCGTTGCAAAGTTCAATGTGATAAAAGGCTTCTTGAACATTGTCATCAAGCCATCGTTCTGGGCTTCGGTGCTCAACCACATTGCCGGCGATGCCAACTACGGCTTCAAGCAGGAAACCCCCGAAAGCGAATTGGTGATGATTGAATATTCGTCGCCAAACACCAATAAACCGCTCCACTTGGGACACGTGCGCAACAATCTGCTTGGCTTTAGCCTCTCGGAGATTATGAAAGCCAATGGCTATAAGGTGGTTAAGACCAACATCGTTAACGACCGAGGCATTCACATCTGCAAGTCGATGCTCGCTTGGCAAAAGTGGGGCAATGGCATCACTCCCGAGAAAGCAGGCAAGAAGGGCGACCACCTGATTGGCGACTTCTATGTGTTGTTCGACAAGCATTACAAGGAAGAGGTGAAGCAAATACTTGCCACCGATGCCGAGGTGAACGCCATTGTGGCAGAGGACGACGAAAAGACCGCCGAAGCACGCAAGGCAGCTGCCGAAGCCAAGTCGCCGCTTATGCGCGAGGCTCGCGAGATGCTCAAGAAGTGGGAAGCCGGCGACAAGGACGTGCGTGCCACTTGGGAAATGATGAACTCGTGGGTGTATGCCGGTTTCGACGAGACATACAAGCGCCTTGGAGTTGATTTCGACAAGATATACTACGAGAGCAACACCTACCTCGAAGGCAAGGAAAAGGTGCTGGAGGGCTTGGAGAAGGGCATTATGTACCGCAAGCCCGACAACTCGGTGTGGGCCGACCTCACCGCCGACGGTCTCGACCACAAACTGCTGCTGCGTAGCGACGGCACTTCGGTGTATATGACCCAGGACATCGGCACCGCCAAGCTGCGCTATCAAGATTATCCAATCGACAAGATGATTTACGTTGTGGGCAACGAGCAGAACTATCACTTCCAGGTGCTATCGCTACTGCTCGACAAACTCGGATTCAAGTGGGGCAAGGACCTCGTTCACTTCTCTTACGGCATGGTTGAATTGCCCGAAGGCAAAATGAAGAGCCGCGAAGGCACCGTGGTTGACGCCGACGATCTGATGGACGAAATGATTCGTCAAGCCAAGGAGACCATCGAAGCCCGCGAGCAGGAAAATGTTGCAAAGGGCAAGACGTCCGACTTCACCGAAGATGAGAAAAACGAAATTGCCCGCATTGTTGGACTTGGCGCTTTGAAATACTTCCTGCTGAAGGTTGACCCTCGCAAGAACATGATGTTCAACCCCAAGGAATCGATTGACTTCAACGGCAACACCGGTCCGTTTATTCAATACACCTACGCACGCATCCAGTCGCTGCTGCGCAAGGCTTCGCCTGCCGACTTGGCTGCCGACATCAGTGCTGTTGAACCAAACGAGAAAGAGGTGGCATTGATTCAGCGTCTTGCCGACTTCCCGTCGACAATCGCCGAAGCCGGTCGCACCTACAGCCCGGCGCTGATTGCCAACTTTGTGTACGAACTGGTGAAGGAATACAACCAATACTATCACGACTACACAATCCTTGGCGAGGCTGATGCTCAGGTGCGCGCCTTCCGTCTGGCTTTGTCGCGTCAGGTGGCTGAGATTGCCCGCCGTGGCATACGCCTGCTCGGCATCGAAATGCCTCAACGCATGTAATTCCGCCTTGTGTGGTTAAACTTTGTCAGTCTACGTCAGTCAAATATCTGACAAATTATTAAATGCATTTATTTAAGAAAGGAAAAAATTGACAATGAACGAAAATTTAAACTATGTGCAATCGCCCAGCGCAGGTGCCTTGGCCAACAAGGTGATGCGCCGTGTGTATGTGAAGATGCTTGTTGCAATGCTGGTTACTGCCGTTACCTCGATATATGTTTCGGGCAGCGAAACCATTCTTCGCTTCATCTATGGCAACACGTTTGTCACTTGGGGATTAATAATTTCGCAGATTGCAGTGGTGCTTGTGCTTTCGGGACGACTGAACAAATTGAGTGTCACCGCAGCCACGTTGCTGTTCTACCTGTATAGCGTGCTCACCGGCGTGGTGTTCTCGTCGATATTGCTGCTCTACACTGCCTCTTCGGTGGGAATGACATTCCTCATCACAGCCGGCGTGTTTGCTGCAATGAGCATCTATGGCTTCACCACATCTAACGACCTCACCAAGTTCGGGTCGATAATGTTTATGGCACTCATAGGCTTGATAATCTGCTCGGTGGTTAACATCTTCCTCAAGAGCAGCGGTATGGAGTGGATAATCAGTCTTGCCGGTGTGGCAATCTTCATCGGACTCACAGCATGGGATACGCAAAAAATCAAAAATGCTGCAATGTATGCCCCCGACGGAACTTCAGCCGAAAAGCTGGCTACTTTCGGCGCATTGAGCCTGTATCTCGACTTTGTGAACCTGTTCATTTATTTGCTGCGATTCTTTGGCGGCAGCCGCGATTAAGCCAGCCTATAGGGTAAAATAATATTGCCGAGGGCAGAAATTTCTGCCCTCGGCTGTTTTCGGTGGCGACTTATTTTGCAGAGAATTGGAAAAATTTGGTGGCATACTACGGCGATTTTCTGAAAATTTGTGTTATTTTTGTCGGCAAAGAAACAACGTAATGCTATGAGAAAGATAATGTTGATGTTGGTTGCAGCAATGCTATGTGTTGCAGCTGCAGCCCAAGAGAAATATGAGAAGTGTGAATTGATGGTCGATGGCGACACGTTGCGCTACTGCGCCCTTGCTCCGCAGAAGGTTGAGCAGGACAAGAGCTATCCGCTGGTGGTGTTTCTGCATGGCGCCGGCGAGCGTGGCGAGGATAATCAGGCGCAGCTGTTCCATGGCTCGCAGCAGTTTTTGAATCCGGTGAACCGTGAGAAATATCCCTGCTACGTTGTTTTTCCGCAATGCCCGAGTGGCAAATATGGCGCCTACATTAATCGCCCCAATTCGCTCATCCCGCAAGAAATGACCATACAGGAGCAGCCTTCGGCATTTGTCAGCCAAGTGCACCAGCTCATCACCAAGTATCTTGCCGAGCAGCGTGTCGACCCTCGCCGAGTGTATGTGATTGGGCTCTCGATGGGAGCAATGGCAACCTACGATATGGTGATACGCTATCCCCACTTGTTTGCGGCAGCAGTGCCCATCTGCGGCACGGTGAACCCGCTGCGCATCACCGAGGCAGTGAAGCACACCAAGTGGAGCATCTATCATGGCGACGCCGACACCACGGTGCCACTCGACGGGTCGCGTGAGGCTTACCGCAAACTGCGCTCTGTTGGCGCCGAGGTGAAGTACACCGAATTTCCGGGCGTGGCTCACGGCAGTTGGAATCCGGCATTCTCAACCCCCGACTTTATGAGCTGGCTCTTTGCCCAGCATCGCGATTGAGTGGGGTGATACCGAATTTGTCAGGGTAACAGGCTGTTAATCAGCATAGAATGTGAGGGGCGATTGGCTGTTGAAGCTAATCGCCCCTCACCTTTTTTGCTATTGCTTATTGCAAATTGAAAAAAACACATTATCTTTGCCAGCAGAAATGGAAATGTTTGGTGGCAGACAAATGAAACTCCATCGTTTGTCGGCTGAAAAGGGAATCGGGTGAAAATCCCGAACAGACCCGCTGCTGTAATGCTCACACTTAAACATAAAGCCTGTTTCGGCATGGAATACCACTGTTGTCGGTCTGGAAAGACAATGGGAAGGTACCGAAACGCAAGGCTGAGCAAAGTCAGAAGACCTGCCAAATCATTAAGAACTGCTTTTGCCCTCGAGGTTTGGGGCTGCTATTCTGCAATTTCTTTTTTCGCTATCTCTCAATAGTTTTCCATCAAGAGTTGGGAAAGAAGTTGTTGCCAGTCTTTCTGTGCTTATGCTTGCGCCAAGGCGTTGATTATTGCGGTGCTTGACATATGCATCACTATTGCCTATGTGAAAAAGGGCAAAGGTAAGTTCTTAAAAATACATTTGCATTGAAGTGACCATTTAACGGTTGGAGATATGCTAAATATTTTAATAACTTACTAATTAACGGAAAGATGAAAAGATTTCTACATTTGTTTGTGTTGGTTGCAATGGCGTGCTTTGCCTTGGCAGTGCATGCCGAAGACTACACAATGCCCACCGATGACGGCTTTATCGAGGAAAAGGTGGTTGATGGGACAATCACGTTCTACGACATGGGAGGCCCCAGTAGCAATACCAAGAGCTTCTTTGCCGGCTATGTGCGTTTCGTGCCTGCCAATGAGGGCGATTTGTTGACAATCACCTTCGAGGAACTTGACTTGGGTGGGGTGGCGAAGCTCTACATTTACGACGGCGACGCAGGCTGGACGAGTTACTACGACACCGAAGTGAAGGCGGGCTATCTGGCAGAGTTGAGCGGAAACACCGCAGGACAAAGTTATAGTGCCACTTCGGGGCAACTGTCGGTGCTCTATCACTGCAAGGGCTCGGGCTTAGGCTCGGGATGGAAGGCAACTGTGACATCGGTTCCTGCCAAAGACATGGAATATGTGAGCACTTCGGTGATGACCGGACTTGGCAGTGTGAGCCGAGGCAGCAAGAATCAGACTATTTACGGGGTTAGCATTGTTACCGACGGCGGCAGCAATGCATTGACGCTCGACGAACTGAGCATCGACTGCAGTGCGCTTGCCGGAAGTGACCAGGTGAGCAATGTGCGGCTCTACAAAGGGTCGGTGTCTGACGACAATCTGCTTGCTACGGCAGCGGCTACAGGCGACGAACTAAAAGCTACGAACATCACGCTGAAGCCAAAATCGAATGATTATATAGTGGTGGCTGATGTGTTGCCTGATGCGAGTGGCACAATCCCTACGCTTGCCATAGGCACAGTGAAGGTGTCGGGCGAGGTGCGCACTCCCGATGTGGCGCAAGGCGATGGCGTGGTGGTTGACAATGTGATATTGATGCCATCGGCTGCCACGGTCTACACCATCGGCGACGATGCCGAATTCTACGACGATGGCGGCAAGAGCGGCAAGATTGCACTCAACTTTGTGGGTCAGGCGACGTTCGTACCTGCCACCGATGGCAGCAAGGTGAAGATTGATTTCACCAAACTTGCCATCTTCAACACCTCGACGGTGGGAAAGAACGATGTTCTGAAGATTTACAACGGGCGTGAAGCCGATGAGGCGAATCTGTTGTGTACGCTGTTGAGCGAAAGCAGCAAGATTGTCAAATCGACTGCCGATGATGGCTCGCTAACGGTGACGTTGACCAGCATCACCGGAGTGCCTGCCGAGGGCTGGGAGGCTACGGTATCGCAGTTTGTGCCCGGCGATATGACACTGAAATCGGTGTCGGCAACAGTTGCGAGCGACGCCACTGTGTCGGCAGGCGAAACAAACGCACAGTTTGTGACGGTGAATGTCACTGCCGACAACCAGTTGAACCCGTTAGACGTGAGCGCCATCGATATTGCTGTGACAAGCGGTGCCACGGCAATGAAGAGCATAAAGGTGTACTATCTTGGCGAGACCCCGACTTTCTCCACTGCCAAGCTGTTTGGCGAGTCGGCTGTTGAGGGCGAACGTGTAAGCATCACGGGCGAGCAACTGCTGGCTGAGGGCAACAACTATTTCGCTGTGGCAGTTGACGTAGCAGAAGAAGCCACCAATGGTCAGATGCTTGGCTTGAGCTTTGGCGATGTTACCATTGCCGGTGTAAAGAATGCCCCGGCAACGGAAGTGAGCGCCATCCGTAATGTTGAAAATGTGTGCCGTGCTGTGGCAGGAACACATGCCCACACCATCTATGATGCGTGGACATTCACCGACACCAAGAGCACAATCACGCCGTCGAAATATGAATATGAGATGGCTGACTATATTGTTACATTCACTCCCGGCGATTCCAATGCCAAGGCGGTGATTGATTTCAGCGACTTCGACGTATATTATTCGTCGTCGAGCTATGGCGTTAAGGCTGTGTTTGAGGTGTATAGTGGCAATGCTGTGGACAGCAACAACCTGTTGTGGAAGTTGAGTTCGGCCGACGAGGCGGCTAAGGGTCCAGGCAAGAAGCTTTATTCAACAGCTGCCGACGGGTCGCTCACCATCAAGTTCAACCCTAACACCGAAGCAAGCTATTATGCTGCTACGGGATGGAAGGCAACTGTGTCGCCGTTCGTCAACCATGATATGACCATAACAGACATCAAGGTGACGCAGGAGGGGACGGGCAATGTTACTCCCGGCAGCAAGTCGGTGGCATTGTTGTGTGTTGATGTTGCAACCGAAGGCACGCTCACTACCAAGAAACTGAGCGGCGTCACCATCAACCTGAAAGGTACACATGCGAGTGTCGACAAGATTGCAGTGATGAGTTCGGCCGACAACAGAAATTTTGCCAATGCCGACACAGAGTTCGGTAGCATTTCCGAACCGGGCGAAGGCGATTTGCAGGTGAACGGCTCGTTGGCATTGTCGGGCGAGCACCACTATTTGTGGGTGGTGGCAGATGTGTCGGCTGATGCCGAGAGCGATGCCGTGATTGATGCAAAACTTGTGTCAATAACCACTGCCGACGGCGAAACAATCAGTGTTGCCGAGGGCGACCCGCAAGGGGAGTGCACGGTGAAGAATCAGATGATTCTGGCAAATGGCGATAATGGAGTGGTGACCGTGACACGCTCGTTGCTCCTCTATGACGATGGCGGCCCCGACGGAAAATTCTCAAAAGGGTTTGATGGCACTGTGACATTTGTGCCGGGCAAGGAAGATGCCATTGTGAGCATCACCACGAAGCAGTTTGCCACCGGAACCGGCAAGTTCTATCTATATAGCGGCAGAGAGGTGAATGCCGACAATCTGCTTGGCACATCAACATATTTCAGCGGCACCACCGGCCCAGTTGATTTGGTGTCGAAGGCTGCCGACGGCTCGATTACGGTGCGTTTTGTCACTTCGTCGTATGCAACGCTCACCGATGGATTTGAGGTTGAAATTGCACTTCATCAGCGTGAAAACTACGAGGTGGCTGCCGTTGCTTCGGCTGCTGCTTCGGGCAAAAGCACAATTGTGCGTGGTTCGACCGATGCTGAACTGCTGAGGGTGAAAATGGATGTGACGGGCGACAAGAATGCGTTGTCGGTAGATGCCTTCAAGTTTACGTTCGACGGCACCACCGCGGCAAGCGACATTGCAGTGGCGAAACTCTATTACACTGCTTCGGCTCAAAACTTCGGCAACGGCAAGCTGCTTGCCAGTTCGGTGCCGGCCGACGGCGAGGTCGTGCTTGTTCCTGCCGAGGACATGACGATAGAATCGGATGGTGAATACAATTTCTGGCTTGCGGTGGATGTTGCCGCCGATGCACAAAAGGACAATGCCATAACAGCCCGGTTGGCATCGCTCACCATAGGCGGTGAAGACGTTGCTGCCGAGAAGATTGATGCAGTTGCCGCCACCCGCAGCGTGACCGAGGGGTTGAGTGGCGAATACACAATAGGCTCGTCGGGCGAGGCTGATTATGCAACAATCGGCGATGCCGTAGATGCTCTTGCCGATGGCATCGAGGGTGCGGTGACATTCCTGATTGAAGATGGCACTTATGCCGAAAACGTGATGATTAATCATGTTGATGGCGTATCGGCTGAACATACCATTAAGTTCGCTTCGCAATCGGGCGACCGCACAAAGGTGGTGATTACCGGCTCGGGATACTCCGAACCGGCATATGGCGAAACAAAATACGGCATGTTTGCAGTAGTGCACACGCCCTATGTTATCCTCGAGAACCTGAGCTTTGAGCCACAAAGCCAGTCGTACCCTTATGCAGTGCATGTCTACAATCAGAGTCGACACTTCACACTCCGTAATTGTGTAGTGAAAGCCGACCCGGTGGTTACCGGCTCGTCGGGGATGAGCCTAGTGAAGGCCGAAGCACTCAACGAGGAGGCTTGCAACAACGATTTCATGACCATTGAGAACTGTGTGCTCGAAGGTGGATATATAGCATTGTATCTTGGAGGAACAAGCTATTTGGGATACACCAGAGAACAAGGATTGGTGGTGCGTGGCAACACTGTTACCGATGCCGGCTCGAAAGGCATATATGTTACTGACGAGGAAGATGCACTCATTGAATCCAATGTGGTGACATCGACTGCTACACAAAAGGCCAACTACAGTAGCATTGACCTGTCGCGTTGCCGTGGCGAATTGATTGTGCGCAACAATGTGCTCGTAAACACCCAAAACTACTATAGCAATGGCTTGTATATTCGCAACACCACTCAAGGCGATGAGGCACGTCCGGCTTTGATTTACAACAATGCCATCTCGGTCACTTCGTCGCCAAATGCCTATTCGTCGGCTTTGTATTTGGCTGCCGACTCACGTAACATTAAGGTGCTCTACAACACTGTGCGCGTGGGTGGCGATGCCGGATATGCCTTCTATGTGGCAGGCACGACTCTCGACTTGGCTAACACTACGGTAGAAAACAACATTCTGCAGAGTTTCGCTATCGGGTCGGCTGCTCTATATCTGTATGGCGAGGACCGCATGAAAGCATTGGGCTTGAGCAATAATGCTTATTATGCCGCCGGCGGTGTGCTGGTGAAGGATTTGGCAACTACGCTTGCCGACTATACGGCGATAATCGGCGACGAGGCAAGCATAAGCGAGAAAGCCGAATTTGTGAGCGAAACCGATTTGCGCCTGTTGTTGCCCGGAAACATGCTTGGAGCAACGCCGTTGAGCGAGGTGACAGTTGACATCAACGGCATAAACCGCAGCGAGTCAACACCTACCCGTGGTGCCTATGAATATGTTGAAATTGCCGACGAGACTCCGCAGATGGCAGAAGGCTATCCTGTTGTGAGCAGCGTGAGCGATGTGGCATTAACCGTAAAGACCCGATGGAATGTGAGCGGCAAACTGTATGCTATGGTGCAGACTGCCGACGCAGATGCACCTGATGCTGCAACGGTGCTTGCACAACAAGGCGTTGACTGCATTGCCGATACCGAGGTGTCGACATCGTTCAACGAACTTACCCAACAGACTGCCTATAAGGTTTACTTTGTGGCTGTCAGTGCACTTGGTGCCCAATCGGGCGTGGTGGCTACGGATGTTATTACCACCCAACGCACCATTGCCGAGCTGCAACTTGATTTGTCGTCGATTTACGACCTTGTGAATGCCGGAGATGCAGTGTCAATCGAACCTGCGGTGAGCGGCGGCGACGAGCCTTATACCTACGAGTGGCTCAACCAGATGAACGAGGTGGTAGGCACCGAATCGAAGTTGGCAGTTAATCCTACTGTAACCAGCCAATATCGGTTGAAGGTGACCAGCGCCGACGGTCAGAGCGTTGAAGCAAAAACTGCGGTGTATGTGCTTGGCGATATGGCAAATGCCACATTCGACGACAACTATCTTACCGAAAACTCGTGGTGGAATGGCGATGTTGACGGCGGCGACACGTTCTATAGCGGCTCGTTTGCCTTCAGCAACTATAAAGTGGCGTCGTGGGCTTATTGGGAATCGTTTGCTTATGCCAATTGCACCGGCAACACCTATTCGGTGCTCAACGACCAATACAATAATGCCACCGGCGGTGGCGCCGACAACACGGGGGCGTATGCGGTGGCTTACGCGGGCTATTATTCTACGCCAACCATCGAGGTGACTAACAGCATTGAGGGCGTTACAATACCCGGTGTATATGTCAACAACACGGCTTGGGCTGTAAAGAGCATGAGCGAAGGCGACAGCTACACCAATGCGTTTGCTGCCGGCGACTACATGAAAGTGATTTTCACCGGCTACGATGCCGAGGACAATGCAACGGGCACTGTGGATTGCTACCTTGCTGATTACACTTCGGCTGACGAAGCCAACCACTATATGCTCACGCAATGGCAATGGGTCGACCTCAGCAGCCTTGGCAATGTGGTGAAACTCACTGTGGGCATCGCTGCCTCGCAAAGCGGTGTGCCCACCTATGTATGCCTCGACCAGCTGGGAGCTTCGGCGCCCTCGGGCATCCACAAGGTGGTTGATGCCGATGGTGAGATTGCTGTTTATCCTGTTCCGACAACCGATGTGCTTCATGTGTCGGGCATCGGCGAAAAATCGTCGGTGAACATATACTCGATTAACGGTCAGCTTGTGGGCACCTATGTGGTTGGCGAGCGTGAACCAATCGACGTTTGCGCCTTGGCAAGCGGAATGTATGTGATAGAGGTTACCACCCCACAGGGTGTAGTGAGAAAGCAATTTGTGAAAATGTAAGTAATATAAAAAAGTAACTTGAGTTTCTCCGGGTAAGCTTGTGATAAGCTAACCTGATGTTGAAGGGATACAGTAAATACTTTTGCGCTGTATCCCTTTTTGCGTCGCATGTGCACAAAAAGGGCGGGATTGGCTTTTGGTTGCCAATCCCGCCCCTTTTAACTATGCTATACTGTTGTGTGTCAGTCGAAAATGTGGCGCAGGCGGTCGAACATGCGCTTCTTGGTTGATTCCGAAGGTTTGATGTTTTCTGAATCGCGCAGCATTTCAATTGCGCGGCGCTCCTCGCTGTTGAGGTGTTCAGGCACATACACCATAATGTTCACCAGCATATCGCCGGAGCCGTAACCGTTTGGCGAAGGCAGACCCTTGTTGCGCAGTCGCAACACCTTGCCGGGTTGTGTGCCCGGGTCGATGGTGAGGCGCACGCGACCGTCGACAGTTGGCACTTCCACTTTGCCGCCAAACACGGCGGTAGGGAAGTCGAGCATAAGGTTGTAGATGAGGTCCTCGCCGTCGCGTTGCAGTTCCTTGTCGGCTTCTTCTTCAATTTGTATGATGAGGTCGCCCGGCACGCCGCCACCGCGGGCATCGTTGCCGTAGCCTTGCATACGCAGCATCATGCCGTCGGCTACGCCGGCAGGAATGTTCACGCTCACCACTTGCTCCTTGCGTTCCAAACCCATTCCGCCGCATTTCGGGCATTTCTCTTTGATGATTTTGCCTTCGCCTTTACAGGTGGGGCAAGTAGATTGGGTTTGCATTGCGCCAAGGAAAGTCTGCTTTACGCTGGTGATTACACCGGTGCCGTGGCAATGCGTACAGGTGGTGAATTCGGTGCCGTTCTTTGCGCCGGTGCCCTTACAATCGGGGCAAGCCACCATGCGTGGAATTTTCAACTTCTTCTCCACGCCGTGAGCCACCTCTTTGAGGTTGACGCGCACGCGCACGCGAAGGTCGGAACCGCGGTTCACGCGACTGCCGCCACGGCTGCTGCCGCCAAAGCCGCCGAATCCGCCAAATCCGCCAAATCCGCTGCCAAAGATGTCACCGAATTGCGAGAAGATGTCGTTGATGTTAGAGAATCCGCCGCCAAAGCCGCCACCTGCGCCGCCATTAACACCGGCGTGGCCAAATTGGTCGTAGCGTGCACGCTTGTCCTTGTCACTGAGCACGCTGTAGGCTTCGGCTGCTTCTTTGAATTTCTCTTCGGCTTCTTTCTTCTCGGCATCGCTTTTGTCGGTCTGCCGGTCGGGGTGATATTTCATAGCCACCTTTCGGTAGGCTTTCTTCAGTTCGTCGTCGGTGGCGTTTTTGTTCACGCCAAGCACTTCGTAATAATCTCTTTGTTCTGCCATAACTCTAAAATGATTTTATCACTTTTCCATGAAAAGGTGTCGATTATTGTCCCACCACCACTTTGGCGTGGCGCAGCACCTTGTCGTTGATTGTGTAGCCGGTGAGCACGGTGTCGATGATTTTGCCTTTCATGCTTTCATCGGGGGCAGGGAAAGTGGTTACTGCTTCGTGCATCTCGGTGTTGAATTCGCATCCGGTCGACTGCATTGCTTTCACCTGGTTCTTATCGAGATATTTGATGAATTTGGCATAAATGAGGTTGAATCCTTCTTTCACTGCGTCGATGTTGTCGGCGTTTTCGTTAGCCTTGATGGCACGCTCAAAGTCGTCGACAATGGGCAGTATATCGCCCAGCGCCTTTTCGGCGCCGTTGCGAATCAGTTCGGCTTTCTCGCGTATGGTGCGCTTGCGGAAGTTGTCGAATTCAGCCATAAGGAACAGGTATTCCTTCTTTTCGTCTTCGATTTGCTTGGTGAGCTTTGCAATTATGTCATCAGGGGTTTCCTCAGGAGTGTCTGTCGGTGCTTGCTCCTCGGCATCTTGTGCATCTTGAGCGGGTGCATTGTCGGTGGCAGCGTCTGTTTCCTGAGCCGTTGCCTGAGTATTTGGTTCTTGTTCTTGCGTTTGTTCGTCTTGTTTTTTGTTTTCTGACATATCTGTGCTATTAATTGTGTAAAACTACACATTTCATATAGCAAAGATTTTGCCAAACTGCGTATGTTGACGAAAAATATTTACAATTTGATGTTGTAGGTGTCGCAATCGATGAAATTGAGCATTGCTTGTTCTGCCATATTGGCATCGCTGAAGATGCCGAACAACGATGAGCCGGAGCCACTCATCGAGGCGTATAGCGCGCCGGCTTGATAGATTGCGTTTTTGATGTCGGCAAGCACGGGGTGCTGGGCAAAGACGCTTTGTTCGAAGTCATTTTTTAGGTGGTGGCGCCATTGCTCAACGGGCAGTTGCAGTATTTGGGGTATGGGTTTGTCGGAAGGGCGAGGGGTGACCTTGGCGTAGGCTTGTGCGGTGGGCACATACACGTCGGGTTTCACCAGCAGCAGATGATAGCCGTTGAGGTTCACGTCCACGTTGCTGAACACGTCGCCAATGCCGGTTGCCATCATCGGAGTGTTGTAGATGAAGAAAGGGCAGTCGGCACCCAGTGTGGCAGCCCGTTGGGCAAGCTGTTGTGGCGAGAGGTTGAGGTCGAACATACGGTTGAGGATAATCAGCGCACTCGAGGCGTCGCTGCTGCCGCCTCCCAGTCCGGCGCCGTCGGGGATGTGCTTTAGCAAATGCATTTCCACCTCACCAATGCCAAATTCGCGTTGCAGCATACGGTAGGCTTTGGTCACCAGATTCTTTTCCATCGGACAGTCGACGTGGCGGCCGTAGCAGTGCAGCGACGTGGCTTCGCCTTGCTTGGCAGGCACAATCTCGAGCGAATCCTCAAGTTTGATGGGGTAGAACACTGTTTCGATGTCGTGGTAGCCGTCGGGGCGGCGGTTCACTATGTTCAGTCCGAGGTTGATTTTTGCATTTGGAAAACGTATCATGCTGTGGTGTGTTTGGGTTTTTTGTGGTGATTGAAAATGTGTGGCGAGATGTAGATTATGCATGTTCAGAGCACGGGGCTGAGCAGCCGTATCAGCGATTCCATCATTCGCTTGGCTTTGGGTCGCGCCATCCATTGCTGGTAGGAGCAGGAGGTGCAATCAGCCAAGTCGGTGTAGAACGATTGCTTTAGCCGTTCGTTTGTCGAGGCATCGTAGATGAACACGTTGCCTTCGTAGTTATGCTCGAAGCTGCGGAAGTCGAAGTTGGTTGAGCCTACGGTGCTGAGTTCGTCGTCGATTACAAGCACCTTGGCGTGGAGCATTCCGGCGGTGAAGAAATGGAATTTGATGCCGGCACGCAGGCATTCGCTCACGTAGGAGTACGACGCCATGCGCAGCATAGTAGAGTCGCTACGCTGCGGAATCATTATGCGCACATCCACGCCGCTGAGCGCCGATGTCTGCAGGGCTTTGAGCAGCGATTCGGTGGGAAGGAAATAGGGTGTTTGCAGATATACGCATTTTTTGGCGTTGCTGATGGCGTTGAGCATCATCAGCGCAATGTTGTTCCAGTTGCTCATCGGGCCGCTTGTTACGAGTTGTATGCCGGCATTGCTGTCGGGCGTTTCGTGCCATTCCGAGGCGACATGGTCGTTGAGCACTTGCTTGTTCATGAAATTCCAGTCGAGGGCAAAAGAGTGTTGCAGCGCTTTCACTGCAGGGCCTGTGATGCGCAGGTGGGTGTCGCGCCACACGCCGCGGGTGCCCCAGTTGCAGCCGTCAACGTAGCGGTCGGCTATGTTCATACCGCCGATGTAGCCGCATTTGCCGTCAATCACCATTATTTTGCGGTGGTTGCGCCAGTTGACGCGCTGTGCAAATTGCGGGAAATTGATGCGCATAAAGGGGTATGCCTCGATTCCGGCATCGAGCATGGTCTTGAAAAATCGCTTGTCGACGTTGAACGAGCCCACACCGTCGAAGATTATGCGCACTTTCACGCCTTGGCGGGCCTTTTCGATGAGTATGTTGCGAATGTCGTTGCCTATGCGGTCGTTCTCGAAGATGTAGTATTGCATGTTGATGTATTGCGTGGCGGCACGCAGGTCGGCACGCAGCGCCTCAAACTTGTCGGCACCGTTGGTGAAGATGTCCACTTTGTTGCTTGAGAAATAGTAGGCTTGGCACATGGCGTGGGCAAGGCGAATAGTTTGCTGGGTGTTTTGCGAGAAGCCCAGGCGGTCGATGTCCACCTTGTAGGCATTAAGCTCCTGCCGACTCATGCGCCGCATCCGAAGGTTCACGAAGAGTGTGCTGCGCAGCGAGCGCCCAAAGAACATATACAGCACAATGCCCACCACCGGCACCATTAGCAGCACGGTTATCCACGCCAGCGACCTCACCGGGTTGCGGTTCTCTGAAATCACCACCCAGATGATGCTCAGCACGGTGCAGATGTATGCTACAGTGATGATAACATACACCCATTCGAGCAACGATATTTTTAGCATTATGGCGCTTAGCATATGTTTGTGAATGTGTGGTTTGTGTGTATTATGCTAAGTTACTATATTTCTTTTATATGCATAGCCAAATTTGGTGTAAATTTTCTTCGGAGTTAAGAATAATTAATACACGCCGGGGTGATGATATGGCCAAAAGCTGTGTATTTCAACTTGTTTTTATTATTTTTGCAGTAGCGACAGCGCGTTTGCTGCCGTGTGCTAACAAAACAATGTTTACAAAACGATACGAAACTATAAGAGGACATAGCGATGCCATATTTTTCAGTAATTGTGCCGGTGTATAACCGAATCGACGAGGTGCGCGATTTGCTTGCCAGTCTGGCCAAGCAGAGCATGCAGAATTTTGAGGTGCTGATTGTGGAAGACGGCAGCACCGAGCCGTGCCGCGAGGTGGTGGAGAGTTTTGCCGACAGCGTGGACGTGAAATATTTCTACAAGGAAAACGAGGGCAGAAGCATAGCCCGCAACTATGGCATAGAGCGTGCCGGCGGCAAGTACTTCATATTCTTCGATAGCGACTGTGTGATTCCTGCCCAGTACTTCAAAACACTCACGGAGCGGCTCAACGAGCACTATGTGCCGTGCTTTGGCGGGCCCGACGCTGCCCACGAGTCGTTCAGCGACGTGCAGAAGGCCATCAACTTCTCGATGACGGCATTCCTCACCACGGGTGGAATACGCGGCGGCAAGATGCAGATGGAGAAGTTTGTGCCGCGCTCGTTCAACATGGGTTATTCGCGTGAAGTGTGGACCGCGGTGGGCGGTTTCCGCGAGATGTTCAGCGAGGACATCGACATGAGCACTCGCATACGCAAGGCGGGATTTGACATCGGCCTCATTCGCGAAGCATTTGTCTATCACAAACGCCGTGTCGACCTGCAGAAATTTTCGCGTCAGACCTATGTGTTTGGCATGTCGCGCATCACGCTCAAGCTGCTGTACCCCGATTCGCTCAAGCTGGTGCATTGCCTGCCGGCGGTGTTCGTTGTGGGCGTAGTGGGGCTTGTGGCGCTTGCTTGCCTGTGGCGCTGGTGGGCTATATTGCCGCTGGCAGTGTATGTGGCTGCGCTGTGGATTACGGCGCTGGCATCCACCCGCAGCCTGAAGATAGCGTCGCTTGCCATTGTCACGAGTTTTGTGCAACTTGGCAGCTACGGTATCGGGTTCATCAAGGCGTTTGTTTGGAAGATAGTGTTGCGTCACGGGCGCGACATCAACGAGGAGATTGCCATTCGCAAAGGCAAATAACACGTTGCGGCTCTACGATGGATACTCCTGACGAAATAAAAAGGTCGATACGCTTTATGCCCGAGCAGGACCGCCCACGCGAAAAGGCGCTGGCGCAGGGTGTGGCAGCGCTCACCGATGCCGAATTGCTGGCTACGCTCATCGGAAGCGGTCAGCCGGGCGAGTCGGTGGTTGATTTGTGCCGACGCATGTTGCACGACAACGACGACCGACTGAATAATTTGGCGCGCATGCGATTGAATGAGCTGAAACGGTATAACGGCATTGGCGCGGTGAAAGCCATCAGCATTATGGCGGCGTTTGAGCTGGGCCGTAGGCTCGAAAACGAGGAGTTTATGGAACATCCGCAGATTACCAGCAGCAAGAAGGCTTTCGGACTGCTGCGCCGACTGCTGGGGCATCTCGACCACGAGCGGATGATTGTTCTTTTGCTGGACCGTGCCAAGCATGTAGTAAAGGAGTGTGTGGTGAGCGACGGTGGCTTTTCAACTGTGGTGGGCGATGTGAGGATTATTGTTCGTCATGCCATTGAGTACGGTGCCGACAGCATAATTCTGGCACATAACCATCCGTCGAACAATGCTTCGCCGAGCGAACAGGACGATGAACTTACGCGCAGTGTGAAGGAAGCCTGCGCTTTGTTCAACGTGCAGCTTGTCGACCACATCATAGTCACCCAAGGCCAATATTACAGTTATTTGGATAAAAAAAGATTGTGAAAAATAAATCAGTAAGAAGATAGAGATATGTTAAGTAGGAAAGTGCGCTTACGCCGGTTGGTGCTCAGTGTAGCATTGCTGGTGGTGATAATTGTGGCGCTGAAGATGATTCAGCCCGCCGGTGGCGGCGCAAATGTGAAGCCGGAGCACAACACTGTGCCGGTAGTTGAGAAATGTGAATCGCAGAAAAACGGTGCCGACTCGTGCCGGTGCAGCGGCAATTGTTGCTCGTGCTGCCCGTGCAATAAGCGGTAAGGCACATTTGTTATGAAACAGGCTCTTAGAACGGGGTGGGGTTGTTGTTGTCGATAAACTGGTCCTCGCTCACGCCGCCTGTAAATGGCGATGGCGCATCGTTGGCGTTGTCGGCAGGCGTATTGATTTTCGATGCTACTATGCCGTGGTTCACAAGGCTGTTCTCGTCCCAGTTCTGGAAACGGGCATATTTCCCCTCGAAACGCAGTGTGACATCGCCGGTGGCACCGCTACGGTGCTTGGCGAAGATGAATTTAGCCACTCCTTCGATGTTGTTGCCTTCGGCGTCGGTTGCCGATTTGGTGTAGTATTCGGGACGGTGAATGAAGCAAACCATGTCGGCATCTTGCTCGATGGCACCCGATTCGCGCAGGTCGGAGAGTTGCGGCACTTTTCCGTCGGTGCGGTTTTCCACCGAACGGTTAAGCTGTGAGAGTGCAATGATGGGGATGTCGAGTTCCTTGGCAAGCTGCTTGAGCGAGCGCGATATGGTGCTCACTTCCTGTTCGCGACTGCCAAACTTCATGCCGCTGGCGTTCATAAGCTGCAAATAGTCGATTACAATCATCTTCACGCCTTGCTCGCGCACCAGCCGGCGTGCTTTGGTGCGTAGCTCGAACACCGAGAGGCTCGGTGTGTCGTCGATGAACAGCGGTGCGGTGTATAGCGGACGAATGCGCGAGTGAAGCTGCTCCCATTCGAGGCGGCTGAGTGTACCGCTCTTGATTTTGCTACCTTCAATTTCGCAGATGTTGCTGATGAGACGGTTGACAAGCTGCAGATTCGACATTTCGAGCGAGAACACGGCAACCGGAATGTTGAATCGCACCGCCATGCGCATTGCCATCGACAGCACGAATGCCGTCTTACCCATTGCCGGACGTGCAGCAATAATCACGAGGTCGCTGTTTTGCCATCCCGAGGTCATGCGGTCGATTTCGTCGAAACCGGTCTGCAAGCCGCTCAAGCCGTCGGTGCGGTTCGATGCATCTTCAATCTTCTTGAGGGCATCGATGATTACCGGTTCAATTTTTGTGACGTCTTTCTTGAGGTTGCTTTGCGAGAGTTCAAACAATTTGCCTTCGGCCTCCTGCAGAACGTCGAGGATGTCGATTGAATCGTCGAATGCGAGCGATTGGATTTGCGAACTGAAGCTGATGAGCTCGCGGGCAAGATATTTTTGCGCTACGATGCGCGCATGAAACTCGATGTTGGCTGCCGACGACACTCCGCTGGTGAGCTGCGAAATTCTAATGGGGCCTCCCACCTCGTCGAGCATGCCTTGCACGCGCAGCTGCTCGGTGACGGTGAGCATATCGATGGGTTGCGACATGCTGCCAAGGGTCTGTATTGCCTCAAAGATTTTCTGGTTGTTAGGCTCGTAGAAACACTCGGGCTTGAGAATGTCAACCACCTTGCTATAAGCGTCTTTTTCGAGCATGAGCGCTCCCAGCACAGCATCCTCGAGTTCGAGGTTCTGTGGTTGCAGTTTGCCGAATTCGTTCACCACCTCAGCCGCCTGTTGCGGTTTGCGACGGGTGTTTTGTCGTTTCCTTTGTTCTTCTGTGAGTTTGAAGTCCATCGAGTGTCAAAAATAATATTTTATTGTTGTATGTGATGTGGATTGCAAAGATAGCGAAACTTTGCGAAGCTGCATAGTTTTTTGGCGGTATAGTTTTTCAATAAATGATGAACATACGGTCGGTCGGGCTGTTGAAAACCCGCTCGGTGGCGGTGCCCGGATGCTTTGTGGCGCTGCTTGGCGAGTACATAAAAAACCGGGCAACACCTGATGGCATCGCCCGGACTAATTATATGAAAACAAAATTGTTTAAAGCACTTCGTCAACAGGAGTGTAAGGGAGGTCGAACACCTTTGCAACTGCAGGGAATGTAACCTTTCCTTCCACGATGTTCAAGCCGAGCTTGAGGGCAGGGTCGTCCTTGCACGCCTGTTTCCAGCCCTTGTTGGCAAGAGCCACTGCGTAAGGAGTGGTTGCATTGGTGAGGGCGAGGGTTGAGGTGAAAGGCACTGCACCCGGAATGTTGGCAACGCAGTAGTGAACAATGCCGTCGACGGTGTAAACCGGCTCGCTGTGCGATGTTGGGTGAGAAGTTTCGAAGCATCCGCCTTGGTCGATAGCCACGTCAACCAGTACGGAGCCCGGTTTGAGTAATGCCAGCATGTCGCGAGTGATGAGGTGTGGAGTTTTGTCGCCGGGGATGAGCACTGAGCCGATAACCAAATCGGTGGTAGGCAATTCGGCTCGGATGTTGTATTCGCTTGAGAAGAGCGTGCGAACATTCTTGGGCATTACGTCGTCGAGATAGCGCAGACGGGTGAGGTTGATGTCGGTGATGGTTACATCGGCACCCATTCCGGCAGCTGTGATGGCTGCGTTGGTGCCTACGGTGCCGGCACCAAGCACGAGCACTTTGGCAGGTTTAACGCCGGGAACACCACCCATGAGGATGCCTTTGCCCGATTGCGGCTTCTCGAGGAAGCGGGCGCCTTCTTGCGAAGCCATACGGCCGGCAATTTCGCTCATCGGGATGAGCAGCGGCAGTGTGCGGTCGGCTTTTCTTACGGTTTCATAAGCTAAACAGACTGCTTTGCGAGCAATCATTGCATCGGTGAGAGGACGGTCGCAAGCAAAGTGGAAGTAGGTGAAGAGGAATTGGCCTTCGCGGATTAGTTCATACTCCGGTTCAATAGGCTCTTTAACTTTCACAATCATCTCGGCTATCGCATATACGTCGGCAATTGTAGGCAGTATCTTTGCCCCTACGGCTTCGTATTCTGCATCGCTGAACCCACTGCCTTCACCTGCAGTCTTTTGCACATAGACAGTGTGGCCGTTCTTTACTAATGTAGCAACTCCTGAAGGAGTCATACCAACGCGAAATTCGTTGTTCTTAATTTCTTTTGGAATACCAACGATCATGATGATTTAAAGTTTTAAAAGGATTAATTTTTTTGTCGGAGCAAATATAAAAATTTGATTTTTTATTTCAAATAATTTTTGAGCAAAAAATAGTGTTAAAAAAACGGCAGCAATTTACCTTTAATCGGTAAACTGCTGCCATTATAGGGCTTATTTTAGGGAATACTTGCCTAAAAGTTGGCTGATTATGCTTTTACGCGACCAACATACGAACCGTCGCGGGTGTCAACTTCGATGAGCTCGCCTTCGTTGATGAACAGAGGCACGCGCACTGTGGCGCCGGTTTCAACGGTTGCAGGCTTGAGGGTGTTGGTTGCTGTGTCGCCCTTGAGTCCGGGTTCGGTGTATGTGATTTTCAGCACGGTCTTGATAGGCATTTCGGCATAAAGCACTGTCTCCGACGATGCGTCAGACACAACGTCAACCACGTCGCCTTCTTTCATAAATTCAACACCGGTAACCAATTCTTTGCTAATAGGAATTTGTTCGTAGGTTTCCTGATTCATGAAGATGTTGTCCTCGCCTTCGGCATAGAGGAATTGGTAGGGGCGATGTTCAACGCGAACGTCTTCAAGCTTTTCGCCGATGTTGAAGCGGCGCTCGATTACACGACCATCGACAACGTCTTTCAGTTTGGTGCGCATGAAGGTGTTGCCCTTGCCTGGCTTAACGTGAAGGAATTCTACGCAAAAATAAAGTCTGTTGTCCATGCGGATGCAGGTGCCGTTCTTGATGTCTTGAGCGTTAATCATAAAAAATTCTTGTTGTGAAAATTATTGTAATTCGATTATTTTCGTTTGATTTCGGGTGCAAAATTAATTGAAAATAAGAGAAATCGCAAAAACTTTCGTGCAAAAATCACTTTTGACTTGGTAAATTTGAAAAAAGTGACTAATTTTGCACACCGAATCGAAAAACGAAAATAAATAATAAAAAATACGGTAATGAAAAGAACATTCCAACCTTCGAACAGAAAGAAAGCTAACAAGCATGGTTTCCGTCACAGAATGCAAACAGCTGACGGTCGTAAAGTTTTGGCACGTCGTCGTGCTAAGGGTCGTTACAGCCTCACTGTTTCTGACTCGGTAAACAAGTAAAAAACTGATTTTTACTACACTATTCCTACCGCTAAGGCGGAAGGTGCAAAACACATAAAGCCGTTGTTACGTTGTGTGACGACGGCTATTAGTGTGTATTGTTGCAAACTATTTTTTGGTGGTTTTGCGCTTATATAATGTCATTCCACCACCCAAGCCTGCAATCACGGGGCCGGGGTGGTGGAATGGTTGTTATGTAGTCGGCTTATTGCTGCAAGGCTTGGCGCAGGTTTTCGAGGGCGGCAAGCAGCAGGTTGCGCGGCATGCCCACGTTCAGGCGCATGAACCCTTCGCTCTCTTTGCCAAACATGGCACCGTCGTTGAGCGCGAGGTGTGCACGGTTGACAAACAGGTCAATCAGGCGGTCGTGGGTGAGATTAAGGGCGCGGCAGTCGAGCCATACGAGAAACGATGCCTGCGGGCGCAGCGGCTTGATTTGGGGCATATGCCGGGCGCAGAATTGTTCCACGGCGAGCACGTTGCCTTCGATGTAGCTCAACATCTGGCGGCGCCACTCTTCGCCTTGGCGGAATGCTGCCACGGTGGCAATGGGCGAGAAGATGGTGGGCTCGTTTAGCTCGTTGACTTCGAGCCACGAATAGAAGCGTTGGCGCAGCTCGTCGTTGGGCACGATGCTGTAGCTGCTCACTATGCCGGCAATGTTGAATGTCTTGCTTGGCGCACCAAAGGTGATGCTGCATTGCTCGGCTTCGGGGCTTACCGTGGCAAATGGCGTGTGGCGATGCCCGAACAATGCCATATCGCAGTGAATCTCGTCGCTAATCACCAGTATGCCGTGCTGCGAGCAGAAGTGTGCCAGACGTCGCAGTGTGTCGGCATCCCACACAATGCCTGCGGGGTTGTGAGGGTTGCTGAGTATGAGCACCTTGCAGGTGTCGTCTGCCACCTTGGCGAGGTTGTCGAAATCCATCGAGTAGGAGCCGTCGGGGTTTTCGATGAGCGGATTGTAGACTATGCGTCGGTGGTTGCCTTCGGGCACTATGCGGAAGGGGTGATACACCGGTGGCTGGATGATGATGCCGTCGCCCGGCTGAGTGAACACGTTCAGCACCATGCCTATGCCTTTCACTATTCCGGGGATGTATTGTATCCACTCGTGGTTCACTTTCCAGCCGTGGTGGCTCTCAATCCAGTCGGCAATGCACGGCACATAGTCGTCGGGCACGGCGGTATAGCCAAACACGGGGTGCTTCATGCGCTCGTTGAGGGCGTCGATAATGAATGGTGGCGTAGCAAAATCCATGTCAGCCACCCACAGTGCAGTCAAATCGCTGCGGCCATAGCGCTCTTGCAGCGCATCGGTTTTTATGGCGCCGGTGCCGCGGCGGTTGATTATTTCATCGAAATTGTAGGTTTGCATAATTGCTTATATTTGTTTGTTGGTTAAGTCTCGGAATTTGTGATGCGTGAGCATCAGGTAGATTGCCAGGGCAATGATGTGCAGCGCAGCCATGGTTCGGAATGTGGTGTCGTAGCCGAAGTGTTCGGCAATCACGCCGCCCACGAGCACACCGCCGCCCATGCCGAGGTCCCATGCGGTGAGTATGGTGCTGTTGGCTGTGCCGCGTTCGTTGTGCTTGGCAATGGCAATAATCATGTTTTGGAATGCCGGCCACATGTGCCCGTTGCCAAGCCCGATGAGGATGGCTGAGATGAAGTAGCCGGTCATGGTGGGCCATGCAACGAACATCACATAGCCGACGGTTGAAAGCACCACGCCCTCGGTGGCGTTGGGCAGCAAACGGCCTTGCCGCAGACTCTTGGCTCCTTGCAGCCGCGAGAGTATGAGTCCGGCAGAAAGCAGCAGGAAGAATGTGCCGGTGCCGCCGGTTATGCCCAAGCGTTCCTTGCCGTAGATGGCAAGATAGCTGCTCAGGATGCCCCAGCAAAGTCCGAAGAACAGAATGTTGAATGCCAAAAACCATCCGCGCCGCAGAAAGAATCGGTCAAGCGACAGTGGGCGGCTGGTGCGTTCAACGGGGCGCGACGGGGCTTGGATTGTTTGTGCCAAGGCAAGTCCGATTCCGGCAACAATCAGTGCTGTCCAAAATATTATCGAGAAATTGTTTGTGTTGTGGTAGATGTAGAGCCCTGCCATAGGCGCGATGGCGCTGGCGAGGTTGTTGCTCAGCCCGTAGTAGCCAATGCCCTCGTTGCGGCGCGATGCCGGCAGCACGTCGATTGCCATGGTGCTGTTGGCTACGGTGGCGGCGCCGAACGGACCGCCATGCAGTGTGCGCATCACGGCAAATGCCAGCAACGATGCTCCTGCCACATATCCGCCAAAGAACACAAAGTTGGCTGTCAGGCAAGCCAGCAGCATGGTTTTGCGTGGAAAGTTGTCCACCATGAATCCGCTGAAGGGGCGCATAAGCAACGCTACCACCGAGTAGCCCGACAATACGAGCCCGATGATGTCCTTGGTGCTGTGGAATGTCTCGCTCATGTATAGCGGCAACAGCGGTGTGATTAGGTAGAACGAAAAGAACAAAGTGAAATTGATGAGCATCACCTTGTTGTAGTTAGCGTTCCAAAGTTTTTCGGTTGGTTTTATGCTCATTTAATTGTCTCCTTTGGTGATGATTGCCGGTTGAGGGCGGCTTAGTCGAGAATTATCGACGGCACGTCGTATACGCTGTCGACAATCACTTGCGGGTTGTGCATGCGGTCGCCATTGAAATTCTGCGGGTGTATGTTCTGCCCATGGTCCTCGATGCAGATGGTGGTCCATTTCATTCGGTTGGGCCAATAGAAATCTTTGGCGGTGTTGTCGCCGATATAGTAGAATTGACGGGCTTGCGGAAATCGCTTCATCACGTTGTCGAATGGCAGACGGTCGGTTTTCTCCACCCCGATTTCTTCAGATATGCTGATGTTTTCGTCGGCAAAAAAGCGTTTTAGCCCGAGTGCTTCAATTTTGTTGCGTTGGGTGGTGCTGCGTCCGTCGGTGATGAGGCAAAGAATGGCATCTTCGCCTTGCAGATATTGCAGCGTGATTTCGGTGGCGCGGCTGAGCGATATTTCGGGCATATGGTTGCGGTAGATGTCAACGAGGCGGTCGATGTCGATGGCAGTTGGCTTCAGTGCGAGGGCAAGAGCGTCAAACGGGTTCAGGTGTTTGCGGTAAGCCTCGCTGAGAATGGCAAAAGCATCGGCGTAGTCATATTCTTTTTCAACAAAGCGGCTCACGGCGCGGTAGCCCGACATCACAAAGTCGATTTCCTGATAGAGCGTATCGTCGAGGTCGAAAGCAATGATTTTTGTGGAATTAGTGCAATCGTTCATTATTGTATGTGGGTTTTATTCTATTTTTTCGATTAGTGAGGGATGGATGTCGGTGGTGGCAACAGCAATGACGCCCGGAATCGACACCACCACACGGCGGTTGCCCTTGATGCGCATCAGGGTGCCGATGGCGCCTTCAAATAGTCCGCCCGTAATACGCACCTTGTCGCCTTTACGCATGGTGATGGGGTCGTTTTCGATGTAAAGCAGTTGCTCGCTGTGGTTGCCTGCCACGGCAATGAAGTTGTCCATCTGCTTGCGCGGAATCACCACAGGCTGGTGCGTTTCGCGGTTCATAATGTAACGAATTGGCAGGGTGGTTGTGGCTTTGTATTGCACCATGGTGGCGCGGTCGACGAGCATGAATATCAGGTTGTGAATGGCGGGCACGAGTTTTTTTACGCGGCGTTCTTTGCCGCGCATCACCGACACATATTTCATGGGGATGAAATTGTCAATGCCTTGTGCATCGAGGTCGGCTTTCACCTTCAACTCGCGGTTGTAGGTGACACGAATGGCGTACCATTGCTTGTCGGTGTTGGTGTTAGCGTCTTCCATTGTGTTGTTGCAAAAAAACCATGCACAGGAGATGAACAATGTCTCCTGTGCACAAAGATAATAAAAAATTTCGTATATGAGGCGTTTTTATTTCACCGCTACACTGCATCCGGCAGAGTGTGCAGTGAACTGCGGAGCATACTGGCACTGCAGTGTGGCAATGCCCACATCAAACGTGCCGGGGTTGGTTACGTACACGTCGTAGCCAATCACATAAGTGCCCTTGTTGAGCCACGGTATGAAGATGTTGGTTTGCGAGTCTTTGATTTCGCGGTACATCCACACGCCGTTTATGTAATCGCTGTCCGAGGTCTTGTCCACCGGCTCGAAGCATGCACCTCGCTCGTCGGTGAGGGTGAGGTATTCGAGGGCTTTACCGCACTTGATGGTGCATTGCACGCGCACCTTGTCGCCCACCTTCAGCGAGGTGGCTTTGCTCAGGGTGCCGTCGGCATTGTACACGAGCAGCGTCTTTTCGATTGACAGGTCGTCGACGCGAGCCGATTTAATCGATTTCATCGGCGATTTTCCTTGCAGATAAAGAGCTCCCCATGCGGGGCTGAGGGCTTGGCTGCGGCTGATGCTTAGCGTCTTGCCCATCACGTCGGCAACTTCCACCTCCTTACGGCTGTATCCCAGATAACGGTCGATTTCATCGAAGATTACGGGCGTATTGCCTATGTTGATTGTCGGCTTTTGTCCGAGTGTGAGCCACTTGCTGCCGGTGGAAAGAATGGTGTAAACCGCTTCGCTGGCAAGACTCGAACCGCCCCAGTCGTTTGTCTGCTTGTTCAGCAGTATCCATTTGCGTATCAGGTCGATTTCATCGGTGCGATTGTCAACTTGCTGCAGTGCCTGCAGAATCACTGAGGTTACGGCAAGCGCATTGCGTCCACGCCACCAGGTGCCATCGATGCGGTCCCAATACATGCCCCGTTGTTCGGTGGTGATGCTGAACTGGCGAATCGATTCGGTGATTTTACGAGCTGTGGCATTCATGCCGTTGTTGTTGAGCGTGAGGGCATAGAATGCTTTGTGCGCCAGCGAACTGCCTTTCCAGCCATTTTCGATGTCGTTGAGTATGCGCTTCACGTATGCTCTGTTGGCTTCGGGCACTGCAATCTCGGGATAGAGAGTGCGAACGAATGCATAGTCGGCGTACCATATCATGCTGTCGGTTTTCTTCAGTTTCTTGAACAGCTTGAGGTGCTCGCTGTCGTAGTAATTCACCGCCTTCTCGATAATTCCGTTCAGACGGCTGTCGGCATTGAGATGACCGAGTTTTTTCACGCGTCCCAGTATTTCGAGCACTTCGCCTGTGCAATAAAGCGAACTCTTGCAGTTGCGATATTGAATCCAGGCAAAACCACCGTCGGGTTGCTGGAGTTCCATGAGTCGCGACACGATTTCATCGCACGAATTCGTGCAGTATTCGTTGTTGAACAGCTTGTCTAATTGTCCCATACGCAGGGTTTGACGGTCAGCCTCGTTAATCCAGGGCGAAGCCAGCAGAGTGCCAATCTTGAGGTCGCTGTTGCGCTCGAGCGCCGATGTGAGCTGACTGGTTTCGCGGCTTTGCTGCTTCCAGTGCGCAATGGCGTCGGCCATCTGTGGGTTTTGCTTGGCAAGTCCTTGTGCCAGCTTGAGGGCAAACAGCGAGTGCGCAAGGCTGGTTGAGGTTTTTGCTTCGATGTCGAAGATGGTTGGCAAGGCGGTAGCGCAATACCATACGGGGTTGCCGCAATACTCAATCACAGCCTTCTCGGCACCCTTCATCTTCGGCAATTTTGCGGTGAAATCGGCTGTGTTGGCGTTGATGAAGAAAGGCAGGGTTTCGGTCACCGGTGAGATGTTGCTCAGTATTGGCACCATCACTTGCTCGCCGTCGCCAAACGAACCGTTGGATGCTTTGATGCGAAAGCCTACGAACGAGACGTCGGGGGCAGCGGTGTAATCGATGTTTACAGCTGCGTCGCTCATGGCATCGAGGGTGATGCCGAACGGTTTGGTGGCAATCACATTGCCGGTGCGTGGGTCGAAAAGTTCGATTGTTCCGTTCACCTTGGCGATTTCATCGCTTTTATTTGCCACGTTGGCAGCGAGGGTGACTTTGTCGCCGGCGCGCAAGAATCGGGGCATATTGGCTTTCACCATTATAGGCTTGCTGCTCACCACGTTGCGCTGCAGTCCGGCAAAATAGCCATTGGCAGTGTAAGCCAGTGTCTGCACGAGCCATTTGGTGTTGTAGTTTGGCACCTCAAATTCCACGGAATAGTTGCCTTGCTCGTCGGTGACAAGATTCGGCATCCACAGGGCGGTTTTAACGGCGTTTTCGCGCAGTTGAATGTCGCTGAGGTCGACGTTGGTTTCATCGCCACCCGTTGCCATCAATTCGCATTCTTCAGCCACGGCAGATTCGGCTAATACCCCGTTTGAACTTTTGACCATCCTGAAATCCGATGCCATTTCCATTGCAGCCGGTTCTATATACCTAAAAACAGGTCGCTTCTTCACCATCATCTCTGCCATTGGACCTCCGTCGTAGAAACGCGAAAGGTCGTTGTAGTAGGCGAACACTGGATTGCGTACCGATTCGTCGTTCTCTTTTACATAGTCGCTCCAACTGGCTGAATTGCGATATAAGTAGGAGTAAAGGGGGAACTGCAGATTTTGTGTGCGTGGGGTTGAAAAAGCGGGTTTGTTGAAAGCCCAGATGTTAGGTGCAATGCTGTTGATGGCCATGTCGGTGATGGCAAGCAAAGCGGCACCGCTGAGTGGGCGTCGGTGATTGTCGATGATGCGGAATGACCAGCGCTCTTTGTCGCCCGGCGTCAGTTTGTCGCGGAACGCAGTAGCCTCAACCACAGCGTTGACTTTGCGCGCCGGGGTGATAAGGGTGAACCGGTGGGTGGAAAGGCGGCCGTTGTAAACGGTTGTCAGGGTCACTTCAAGTTGCTCGTTGTCGGCATTAGGCATTGGCAGTTGCAGCGTGTGTAAGCCCGAGGTGTATTTCTTCCAGCCTTGTTGAATGCCTTCGTTGCTTGTAGCGCAGTAGTACACATATATCTCCGGGTTTTTAGTGCCCAGTGTTATGCGTGCCACATTGTCGTCGCAAGCTTTTCTGCCGCACTCGGGCACCCAAAGGTCGGCGTCAGCCGGGCAGGCGGTGTCCGATTCGCGATAGATTACTATTTGCGACTTGGCTTCTTGAGCAAGGCCGCTGGCATCGGTGACTGTGATGATGTATGTTCCCGAAGGCACTTTTTGCAAGTCGATTTCGGGTTTTTCAGAACTGAATGTGCCGAAGACAATCAGCTGCGTGCTGTCGGTGGGCGAGGTGAGAGTGTAGTTGCAAGTGAAATTGCGGTCGCCTTCGTCCGAGCTTTCGATAGTAACGGGTAGGCTGATGGGCTTGTCGTTGATGAACGTGAGTTCGTTGGCAAGCGCAATCCGGCGATGAGTGCCTACAAAGAACGAGTGGTGGCACGATTGGGTCTCGCCGGTGTTGTTGGTACACTCGGCTGTGAAATCGTATATCCGGGCAATGCGCTCTTTGTTGTGGCTGTTTTCTTCAAACTTGTCGGGCGAGATAGTTATGGCAAATTCGCCGTTGGCATTGGTGGTTACGGTGTCAACAGGAATACGTGTGCTGGAGTTGCGCAACCAAAAGAACCAGTCTCGGGCAACAAGACTGACGCTAACGGGTGCGTTTGCCACGGGCATTCCGGCATAGGTGACTGCTTTGCCTGTAATCACCACATCTTCGCCAAGGTTGTAACTGCGTTTGGGGTCGGTAAGCGTAATCTCGAAAGCGGGTGTTTTATATTCGCTCACCGTTATAGCCTTTGTGCCAAGAGTGACGTCGTCATATTTGAAAGTGATGCGGAAAGTGCCGTTCATGCGGTCGGCAGGCACTGCAAATTCGCCGCTGATGCGCCCTGCATTGTCGGTGATGAGGGTGTCGGTGGCAACGGTTTTGCTGTTGCTGTCGTTGAACGTAACTCTGATTTTGGCATTTTGGAGCAATTGCGCCTCTTTTGTGGTGCCCTTAAATATTATTGCCGAGTATTTCACTGTTTCGCCCGGGCGATATATGGCAAGGTCGGTGAAAGAGGTTAATGAGTAGCCGCCTTTGCTCGTTTTGCCAAGTCGGGTAACGTGAAACTTTGTAGAATAACAATCTTTGCCGTTTTTAAACCGGTAGTTATGTCTGAAGTAATCATAACCACCAAAACCGTCATCGTAATCGTCATCGCTATTGTCAACCATGCCGGCTTTAACTTTCACTTTGCCCTCGGCGTCGGTTTTGCCTATTAATGTGTTGTCGATAAATAGAGATGCCCCTTGCACGGGTTGGCCGGTAATCGAGTTCACCGCATAGGCAATTGTGCCTTTGGCAGTGGCTACGCTGAATGGGGTGATGTCGGTGATGCATACCACTTCGTTGAGATAATTGCTGCGCACCTCCTTTTTGCCGACGTGAAACGTAGGTTCGATGATATATCTGCCATAGGGCAGTGGGTCGAGGTAAAGCGTGATGGTGTCGTTGTGGAACGGTTGCTGCTTGTCGGTGCCTGATTTGTAGGTTTTAATCAGACTGCCACGCGTATATCTGCCGTATTTGCCGTATTTGCCGTATTTGCCCTCTTTGGCGGTGTAGACGGCAATCGTGAATTCGGTGGTGTTGCTGTTGTTGACGGTCACCGGAATCTTGTGGATGCTGTTGTGATAGGCGGGCACTTCGAGCGAAACTATTTTTTTCTCAATTGAGAATAATTTGTTTTTGATTGATGGAGTATGCTTCGATTTAGGGAACTGTTCGACATATTGCTTGAATGTGTCGTAGTTCTCAATGTCGGCGTCAACTTTACACAAAGCCATTCCGCTTGGCTCGAATTGTGCATACTGCTTGTAGAGCGCCAAATAGTGCTGACTGGGTTCGTCGTATCGGTATTCATTGGAAATCAGCTGGGTTTTGATATAAATGGCGGTGGCTACGTTGTTGCCGCTTTCGTTGAGCCAATCGTTGAGCATGCCGGAGTCGTGGTGAATGTCGTATAATTTGGAGTAAGCAAAGTCGAGGAGCGTAGTAAACACTTCTTTTGATTGGGCGGGCACTTTGATTGACTTGGAATATTCGCTAAGTTTGTGTTGGCGCAGAGCATCCTTGTTTTCCAGCACAATGGCGCACATCTCGTCGTTTTTGCGTTCAAAGTCGAGTTTGTTCCATTCCGAAAGGTCGTCGGGGTATTGCTCGTGCACCTCATGGTTGCTGTAATTGCGGCAATTGGTATATGCGTTGTTGTAAGCGTCTATTTCGATTAGTGCAAGTATTGCCTTGTAGTCGGGTTGTGTTTCGGCAATACGAAACTGCTCAATTGTGTCGATAACTTCCTTAGAGTTGTCGTTGGAAATCATCTGTTGTGCAATATAATAGCGCAGTAGGGCATCGACAAGTAGAGGCTTGTCGCCATTGGTCGAAGCCTTTTCAAGGTCAGCCAAAGCATTTGTTGAAACAGTTTTAGGATAGTTGAAGTCGGGTTTGTTCGTGGAGTTCAAAATATTCATAACATTTAGGAAAATTGAAATGAAAAGTAGTTTAAATATGGTATGTTTCATAGCGGTATAAGTATTGTGCCAAAAAAATCATCCCATAATATCCGTTCGCTAATTCAGTTGAAAAATAGGAGTAGAAATTATGGGATGACTATCTTTTTTGACAAGTTAGTTTTGTTTGAATTTGAAGACTGTATAAAAAATTTTTACAGGAGCGTTTGTTTATTGTTTTTGAAAGTATCTTGTTTATTGTTTTCGTTTGCTGTTTTTTGCCTGCTTGCTGTGCGAAATCATGCTTTTGGCGAAGCGGTTTTCGGCACGTTTGAGTTGGAACAACTGCTTGCCGGTGAGTATTTTGGAGAATTTCTTGAAATACTCAGCCTCGATTTGCGCACAAATCATCGTCACCTCCGACATTGCTTCGGCGGCTTTGGTGTATTCGAGGTCGCTAATCTGCTCTTTTGAGTTGCTCACTTTGTTTTCCAAGTCGCGGGCTTGTTTGTTGGCATTGAAAATCTCTTCTTCCATCTGCTTGTAGAGCGGGAAGAACTCGTCCTGCTGAGCCTTGGTGAGTTCCATTTCTTTGATGAGCATGTCGTGCTTGTAGTCGCGCACGCCTTTGAGCCATTCGGTTTGGCTGGGGCGTGAACTGTTTTTGCGACTTTGTGCCACCATGGGCATCGCAAGAGCGAGGGCTAAGACGAGTGTTATGAATGAAGTTCTCATTTCGTTGGATTGCAATTTGTGAAAAAATCGTTTGGATGCATTGCTGAAAAACGAGCCGCAAATGCCGGGCACACGCCGGATGGCGCTTGCCGATGGGCTGAATTCGCACACAATGCCAGGGTTATTTGCTGTCGTTGCCTTCGACGAACTGAATGCCCGATTGCTCTGCGTCGACGCTATCCTCGTAGGTGAGGATATCGTATTCGTTCAGGCCTTCTTGCAGCATAAGGTCGTCGATGTTCTTTTCATCCTCCAGTCCGTCGACAATAGCTTGAATCTGGGCTTTGGTGCTGGTGGCGCCGCTCATGTCGTTGAACACGCGCATCATGCACCAGATGCCTGCAAACATTGCTGCCATATACACATAGGGGCGTACACGCACCCAAAGTGATGGCTTGACTTGAGGTGTAAGATTAGGCTTGGGCAGCGATTCCATCATTTTCGTGTTGAAATCGGCGAAATAGTTCTCCGGAACCTTGAATCCGGAGTCTTTACCCAACTTTGATAATATGTCCAAATCTTCTTTCATTTCGCTTGTTTGACTGACGAAGGTCGAAAAGGTTTAATCGTTTTCTTCAAAAAATGATTCAATTTTTTTCAGCGCGTGGTGGTAGCTGGCTTTAAGGGCACCCACCGATGTGCCGAGAATTTCCGACATGTCTTCGTATTTCATTTCGTCGTAGTAGCGCATGTTGAACACAAGGCGCTGTTTTTCGGGCAGGCTGTTGATGGCGTGTTGCAGTTTCACTTGTGCCTCGTCGCCGTCGAAATACTGGTCGCTTTCGATGTTGTTGAGCAGGAACGAGTCGTCGTCAATCGAGGCTTCGTTGCGGGCGCGTTCCTTGTTGATGAAGGTGATTGATTCGTTGATTGCAATCTTGTAGAGCCACGTCGACAGCTTGGCTGAGCCGCGGAAATTGTCGATGTTGCTCCATGCTTTCAGAAATGTGTTTTGAAGGATGTCGTTGGCATCGTCGTGATTGAACACCATACGGCGAATCTGCCAATAGAGCCCTTGTGAGTATTGCTCTATCACTTTGCCGAAAGCAGCGTTGCAGCGATTGGGGTCGTGCAGCTGCTCGATGATTTCTTCTTCGTTGTAGGTGTTGCGCGATGTCATTTAATTCAAAAATTTTTGCTAAGATAATTTATTCTTTCCACATAATAAAACAAAACGGCTGATGGTGGATAATTTTTTGAAAATTTTAATGAAAGTGTGAAATATTGACGTGTTTTGGTGTGCAAAAAAGTGGCATCGCAGCAGATGCCGAGGTGGCTGAATCAGCTGCGATGCCGCATGGTGGAGTGAGGTGATGATGTGGCTGTTATTCGTTTGATACTTCTGTGTTGCCTGTTACGGTGCAGTTCATGCCCATGCAGGTGAACGAGCCGCTGAAGCTGCCGGCACCGGCATTGACGGTGATATCGAGGTTGGTGATTGTGCGGTTGTCCATAGGCACGTCGGCACTTGTGGGCACAATTACGTCGGCAGTGATGTGATAGCCGGTGGATGTGCTTTCGAGCTTGGCTCCCGGGATGGTGATTTCGGAGAGTGTGGGCATTTGTTGCACAAACTGGATGTTGTTGATTTCGATGTTGACAGTGCCTTTTTCGGGGTTGAGCGACATGATGTAGATGGCATTTTTACATTCGAATGTGCCGCGACCGAAGTCGGTGATTGTGGTGGAGGTGTAGTGTGATATTTTCTTGCGGGTTACGAATGCCGGGTTGCCGTTGACGTTGTAGGTGATGGCTATGTTCTGCTCGAGCGATGGGTCGCTGAACATCTGCAGGTTGCCGTTGAGGTTGTTGATTGAGAATCCGAGTTTTTTGCCCGAGGCATCAACGGCATCGGCTTTGGCAGCCGAGAAGGTATAGCCTTTGGTGTTGCTGAACGTCAGCGGCAGCCCTTTGATTGTGGCATCGACGGTGCTATTGCCGTTTGCCACCGGCATGGTGATGTCGATGGTTGAAGCGGTGATGTTCATCTTCAGGTATATTTTGCCTGCAGTGGTGGTTTGTGAACTGGTTACCAGCACTTCGTCGTTGATGCTCATTGTTTGTTCTTCATTTTTTTCGCTGCATGAAGCAAAACCCATTGCTATGGCTGCTACGGCAAGGAGTGTTAGAATTTTTGTTGTCATAGTTTCAAATTTGTTTTTTATGTTTTAATTAAATATTTGTTTTCACGAGAAAAATGTGAGGTGGGTTTGTCAGAAGAAATATCGCAGTGTTGCACCAATCTGGCGTGGGCGGCCTTGCTGAACAAATCCGTGGTTAATCGACACAAAGTAGAATGTGCCGTAGCCGGTGTCGGTGAGGTTCTTGCCCCAGATGTTGAGCGAATAGTGGCGGCCGTCGATTTGCACCTGTGCACCAAGCAGTGCGTATAGGTTTTGCTCGTGGGTGTTGGCTTCGTCCCAATAGATTTTGCCGAGGGCTTTGGCATTGACATTGAGCGAGATGTTGCGCACCAGCGACGTGCCCACGGGAATCACGTAGAACGCTTCGCCGTAGATGGTGTTGCGAGGGGCGTAGGGCAGCACTTTGTCGGCAAGGTCTTGCTTGCCGTTGTTGTATTCCACAAAACGGGCGTCGGTGAAGCCGTAGCTTGCCGACATTCCAAAGCGCTTGGTGATTTGTGCCTTAACCGACAATTCGCATCCCAGACTGAGCGATTTGCCGGCGTTGGTCATCACGCGTCCGGTGGTGGTGCCGTCGGGGAAGGTGGTGAGCTGCTGGTCGGTACAGTTGATGTAGAATAGCGAAAAATCGGCGATTAAATCGCCGTTTTTCAGCTCCAAGTGGCTGCCGGCTTCAACGGTCCAAGCCTTTTCGGGCTTGTAGCCCACAATCTTGTCGACGTCGTAGTTCATGCCTATGCCCATCATGCCCATGATGCGTTGCTGAAGCACGTCGGAGAACATCTGTGTGTTATATCCGCCTGCCTTGTAGCCTTTCGATACCGAGGCATATATGCTCGATTTGTTGAGCGAAGGCAGGTTGTAGGTGGCTGAAACTTTCGGTAGAATCTGGAAAAACGATTTGTCGAGCTTGCCCGAATCGTCGATGTTTACGTCGTCGTGCCGGAAAAGTTCGATTGAACCGTCGGGCAGGACGTGGTTGATGCTATAGCCGGTGTTGCTGAAGCTGCGAAATCGCAGCCCTGAGTGCTCGTAGTCGCCGCGTATTCCGGCAGTCAGGCACCAGTTGCCGATGTTGAGTTGCGACTGGTGGTAGAATGCAATTCCCCAATTGGGCATGGTGAATTGGCTGCCCAGCTGAAAGCTGCGGGTGTCCCAAGCTATGGGGTAGTTGGGGTTGGCTTGGTTGCGTTTTTCTTCGATTAATTCGGCTATTCCGGTGTTGAGGAAGGTGACGGGCGCGTTCATGCGGGCATGGCGATAGAAGGCAAAGAGACCCGCAAGCCAGTTGTATTTGCCCGTTTCGTTGCCGCGCGCAATCAGGTCCTCGGTGAACGAATATTCGCGGTTGGCTTGGGTGAGGGTGAAATAGTCGGTGGGCAGAAAATCTTGGTCGAGCGTCATGTTGTCGTCGCTATATTGTGCGCTTGTCACGCTCGAAATGCTGAAATTCTCCCGATTAAATCGTAGGGTGAGACCGTCGCTAAGGGTGGTGCGCCTGTAGAAGCAGGTGTCGTTGTAGCTAATGGCTCCGGTGTCGATAAACCGGTAGGGGTAGCCGCCTTGCCGCGTCACCGACAGCGCAGCCACATTCTCCATAACGAAGCCGTTGTCGCCATCGTATTCCACCTTGATGCGGCCACTGCCCTGACGCTCCCAGTCGCAGTTTTCGCCGTTGAATTCGTTGGTGAAAAAGCCGTCCGACGAACCGTATTGCGCCGTTAACGAGATGCCCAGCGTTGATTTGGGTTTGAAATAATGCCCGGCTGAAAAGCGCATGGTGTTGCCTGTGCCGTATTCAGCCATGAGCCGCGTGCCCTGATAGGAGAGTGGCGAAAGGGTGTAGATGTTGAACACGCCACCCATGGTGTTGCGCCCGAACAGCGAGCTTTGCGGACCGCGTATCATTTCCACGCGACTGATGTCAGCAATGTCGAAGTCGTAGTTGTTCTTGTTGAGAATGGGCACGTTGTCGACGTTCAATCCCACCACGGGTTGGTCAATGCGCGAGCCCAGTCCGCGCACATATATCGTGGAGGTGATGCGCGAACCGTAGTCGGGGATGAGCACGTTCGGAGCTATTTCGCTTGCCGATTTTGCCGAGAAAATGTGGTTGCGTTCCGCTTCGCGACGGTCGATTACCGTTGCCGCGATGGCTTGGTTGCGCAGGTTGTTGCCCTGTTTGATGGCAGTGATTGAGATGGGGCTGAGGTCTATCACGGTGTCGGTCGACACGTGGGTTTGGGCATGCGCCGGCGCTGCCCATACTGCCGCAATCATTGCAATCAGAGTGCTTGTTACGATTGATTTTTTCATGATGCAAAACTAATAAATGCGGCTAACCCCAACAATCACTAAATGTTGTGATATTGTAGTGATGCCTTGTCGCCGTCAAGTAGTGTTATGGGCTGTGTTGCAGAGGTGTGCGAGGGCCTGTTTGGCAAAAAATATGCACAAAGATGGACATTTAGTGCTTATTTTTAATGTGGTTTATAATTGTTAACCGAAAAGATTTTAGTATCTTTGCATTGCATAAGTATGCCAAAATTGTGCACTTTTGCCAACTATTGTGGTTAAACCATTGAATTGTAGTGCTATAGCGCTCTAAATAACATGAAACAACTGTCGAAACAAATCTATTGTATGACCAGCAGATGCCATGTGGCGTATGCGGCGGTTTGGTGTGCAGATTATTTTGCGCAGAGCATTGCAAAAATAGGTAGAGACAGCGAATGGTGATGGGCTTGAATCGGGCAGTTGGAAACAAGGCGGATTCGGCTCATTGCAGTTTTTGGGGGACAGCATACAAAGCGAGAAAATAAAGAAAATAAAATTAATAATTGATAAAATAATTTATGGAATCAGCAGTATTCGGAATCTCAAGCACAACGATGATGGTGGTTGCCGTGTTGACCGGCGTTTTGCTGGTGTTTGCAGCCCTACTCATTGCCAAGCTTATCGGACCCCGCTCGTTCACTTCGATGAAATCGGACCCATACGAGTGCGGTATCCCTACACGTGGTGAGTCAATGATTCAGTTCAAGGCAGGCTACTATTTGTTTGCAATCCTGTTCTTGATGTTCGACGTTGAAACTGTGTTCTTGTTCCCATGGGCAACAGTATGCAGCACGATTGGTTCAACCGGTCTTTTGAGCGTCGGAGTATTTTTGGTAATATTGGTATTAGGACTTGCCTATGCATGGCGGAAAGGAGCACTGAAATGGGAGTAAACATTAAAAGCATGAAGTATGAGGACTTCAAGGACAATGAGTATATTGAAAGCCTCGTAGCAGAACTGAAAGCAGCCGGAACAAATGTTGTTGTCGGCAAATTGGACGAGTTGATTAACTGGGGCCGCGCCAATTCGCTGTGGCCACTGTGCTTTGGTACCAGCTGCTGCGCCATCGAGTTTATGGCATTGGGCGCAGCCCGTTACGATATGGCACGCTTCGGCTTTGAGGTGGCTCGAAATTCGCCACGCCAAGCCGACTACATCATGGTGCAGGGCACAATTGTGCACCGCATGGCACCGGCAGTGCGCCGATTGTATGAGCAGCTTGCCGAGCCAAAATATGTGATTGCTTGTGGCGGTTGTGCCGTTTCGGGCGGTCCGTTCAAAAACTCCTATTGCGTGCTTCCGGGTGTCGACAAGATTCTGCCGGTTGACGTGTATATGCCGGGTTGCCCTCCACGCCCCGAGGCTATGTTCTACGGCTTGATGCAGCTTCAACGCAAAATCAAGGTGCAAAAGTTCTTCGGCGGAGCAAATCGTCAGGAGAAAATCAAGGAATTCTTTGCAAGCCATCCCGAGGATGCCAAGCAAATGTGATTGCCCGGTGTCGTTTTTAAAGTGACTACTCTGCACAATCACACCGATTGATTCAAAAACGAAATTTCAAAAAAATAACAGTATATACATATTTATATATAATGGCAAATATACAAGAAAAAATCAGCGCGCTTTGTCCGTCGGCAACCTTTGAGGAAGGCGACCGCCTTGTGGTGACTGTCGAGGAGAAAGAGTGGCATTCTCTTGCAAAGGCGTTGAAGGAAGATGCCGATTTGCAATTCGACATGCTCACGGCTGTTGTGGGTATGGACTGGAAAGATGCTCTTGGCGTGGTGTATTATCTCACCTCTACAGCCAACTGGCAAATGATTGCAGTGAAAGTGGCTGTTACTGACCGTGAAAACCCTATGATTCACACCGTCAGCGACATCTGGGGCGTTGCCAACTTCCAGGAACGTGAAGTGTATGACTTCTTTGGCATTAAGTTTATCAATCACCCCGATATGCGCCGCTTCTTCCTGCGCAACGACTGGGTGGGACACCCTTTGCGCAAGGACTATGACGCAAATCCCGAATTGAACCCTATACGCCTTAACCCCGAGGAAAACGAGGACGACACATTTGCTTTGGTTGAAGATGCCCAAGGCAATGTCACCCGAGTGGACAAGAAGGTGTTTGGCGAAGACGAATATGTTGTTAACTTCGGTCCGCAACACCCAAGTACCCACGGCGTTATGCGCCTGCGCACTTCGCTCAGCGGCGAAATCATCAAGAAGGTGGATGTGATGTCGGGCTATATACACCGCGGCATCGAAAAGCTTTGCGAGGGCATGACCTATCAGCAAACGCTGTTCTTCCCCGACCGTATGGACTATATGAGCGCTCACCAAAACCGCCACTGTCTGTGCATGTGCATCGAAAAGGCTCTGGGCATTGAGGTGCCACGCCGCGCCCAAGTGATACGCGTGATGATGGACGAATTGATGCGTATAAGCTCGCACCTGTTGTCGTACGGCTGTCTGACAATGGATATGGGTGCAACCACTGCATTCTTCTATGGCTTCCGTGAACGCGAGGACGTGCTCGACATCTTCGAGAAGACCTGCGGCGCACGCATGTCGCTCCACTACAACGTGATTGGTGGCGTGGTTGCCGACCTCCACGAAGATTTCCAAAAGGATGTCAAGGCATTCATCCCCAAGATGCGCAAGGCATTGAAGGAATATCATAAGCTTTACACCGGCAACGTGATTGCTCGCAACCGTATGATTGGCGTAGGCGAGCTCTCGCGCGAAGATGCCATCAACTACACCGTAACCGGTCCTTCGGGTCGTGCTTCGGGTTTTGCATGCGACATTCGCAAGCACCGCCCCTACTCAATCTACGGCGAACTCGAATTTAACGAGATTGTGCGCACCAACGGCGACTGCTACGACCGCTATCTTAACCGCCTCGACGAAATAGAGGAGAGCCTTAAGATTCTCGAGCAACTTGTCGACAACATTCCGGAAGGCGAAATCTGTGCCAAGGTGCCTAAGGTGATTAAGTTGCCTGCAGGTCGCTGGTATCAGGAGGTTGAGGCAAGCCGTGGCGTGTTTGGCGTATACATCGAGAGCGACGGTGGCAAATCGCCGTTCCGCATGCACTTCCAAAGCCCGTGCTTCAACTTGGTGGGTGTGATGGACAAGTGCTGCCAAGGCCATATGATTGCCGACTTGATTACGATAGGCGCTGCGCTCGACTATGTAATTCCTGACATTGACCGATAAACAAAATAAAACGTAGTAAAAGAAATATAACAATAGATATTATATGTTTGACTTTGGTATAGTTACAAACTGGATTGACAATCTGTTGAACAGTTTTCTACCGGGATGGCTCACCGTGTGTGTGGAAAGCGTGCTGGTGATGGTGGCATTGTTGCTGCTCTACTCAGTGCTGGCAATGTTCTACATCTTCTATGAGCGTAAGCTGTGTGGATGGATTCAATGCCGCCTTGGCCCGATGCGTGTGGGTCCATGGGGCTTGATTCAGGTGTTTGCCGACGTGTTTAAGATTCTCATCAAGGAGCTCATCGCCCTCAAGAATACCGATAAATTCTTGTTTGCCCTGGCACCTTACTTGGTGATTATTGCTTCGATGCTTGTGTTTGCCAATCTGCCATGGGGCAACGGCCTTCAGGTGATTGACTTCAACATCGGCGTGTTCTTCATGATTGCTGCCTCGTCGATTGGCGTTATCGGCATCTTGCTTGCAGGATGGTCGAGCAACAACAAATATTCGCTCATCGGTGCCATGCGTAGTGGTGCCCAGATGATTAGCTACGAATTGTCGATTGGCATTTCCATCCTCACTATGGTGCTCCTCACCGGCACATTGTCGGTTACGGGCATCGTTGAGGCTCAAAACGACGGCTGGCTCATCTTCCGCGGACACATTCCGGCTGTGATTGCGTTCATCATCTATCTGATTGCCGCTAATGCCGAAACCAACCGTGGCCCGTTCGACATGCCGGAAGCAGAGCACGAGTTGACTGCCGGCTACCACACCGAGTATTCGGGTATCCATTTCGGTTTCTTCTATCTGGCAGAATACCTCAACCTGTTCATCGTGTCGGGCATTGCATCGCTGATGTTCTTGGGCGGATGGATGCCACTGCACATTCCGGGATGGGATGCGTTCAACACTGTGATGGACTACATTCCTTCGGTGGTATGGTTCCTGGGTAAGGCATTCTTCGTTACGTTCCTGCTGATTTGGATTCGTTGGACTTATCCACGCGTGCGCATCGACCAAATGCTTGCCCTCGAGTGGAAGTATCTGATGCCAATCGGCTTGGTGAACCTTGTGGTTATGGCATTGTGCGTGACTCTCGGATTTCACTTTTAATTGATGATACAATTCTAAAATAAAGATATATCACACACATATTATGAACGAGAAAAATGGAATAATCACTCAGGTAATCGGCCCTGTTGTCGACGTGGCTTTCGAAGGCGAAGGCAACGAGGTGCCAGCCATCTACACCGCCTTGAAAGTGCCTAAGGCCGATGGCTCTGAGTTGATTCTTGAAGTTGAACAGCACATTGGTGAAGATACCGTGCGTGCCGTGGCTATGGAAAGTACCGATGGCTTGCAGCGCGGTATGAAGGTGGTGAATGTGGGTCAGCCTATTTCGGTGCCTACAGGCAACCAGGTGAAGGGTCGTCTGCTCAATGTAGTGGGTGAGCCTATCGACCACTTGGCGCCGATTGCCGATGAAAAGCGTCGTGCAATTCACCAGCCTGCTCCTACGTTTGCCGACTTGACTATCTCGTCGGAAATCTTGTTCACCGGCATCAAGGTGATTGACTTGCTCGAGCCGTACAGCAAGGGCGGTAAGATTGGTTTGTTTGGCGGTGCCGGTGTGGGTAAGACGGTGCTCATTATGGAGCTTATCCATAACATTGCACACGGACACAACGGATTCTCGGTGTTCACCGGCGTTGGCGAACGCACACGCGAGGGTAACGACTTGCTTCGCGAAATGATTGAGAGCGGTGTTATCAAGTATGGCGAAAAGTTTGCCGAAGGCCTCGAAAAGGGCGAATGGAACATCGATGATGTGGACATGAATCAGGTGGCACAGTCGCAAGCTGCGCTGGTGTTTGGCCAGATGAACGAGCCGCCGGGTGCGCGTCTGCGTGTGGCATTGTCGGGCCTTACGGTTGCCGAGCAGTTCCGCGACCAAGACGGCGGTGGCAAGGATATTCTTCTTTTCATCGACAACATTTTCCGCTTCACTCAGGCAGGCTCGGAGGTTTCGGCGCTGCTGGGACGTATGCCGTCGGCTGTGGGTTATCAGCCTACATTGGCGTCGGAAATGGGTGCCCTTCAGGAACGCATCACTTCCACCAAGCAAGGCAGTATCACATCGGTGCAAGCTATTTATGTGCCTGCCGACGACTTGACCGACCCTGCTCCAGCCACCACGTTCAGCTTCCTCGATGCCACCACGGTGCTTAGCCGTAAGATTGCCGAGCTTGGTATCTATCCGGCTGTCGACCCGCTTGACTCCACTTCGCGCATCCTTGACCCTAACATCATTGGCGAGGAGCACTATCAGGTGGCACAGGCGGTTAAACAGCTGTTGCAGAAGTACAACGAGCTTCAGGACATCATTGCCATTCTTGGTGTTGACGAATTGAGCGACGAAGATAAGTTGGTGGTTTCGCGTGCACGTCGTGCGCAGCGTTTCCTCTCGCAACCGTTCTTCGTTGCCGAGCAGTTTACCGGTCTGCCCGGTGTTATGGTGCCGCTTAGCGAAACCATCCGCGGCTTCAAGATGATTCTGAGCGGCGAGATGGACGAATATCCTGAGCAGGCATTCCTCAACGTGGGCACAATCGACGAGGCAATAGCCAAGGGTAAGAAACTTCTTGCCGAGGTTGGCTGATGGCTGCGATGCTCCCATGCTAATCACGAGAGATTAAGTTATTAATATAACACAATAGATAATACAAAATGACACTAAAAATAATATCGGCTGAGCAGATTGAATTCGAAGGCGAAGTGACCCTGGTGTCGCTGCCTGGCGAGATGGGCCTCTTTGAGGTGCTTAACAATCACGCTGCTCTCATTGCAGCGCTCACGGCTGGAAGTGTTAGTTATGTCGATGCCGAGGGCACACGCTCGAGTCGCAACATTCGCGGCGGTGTTGCCGACATCAACAACAACGTGGTGTCAGTTTGCATTTATTAATGTCAGAAACGATTATGAAGAAAGTTCTGCTCACATTGGTCGTGGCATTGTCGGCGCTGTTTATGGTTCAGCCGGCAAGAGCAGCTGCGACTGCTGAAGAGGGTGAAGGCTTCAATCCCAAGGAAATCATCTTCCATCACTTGGGCGATGTGTATGGGTGGGAAGTTCCTTTCTCTCATAGTCATCGCATTCCGTTGCCCATCATTGCACGCGACTGCGCGGGCAGTTGGCACGTGTTCAGCTCGAGCCGCGTGACCGACGGTGGTGTGTATGAAGGGCTATATATTGCCAAAGAAGGCGAATATGCCAATAAGCTTGTGGGCGACAATGCCGAGGGCGTGCAATATCGTCCGCTCGACTTGTCGATAACCAAGGACGTGGCTGCGCTGCTGATTGCGGCACTTGTGGTGCTGCTGATGGTGATGAGCATTGTGCGCTGGTATAAGAAGCACGGCATGAAGGCTCCTCGCCGCTGGACGGCAAGCTTCGAGTTCCTGGTGGAGTTCATCTATCTGGGTGTAATACGTCCCACGATGGGAAGCAAGGCTCCGAAATATGCTCCCTACCTGCTCACGGCATTCTTCTTCATCTTTGTGATGAACCTGCTTGGCTTGATGGTGATTTTCCCGGGTGGTGCCAACCTCACCGGCAACGTGGCTATCACGTTGGTGCTTGCTTTGTGCACCTTCTTCATCACCAACCTGCGAGGCAACAAGCATTATTGGAAGGAAATCTTCTGGCCGGAGGTTCCAATCTGGCTGAAGTGCCCGCTGCCAATCATGCAGGCAATTGAGGTGTTCGGAATGTTTACAAAGCCGGCAGCATTGTGTGTCCGTTTGTTTGCCAATATGATGGGCGGCCACATGATTGTGATAGTGCTCACTTTGTTGATATTTATATTTGCAAGTTTTGGCCCGGTTGTCACCGGCGGTATGACCGTTTTTTCGGTTCTCTTCTCACTCTTTATGTTGTTGCTCGACACGCTGGTGAGCTTCATTCAGGCTTATGTGTTCACCATGCTTAGCACGCTGTTCATCTCGATGGCGGTGTGCGACCCTCACGAGGCACATCATAGCGAGGAATAACCCTCTGGTTTGCCACCCCGGGAAAATGATTTGGCGGGGAGGCATGCCGACACAAAAACAGACAAGATTAAAAGAAAAAACAAATAAAAAAAACAATAACTAAAAAAACTTTACAACTATGTTAGGATTAATTTTAGCGCAAGCAGCTGCCGGCGCAGCCCTTGCAAAAATAGGTGCATGTATTGGTGCAAGTATCGCTGTAATTGGTGCAGGTATCGGTATCGGTAAGATTGGTTCATCGGCAATGGAAGCCATTGCACGTCAACCCGAATCGGCTGGCGACATTCGAAGCAATATGATTGTGATTGCAGCACTTGTTGAAGGTGTAGCCCTCTTTGCTGTAATCGTTTGTATTCTTGCATACTTCTTATAATCAACTAATTAACTACTGAATGGAACTCTTCACGCCTGAAATAGGCCTTGTGTTTTGGATGTTCGTCACCTTCGTGTTGTTGGTGGGGATATTGGCGAAGTTTGCGTGGCCTGCTGTGATAGGCATGCTCGAAAAGCGCGCCGACCTTATCGATAAGGGCGTGGTGTATGCACAAAACGCAAAGGAGCAGCTCGACAATGCCAAGGCCGAAGCCGCAAAATATGTGGCAGAGGCACAAAAGCGTCAGGCTGAAATACTTCGTGAAGCCGACAAGATGAAAACCCAAATCATCGAGGAGGCTAAGGCTGCCGCTTCGGTGGAAGCCAAGAAAGTGATGGATGCAGCCAACGTAGCCATTGAGCAATCGCGCAAGGCTTCGGAGATGCAACTGCGCCAGGAGGTGAGCGCCTATGCGCTCGACATTGCCGAAAAGGTTATTCGCAAGAATCTTGCCGACGATGCGGCACAAACCTCGCTGGTGAACAAACTGTTGAATGAAGTAGAGAACAAAAACTAAACGGATTTAAGAAACTATGAACGACGGACTTATTCCTAACCGATATGCAAAAGCCCTCTACAAGCACGCCTGCGAAGTGGGCGAGGCTGCAGAGGTGTATGTGCAGATGAAGACGCTTGCCCAGAGTTTTTCGACGGTTGAGGGGCTAAAAGCCACTATCGACAATCCCTTCATTGCCATTGAGGATAAGGAAAAGGTGCTTCTGAAGGCTTCCGGAGCCAAAAAGGACGGTTCTCTCGACAAGTTCATTTTTCTGGTGGACAAGCACAGCCGCACTACAATGCTGCATGCCATGGCTTTGGCGTACATAAAGATTTATCGCGCCGAGCAGAAAATCTCGCAGGTTGAAATTGCCACTGCGTGCAAGCTGCCAGAGCAAAAGATTAAGGAAATAACTGCAACTGTCGAGAAATATCTTGATGGCCGCAGTCTTGAAACCACTACGCGCATCGACGAAAGTCTGATTGGCGGCTTTGTGGTTAAGGTGGACTCGGTTGTTCTCGATGCTTCGGTTAAGAATGAATTGAAAAAATTGCGTTTAAAACTCCTAAGTTAATAGTGAGATGATAAACCCAAGTGAAATATCAGACATTTTAAAACAAGAATTAAACGACGTAAACTCCAAAGTGTCGTTTGAGGAAGTTGGCACTGTTCTTGAAGTGGGCGACGGTGTGGCTCACGTCTACGGACTTGAAAACGTGCAGGCTAATGAGCTTGTAGAATTTGAGAACGGCGTGACGGGTGTGGCCATGAACCTCGAGGAGAGCAATGTTGGTGTAATCCTTCTGGACAGCGTTAATTCAATTAACGAAAACATGAAGGTGCGCCGCACCGGTCAGATTGCCTCAATCCCGGTGGGAGAGGGGTTGCTTGGCCGTGTAATTAACGTGCTCGGTAATCCGGTGGACGGCAAAGGTCCTATCGACGGCAATCTCATCCGCTTGCCGCTCGAGCGCAAAGCCCCCGGTGTAATCTTCCGTCAGCCGGTGAAGCAGCCGCTTCAAACCGGCATCAAGGCCATCGACTCGATGGTGCCAATAGGCCGCGGACAGCGCGAGCTTATCATTGGCGACCGCCAGATTGGTAAAACTGCTATCGCCATCGACACCATCATCAATCAGAAAGCCAACTATGAGGCAGGAAAACCTGTCTATTGTGTATATGTAGCCATTGGCCAAAAGGCTTCTACCGTGGCTTCGATTGTCAACCAACTGAGCGTGCACGGCGCGTTGCCCTACACTGTGGTGGTGGCTGCTACGGCTGCCGACAGTGCCGCTATGCGCTACTATGCTCCGTTTGCCGGCGTAGCCATCGGTGAGTATTTCCGCGACACCGGTCGCGATGCGCTCATTGTCTACGACGACCTCTCGAAGCAGGCTGTGGCTTACCGCGAACTTTCGCTTATCCTGAAGCGTCCTTCGGGCCGCGAGGCTTATCCCGGCGATATCTTCTATCTGCACTCGCGCTTGCTTGAGCGTGCAGCCAAGATTATCGACAACCAGAAGGTGGCTGAATCGATGAACGACCTGCCTGAGGTGCTTCGCCCGATGGTGAAGGGCGGTGGTTCGCTCACTGCGCTGCCAATCATCGAGACTCAAGCCGGCGACGTTTCGGCATATATCCCTACCAACGTGATTTCAATCACCGACGGTCAGATATTCCTTGAGTCGGGCCTCTTCAACCAGGGTGTGCGTCCTGCCATCAACGTGGGCATCTCGGTGTCGCGTGTGGGTGGTAATGCGCAAATCAAGTCGATGAAGAAGGTGGCAGGTACGCTGAAGATTGCCCAGGCACAGTTCCGCGAGCTGGAATCGTTCACCAAGTTCGGTGGCGATATCGACCCGGTGACTGCGCGCACAATCGACTGCGGCCGCAAGAATGAGCGCCTGCTCATTCAGCCTCAGTACACACCGATGCTTGTTGAAGAACAGGTGGCAGTGATTTACTGCGGTGTGAACGGCTTGCTTGAAAAGGTGCCTCTCGACAAGGTGGCTGAGTTTGAAAAACTGTTCTTGCAATTGCTTCGTGCAAAGCATCAGGCCGATGTGCTCGATGTCATCAAGTCGGGAGTGATTAACGACGACGTGACAGCGAAGATTAAGGCTGTTGCTGCCGAGATTGCCGGAAAGTATTAATAAAAAGAGAGAATAAGCGATATGTCAACATTACGTGAATTAAAGGGCCGCATCGGTTCGGTAGCGTCGACTGGCAAAATCACCAGCGCGATGAAGATGATATCATCGGCAAAGATGCACAAGGCAGAGCAGGGCTTGAAGAAGCTGCTGCCTTATCGCAAGCTTGTGCAGTCGGTGATTAGCCATTTGCTTGCCACCGACGGCGAGTTCACATCACCGCTGATTGAGGAGCGTGATGTGCGAAGAGTGGGCGTGGTGGTGCTCGGTTCGGACGACGGTTTGTGCGGAGCCTACAACATCAACATCTTCAAGCATCTGCTGGGCATCATAGCCCGCTACAAGCAGCAATACGGTGAGAATGTGGACATCGAGATATATCCTGTGGGCAAGAAACTGGCACGTGCATCGCAGAAGATTGCCGGTGGCAGGGTGTCGGTGAAGGTGGTTGAGGGCATAAACACCCGCAGCACCACTGAGCAGATTTCGTTGTTCACCGAGGCGCTGAAGCAGGGCTTTGAGGGTGGCTCGCTCGACAAGGTCGATTTGGTGTATATGCACTTCAAATCGATGAGCAAGCAGATTCTCACCTGCGACCAGTTGCTGCCGGTGAGCTACACGGCATTGGTTGCCGGTGCCGACGCCAAAGCCGACAACAGCGCCTGCTTGTTTGAGCCAAGCCCGAATGCCATCTTCAACAGCGTGCTTCCGCTTCACATCAAATCCACAATGCAAGAAGTGTTTGTGGAGAATGTGGCAAGCGAGAATGCCGCGCGTGTGATGGCGATGCAGAGTGCAAGCGACAATGCCAACAAGTTGCTTGAAAGCCTGCGCTTGGAGTACAACAAGCTGCGCCAGCAGGGTATCACCACCGAGCTGCTTGACATATTGGGCGGTCAGGTTGAAAAATAAGGGAAATTAAGATTGCGTGAGCGCGCGTGAGGCACCAATGTGTGCCAATATCGCTGCGCGAGGCATGATGGTTTCTCACGGAGACAATTTATACATTATATATTTTTTTATATAGATTTATCGTATTTCTATGAGTATTAAGGAGTATTTCTCTTCTCTTTTTAAGGCAATAGTGAGCCTTGTGAAGGGTTTAGAGGTGACTGGAAAAGAGTTGGTGACACCCAAGGTTACCGAACAGTATCCAGAAAACAGGGCAACTCTGAAGATTGCCGACAGGTTTAGAGCTACACTTGCTTTCGACTATAACGCCGATGGCACACACAAGTGTATAGCCTGTGGCATTTGCCAGAATAGTTGTCCTAACGGCACCATTGAAGTGCAGACAAAGATGGTTGAGACAGCCGACGGCAAGAAAAAGAAAAAGCTCGACAAGTATGTCTACGACCTTGGCAGTTGCACATTCTGCATGTTGTGCGTGACCAATTGCCCCACAAAGGCTATTAAATTTACTAACGAATTTGAGCAATCGGTTTACACACGCGACAAGCTTGTGAAACAATTGAACTATTTGCCAGAGAAAGAAGCTCCGGCACCAGTGGCAGCACCAAAGCCGGCAGCCCCGGCAGCCCAGCCAGCTACTGCAGCCCCGGCAGCCCAGCCGACAGCCGCAGCCGGCGACAAGGTGTCGATGGAAGTAGAGGCGCCCAATGGCAAGGTGATGACGGTGAAATTGGCTCAAGACGATGTGAAAGCCATCGAGGCTATGATAGCCGAGAAGCCTGAGATGACCAAGTTTCAGGCTATGCAGGCCGTAATAAAAGCCAAGAATGCTACAAAAGCGTAAAAAAATTAGAAATATAAATTAAATATGGATTCAGTAGGAAATATCATCATGTATTTCGTAATCGCATTGTCGATTATCGTATTTTCGGTGCTGACGGTGACTACAAACAGGATATTGCGCTCGGCAACCTATCTGCTGTTTGTGCTGCTTGCCACAGCAGGAATCTATTTCCAGGTGGGATATGAATTCCTTGGCGCGGTGCAGATAGCGGTGTATGCCGGTGGCATTCTTGTGCTGTTTGTGTTTGCTATTTTGCTCACGCATAAGCCCGGAGAAAAAGCCAAGCCGCTCACTTCGCACAAGCGTTGGCTTGGATTGAGCGCGGCTATTGCCGGTGTGTTGTTGTGCGCTTATGCGCTTGTTTCGCAATGTAGCGTGGCATTTGCCAAGCAGGGCATTGTGAATGTCGACATCAACCGCATCGGTCACGCTTTGCTCAGCACCGACAAGTTCGGCTATCTGTTGCCGTTCGAAGCGGTGAGTGTGTTGTTATTGGCATGTATAATTGGTGGCATAGTTATCGCCCGTAAAAGATAAATAGGAGACACGATTTATGGAATTGACAGTGCTCATGTATCTTATTCCCAGCCTGATAATGTTTGGTTGTGGTGTTTACGGGTTTGTTACCCGAAAAAATATGATAGCGATATTGATTTCGCTGGAATTGATGCTCAATTCGGTTGATATCAATTTTGTAGTGTTTAACAGTTTCTTGTTCCCTGGCCAGTTGGAAGGTATGTTCTTTACGCTGTTCGCCATTGCCATTGCGGCTGCCGAGACGGCTTTGGCTCTTGCCATCGTCATCAACGTATATCGCAAGGTGAAGGATGTGGATATCAAGGAAATATCTAAAATGAAATTTTAACGACTATGGCAGAACAGTATTCTTATCTATTGGCAATTTTGGTCATCCCCATAGCAATGTTCTTGTTCTTGGGCTTGATGACTACAAAGTTGAGTAAAAAGGTGGCGGGCACGCTTGGCACCATTGGCCTTGGCGCTTGCCTCATCATAGGATATACGGCTGCAATCACTTATTTTGCAAGTGGCAGTCTTGAGCCGATTAAGGTGATGGATGCAACGTGGATTGATTTCTCGCAGATTGCCGAGGGCTTTTCAATCAACCTGGGCATCTATCTCGACCCTATCTCGGCAATGATGCTTATTGTGGTGACTACAATCTCGTTCCTCGTTCACCTCTATAGTAACGGCTACATGGACGATGCTCACCTTATTAAATACGGCCATGAGGCTGAGGGCTTGGCTAAGCACGGCTTTCAACGCTATTTTGCTTTCTTGAGCCTCTTCACATTCTCGATGCTCGGCTTGGTGCTTGCCACCAACATCTTCCAGATGTACATCTTCTGGGAGCTTGTGGGTGTGTCGTCGTATCTGCTCATCGGTTTCTATTACACCGACCCAGCTGCCATCCACGCATCGAAGAAGGCGTTCATCACCACTCGTTTTGCCGACCTCGGTTTCCTGATTGGTATCCTCATCCTGTCGTATTATACCAAGACGTTTGATTTCGATACCCTCATCAACGGTTCGAGCTCTGCTCTGGCAACAATGCACGGCACCACATTCCTTGGTTGCTCGGTGTTGTGCTGGGCAATGACTTGCATTTTCATTGGTGGTGCCGGCAAGAGCGCAATGTTCCCATTGCACATCTGGCTGCCTGACGCAATGGAAGGCCCGACACCGGTGTCGGCGCTTATCCACGCAGCCACCATGGTTGTTGCAGGTGTCTATTTGGTGGCTCGTTTGTTCCCGCTATATCTGATTGCCGAAGGTTCGCTGGTGGTAATCACCATTGTGGGTGCATTCACCGCATTCTATGCAGCAGCCATCGCATGTGCGCAAACCGACATCAAGCGCATCCTTGCGTTCTCAACCATTTCGCAAATTGCGTTCATGATTACTTCGCTCGGTGTTGCTCGCCCCGAATTTGAGGAAGGCGTAGGATATATGGCATCAATGTTCCACCTGTTCACTCACGCCATGTTCAAGGCTTGCTTGTTCCTGGTGGCAGGTGCAGTAATCTATCGCATCCACTCCAACGAGAGCTCGCACATGGGCGGCTTGCACAAGTATATGCCAATAGCAAGCATTGCCTGCTTGATTGGCTGTCTTGCCATCTCGGGTATCTTCCCGTTTGCCGGTTTCTTCTCGAAGGACGAAATTCTTGTGGCTGCCTACTGCAACAATTTCTGGTGGGGCGCATGGATGTCGATGGTGGCAGGCATGACTGCCTTCTATATGTTCCGCCTCTACTATCTTGTGTTCTGGTGGGATACGCCTGACTACGAGGCACATGGCCATCACGTGCCAAAGGAAGCACCGCTGGTGATGACTTTGCCGTTGATTATTCTTTCGGTAGCCACTTGTGTAATCGGCTTCTTGCCGTTCTCTGATTATATCACCTTTAATCACGAACCAATGCCTCACGTAGGTCATAACTGGACTGTGATAATCTCGAGCACCGTGATTGCCCTGATTGGTATTGGCTTGGCTACAGCTCTCTATCTGAAGAAGAACGACAAGCCGGGCAAGATGCAGAATGCCGCTCCAAGCCTTTGGACAGCAGCACACAAGCGCTTCTATATGGATGAACTTTACATGTTCATCACTCACAACGTGATATTCCAGAACATTTGCCGTCCGATTGCATGGTTCGACCGCGCAATCATCGACGGAACAATGAATATGTTTGCCAACATCACCAACTCGGCATCGTATGCTGTGCGCAAGCTGCAATCGGGTAACATCCAGGCTTATGTGTGGATTTACATGGCAGGTGCAGTGCTGTTGGCTGCAGTGGCAATTATATGTTTAATCTAAACGCAACGGTAATTTTTTAAGAATTATGATTTGGTCTAATATATTAATTTATTTTGTAATAATTCCTCTTCTTGTTCTTGGAGGATTGGCTTTCAGCAAAAGCATGAAAGCCATTAGAGCCGTTTGCGTTACGGGTGCTACAGCCTTGATGGCGCTGGCAATCTATCTTGTGGTTGTATTCCTGCAGACTCGTGCTGCCGGCATCACCGACGATATGATACTCACAGGCAGCTGGACATGGTATGCTCCGCTCAACATCAATCTTGCACTTGGCGTTGACGGCATTTCGGTGGTGATGATTGTCCTTTCGGCATTCATCGTGTTTGCCGGAGTGTTTGCATCGTGGAAAATCAGCCCTCTGCCGAAACAATATTTCTTGTGGTTCTTCCTGCTTTCGACAGGTGTGTTCGGATTCTTCATCTCAATCGACTTGTTCACTATGTTCATGTTCTACGAGGTGGCACTCATCCCGATGTATCTGTTGATTGGCGTATGGGGTAGTGGCAACAAGAACTATTCGGCAATGAAGCTTACGCTCATGCTTATGGGTGGTTCGGCATTCTTGATGCTTGGCTTGATTGGTATTTACTTCCATTCGTCGGCAAATGCCAACCAGCTCACCATGAACATCATCCAGATAGCACACAACAATGCTATTCCCGAAAGCTGGCAGATGTGGCTGTTCCCGGCAGTGTTTGTGGGCTTTGGTGTTCTTGGCGCTATGTTCCCATTCCATACATGGTCGCCCGATGGTCACGCTTCGGCGCCTACAGCGGTGTCGATGCTTCACGCCGGTGTGCTCATGAAGCTTGGCGGTTACGGCTGTTTCCGCATTGCCATCTTCCTGATGCCGTATGCTGCTCATCAACTGGGCTGGATATTCCTTGTGCTCACCGGCATCTCGGTGGTTTACGGTGCATTCAGCGCATGCGTGCAGAGCGACTTGAAATACATCAACGCCTACTCATCGGTGAGCCACTGCGGTTTGGTGTTGTTCGCAATATTGATGTATAACACCACTGCAATGACCGGTGCCATTATGCAGATGCTTTCGCACGGTTTGATGACAGCCTTGTTCTTTGCCCTGATTGGTATGATTTATGGCCGCACTCACACCCGCGACATTCGCAAGATGGGCGGTTTGATGCAGATTATGCCTTACCTTGGCGTATGCTATGTGATTGCGGGTATGGCATCGCTTGGCTTGCCCGGTTTGAGCGGTTTCGTTTCGGAAATGACTATCTTTATCGGTTCGTTCCAGAACAGCGATATGTTCCACCGCGTGTTCACCATTGTGGCTTGCAGCTCGATTGTTGTAACTGCAGTGTATATCCTTCGCGTGGTAGGCAAGCTGCTCTTTGGCAAGGTGCAGGATGAGCATCACCTCACTCTCACCGATGCCGAGTGGCACGAACGTTTTGCCACATTGGTGCTCATTGGTGCCGTGGCAGCAATCGGTTGTTTCCCTAACTTCTTCGAAACGGTGATTAAGGACACCTTTATGTCGGGCAACCTCTACGAAGGCGTGCTCAAGGTGTTGGAACAACCACTTTCATGGATGTAATTAAATAAGTGTTGAATTAAAGACAGGAAAATATAAAGATGGATTATTCTCAATTTTTAATGATGCCACAGGAACTCGGATTGTTGATTGTGTTCCTGTTAGTGTTCCTCTTCGACACTTTCATGCCTAAAAAGGCTCAATCATCGTTGTCGATTTTTACATGTGTAGCGTTTGCCGCATTCACCATAGCAAATCTGTTCTTGTTTGGCACAGGTACTGCATTTGCAGGCATGTTTGAGCAAACAAGTGCCACCTATGCAATGAAGTTCATCCTCAATGCTGGTGTGCTCATTGTTCTCATACAAGCCACTCAATGGGCAAATTCCGAGTTCGTGTCGGTTCGCCGCGGCGAGTTCTACGAATTGCTGCTTGCCACCTTGTTTGGTATGTATCTGATGATTTCGGCACGCCACTTCTTGCTGTTTGTTATCGGTCTTGAAACCGCTTCGCTTCCGTTGGCAGCGTTGGTGGCATTCGACAAGAAGCACTACGAAAGCCACGAGGCAGCTGCTAAATACATCTTCACGGCAGTGTTCTCGTCGGCAATCTTCATGCTGGGTCTTTCGTTTGTATATGCTCTTGGCGGTTCGCTCTATTTCAACGACATTGCGTGCAACATCATCGGCAACCAATCGGCATTGCTCATTGTGGCAATAGCCTTTGTTATTGCCGGCGTAGGATTCAAACTCTCGCTCGTTCCGTTCCACTTATGGACAGCCGATGTTTATCAAGGAGCATCCACAGCGGTCACTTCCTATCTTTCGGTTATCTCGAAGGGCGCTGCAGCGTTCTCGTTCCTGGTGATTCTGGCACAGGTGTTCGGCTCGGCTTACAGTGCCGCATGGGAATGGATGCTCTATGCAGTGATTATCCTCACCATCACACTCGGTAACTTGTTCGCCATTCGTCAGCGCGACCTGAAGCGATTCCTCGCATTCTCGTCGATTTCGCAAGCCGGCTACATCATGCTTGGCGTTATTGCCGCAAACGAGGTGGGCTTGGCATCGTTGATGTTCTATGTGCTCGTGTATGTGTTCTCTAACCTGGCTGCTTTCGGCGTGATTGCTGCCATCGAGAACAAGACCGGCAAGGTGAATATGGACGATTACAACGGCTTGTTCAAGACCAATCCATGGCTCTCATTTACCATGATGCTTGCCATGTTCTCGCTTGCCGGTATTCCGCCGTTTGCAGGCTTCTTCAGCAAGTTCTTCATCTTTGTGGGTGCATGCCACACCGGCAGCGTTGCCATCTATGTGCTTGTGCTCATTGCGTTGATTAACACCATCGTGTCTCTCTACTACTATCTGCTTGTGGTGAAGGCAATGTTCATCAAGCAAGATGATTGCGTCATTCCGCAGTTTAAGGTTGCTTGCAGCGAAAAGTTGGCGCTGATTATCACCACACTGGGCATTATCCTCATTGGTTTGGCAAGTTGCATCTACACTTACTTGAGTGCTTGTGCTTCCGATTCGAGCCTGATGTTCATGTTCATACACTAATTTCTCGACATTGACAGCAGAGGCTTCATATTTCAACAGCCCTGCCGATAAGAGATAAATTTTTGCTTGTTATGCAAGAATGCGAGCCGCAAAGGTTTCACATTCTTGCATAACTTTTTTGTTACATTGTGCACACAATTGAGAATGGTGTGCAAATAATATGGCAAAAACTTTAGATTATTAAAAAAAATAGGTTATCTTTGAACAATCGAACAATATTTGCTTATTAACCTAACAATTTAATTATGAGAACATATCTTACAGCTTATATATTAATTGTGTGTTCGGCATTGCTTGCCTCGTGTTCGTCGGCATCGAAGAAGTCGGCTGCTGAAGTAAACGACGGGTTCATTGTGAAGGTTGGCGACATGGCGCCCGACTTCACTATAACTTCTATCGACGGCAAGGAGTATAGTCTGTCGGCACTCAAGGGCAAGGTGGTGATGCTTCAGTTTACTGCAAGCTGGTGCCGCGTGTGCCGCGAAGAGATGCCGTTTATCGAGAGAGACATCTGGCAGAAGCATAAGGACAATCCCGATTTTATGCTGCTCGCGCTCGACCGCGATGAACCTGCCGAACGTGTATTGCAGTTTGTTGAAACCATAGGCATTACCTATCCTATAGCTCCCGATGTCGATTCGTCGGTATTCACAAAATACGCCAATGCCGAAGCAGGAGTGACGCGAAACGTGCTCATCGACCGCAACGGCAAGATTGTATATCTCACAAGACTCTACGAAGAACCTAAATTTAAAAAATTTGTAGCCTTCATCGATTCGGTGCTGGCACAATAGTGTTACAGAATCGGGCTGATTGATAACCCATTAGGCGTGCATCTGCTATTTGCTGATGCGCGCCCTTTTTAATGTCAATAATGACCATAATACAACATTCTTTAACAATATGAAACCTCCGTTAACCTTGCTAATTTTCGGTTTTGCGAAAAAGTAAATTTGGGTATTATTAAAATGTATATACGAAAGTTAAATAAAGTTGATTCGCTGAATTTTGTTTAATATATTCATTGCTAAATTGTTACAAATCATTAAATTTGCGGAAAAATTGAAAAAAGACAATATCGCCAGATGATAATCATAGTAGAAAGTAGTACAACCAAGACTGAATGGTGTCTTGTTGATGGCGGAAAAGTGGTCGAAAAAGCCGTAACAGATGGTCTAAATCCCTTTTTTATGTCAAGACGGGAAATCAGTCATTGCATTCGTCTCAATTTGCCAAAGACTTTTTTTAAGCGCAGATGGAAGCATGTGTATTTTTATGGTGCCGGCTGCTCAAACGACGATAAGAAGAAAATCATCGAGTCGTCGCTTGTGGCGCAATTCAAGACTCCTACCACCGTTGAGAGCGACTTGCTGGGTGCTGCGCGCGGATTGCTGGTGAATGAGCCCGGCTTGGCATGTATTCTTGGCACGGGCAGTAACACATGCCTTTACGACGGAAACAACATTGTAAAGAATGTCAGTTCGCTTGGTTTCATCTTGGGCGACGAGGGTAGCGGCGCCGCTTTAGGGCGGTTGTTTGTTGCCGATTGTCTGAAAAATCTGGCGCCTCAGGAGCTTGCTACTCAGTTCTTCGAGAAATTTGACCTCGACACCAACAAGGTAATGGACGAGGTGTACAATAATCCCGGTGCAAACCGCACATTAAGCTCCTATTCATACTTCCTGGGTGAGTATCTCGAGCACGAATATGTGCGCACATTGGTGCGCAACGAGTTCGACAGGTTTTTCCGCCGCAACATTATGCAATACGACTATAAAGCCTATCCGCTTAGTTTTGTTGGGCTTGTGGCATGCACGTTCAGCGAGATATTGTGTGAAGTTGCCGATGAGTATGGCGTGGAAATCAAGAAAATCATTCAGCGTTCAATGCCGGGCATTGTGAAGTATCACGAGGGCAAGGAGGTGCAATGATTGGGCTTGCGTCCTAAAGAGCGAGGTTATTGCAATGCCATAGATTGAGATGAAATAATTTAAAACTTATGATATGGATTAGTTTTGAGGATGTGTGTAGCATATAAGCATTGCCACATGTCCTCAAAATGTTTTTTTAGTTCCGACTTAAATAATTGTTGATGATATGGATAAGAGAGCAGGATTTATTGTCAGTGTAGTGGTGGCTTTGGCTGCAACGGCTTGTGTGACGGCTTCGGCAGAGTCGTTGCCGCCGGAGGTGGTGAACAAGGCGAGCGAGTGGCTGCGTGCAACCATGCCGCGATGCATGAGCATTGGGGTGTCCAAAGTTACGACGATTGAGGTTGACCGCGACAGCAAGACACTTGCGGTGAACTGCAATTGGGCTTACAGCAACGTGCCGTTTACAGCGCACGACATCGAGCAGCTGAAGCAGCGTGTGTTGGCTTTGGCGGGCTCGGGATATGCAGGATATACAGTGACGGTTGCCATCGATGGCAACGATGTGGCAAACTATTTGCCTGAATACAATGAGCGCCACGCCCGACATCATGCACCATTCGTGCTGGTTGACGATGCCACGCGGCGTTATTCGGCGGGACTCGACGGCAATATCATAGCTCTTTGGCAAAGCCACGGATGGTATTTCGAGCCGAAGCTCAACCGCTGGGAGTGGCAGCGTGCACGCGTGTGGCAGACGGTGGAGGACCTCTACACCCAGTCGTATGTGTTGCCGTTTCTGGTGCCGATGCTTGAGAATGCAGGCGTCTATGTGATGAGTCCGCGTGAACGCGACACCGGCAGGGTGGAGGTGATTGTCGATGCCGACGGTGGTTTGGCACAGAACGGGTATGCCGAAACCGGCAAAGGCTGGAAGAAAGGCAAGCAGAGCGGCTTTGCTTACGCCCGCAAGCAGTATGTGGCTTACGAGAATCCGTTTGCCGAGGGTTCCTATCGGCAGGCATCAACCACCGACAACCCCCGCCGCCAATTGCAGGCATGCTGGAGCGCCGACGTGCCCGAGCAGGGCGAATATGCGGTGTATGTGTCGTATAAATCGTTGCCCGAGAGTGTCAACGATGCCTGCTATACCATCAACAGTATGTCGGGTGCCACAACGGTTAAGGTGAACCAGCAGATGGGTGGCGGCACTTGGGTGTATTTGGGGAAATATATGCTTAGCAAAGGCGTCAACCGTAATGTTGTGGTGCTGAGCAACTGCTCGCAGAGCAAAGGCGTGGTTACAGCCGATGCCATAAAGATTGGCGGCGGCATGGGCAACGTGGCACGACGTGTGGAGCGTCCGGGTGCCAACGACAAGGTGGCATATACATATAACGACAGCATGGATTATGCCTACATCCCCAGCCGCTATCCGCGCTTCACCGAGGCGGCACGCTATTGGCTGCAATGGGCAGGCGCGCCCGACAGCGTTTACACACCCTCGCATTTGCTCAACGACTACACCGACGACTATCGCAGCCGCGGACTATGGGTGAATTGGCTTGCCGGAGGGTCGCAGGTGTTGCCCGATGCCAAGGGATTGAAAATACCGGTGGATATGGCATTCGCCTTCCACAGCGATGCCGGCAACACGCCAAACGACAGCATAATAGGCACCTTGGGCATATATATGACCAACAAGTTCGGCAACTATGCCGATGGTACACCGCGCAACTATTCGCGCCTTCTCACCAATGCCATTTCCACCAACATCTGCAACGACATACGCGCCCTGTTTGAACCGAACTGGACTCGCCGCGGCATGTGGGACAAGTCGTACTATGAGGCACGAGTGCCCGAGGTGCCCACAATGTTGCTTGAACTGCTTTCGCATCACAATATGGCTGACATGCGTTACGGGCTCGACCCTACGTTCCGCTTTGCCGTTAGCCGGGCCATCTACAAGGGGATGCTTGAATTCATTGCCAAGCGCGACGGGCGCCGCTATGAGGTGCAGCCGCTGCCGGTGAATAGTATGGCGCTCACTGCAGCGGGCGATAACCGATTCTTGCTCACCTGGAAGGCTACACGCGACACCCTGTGCAGCGAAGGGGCGATGCCCAAGCGCTATATCGTGCAGGAGCGAATAGGCAGAGGGGCATTCCGCGACGTGGCGGTGGTGGATGTGCCGCGCTATTTGGCTCGCATAGCCGACAATGCAGTGCATAGTTTCCGTGTGGTGGCAATGAACGATGGCGGCAGAAGCTTTGCTTCGGAGGTGTTGGCATGCGGAGTGGCAGCTCAGAGCAAAGCCACGGCATTGGTGGTCAACGGGTTCACCCGAGTGTCGGGTCCTGATTGGTTTGCTTCGGGCAGAGACAGCAGCGACATTGCCGGCATTGCCGACCGTAAGGACCATGGCGTGCCCTATGTCGACGACATCTCGTATGTGGGTTCGCAATTCGAATTCCGGTGCCGCGTGCCCTGGAGCGACGACGATTCGTCGGGCTTTGGTGCCAGCAACGGCAACTATGAGACGCAGGTGACGGCAGGAAACACTTTCGACTTTGTAGCCCTCCATGGCGAATCGATACTGCGTGCGGGATACAGTTTTGCCAGTGCGAGTGTCAAAGCCGTTGAGGACGGCATGAGCCTTGCAGGATATTGCGTGGTAGATTTGATTCTCGGCAAGCAGAAAGAGGTGGTTGTGGGCAGAGGCGCTATGCCCGCTCGCTATGCCATCTTCAGCCCCGAATTGATGTCGTCACTTGAGCATTACACATCGCAGGGCGGCAATGTGTTTGTCACCGGCTCGTATGTTGCCAGCGACGTGTGGGATAAGAAGCACGTCGACGAGCGACGCAAATCGTTTGCGAGAAACGTGCTGGGTTACCGATGGCGCATGTCGCAAGCCGAGGCCTCGGGCCGTTTTTATACTTTGCCGAGCGAGCTCAACGGGTTTGGCAAGGCACTTGGTTCGCAGTTTAGCAGTACGCTCAACAGCCGCAGATATTGTGTTGAAAGCCCCGACGGCATCTTGCCATCGTCGAAGAAAGGTGTAACCGTTATGAAATATGCCGATAACAACATGAGTGCGGCAGTAGCCACCGATTTTGGTAATTACCGTAGCGTGGTTGTCGGTTTCCCGTTTGAGTGCATCGACGACGAAGCCGTTCGCGACAAGATTATGTTCGACGTGCTCAACTATTTGTATAATAGGTAAATAAGCATAAAATGCTTGTCATACGACCCCGTGGGCAATGATTTGCTCACGGGGTCGTGTTTTATGTCAAAACTAAAATTGTCTATATAATTATTAAATAATGTTTAATTTGGATATTTTGGCTTTTGATTTATGCTTTACAACGAAATATTTGTGTTATTTTTGCATTATATGGGGAATTTTATGACAAGTTGGCTCATATTTGCATTTTAATAATAACAAATCTTGCCATATGAAACGAGGCATTACATATTTATTAGGTATTTTATCAATTATTGGTGCATTTGAAACCGGCAATTGCGCTGCAGCGCAGCCGTTCAGCAAGATGCAGATGGCAAAGGCGACTGAATTGCTCCGCAGCACCGTGCCGGCTAACATGGGCATCGGCCCGGTGGCGGTGACATCGGCAAAAATCGATGAGAAGAAAAAGTCGCTTGACGTGACATTGAGCGAAACTTATGGCGATGTTCCGTTCACTTCGGCAACCGTAAAGCAGTTGAAGGACGGCATAAAGGCGGTGGCTGGCAAGAGTTATTCGAAATACGATGTTAACCTCAGTATAAAGGGCAACGACATATCAAATTATGTGATGGACTTCGACAAGCGCTATTCGCGCCGCGATGACGAAGCGTTTGTGACACCCGTATCCGACACCGAGCATTATAAGGCGGGGTTGAGCGGCAACGTAGTAGCTTTGTGGCAAAGCCACGGCTGGTACTTTGAGCCGAAAATCAACCGCTGGGAATGGCAGCGTGCGCGCCTCAACCAGACCGTTGAGGACCTGTATACCCAGTCGTATGTGATTCCGTTCCTCATGCCGATGCTCGAAAATGCCGGAGCTTATGTGATGAGTCCGCGCGACCGCGACATACACAGCTTTGAGATGGTGGTTGACGGCGATGGAGGCAAGGCTCAGACCTCTTATGCTGAAAAGAACGGCAACAAAGAATGGGCTGTCGGCGACGGTGCCGGTTTTGCGTGGAAGCGCGACTATTACGTCGACTATGAAAACCCGTTTGCTGAGGGCACCTACCGACAGGTGGAAACCACCAAGAACGCCAAGCATGCCTCAAGTGCATCGTGGAGCGTGAATATGCCCGAGGACGGACTGTATGCCGTGTATGTTTCCTATAAGACCGTTGCCGAAAGCATTGAAGATGCGCTGTATACCGTCAACTATCTCGACGGCAGCAAATCGTTCAAGATTAATCAAAAAATGGGATCGGGGACATGGATTTATCTCGGACATTTCCCATTGAAGAAGGGCGAAAATGCCGATGTGGTGGTCTTGAGCAACGTGTCGAAGCACAAAGGTGTTGTCACTGCCGACGCCGTGAAGGTGGGTGGCGGTATGGGCAACGTGGCTCGCAAGGTGAAGAAGCCCGACGAAGGCGAGAAAGTGAGCTACACCTACGATGACCGCATCGATTATCAGTATATCACATCGCAATATCCACGCTTCACCGAAGGGTCGCGTTACTGGCTGCAATGGGCAGGTGCACCTGACTCAGTGTACACGCTCTCGCGCCTCACCAACGACTATAACGACGACTATCGCAGCCGTGCCGAGTGGGTCAACTGGCTTGCCGGCGGCTCGAATGTGCTGCCCGAGAGAGCCGGTTTGAACATCCCTGTCGACCTGGCATTTGCGTTCCATAGCGATGCCGGAACCACGCCAAACGACAGTGTTGTGGGCACGCTGGGCATTTACATGACTTCTAACTACAGCAATTATGCCGATGGCACGCCGCGCGGCTATTCGCGCCTTCTCACCAACGCCATCAGCACAAACATCTGCAACGACGTGCGTGCGCTGTTCGAGCCGAACTGGATGCGCCGCGGCATGTGGGACAAATCGTACTACGAGGCGCGTGTGCCCGAGGTGCCCACCATGCTGCTCGAACTGCTTTCGCATCAGAACTTTGCCGATATGCGTTACGGCCTCGACCCTACATTCCGCTTCACTGTCAGCCGTGCCATATACAAAGGCATGCTTGAATTCATTGCCAAGCGCGACGGACGCCACTATGTGGTGCAGCCGTTGCCGGTGAACTCGTTTGCTATAGCTCCGTCAGCCGATGGCAAATTCAGGCTCACATGGAAGCCTACAGCCGACACACAGTGCAGCAATGCCGAGGCTGAGCGCTACGCCGTGATGGAGCGTGTGGGCAACGGTGCTTTCCGCGAAGTGGCAGTGGTGAAGGATACTGAATACGAAGTGACCATAACAGATAACCTGATTCACAGCTTCAAGATTGTGGCAATGAACGATGGCGGAAGAAGTTTTGACTCTGAAGTGCTTGCTCTGGGCGTTGCCCCCGACTCGAAAGGCACGGTGATGGTGGTGAACAATTTCACCCGCGTGTCGGCACCCGACTCATTTGTGGCAGGCGAGGGCGAAAACGGTTATGCCGGATTCCTCGACGACAAGGATTCGGGCGTGCCCTATCTCTACGATATTTCGTATATTGGTTCGCAATTCGAGTTCCGCCGCAATCTGCCGTGGAAGGACGACGATGCAGCCGGTTTTGGCGGCAGCCACAGCAACTACGAGAACAAGGTGATTGCCGGCAATACGTTCAACTATCCGTGTGTTCACGGGTCGGCAGTGATGCAAGCAGGTTATTCGTTTGTGTCGGCAAGCGTGAAGGCAGTGGAAGACGGGTTGAGCCTCGACGGCTATTTTGCGCTCGACCTGATATGCGGCAAGCAAAAGGAAATAAGGATTGGACGCGGAGCCGTGCCAAACAGATATAAGATTTACTCCGAAGGACTGATGAAAGCTCTGAAGGCTTACACCGCTCAAGGCGGCAATGTGATGGTGACAGGCGCCTATGTTGCCAGCGACGTGTGGGACGGCATCAGTTCAGGCAAGGCAGAGCAGACGTTTGCAAAGGACGTGCTCGGCTATGAGTGGCGCGTGGGTCACGCAGCCATCGAGGGCAAGGCATACACCGTTTCCACTCCGTTCCGCCAGATTGGCGTGGGCGACGACTATAAGTTCAGCAACGCAAAGAACGACAAGCTGTACTGCGTTGAGAGCCCCGACGGTGTGATTCCTGCCGGCGCAGGTGCCAACACCTTTATTCGTTACAGCGAGAACAACATACCGGCGGGCATTGCCGCCAATATGGACGGCTATCGCACCGTAGTGGTGGGCTTCCCGTTCGAAACCATCGAATGTGAAAAGAGCCGAAACAAGATGATGAACCAGGTGCTTGAATTCTTCAACGGAGCTTCAAAATAAAAAAAAGATGATTGATTCATTTGTAATTTATTCGGGACAAGAGGCACTATCAGTCACGTTGGCAGCGCTGCGTTCGTCGGAGATTGTTGACGAATGTTTTGTGATAAACACCACCGGTGCTGAGGTGAAAGCCGAAGGTTGCACTACGTTGGCTGTGGATTCCCTGACGTCGACGGCAGCCATCAAGGCCATTGCCGAGGCATCGAAAAGCAAATATACACTCATCTACACCAACAACGACGTGCTGAAGCTGGGGCTGCATGCCATGAAGCGCATGGTGCAGATTGCCGACGACAGCAATGCGGTGATGTGCTATGCCGACCGTTATCAGGTGCGCCGTGGTGTGGTGACCAAGGCTCCGGTAATCGACTATCAGCAGGGCAGCCTGCGCGACGATTTTGAATTCGGCTCGGTGGTGCTGATACGTACTTCGGCGCTCAAGCAAGCCGCCCGGGCAATGTGCGGCGACTATCGCCACGCCGGATTCTACGATTTGCGTCTTCGATTGAGCGAGATAGGCGAGTTGGTGCATATCAACGAATATCTGTATAGCGAGGTCGCTATGGATTTGCGCAGCAGCGGTGAAGCAATCTTTGATTATCAGAATCCCGACAATCGTGGCAAGCAGCTGGAAATGGAGGCTGTGGTGACCGACTACCTCAAGCGCGTGGGCGCTTATCTCGAGCCGGGGAGCTACGAGGCGCTCGACCTCAAGCAAGGTGATTTTGCAGTGGAATGTACGGTGGTGATTCCGGTGCTCAACCGCGTGAGAGTGATTCGCGATGCCATCAAATCGGTGCTTAAGCAAAAAGCCGATTTCAAATATAATTTGATTATCGTCGACAACCATTCGACCGACGGCACCAGCAAAGCCATCGACGAGTTTGCTGCCGACGAGCGCGTTATTCACATCATTCCCGAGCGCACCGACCTGGGCATTGGCGGCTGCTGGAACCTGGGTGTTGACGACCCGCGCTGCGGACGCTTTGTGATTGGGCTCGACAGCGATGATGTGTATAAGACTGAACATGTGCTTACTACAATGGTGGCAGAATTCTACCGTTCGAACAGCGCCATGGTGGTTGGTGGATATGAAATTACCGACTTCGACATGAACGTGCTGCCTCCGGGCGAGATTCTGCACAAGGAGTGGACCGACGATAACGGCCGCAACAACCTGCTGCGAGTGAATGGCATAGGCGGTCCGCGGGCATTCTTCACACCGGTGTACAAGTCGCTCTACCTGCCAAACACCTGCTACGGCGAAGATTATGCCATGGGGCTGTACGTTTCGCGCCGCTATCGTGTGGGACGCGTGTGGGAGGTGATGACGTGTGCCCGTCGCTGGGAGGACAACACCGATGCCGACCTCGACGTGTTTAAGATGAATGCCAATAATGTCTACAAGGACCGCATTCGCACGTGGGAATTGCAGGCGCGCATTGCCTACAACAAAAATGTTAAATAGGAAACCAATATATAAACTAAAAAACAAAAAACCAGATTATGGCTAAAACAATCAATTGCTTTATTCCATTTGCCGACGAAAACCAAGTCTCGGCTACCGTTGCCGAACTTAAGGCAAATGCTCTTGTAAAGAAGATTTATTTGCTTCAGCTCGAAGGCGCCGAAGGTGGCGTTGACGGCTGCGAGGTGATTAAAATCGATGGCTTGACGTCAACTAAAACCATGAAAGCTATTGCTGAAAAAGCCGATAGCGACTTTGTGCTCTATTATCAGAAATACGACAACTTGAAGTTCGGGCCGTTTGCACTCGACCGTATGGTGAAGATTGCAAGCGACACTTTGAGCGGTATGGTGTATGCCGACCACTATAACGGCGACCATTACAGCGAGGAAGGTCTTCCAACAAGCACCAAGGCTCCGGTGATTGACTATCAGTTCGGCAGCCTCCGCGATGACTTCGATTTCGGTTCAGTGCTTCTGTTCTGCTCGCACTGCTACAAGAAGGCTGTTGCTGCAATGAAGGCCGACTATAAGTTTGCCGGTCTTTACGACCTGCGCCTGAAGCTCTCGCAATTTGCTTCGCTCACTCACATCAACGAATTCCTGTATAGCGACATCGAACTCGACACCCGCAAGAGCGGCGAAAAGATGTTCGACTATGTTGACCCGCGCAACCGTGGCCGCCAGATTGAAATGGAACAGGCTTGCACCGAACACCTCAAGGAGATTGGCGGTTACCTGGCACCTGAGTTCAAACACATCGAGTTCAGCGAGGACAACTTCCCGGTTGAGGCTACAGTGGTGATTCCTGTACGCACTCGCGAGCGCACCATTGCCGATGCCATCGAAAGCGCATTGATGCAGAAGTGCGACTTTAAGTTCAACATCATCGTGGTTGACAACTGCTCGACCGACCGCACCACCGAAATCATCAAGGAACGCTTCGGCAACAATCCTCAGGTGATTCACATGATTGTGGGCGATATAGGCGTGGGTGCATGCTGGAATCTTGCCGCTCACCACGAGCAAGCCGGAAAGTTCTGCGTTCAGCTCGACAGCGACGACGTATATGAGGATGAAAACACCCTCAGCACTATGGTGAATGCGTTCTACGAACAAAACTGCGCTATGGTTGTGGGCTCGTACACTCTCACCGACATCAACCGCAACATCTTGCCTCCGGGTTTGGTTGACCACCGCGAATGGACTCCGGAAAATGGTCGCAACAACGCCCTCCGCATCAACGGTCTGGGTGCTCCGCGTGCATTCTACACTCCGGTGCTCCGCGAGGTGAAGCTGCCAGCAGTGAACTACGGCGAGGACTATGCATTGGGCCTCAACATGAGCCGCATCTATCAGATTGGCCGCGTATTCAAGTCGGTTTATCTGTGCCGCCGTTGGGACGACAACAGCGATGCTGCCCTCGATGTTGAAAAGATGAATCGCAACAACACCTACAAGGACCGCATCCGCACATGGGAATTGCAGGCACGCATTGCAATGAACAAGGCTAAGAAGTGATTCAATTGGTATAAACCACATATTATTTACATTACGAATGAAGCGAGTAAGCAGGGTTGAAGTTGAAGAGTTTTTCACATCACAATTGGCTGAGTGGGAAATGGCTGCCGACAGCTTTGATGCCCTCAAAAGTGTGAAAATGAAGACGTTGAAGGTGGGTGATGCCACTTTCAAGGTTCAGTTCAACCCTGCTCGCATTCGTTCGAGCGCAGCAAAGACAGATGCGGCTTCGCTCAAGGCGCGCAAGTGTTTCCTCTGCGATGAGAATCGCCCCGCCCTGCAGAGCAGTCTGCCGTGGGACGAGAACTATAAGATTCTTGTGAATCCCTATCCGATATTCCCCAAGCACCTCACTGTGCCCTGTTGCAGCCACACGCCGCAGACTATTGGCGGCAGAATGTGCCACATGATGCAGTTGGCGCAGGTGCTTGATGACTACGAGGTGTTTTACAACGGTCCGCGATGTGGAGCCTCGGCGCCCGACCACATGCATTTTCAGGCAGGCAACAAGGGGTTTATGCCTTGGCTCGACGACCTGAAGCATGCCAATGTTGAGCCGGTGTGCAGCGTGCCGGATGCCGCAATGTGCATTGTTGACGGGCTGGTGCGTGCCGCGGTGATTATCAAGGCAACAAGCCTTGCCGGAGGTGTGGCAATGTTTGAGCGCATGCTTGAATGTCTTCCGGTGCCCGAGGGCGACGTGGAGCCGATGATGAACATTTTGTGCAGCTATTGCAATGGCGAGTGGACTGTGACGGTGTTTCCGCGCAAGAAGCACAGGCCATCGTGCTATGGTGCCGACGGCGATGACAACATCCTCATTTCACCGGCATCGGTTGATATGGGAGGCGTGTTGGCTGTGCCATTAGAAAAAGATTTCGTGAAAATCGACGAAAATGATATAGTCGACATCCTCAACGAGGTGTGTTATTCGGCTTGCGAGATAGGCGATATGATAAAGAAATTGAAGTGAAAAACTGAAGTAAATCTTAAAACTAAATAAAATAAGAAATTTTTATGGGAAATATTCCTCAAGTGAAAGTAGGCATTATGAACGAACCAAGCATCGAGTTTGTGCTGAATGGCAACTACACGGTGCAAGGCACGGTGCTTACAGGCGCACAACGAGCCGAATGCATCGACGGCAAGGTGGCGTGGAATGGCAGCAGCTACGAGGATTTGCTGTTTGAGCCATGCGACGAGGCGGCAGGGTCGTTCACGCTGATAGGAGTGACAATAGGTGTTAATTTCCACTGGGAGCGCAAGGAGAACCAATCGTTCAGAGGCGCGTTGAAGCTGATTGTTGAGCACGGACGGCTCACCACGGTGAACATCCTTTCGGTTGAGGATTATTTGCTCAGTGTGATTTCGTCGGAGATGAGCGCAACGGCATCGCTCGAGCTGCTCAAGGCACATGCCGTGATTTCGCGCAGCTGGCTGCTGGCGCAAATCGACAAGAACAAGAAACTCGCTCAATCGAGCGAACAATATACGGCGGTTGAACAGACCGACGATGAATACATACGCTGGTATGACCGCGAGGACCACGTGAATTTCGACGTGTGTGCCGACGACCACTGCCAGCGCTACCAGGGTATCACCCGCGAATCGACGCCGACAGTGCGCCAAGCCATCGAAGCCACCCTCGGCAAGGTGTTAACCTACGACGGTGAGCTGTGCGATGCACGATTCTCGAAGTGTTGCGGCGGTGTATACGAAGAGTTCGAGAACTGCTGGGAACCTAAGCACTACGATTATCTGGTGGCTAAGCGCGACGATAGGGATGAGGACAATTTCCCCGACCTGACTAAGGAAGCCAATGCCGAGGAATGGATTCTCACCAAGCCAAAGGCATATTGCAATACCACCGATGCCAAAATACTGTCGCAGGTGCTGAACAACTACGACCAGGAAACGCAAGACTTTTACCGCTGGACGGTGGAATACACCCAGCAGGAGCTTGCCGAACTGATTAAGAACCGCTCGGGCGTGGACTACGGACGCATTGCCGACTTGCAGCCGGTGGCTCGTGGCACCAGCGGCCGATTGTATAAGCTGAAGATTGTTGGCGAAAAGCTCACCCGTGTGATTGGCAAAGAATTGGAGATTCGCCGCACGTTGTCGCCATCGCACCTCTATAGCTCGGCTTTCATTGTGGAGCGCCACGATGTTGATGCCGAGGGCTATCCTGCAAAGTTCGTGCTTCGTGGCGCCGGATGGGGTCATGGCGTGGGCTTGTGCCAGATAGGTGCTGCCGTGATGGGCGAACAAGGCTTCGGCTATAAAGAGATTCTACTACACTATTTTATTAACGCACAAATAACTACATTATATTAATCATGAGTGAAATAAAACAAAAAAATCCCTGGTGGTGGGTGCCTACGCTGTATTTTGCCGAAGGCGTACCATACTTTGTTGTAAATCAAATTTCGGTGATGATGTTCACCAAAATGGGTGTAGCAAACGGCGACATGTCGTTCTTCACCACGTTGTTGTATTTCCCATGGTTTTTGAAGGGCTTGTGGGGACCGGTGGTTGATGTGGTTAAAACCAAGCGTTGGTGGATTGTGAGCATGCAAGTGCTCATCACGGCGTTGCTGGTGCTGCTCACCATCACATTGCCCAAGCCCGACGTTTCGACGATTGCTACCGGCACTACGCCGATAAGCATGTTCACCCTCACGCTCATTCTGTTCATCATTGCGGCCTTTGCATCGGCAACCCACGACATTGCTGCCGATGGCTACTATATGCTTGCTCACAGCCCCAGCAGCCAGGCAGCGTTCATTGGCGTGCGCAGCACGTTCTATCGCATTGCCTCGGTGTTCGGTCAGGGTGTGCTTGTGGCTATTGCCGGCTTGATTGAGGCAGGCAAGGTTGAAAACGTAGCCATGTCGTGGCGCATTACGCTTGGAGTGAGTGCCGTTGTTTTCTTCGTTATTACGCTCTATCACATCTATGTGATGCCACATTCGGCTGACGACAAGCCACGCATCAAGGAAGGTGCATCGGCATCGTCGGGTTTGACTGAATTCATCAGCTCGTTTGCATCGTTTGTCAAGAAGCCGGGCTTCCTGCTGGCAGTGGCATTCATGCTGCTTTACCGTTTGCCCGAAGGCTTCCTGATTAAGCTTTGCATGCCATTCCTCGTTCACAGCACCGCGGAGGGTGGACTGGGATTGTCCACCGAGATTGTGGGCTTTGTGTATGGCACATGCGGCGTGGTGGCGTTGCTTGGCGGCGGCATCATTGGCGGCATTTTTGCTTCGAAGATGGGCTTGAAGAAATCGCTGTGGTGGATGGCAGCCGGGATGACATTGCCTTGCTTGACATTCGTGTATCTGGCAGTGGCACAGCCAACCAACCTGGTGATTATCACCATTGCACTGTGCATCGAGCAATTTGGCTATGGCTTTGGCTTCACGGCATATATGCTGTATATGATGTATTTCTCGGAAGGCGAGTTCAAGACATCGCACTATGCTATTTGCACGGCATTCATGGCATTGAGCATGATGCTTCCGGGCTTTGTGGCTGGCTACATTCAGGAAGCCATCGGTTACGTTAATTTCTTCTGGATGGTGATGGCGTGCTGCATAGCCACGCTGGTGGTTACATTCCTTGCCGACCGCAAGATTGACCCCGAATACGGCAGAAAATAATTTGAAAATAACATTGACTTATTGATATGAAAAAATATTTCTTTGCAATTGCCGCTTGCTTGCTGGCATTGACGTCGGGGGCACAGGTGAAGCCCGGGGTTGAGGTGCTTCGCGACGGCGGTTTCGCCCAACTTAAGGGCAAGCGCGTGGGACTGCTCACCAATCCCACCGGTGTTGACAACCGTTTGAAGTCGACTGTCGACATTCTGCATGAGGCAGAAGGCGTGGAACTGGTGGCGCTTTACGGTCCGGAGCACGGTGTGCGTGGCGATGTTCACGCCGGCGACAAGGTGGACAACTCCATCGACCCGGCTACCGGTGTGAAGGTGTATTCGCTTTACGGCAAGAACCACAAACCCACAGCCGAGATGCTGAAGGACATCGATGTGCTCATCTACGACATACAGGACAACGGATGCCGTTCTTACACCTTCATCAGTTCGATGGGCGTGTGCATGGAGGCGTGTGCCGAAAACGGCAAGGAGTTCATGGTGCTCGACCGCCCCAATCCGCTTGGTGGAAACAAGGTGGAGGGATGCTTGGTTGAAGACGGCTTCTACTCGTTTGTGAGCAAATACAAGATACCGTACCTCTACGGCTTGACACCTGGCGAATTGGCGCTCTACCTCAACAACGAGGGCCTGCTGAAGGATGGCGAGAAGTGCCGGCTTACGGTGATTCCGATGGAGGGATGGCATCGCTACATGACCTTCGAACAGACCGGCATGCCATGGATTTTGCCTTCGCCACACGTTCCGCAGGCTGCCCATTCGGCATACTATGCTGCAACGGGCATCATCGGTGAAACACCGTATGTGAATATTGGCGTGGGTTACACTTTGCCGTTCCAGCTATTCTGCCAGGAATGGATTGATGCGCAAAAATTCACCAAGGCGATGAACGATTTGCATCTGAAGGGTGTTATATTCCGTCCGATATATGTGAAACCATTCTATGGGGCAAATGTCAACACCAACATACAAGGCGTGCAGGTGTATATCACCGACGTGGTGGATTGCGACCTCACACTCATTCAGTTCTATGCCATTGAAGTGCTTGCCCGGATGTATCCCGAACATCTGGCATTCGATAAAGCATTTGAGAAGCGCTTTGGCATGTTCGACAAAGTTTGCGGCACCGACAAGATTCGCAAGATGATGTCGAAAAACTACAAGGTTGCCGACATCATCGACTACTGGAACAAGGATGCCGATGCATTCCGCCTGCAGTCGAGCAAATATTATTTGTACAGATAAAAAAATAACGATTGTTGATTTCGAGAGTTAGAATATAATGCAATATGGAAGCAAGATATAAAGATTTCTATAATAACATCTCGACATATATTTCATCGGACCGTATCTACACCGACGATTTGCATTGTCTGGCATGGGGTACCGATGCAGGATTCTATCGCCGGTTGCCCAAGATTGTGGTGCGGTCGGAGAACGAAGCCGAGGTGTCGCGCCTATTGAGCGATGCCAACAGGGCAGGGCTGCCGGTTACGTTTCGTGCTGCCGGCACAAGCCTTTCGGGGCAGGCCATCACCGACTCGGTGCTGATTGTCGCCGGAAAGAATTGGGAAAAATATGAGGTCTCGGCAGATGCCTCCACCATCACGCTCGAACCGGGTATTGTGGGTGAACGTGTCAACCAGATTCTTGCGCCTTACGGCAAGATATTCACTCCCGACCCGGCATCGAAAAAATCGGCTATGGTGGGTGGCATTGTCATGAACAATGCATCGGGTATGAACTGTGGCACGCATGCCAATAGCGACCGCGTGCTGCTTAGTATGCGTCTGGTGCTCACTGACGGCACCGTGCTCGACACCGGCGACCAAGCCAGCCGCGAAGCCTTCCGCGCCTCGCATCCGCAGTTTGTTGCCAAAATAGAGGAGTTGCGCGACCGTGTGCTTGCCGACGAAGAGCTGTGCAAGCGCATCAGGCACAAGTATGCCATTAAGAATGTTACGGGCTTGAACATCTATCCGTTTGTGATGTACACCGACCCGTTCGACATCATCGCTCACCTGATGGTGGGATCGGAGGGCACATTGGCGTTCGCCAGCCGGTTCACTATGGCTACGGGGCACAAATACAAGCACTCGGCAAGCGCCATGCTTTATTTCTCGAGCATGAAAGAGGCGTGCGACGCCGTGGTGGCAATGAAGCCCGGACCGGTGTTCAGTGCCGAGATTCTCGACAAGAAATCGCTGTCGTCGGTCAACGACACCACCGGCGAGGGACTGACAGCGGTGCTCACCGAAACCAAAGCCGACACCAAGGAGGAACTGGACGCCAACATCGAACAGATTAAGGCACTCATTGCTCCGTTCAAACTATATGTGCCTGCCAATTTCACCGACAACCCCGACGAATACTCCAAGTATTGGGCCATACGCTCGGGCATATTCCCGTCGGTTGGCGGCACGCGCCCGTTGGGCACAACCGTGATAATCGAGGACATCGCGTTCCATATCGAGGACCTCACGCAAGCCACAGCCGACCTTGAGGAAATGCTGCTGAAGCATGGCTACGACGATTCGTGCATCTACGGGCATGCGCTTGAGGGCAACTATCACTTTATCATAGCCCAGTCGTTTGAAACCGATGCCGACGTGAAGAAGTACCGGAATCTGATGCAGGAAATCGAGAAACTGGTAGTTGACAAATACGACGGTTCGCTGAAAGCCGAACACGGCACGGGCCGCAATATGGCGCCATTCGTAAAGCACGAGTGGGGCGAAAAGGCTTATGCCATAATGAAGGAAGTGAAGCAGCTGTTCGACCCGAACAACATCATGAATCCGGGTGTGATTTTCAATGACGACCCCGAGTGTTACATAAAGGGCTTCAAGCCGCTACCGCTCACCAACGACCATGTGAACAAGTGCATCGAATGTGGGTTCTGTGAGGTGAATTGCGTGAGCTGTGGTTTGACGCTCTCATCGCGCCAGCGCATCATTGTACAGCGCGAGATGTCGCGACTGCGTACCACAGGCGACGACCCCGAGCGCTTGCGCCGCCTCGAGGAACAGTTCCGCTACTATGGCAACGAGACGTGTGCCGGCGACGGGCTGTGCAGCACTTCGTGCCCGATGAAGATAAACGTGGGCGAGATGATACACGACCTGCGCGCCGAGGCGTTGCCCGAAGGCAGTTTTGGCTACAAGGTGGGTGATTTTGTAGCCCGACACCAGGCTGCCACGTTTGCCGTGCTCAAGCCGGTGCTCACTGCAGCCGGCGCTGTGCAGAGTGTGATTGGCGACAAGGCAGTGCGTTCGGTGGGCAATGCATTGCACAAAATGGGCATGCCGCTGTGGACACCGTCGCTGCCTACTGCCCATTACGACCGCGACATATACGTCAGCCCGAGCGACAAGAAGGTGGTGTATTTCCCAAGTTGCCTGAACCAGACCATGGGTTACAGCAAAGCCGGCGGCAAGAAAGCCGACTTGGTTGACGTGGTGGTGGCATTCTTGCAGAAGAGCGGGTGGGAAGTGATTTTCCCGAAAGGTATGGACGGCTTGTGCTGCGGCACGATATGGGAAAGTAAAGGCATGATGGACATTGCCGAGCGTAAGACTCGCGAACTTGAAGATGCCTTGCTCGAAGCCTCGCAAGGCGGCAAATATCCTGTGGTTTGCGACCAAAGCCCATGCCTTCACCGCATGCGCGAACATATGAGCCGCATACATCCGCTTGAGATGATGGAGTTTATTCACGACTATGTGGCTGAGGGACTTGAGTTTCATCAAACCACCGAACCGATTGCCATTCACATCACCTGCTCGACCCGCAAGATGGGCTTGGCTGACAAACTGCTTGCGCTTGCACGCCGTTGCTCGAGCAACGTGCTTGTGCCTGAGGAAGTGGGTTGCTGCGGTTTTGCCGGCGACAAGGGCTTCTTCAATCCCGAGCTGAACGAATATGGCTTGCGCAAGCTGTGGCCGCAAATCGAGGCAAACGGCATTCGTCGTGGTTTCTCTAACAGCCGCACTTGTGAGATTGGTTTGACCACCAATTCGGGTGTGCCATACCAATCGCTGGTGTATTTAATTGACGAATGTACAACCCCTAAGAAATAAAACGAATTATAGATATGGAAAAAGTTAAGCAGTCGGGGCGACTCAGGTCGCTCGACATCATCAGGGGAATCACCATAGCCGGTATGATTCTTGTGAACAATCCCGGCAGTTGGGGACACATCTACACGCCGCTCGAACACGCGTCGTGGAACGGCTTGACGCCAACCGACCTTGTGTTTCCGTTCTTCATGTTCATAATGGGTGTTGCCACTTATTTCTCGCTTCGCAAGTTTGAGTTTAAGTTGAGCGCTCTGTTGTGGGTGAAGATAATCCGCCGTGCGGTGGTGCTGTTCCTCATTGGATGGGCAATACACTGGCTGAGCCATTTCTGCTACTCGCTTGCCGGTGGCAGCTCGCTTGCCGAGGCAGCCAACAGCTGGAGCACGTTGCGCTATCTGGGCGTGTTGCAGCGTTTGGGCATTTGCTACTTTTTTGCAGCAGTGATAGTGTGCACCGTTCCGTTGAAGCGTGTGCCATGGGTTGTGGCAGCATTGCTGGTGATTTATTCGGCAATGTTGTTGCTGGGTCATGGCTACGACATTTCGCTCGACAACATCATTTATCGCATCGATAATGCAGTGCTCACACCCGAGCACATGTATCATGCCGAGGCATGGAGCGAGTTGAACGGCGAGCTCACCATGACGGCAGGCTACGGCTCACAGGAGATGCTTCGGGCAGCATTCGACCCCGAGGGCTTGTGCAGCACCATACCATCGGTGGCACATGTGCTGATTGGTGTGCTGTTCGGTCGCCTGATAACCAGCCTTAAAGACAATAACGACAGAGTCGGGCAATTGCTGTTTGCCGGCGCTGTGATGATGATGGTGGCGTGGCTCTTGAGCTATGCTATGCCACTTAATAAGAACCTTTGGTCGCCCACTTATGTGCTTATGACCTGCGGCATGGCATCGTCGCTGTTAGCTATGCTCATTTGGGTTATCGACATAAAGGGCAAAGACAAGTGGTGCAAGTTCTTCGAATCGTTCGGGGTGAACCCGCTGTTCATGTATTTGTTGGGCAGCGTGTTGAGCATTCTGTTTGGTTCGATAATACTGCCGATAGGCGCCGACGGAGTGTCGATTCACAATCTCATCTACAAGAATTTGTGGCTGAACTTGTTGGGAGACAATTGGGTTGACATGGCATCGTGCCTGTATGCAGTAACTCTTGTATGCATTGTGTGGTGCATAGGATACGTTTTGTACAAAAAGAAAATATATATTAAGATATGATTTTAATTGCAGATTGTGGCAGCACCAAGACAGATTGGTGTCTGCTAAACGGAAAAGAGAAAGAAGCTCAAGTGTTCACCCAAGGAATGAACGCATTGTTGATGAGCGAAGATGAGATGGCAAACATTATTGCCAAGGAATTAATGCCGCACATTTCGGCAGAGGATGTGACTGAAGTGTACTATTATGGTGCAGGTTGCATCTCGGCTGACATTTGCGGAAGTGTTGAACGTGCCATTCGCCGCAATATGCCGGAGGCGCAGAATGTGGAAGTGAACACCGACCTTCTGGCAGCAGCGCGTGCCGTGTGTGGCAAGAAGCCGGGTATTGCCTGCATTATGGGTACCGGTTCAAACTCGTGCTACTACGATGGCGAAAAGATTGTCGACAATGTGTCGCCGCTTGGCTACATCCTTGGCGACGAGGGTAGTGGTGCCGTTCTGGGCAAACGCCTTGTTGGCGATGTGCTCAAACGTCAATTACCAGCCGAATTGGCAAAGAAGTTCCTCGACACCTATCAGCTTACACCTCAATTGATTATCGAGAACGTGTATCGTAAGCCGGGCGCTAACCGCTTCCTTGCTTCGTTGTCGCCATTCCTGCTTCAGAACATCGAGGAGCCGGCTATCCACCGCCTGGTGCTCAACGAATTCAAGGCATTCTTTGTGCGCAACGTGGAGAACTATGCCAATTACAAGGAAATTCCTGTGAACTTCATCGGCTCGGTGGCTATGCACTATCGCAGCGTGCTTGAAGAAGCCGCTTCAGCATTGTATATCACCGTCGGCACCGTAATCAAGAGCCCGATGGAGGGCCTTGTGAAGTTCCACGGTAAGTGATTTTGTCGGGGAAAAACAGGTTAGTACAAAAAAGAATTGTTAATAGAAAAATTGGTAAAACAACATGGCATTTGTGAAGATAAGCGAGCAATCATCGCTTTACAACGACCTTGAGAAGAAGTCGACAAGAGAAATCCTCACCGACATCAACCGTGAAGACCATAAGGTGGCTGATGCTGTGGAAAAGGCTATTCCGGAAATCGAGAAACTGGTTGACGGCATTGTTGAACGCATGAAAAAGGGCGGCAGAATATTCTATATGGGTGCAGGCACATCGGGACGCCTCGGTGTGCTCGACGCTTCGGAGATTCCGCCGACATTCGGCATGGACCCGTCGTGGGTGATTGGCATTATTGCCGGCGGCGACACCGCCTTGCGCAACCCGGTGGAAAATGCCGAGGACGACACCGAGCAAGGCTGGAAGGACCTTGAGGCATTCAGCATTACGCCTAACGACACCGTGATTGGCATTGCCGCTTCGGGAACCACACCCTATGTGATTGGTGCCTTGAAGGCAGCCCGCAACTTCGGTTGCCTCACTGCCGGCATCTGCAGCAATCCCGACGCCCCGATAACCGAGGTTGCCGAGATTGGCATTGTGATGGTTGTGGGTCCGGAATATGTCACCGGCAGCTCGCGCATGAAGAGCGGAACCGGCCAGAAGCTCATCTGCAATATGATTACCACATCGGTGATGATAAAGATGGGTAGGGTGAAGGGCAACAAGATGGTGAACATGCAGTTGTCGAACGCCAAGCTGGTTGACCGCGGCACCCGCATGGTGGTTGAGGAACTGGGCTTGCCTTACGATGAGGCAAAGCGCCTGCTTCTGCTCCACGGTCAGGTGAAGGCTGCCGTTGATGCCTATCGCAGCGGCAACAAGTAAAAAAATAAAGACACTTTCTGTTTTTTTGCAACATATAGCCGTGAACCAAGCGGTGTGCGATGTGTTGCGATAATCAATTAGTCCGTCATGTGTGATTGCATTGTTTGGGTGCAACATGGCGGGCTGATTGTTTTTTTGTGTTGAATGGTGTGTAGGGGCGCAAAAGCAGTCGGGAAATCTAAAAAAATGTTGAATAATCAATGTTTTTCGGTGTGAGATTTTGTGCAGTGAATAATATGCAGTACTTTTACTTGTTAAATAGTGCGTGAGCGCCTGTGCCGCGTGGTTTTGCCCATAAGGCACGTGGGCGGCATGTGCTGAGTTATTGTTGAATATAAAAAAACGAAATACGTCAGGAATTATGAAGAAACTAATTGTATTGGCATTGGCTGTTCTGGCTGTGGCTCCGTTTGCCGGCATGGCACAGGATGTAAACACCAACGAAGCATCGGATATGCCAAAGACCTTGTTCCCTTATCCGGTGGCACCCGACACTATCAAGACTTTTGAAAACCGTGTGAACTATATAGTGCCTCGTTTCTGGGACAAATACGACTTGTCGAAGCCGATTACCGATTTGGCAGCTTTCGACGGAGCGTTCCGCGACTATCTGGGCTTTATGCGCTACTGCCACAAGAATGTGGCTATATCGTCGGTGCGCGATTTCATTTTCAAGGCACAGTCAAACATGGGCAACTTTGAGAAGATTGTGAAGCTTGCCGACCAGGACCTCTATCAGGTGGGTGCCGAATATTGGAGCGACGACTTGTACTCCGAATTTCTGAAAGGTGCTGTCAAAAACAAGGCGATGAGCAACGAGTCGCGCAAGTATTATTCGAAGCAAATGGAGCGAATCAATCGCACCCAGTTGGGCGGTTCGATGGCAGAGGTGGATTTTTTGAACCTCGATGGTAAAACCGTGCAGCTAAAGGATATTGAAGCCGATATGCTGTTTGTATACATCTCGAAGGATGCCGACAGCGACCACTCGTTTGAGCGTGTGCGCCTCAGCACCGATGTTAACATCAACAATATGCTTGCCGACGGCAGGGTGAAGTTGCTGTGCATATCGCCTGAGAAATACAACAAAACGTGGGCAAAGAATGCGTTGGAGTACTCCGACAAATGGATTGTGGGCACTTGCGAGGACTTGTCGACCGACGGCTTGTACGACGTGCGCTTTTTGCCTTCGTTCATTGTGCTCGACAAGGAAAAGAATATCATCCAGAAGAACGTAGGTCTTGAAGCCCTAAAGGCTGTGTTTGAGCGTTGATGCTTAACGAATACCAAGCATTTGCGTGAAATAATCCATATTTAAAATAAAAGAATATTAACTATAAAATCATCATAACTATGTTGCTAAAAGTGGCTAAAAGCGTTTTTGTGTATATGTCCACACATTCCTATAGCAATATGTCGCGGTTGTTTCTGCGCCTGTTTGTGGGAGTGATGTTGTTGCAGTTGGGTGTGAATCAGATGTCGCAGTTCGACAACCTGAGCAGTGTCACCGGCGTGTTGGGCATGAGTGGCAGCACCACCGTATCGGTGATGATAGTGCTCGAACTGGTTTGCTCGATGCTGATAGTTCTTGGCTTGTTCACCCGTTTTGCCATTTTGCCGTTGCTGGTGATTATGGGCATGGCAGCCTATAGGCTGGTTGGCAACGAAGCGGCTTATGGCGAGGTGTTGTTTGGAATGATGCCTGAAATGTTGCCGCTGCTGTTCTGTGGTGTGCTGGTGTTTTTGGGTATCTCCGGACCGGGAAAGATTTCGCTCGACTACATCTTGGCGCGTTACACGGTTAGTTATGATTCGTCGTCGATTGAGGAAGAACGCACCCTCGACGAGGCATAGTGAATAGAGAAATTACGGAGGTTGATTTGAAATGAGAATAGCAGTATTGATATCGGGCGGAGTAGACAGCGCTGTGGTGGTTCATAAGCTCAAGGAAGAGGGCCATGACCTGCAGCTGTTCTACATTCGCATAGGCATGGACACCGACGAGGGCGATTGCTCGGCAGAGGAGGACATTGAAATGTGTCAGCTCATAGCTCACAAATATGGCTTGCCGCTCGAGGTGGTTTCGCTGCATCAGGAGTATTGGGACAACGTAATGGAATATGCGTTGCGCACCGTTAGGGCAGGACTAACGCCCAACCCCGACATGATGTGCAATAAGATGATAAAATTCGGATATTTCGAGGAACGCTGGGGCCGTGAGTTCGACATGACGGCAACCGGGCACTATGCAACCACCGACGTGGTTGACGGTGTGAAATATCTGGCTACGGCAGTCGACCCGGTTAAGGACCAGACCGACTTTCTTGCGCAGATATCCTACAAGCAGCTCGAGCATCTGATGTTCCCCATCGGCAGTATGCCCAAGGCTGAGGTTCGCCGAATTGCTGTGGAGGCAAATATGCCTAACGCTTTTCGCAAGGACAGCCAGGGCATTTGCTTTTTGGGAAAAATTAACTATAACGACTTCATCCGTCGCCATCTGGGTGAGCGCAAGGGCAACATCATTGAAATTGAAACCGGACGCAAGATTGGCGAGCACAAGGGTTTCTGGTTTCATACCATCGGGCAGCGCAAGGGCCTTGGCTTGAGCGGCGGTCCGTGGTATGTGGTGAAAAAGAATCCCAAGGACAATGTGATATATGTGAGCAACGGATATGGCACCGAAAAGCAGTTTGGCCGTGTGTTGCACCTCGATGAGATGCACTTTATATCGGGCAATCCGTGGCAGGGAGTTGAGGGTCCGGTGGACATTATGTTCAAGAATCGGCACACACCTGATTTCATTAAGGCAAAGTTCACGCATCTCACCGGCAACGAATATGTTATTGAAAGCGAGCGTGATGTGCAGGGCATAGCACCGGGGCAATTTGCTGTGGTGTATGATGCCCGGGGCCATTTGTGCTATGGCAGCGGTGTGATTACCGGACAGAAAATCTGAAAATTACGATGGCTGATAATGACGAAAAAGTAAGGCTGAATGTGATGGGCATCACCTATAGCCAGGTTCAGAATGGGGCATATGCTCTGCTACTGGCTGAGGAGGGTGGCTACTATCGCATTCCGGTGGTGATAGGCGCTTCGGAAGCGCAAGCCATAGCCGTGAAGTTGAGCGACATTGTGCCGCCGCGGCCGTTGGCACACGACCTGATGGCAAGCATGTATCATGCCTTTGGCATAAGCCTCGACGAGGTGTTTATATATCGGTTTCACGATGGAGTGTTTCAGTCGGAACTGCACCTGAGCAGCGACGACCGCAGCGTGGTGCTCGACTCGCGCACCTCCGATGCTGTGGCGCTTGCGTTGCGCACCGGTGCACCCATCTTCACCACGCGTGAGATTCTCACCACCACCGGCTTCAAGAGCAAGGAGAAAGGTGTGGAGAGTGCCGATGCGGTGGACAGCCGCCATGTGGTGAACCTTGAGCGATATGCGGTTGAGGAGTTGGAGAAAATGCTTCGCAAGTGTGTTGAGCGCGAGGAATATGAACGTGCCGCTGAAATAAAAAAGGTGATTGACAACAAGCTGACCAATAAGCAGAACGAACAATAATAAATTTAAATATCATAAAAAACTGTTTTTGAAGATGAAGAATATTAAGTTTATGCTCATAGTGATGAACTTCCTTGAATTTGCTGTTTGGGGAGCTTATCTGACATGTATGGGCAACTATCTTGGCAAGGCAGGAATGGGCGCTGAAATAGCCTGGTTCTATGCCATTCAGGGAATTGTGTCGATAATCATGCCCACGGTGATGGGTATTATTGCCGACCGCTATGTGCAACCGCAACGCCTGTTGGGCATTTGCCACCTGGTGGCAGGCGCGGCAATGATAGGGTTGTGCTATATGGGCATGAGCTGTGAAATGCCCGACAAGACTGCGTTCATCAGCCTCTACACTTTGAGCGTGGCGTTCTATATGCCCACATTGGCGCTGTCGAACACCACTGCATTCACCATACTCAAGGACCACGGGCTCGACACGGTGAAAGATTTTCCGCCTATACGCGTGTTTGGCACCGTGGGATTCATTGCCACTATGTGGTTTGTCAATTGTGCCGCTATCGACAACGGCTCGTTCTTCTTCACATTGATGGAGAACGCCAATAAATTCCAATACACATATATGCAGTTCCTGGTGTCGGGTGTGTTGGGCATAGTGCTGTTTGCCTATTGCTTTGCTTTGCCGCAATGCCGCCTGGTGAGCAAGCCGTCGCAGTCGCTTGCCGAGGCGCTCGGGTTGGATGCTTTCCGCCTGTTCAAGGACAAGCGCATGGCAATGTTCTTTGTGTTCTCAACATTGCTGGGCATGTCGTTGCAGGTCACCAATGGCTATGCCACTCCGTTCATCACCAGCTTTAAGGGCGTTGAGGAGTTTGCCAATTCGTTTGCTGCCAACAATGCCACTATGCTCATCTCGCTTTCGCAGGTGGCTGAGGCATTGTGCATCCTGCTCATTCCGTTCTTCCTGAAGCGCTATGGCATTAAGGTGGTTATGCTCATTGCCATGTTTGCGTGGGTGGGACGCTTCGGGTTCTTCGGGCTTGGCAATCCGGCGTTCCCGGGTGTGATATTGTTCATCCTGTCGTGCGTTGTCTATGGCGTGGCATTCGACTTCTTTAATGTGTCGGGCGGCTTGTTTGTCGACAGCGAGTGCGACGTTAAGGTGCGAGCCTCGGCACAAGGTTTGTTTATGCTCATGACCAACGGCTTGGGTGCCACCATAGGCACTTTGCTTGCCGGTCAGATAATCAACCACTACTGCCAGTGGAACGAGCAAGGCTATCTTGTGGGCGACTGGCAGAGCGCATGGTTCATCTTTGCCGGTTTTGCTTTGGTTGTAGCCGTGGCATTCATGCTGCTGTTTAAATCGAAGAAACCTGCCGAGGCAAAATGATTTTATAATAACAAATTAACAGCGTGTTGATAATATGCACAGGTTTTATGCTCCCGACATAATGGAAACGCTCATCCTCCCCGAGGAGGAGAGCGGGCATTGTGTGCGCGTGTTGCGACTGAAGGAAGGCGACGAGATTGAGGTGGTTGACGGTAAGGGCAACTGTTGCCTATGCCGCATCACTCTCGCCCATCACAAGCGGTGTGGCGTGGAGGTGGTGGCTGTCGACAGGCAATTGCCTCATTGGGGCAATAGCATTAGCATTGCCATTGCACCCACCAAGAACCTCGACCGCGTGGAGTGGATGGTGGAGAAGTGCACCGAGATGGGCGTCGACCGGATAGTGCCGTTGCGATGCCGCTACAGCGAGCGCAAGGAGCTAAAGCGCGAGCGCCTGAACAAGATTGCGGTGTCGGCAATGAAGCAGTCGCTGAAGTGCACCTTGCCGCTAATCGACGAAATGACGCCAATAGCCGAAGTGATAGGCATGCCATTCGACGGGCGCAAGTATATTGCCTATTGCGACCCCTCGGTGCCTCGCCGACTGTTTGCCAAGGAGTATGACCCCGACAGCAACGCGCTGATTATGATAGGTCCGGAGGGCGATTTTAGCCCCGAGGAGATTAATGCTGCACTCGAGGCGGGGTTCTTGCCCATATCGCTTGGCGACAGCCGTCTGCGAACCGAAACCGCTGCTGTGGTGGCGTGCGCCATGTGCCACACCGCCAAGCAGATGAAATGAGGTGTGTGGGTTAAACTATTGGCTGCCAAAAGAGTCAATAATGTGTGTTACGAATGTAATTTAAAATTCAATAAATACTGATTTATGAAGATTAATGTTAGATGTGGACTATTGATGCTGTTTGCGGTCGCTTGTGCTTGCATGCTGAATGCCCAACAGCAGGACGACGACCTGAAGAAGCGCATCAATGAGGCTGTGATGAATGTTTATAACGAGGAAATCAGTCGCAACCCGAACGATTATGAGAGTTTGTGCGGACGTGCCAACCAGTATTTTGTGAATGGCGACTATCTGCGTGCGTTGGACGATGTGGAGCGTGCCATCCGCCTTACGCCTGCCAATCAAAAGGATTTGCGATTTGAGGAGCTGATGCTTCGTGCCAAAATCTACGATGTGCGTGGCGACCGGGAGAAGCGTCTTGCCGACCTCTATGCCGCTAACAATATCGACCCTGCGCATATCAACTGTCTGGGTCTGCTTGCCGAGGCAAACTGCGAGATGGAGCATTACGATGATGCCGAGCAGTGCTTTCAGCGCATCATTCGTTTGCAGCCAAACAACTACGATGCATTGGCAGGCTTGGCTCGCATTGAGGTGAAGCGCAAGAATTTTGGCAAGGCTGCCGAGTATGTCGACCGTGCCGTGAAGCTGTATCCTGCCGAACCCGCCGTGTTCATCAATCGTGCCGAGGTGCTGATTATGATGGAACAGTATCAGTCGGCTGCTCAGGACTTGATATCGGCTCTTAGCGTGGGCAAAAACAACAAGGAAGCAATCGAAAGCCTTGCTGCCATGAGCGACGTGCAATATGATGCCGTGATTGGTGCGCTGAACAACTCCATCGAGAAGGCTCCGCGCAATGGCTTGTTCTATTACATTGCTGCCCAGATTGCTATGGACCACAACCACTTTGCCGATGCCGAGTATTATTTGAACGCCATCAATGCCAACAAGCTGTATGAATACCACAGCATCTACAACGATTTGGCCAAATCGCAGTATTGCCTGGGCAAATACACCGAGGCATTGAGTAACATCGATATTGCCATTCGGGCTTGCGACAACGAGCCTGATTATTACATTACTCGCTCAAAGATTCAGCGTGCATTGGGCAACAATGCCGAAGCGCTGAAGGCAACGAAGATGGCATTGATGCAGAATGCCGACCATGTGCCTTCGCTCATCGAGCAGGCGCGGGTCTACATAGCTCAGAACAACAACAACGAGGCATTGTCGGCGCTCAACTTGGCAATCATCAACAACTCCGAATCGGCTGAGGCAATCTTGTTGCGTGCTTGGCTCTATGCCAAGCGCCTTAACCGCGATGCCGATGCTCGCCGCGATTATGCCAGATTGCTGCTGAAAGACGACGATATGGCTTCGTTGCGCGGCTTTGCGTTGCTCGCACTCGACCGCGACGAGGAGGCTATGCGATGGATTGACAGCATTATTGCCAACGGTGTGCTGCCCGGAGGCGAGGCATACTATGTGGCTGCCGAACTTATGGCGATGGCAGGCGACAAAACCAAGGCGCTGGCTCACGTTGCCAGTGCGCTGGCTAACGGCTACGGCAACTATCATGCGCTCACCCGTTTTGATAATGTCGAACGTAATCTGTCGGCAGCCAAAGGTGCCGAGCTGGATATGCTTCTCGAGCAAAATGCTCAGGCTTTCAAGGCAAAACGCCTTACCGACAGCATCGAAAAAAGAAAATAATCACTTCTGAAACACCTTATCACACAGTAAGGGGCATCTCGCCGATAATGTGCGAGATGCCCCTTGCTGTGTATGCTTGCATCGCCACCCCCCTACATATTCACGTATTTCATATATTCGTCGTAGGAGATGAATCTGCCGCCCATCGATTTGAGGTGCGGCGTTTCGAATTGGCAGTCAATCATCACGCCACCGTGTGCGCCGAACACTTTTGCAAGATAAATCAATGCGAACTTCGAGGCGTTGGGTACGCGCGAAAACATGCTCTCGCCAAAGAAGCATTTTCCGAGGGTCACACCATATAGCCCGCCCACAAGTTTGTCGCCGTCCCACACTTCAACGCTCGCTGCAAGTCCCTGGTCGTATAGTTCGGTGTAAGCATTAATCATATCCTTGCCGAGCCATGCTCCCTCTTGCTCGAGGCGCTTTTCGCTGCAACCGTGAATCACGCCGTCGAAGTCGCGGTTGATGGTAAGGGTGTAGCGGTTCTTGTTGATTTGTGTGCGCATCGAGTGGGAGATGTGTATCTCGTTGGGAAAAATCACAAAGCGCTGCAGCGGGCACCACCACATGATTAATCCATCTTTATATGCATACCATGGGAAAATGCCGTGGCTGTAGGCAAGAATAAGCCTGTCGATGCTAAGGTCGCCGCCACAGGCAAGCAATCCGTCGGAGTCGCCATCAAGAGGGTTGGGAAACCAAAGCTTGTCGTCGAGTAATACTACTGCCATCGGTGGGGTGTTATTTGTTGCCGGTTTTGGGTTTGCGTGGTCTGGCACTGACGTCAAGCGTCAACTCGTTGCTGTTGGGCTTGAGCGAGAGTGTGGCGTTACCGCCTTTCTTGAGTTTGCCAAAGAGTATTTCGCGCATCAGCAGCGGCTTGAGCGACCGGCTGATAACACGGTCGATTTCGCGAGCGCCATATTCGGGCGTAAATCCTTCGGTGAGCATCCATTGCGTGGCGGCATTGTCGAGCGAGAGCGTGATTTTACGGTTGCTGAGTCGCGAGCGCAGTTCGTTGAGCTTTTTGTCGAGAATGAGCGCAGCCATGGTGTGGTCGAGGTCGTTGAACACCACCGTCTGGCTCAGTCGGTTAAGGAATTCGGGTTTGAAAGTGGCTTTCACTGCTTTCATCATGGCGGCGCCGCGATTGGCGTTGCCTGTGAACCCTATACTCGCCTTTCCGGAGTGTTGCGCTCCGGCGTTGCTGGTCATGATAAGCACAACGTGCCGGAAATCGGCTTTCCTGCCACGGTTGTCGCTCAGTGAGGCGTAGTCCATCACTTGCAGCAGCAGGTTGTAGATATCGCTGTGCGCCTTTTCTATTTCGTCGAGCAGCAGCACGCAGTTTGGGGTGCGGCGTATGGCATCGGTGAGCAATCCGCCGTCCTCATATCCCACATAGCCCGCCGGCGAACCAATCAGCTTTGCCACCGTGTGCTTTTCGGCATATTCGCTCATGTCGAATCGCACCAGCCCCAAGCCCAGTTCATGAGCAAGCACACGAGCCACCTCGGTTTTGCCCACGCCGGTGGGTCCGACAAACAGCAGGCTTGCCACCGGCTTGTTGTCGTCGAGCAATCCGGCACGCGACATCTGCACGGCTTCCACCACGCTGCGTACGGCGCTGTCCTGCCCGTAAATCTTGGCGCTGATGCGCTGATAGAGCGTGTTGAGCACTTCGGTGTCGGAGGTATCGTCGGAGATGTCGGAGATGTGGTCGACTTTGCACATCTTGGCAAGAATCTGAGAAATCAGTTCCACCGTCACTTTGTTGCCCTCGGCAGGATGCGTCTCAAGAAAAGCACCTGCCTCGTCGATGAGGTCGATGGCTTTATCGGGTAGGGCACGCTCGTTGATGTAGCGTGCGCTTGATTTCACGGCAAACTCAACCACCGCCTTAGGATACTTCACTTTGTGGAATTTCTCGTATTTGCTTTTCAATCCGCAGAGAATTTTTATTGCGTCGTCGATAGTTGGTTCCACGATGTCGATTTGCTGGAAATGGCGCATAATGCTGCGCGAATTGGCGAGGCTGCGCTTGAAATCGGCGAATGTGGTGGCGCCAATAAAACGCAGGCTGCTGTTTTCGAAATACGGTTTCAGCATCTCAGCGGCATCGAGCGAGTTGTTGCCCGACGAACCGGCACCGATGATGTTGTGCATCTCGTCGATATACACTATGGCGTTGCCTGTGCTTTCAAGTCCTTGCATAATCATCTTTATTCGTTTCTCAAAGTCGCCGCGATACTGTGTGCCGGCAAGCATGTCGCCCAGGTTAATCTGATAAATCTTGTGACCTTTTAGACGCTCGGGCACGTTGCCCTTGTTGAGGCGTTCAGCCAACCCGAAGATGATTGCCGATTTGCCCACGCCGGGGTCGCCAACGTGCAGCGGGTTGTTCTTGTCCTTTCGGCACAGCACCTGAATGGTGCGGTCAATCTCCTCGTCGCGGCCAATCAGCGGGTTGTGGCTGCCGGTGATGTCGTTGATGCATGTGGCAAACGATTTCCAGGTGTCGGTGGCATTCTGCTGATTGAGCAGCAAGTCATCGTCGTCGTACTCGTCATCGTCATCCTCGTCGAAGTATTCGTCGTCGTCATCAAGCGGTAGCCCTTTCGCATTCTCAAGACCTTTATGCCTTATGTTATTCACTATGTCGTCGTCAATCTTCATTCGGTTACAATAATCGAGAATCGCCCAGATAAAATCGGCTTGGGCTTCGTCGATGTCGAGATGCCCATCGTCGGTGATGAGGTCGGTCAGCACCTGGCAGGCATAGCTTTCGGGGGTGTGTAGGATTCCATTCACCAAGTGTACAGTGCTTATTACGTCCACCTGAGCGTTCGTTGCCTCTTGAATGGTATTGCTAAACACTATTCCAAGTATGTGTGAATGCGATATGTTGTAATCTATATCGTCAGGCACCTTTTCCAGCGAATCGAGATAATTGCCCAAAAGCTTTGCAAGTGTTCCGGCGCTGCAGTTGGCACTCTCAAGGGCGTAACCAAACTCGTTTAGCGAACACATCGAAAACAGCAGGTGTTCGGGCGTCACGAATTCGTTTCGCAGTTTAGTGGCATAATCAAGAGCGTTATGTATCACCTTGCCAAGTGACTTTGAAAATCTGATATTTTTGCTCATTTGTTGATGATGTAAGTTTTCTTGTGTGTGTTTAATGCTTTATTCTTGTTCTATTGTCACCTTCAGCGGATAGCCGTGCTCGCGAGCCATAAGGTTGGTTTTCTTAACCTTGCTTACGGCAATGTCGTAAGGGTAGATGCCCACTATTGCGTAGCCGCTTTTGTGTATGCTCAGCATCAGGGCATTGGCTTCTGCCTCGCTTTTGAAATACACTTGGCGCAGCACGTACACCACAAAATCCATTGTAGTGAAGTCGTCGTTGTGCATTTTCACCCTGTACATATCGGGTTCCTTAACCCTAATCTTGCGCCTTTCGCACACTTTTTCGTTGGTTTTTGCCATTGGTTGTGATGAGATTTGTTTTGTTCAAGCTACAAAAATAAGTAATTATGTTTTGCGTGTCAATACAAGCCACAATTTTTGTGCCAAGGGAATTGCCTAAACAGAAAAAATAATTATTTTTTTTGAAGTGCCTAAGTGTTTGATTCATTGTGCAATGACACTTGCCGGCTGCATTATTTGAATTTTTTTGTCGAAAAATATTTGCAAAAAGTTTTGCCAATTCAAAAAAAGGTTATACCTTTGCAATCGCAAACGGGAAACATCCCCACGCAACAAGAGGGCGTTTAGCTCAGCTGGTTCAGAGCATCTGCCTTACAAGCAGAGGGTCGGCGGTTCGAATCCGTCAACGCCCACAACCTCAAAAATGATAGAACTACATTGATAATCTGTTGATAATCAATTAGTTCTATTTTTTTTGTTCCCCTATTATCGTATTTGTAAATGCCTGTGTAAGGGGGTGGAGGTGAAGAAAAAGAAAAAGAAAAAGGAGGAAAGCCGCTTGGCAATCCTCCTTTAATGTTTCTATTGTAATTAAAGTGTTAAATTACAAGTTTGGGTTCATCTTGTTCCATTCGTCAACAGCAGGGATGATGCCGAGAGTGAAGAGTTCGTCGCGCATCTTGCAGAGGTGTTCGTACGAAGCCTTGAGGGCAGCCATTTCTTCTTCGGTGCCTTGAGGTTCGGTGAAGTGAACGCCGTCCTTGTCGATAGTGGTAGGCATAGCCATCATCACGTTCTTGAAGCCGCACTTGTCGCAGTTAACATAGCAGCCGGCAGGCCAAGTGAAAGGTTCGCCACCCATAGCGCCTTCAATCATCTTAACTGCTTGGTAAGCAGGACTTTGGAATGAAGAACGGCCACGGAGCTTGATGATGTTAGAACCACCTTGGATGGTCATGTGCTTGATTTCAGCCCAACGTTCGGCCGAGAGTGGGAGTTCAGAAAGAGGCTTGCCGTCAATCTTTGCCTTCGAAGCGAATACTGCCATTTGTTCGCCGTGACCGCCGTAGGTGTAAGCTTCGGTAACCTTGTCCTGTTGAACGCCAAATTCCTTGGCAAGTTGTTGTTGCAGACGAGTAGAGTCAAGAGCAGCAAGCGAAGTGAGTTGGTTAGGCTTCAAACCGGAGTGGATGAGAGCAGTGAGAGCAGTAACGTCGGCAGGGTTGAAGATAACAACAACGTGCTTAACGTCGGGGCAGTATTGCTTAATCTTGTCGCCGAAGTCAGCAGCGATTTGGCAGTTGCCCTTGAGGAGGTCTTCGCGAGTCATGCCTTCCTTGCGAGGAGCACCGCCCGACGAGATGATGTATTTAGCGCCAGTGAAAGCTTCTGCCGGGTCAACTGTGTAAGAAATGTTTGCACCGGGGAATGCGCAGTGGCACATTTCATCGTATACACCGTGAACACCTGGTTCGTAGATATCGTAGAGACAAATGTTTGGAGTAAGACCAAGCATAAGCACTGATTGAACCATGTTTGAGCCGATTGCGCCACCAGCACCTACGATGACGAGTTTCTCATCTGTCAAAAATTTTGCCATAATAGTAATTTTTTAATTAATTGAATATTAATAATTTTAGTTGTTTACGATTCTTGTCGTTAAGCGATATGCAAATATATAATGAAATAAGATTATTAACAAATTATTTGAGGGGGAAGTTAGTGTAAAAAAATGTAATTTTTCGTAATTGATGGCGATGGATGAGGTTTTGAAACGAAACCCGTTGAGGCTATCGGGGTGTTGCGAATGAGGCATTGTTTTTGTAATTTTGCAGGGTAAAACAAAGAGACGATATGGAGCAGGAATTTGCATCTACTTTGCTGGAGAATGCAGTGACAGAGTTTTCGAAGTTGCCGGGCATAGGCCGCAAAACGGCTTTGCGTCTGGTGCTGCACCTGTTGCGTCAGGACGAGCATGTGGCAGTGAGCTTTGGCGAGGCGATAATCAAGTTGCGACGCGAGATTCGCTATTGCAGCATTTGTCACAACATATCGGAGCACGACGTCTGCCCCATCTGCAGCAATCCGCTCCGCGACACATCCACCATCTGTGTGGTGGAGAATGTGAAGGATGTGATGAGCATCGAAAACACTCACCAGCACCACGGGCTGTATCATGTGCTTGGCGGTTTGATTTCGCCAATGGATGGTATAGGACCTCAGGATATCGAAATCGATAGCCTGGTGGAGCGAGTGCGTGCCGGTGGGGTGAAAGAAGTGATATTGGCACTGAGCGCCACCATGGAAGGCGACACCACCAATTTCTACATCTTCCGCCGTTTGGCAGAGTTGGATGTGAGAATCACTATGCTGGCACGCGGCGTGAGCGTGGGCAACGAGATTGAATACACCGACGAGTTGACGCTGGGCCGCTCGATAATGAACCGCACCCTGTTCACCGACACCTTTAGCAAGGATTAATGTACCTCTTTTTCTGATATAATATTATGGCAGACAACTATCTTGAACGACAATACGAGGATTATCTGGCGCTGAAAGCCGCCAAGGAGAAAGCCCGGAAACTGGCTTGGCAGAAGCAGCTGCGTGCCTATAAAGCCCGTCTTGCCGCCGAAAAAGCCGCCCGCGAATCCACCGCTGCTGCCACCACTGCTAAAAGCACCAGTGCCCAAGAAACTGGCATTAAAGTCTTTGATGTAAAACAGGATGGGTAGATACTTTTAAGGTGTTAATTGGACTTAAAACAAACTAATGCAGGTTTGCCTTCGTTCGAGTGGTAATGACGTTGGTATTGTTGTTCAAGTTGCATTGATTATGCGATTCGTTATTGCTGAGGCGGCTATGCTGGCAGTAAATGTAAGGACTATTGTTAGTGGTACTGGCGAAGCAAACTCCATGTCCTGGCACAGATTTATGTAAGCGGCTATCACTATTGTATGTAGCATGAAAAATGGGTAACTAATTTTGCTCATCAATATCATAGCTTTTGCGGCAATGCTTGATGAGCTTTTTTGCATGGATGCTTTTGCTGTTACTATGATTAGTGCTCCCCAAACAAGCCACCAATATGATGCAAATACATAGCGCGGGTGGACATGGCAACATAGCGCTAAACTTGCGATAAGTGCCAACCAGCAAATTAGTTGCGCTGCACCAATGTTGTGTGATGTGTAGCGACTCGCTTTATTGAATATGTGAAAAGATATTATCCCAAACAAAAATGCCGGAAATTCCATTAGTGGATTGATATAGATTATTGGCAGGGTCATTTCCTCGGGGATATATTGAATGACAATAAAATAGGTAATGTATACCAGGATTGCAGCAGTCCAGAATACTTGGGGATATTTGTTCATCAGTTTAAGGACTGGCAATAACAAAAGGTGGCAAAACATTATTGCGCTCACAAACCATGACACACTATTGACTGAAAAATACAATGAAGGGTAAGGTATCCAGCTCTGAAGCATTGTAGCATTAAGTAAAAGCACTTTTGTAGGGATGTATTCGAAGCTATCGCTCATAGTAAGTGCTAAAATGTAGCAAAGTAGATACATTGGATAGAGTTTGGAAATCTTTGATAAGATGTGGCGTGCCACCGATTTTATTGTGAGCGCATCAGCATTGCCGCTTTCTTGTTGCGATTTGGTTGACAAGAAGCCACTTAATATGAAGAAGAATGCCACAAAGCAATCGCCAAATGCACTAAAAATATAATTACATATGCCGCACCTCCATGATATGTGATGGATAAAGATGCCTATAGTGGAAATGCCTCGCAGAATATCCAAGTCAGTGAAATGTGGGTGTTGTACCCGGGAATCATTCATGGGAGAGTGCGGTTAGAAGCGGAGTGAGAGGCGGAGGTTGATTTGGCGGCGGGTGAGGTAGTTGGGTACGGCATATTGCATGTTGTTGACGTCGGTAACCCAATAATAGCTGCTTACGTTTGATATATCCAAGAGGTTGAACACATCTAACCCCAGCCAAGCATCTTTAATGTGACGCAGGAAACTGCTGCTGTTGCGTTCGCGTTCGCCTATGAGTTGGTACGACAAGCCCACGTCCACACGTTTGTAAGCGGGCATGCGAAAGTAGCCTTTGTCGCGCGAGGAGTGGGGTGCAGTGGTTGGCAGCCCGTCGGAAAGCACACCTTTGAGGCTGAATTTCAGGCGTGGCAGTTTGGGGAAATAGTCGGTGAAGAACAATGCCAGGCTGTAGCGCTGGTCGGTGGGGCGCGGCACTTTCACTCCGGCAATGTTTTCCTGTGTTTTCATTAGCGAGAAACTAATCCATGAGTCGGAGCCTTCTACAAATTGACCGAAGAATTTCATATCGATGCCGGCAACGTAACCTTTTGCGCAGTTGATTCCGGAGTACACCACCTTCAGGTTCTCAACCTCGTAGGGGATAAGGTTCGAGAGATTCTTATAATACATCTCGGCGGTGAACTTGAATGGACGGTTGAGTGTGCGGAAGGTGTAGTCGCCACCAAGAATCACCTGTATGCTTCGTTGCGACTTGATGTCGCTGTTGAGTGTAATCAGATGGTTGCCGTAGTCGTCGGTGCTGTCGAGGCGGTATTCTTTGTAGAATGGTGCCTGATAGTAGAGACCGGTGGCGAGGCGCAGCGAGAAGCGCTCGTTGGCGGCGGGAATAAAGCCTACGCATGCTCGTGGCGACACGAGAAGCTCTTTGTTGAAATCCCAGTAGGAGAGGCGTACACCGCCGTTAAGGGTGAAATAGCCAGCCGAGGTGGCAAGTTTGTAGGTGTCCTGCAGATATGCAGCAAAGCGAGTGCTGCCGAAATCGTGGTTCGACGATTGGCTGTATATCACGTTCACTTCTTCGGGCAGGTGGGGTAGTGAATAGCCTGCCGAGTCGCGCCATTCCCATTGGCGGGAGTTCTCGAATATCGATTCGCGCTGAACGGTAGCGCCGTAGCTGATGAGGTTGTTGGCAATCTTGTTTGAGCCTTTCAGTGTGATTGCCATCACGCTTGCCTTCAGGCGGTTGCGCTCATGTTCGTGGTATTTGCCCACACCCAGTTCGCCGCCCACTTGGTCGCCGGAGCTGTTGCTGCCGCCCGCTTCGTCGAGCCAATATTCGCCGTGGATGTCGTAGGTGACCAGTTCGTTGGTCTTGTAGCCCGAAGCCATGAGCGTGTAGGAGTGGTTTTTGTTGGGGTTGAACGACAGCGACAGGGCACCAAAGAAGGTTTCGAAGCGGTCTTTCTCGAAGCCGTCGAAATACACCTTAAACGATTTTGCGTTGGTGGATGTGCCGAAGCTGGTTTCGCGCGTTTCGGGCGTGAACCGATAGTTGTTCATCGATATGTTGCCAAGCACCGACAACTTAAATTTGCTGTTGATGGCCCAGTTCATGAATGTCTGATAGTCGAAGTACTTAGGGTCGTATTCGCCTTTGTCCTCAAGCGAGCCAAGCAGGCCGGAGTTGCGCTTGAAGCGGAATCCGTGCAGCTGCGAAAACCGTTTGCTGCTTTGCCCCAGCGATATGCTACCGCCTTGCAGGCTGAGGGCTGCCGAGCCTTCGAAAGCCTCCGGGTCGCGATAGCGGATGTCGAGTGCCGACGACATCTTGTCGGCATACTCAGCGCCGAAACCGCCGGTGGAGAACTTCACCGAGCCCACCATGTCGGGGTTGATGATGCTCAGTCCTTCCTGCTGTCCGTTGCTCACCAGCTGCGGCCGATATATTTCAATGCCATTGATATAAACGCTGTTTTCGTCGTACGAACCGCCGCGCACCATATATTGCGTGCTCATCTCGTTCTTCGAGCTCACGCCTGCCATGGTGGTGAGCACCGACTCGATGCTGCCGCCCGAAGCGTCGGGCGTGAGGCGGCTCACCGATGCATCGATGGTTTGCATCTGGTCGGTTTGACGTTTGATTTCGGTGACTTGCACCTCGGTGAGCTCGTGCGTTTTTTCGTATAGCTTCACATTGAGCGTGATGGTGCCTTTGGGCTTCACGAATTGGCGTTTAACGTCGGAATAACCGATGCATGAGAACACCACCAGGAGGGTGTCGCGGTCAGAAACCGTGATGGCATATTCGCCCTTGCTGTTGGTGGTGGTGCCGAGAGCCGAGCCTGCCACCCGCACCGTGGCAAATTCGATGGGGCTGTTGCGCTCGTCGCTAACTTTGCCCTCAATCTTGATGTTAGCCCATGCTATGACGGTGTGTGCCGATGCCACGAGCATCAGCAGTATGATATATAGTCGCGCCAATTGTTTTGTCATATCTAAAAAATGATTTAGTAAAATAACGAATAATGTGGGTGTTAAATTATGTGATTGGGCGAGTTTTTGCTCTAAAGAAAAATTATTGCTAAATTTGGAATCGGAAACATTAAATAACGAAACAACAAGACACTATGAACAAAGAATTTCATGACATGCTGTTTACTCGTCACAGCATTAGAAAATACACCGACGAACCTATCGATGGCGAACATGTGAAACTGTTGCTTGAGGCGGCGCTGTTGGCTCCGTCGGGCAAAAGTGTCCGCCCATGGGAGTTTGTGGTGGTAGAGGACAAAGAGGTGTTGGCAAAGATGTCGGAATGTCGTCCGTTCGGCTCCGGCCCGGTGGCAAAGTGCAAGCTTGCCATTGTGGTGTGTGGCGACCCCGGCAAGACCGATGTGTGGGTGGAGGATTGCACCATTGCCGCCACTTACATTCAGTTGCAAGCCGAGGCTTTGGGTTTGGGCAGCTGCTGGATTCAGATGCGTGGCAGATTCGACAAGGATAACAACGACTCAGCCGACTTGATTCGCGAGTTGCTGGATATCCCCGGCGAGCAGCAGGTGGAGTGCATCATTGTGCTTGGGCACAAAGATGAGGTGCGCCGCCCGGTTGACCCCGACAAACTGCTGTGGGAAAAAGTGCATATTGGTAAATTCTGATTTCGTGGCACGACAATTAGCGAAATTGTTTCGATGAGTTCGATAAATTACGACCTGACAAAGATTCGGGCTTTTGTGTTCGACATTGACGGTGTGCTTTCACCTTCGGTGATACCGATGTCGTCGACGGGCGAACCGATGCGCATGCTCAACATCAAGGATGGCTATGCGCTGCAGTTGGCTGTGAAGCACGGCTATAGGATTGCCATACTCACCGGTGCCAACACCAAGGCGGTGGAGGTGCGTTATCGTGGACTCGGAATCACCGACGTTTTTCTGGCAGCTGCAGTGAAATTGCCCATATTGCGGCAATGGATGTGCGACAACAATCTGGATGCCGGACAAGTGGCTTATTGTGGCGACGACATCCCCGACTTGCATTGCATGAGCGAGGTGGGGTTGCCGGTAGCACCCGCCGATGCCGCCCCCGAGGTGATAGCGGTTGCCAAGTATGTCACTCGCTGCAACGGTGGATATGGCGTGGCTCGCGATGTGATTGAGCAGGTGATGAAGGCGCAGGGCAAATGGCTCGACGAAAAGCATGCCTTTGGATGGTGAAGTAAGTCAGTGAAAAATGATAAAAAAACAGCGATGAATCCGTTAGATAATCTTGAAAAGTATCATATTATCCTTGCCAGCAACTCGCCTCGACGCCGCGAATTGTTGGCTGGTCTGGGCATCGGTTTTGAGGTGAAAACATTGGAGGGAATCGACGAAAGCTATCCCGGCGACTTGGACCCCGACATGATTTCGCAGTACATCTCGCAGAAGAAAGCCGATGCCTACAGGAGCCTGATTTCAGGCAACGAGATGGTGATAACCAGCGACACCATTGTGCTGCTCGATGGCAAGGTGTATGGCAAACCGGTCGATGAAGCCGATGCTTGTAGAATGCTTGGCGAGTTGTCGGGTCGCACCCACAAGGTGATTACCGGTGTGTGCATTAGCACTCGTGAGCGCAGCAGCGCCTTTCATGTGGTGACTGAGGTGGAGTTTGCACCGCTTTCGAGCGATGAAATCGAGTATTACGTGAGCCACTACAAGCCGCTCGACAAGGCGGGTGCCTATGGCATACAGGAGTGGATAGGCTCGGTGGCTGTGCGCCGAATCAGCGGCAGTTTCTATAATGTGATGGGATTGCCGGTGCAACGCCTTTATGCCGAACTGAAATCATTTTGATTCGGCTTCGATGTAAGCGCAATAGCGCGAATCGCGATAAACGGGTGCCATGACTATGGTGCCCGATTTTATTTTCGGAAAATCGTCGATGAATTCGATTGTTGGCGGGTGTTCATCGAGTTTTTTCGCCATATATTGGGCGACGTCGAATGGCGATTTGTGATATTCAACGTGAAAACGTCCGATGCTGTCGGGGCTCATAAAGCGGTTGCCAATAATGCATGTTGCCACACCCATGGTGCAACGCAAATTCATTTCGACGCATGCATTGATGTGCCGTTTGCCCACTTCATCGACGAAAATCAGCATATCGATGCCAAGAAAACCGTCGTAGTGAGGGGCTATGTCCTGTGAAAGAATTGCCTCGAGAGCATGCTTGATTTGGTTGATGCGTCGGTCGGCGTCGTCGCCAAGCAGGTTGCATAGTATGTTGTGCAGTGTCGGCTCGGTGGCTACAAGCCCGTTGTCGAATGAGTTGTGAGGGTCGTTGAAATAGATGCTATAGCCAACAAACGTAGCCTTGCCGTTGCTGCAGCTGAATTCCATTGCAAAGTCCTGCTGCTTGTTGAGTGGCACCTCGGCAATGATAGAGCCTTGGCGCTGCAATATGCCTGTTGCCCATTGGTGGAAGGTGCGGTTGTCGTCGGGCGTGCCGGTGGGGCGGAATATGCCTTTGCCGCTGCTCGACCATGGCGCTTTGAGGAAGCATCGCGGATGCTCGGCGGCAAACTGCTCCACTTGGCTGATGGTGAACAGCTCGGTGGGCGGCGGGCAAGCGGAATAATCGAGGATTTCCGACAGCCGAGAGTGTATTGCTATGGTGGTGCGGCGGTGCGACAACTCGCGGTATTTTGCAATTCGTTGCTTGTCGGGCAACCGGTCGATGCCCACGCAGCACGAAATCAGGTGGTTGCGCAGCGACATGTTCCATCCCCAAGGTTGATAGTCGAGCACGTGATTTTGCAGGTGATTTCGGTCGATTAAATCGATGCTTATGCCAAACGTGCGCTTCAGATGCCGAGCCCACTCGCGGTCGGCATCGGGGCGATGAGACAGGATGAGCGAATCATCTTCAGCCCACCATGCAGGCAGCATTTGCAAGTCGCGGCTGAGCTGCGCTGCCAGTGGCGGCGGAGTGTAGTAGTCGAGACCGCTTGCAAGCGCAAGGTCGTTGTCGGGGTTGAACAGATATAGCTTTTTCATCGGCGCAAAAGTACAAAAAAATAGTTGAACAGCCAACCCGGCAAGGGAGCGCTGTTCAACCGTGAAAATAAATTTGTAAGTCTATGAGAAGTTGGTTGCTTTATTTCTTTGTCTTGACAAACAACACGCACAGCGAGCCTGCAATCAGCAGCACGCCTGCCACCACAAGCATCATTGCTTGAGAACTGCCAACGAGATGCAGAATCAGTCCACCGCAAAGCGCAGCAGCAATCTGCGGCAAGCAGATGGTGCAGTTGAACAAACCAAGGTAAGCGCCCATGTTGCCGCCGCTGAGGGCATTGGTGAGCAGAGTGAACGGCAATGCCAGCATTGCAGCCCAAGCGCATCCAATGAGCAGGAACGGAATGAACAGGTAGTATTGGTCGTGAATGAACATAGTGCCGATAAATCCTGCTGCACCAAGCAGGAGGCTGATGATGTAAGATGCCTTGAGTGATTTGAAGCGTGGAATCACCATAGCCCAAACCACCGAGCCTACGGCTTGCACGGCAAACAGCACGCCCACCCAGTTCTTGGCTACGTCGCTTGCCGATTCGTCGCCGGTGATGATCCAGTTGACGTTGTCGGTGATGGCACCGTGAGTGTAGGTCCACATATAGAGGAAGGCCGCCCAGCAGAAGAATTGCACCAGACCGACGGTCCAGAATGCCGAAGGCGCTTTAGCAAGCAGTTTGACGAAGTTTTCGCTGTTTTCGTTCTTTGCCTTGGCGGGTTCGATGCCATGATATTCGGCATATTCTTCAGGAGGATATTCTTTTACCTTGGCGGTGGTGTAGATTACACACAGAATCAGTATTGCCGAACCGGCATAGAAACTGAAGATAACCGAGTCGGACACCATGCCGGCAGGGGCAGTGTTCTTCACGCCGAGATAGGTGAGGACGTAAGGGAACAGGAAGCCCACCAGCGAGCCGGCGTTGCATAGGAACGACTGTATGCTGTAGGCTTTGGCTTTTTGCTCCTCGTTGACCATGTCGCCCACCATCATTTTGAACGGCTGCATGGCAATGTTGATGCTTGTGTCGAGGAACATGAGCGAGAACAATCCGAATAGCATTGTTCCCGACAGACCCCATATAATCACTTGAGTGGTCAAGCCCAGGCTTCCGGCATTAGGCAGCAGGCACATCACCGCCACGGCAAGCACATCACCCACAAACAGGTAGGGGATGCGGCGGCCGAAGCGAGTCCACGTTTTGTCGGACAGCGTGCCAATGATGGGTTGCACAATCATGCCCATGAGGGGAGGCAGAATCCAGAAGAAGCTTAGAGAATGGGGGTCGGCACCGAGAGCAGTGAAGATGCTGCTGATGTTAGCGCTCTGGAGGGCGTAGGCAATTTGTACGCCAAAGAAGCCGAAACTGATGTTCCACAGGCTCCAAAACGATTTGTTCGGAATTTGTTTCATTATCTTATCAAATAGGTGTTTAGTTTTTTTGTTTACAAAGCTGATGCGCTGCAAAGGTTTATTACTGGTGTTTTGCGGTGCATGCCATGGCGTAGACAAGGGCTTTGCACCAGCGCATATTAATTAATCCGGTGCAAAGAAAGCAAATTTTTTTATAAAACGAGCAAAATGCTATGGCTTTTTATACGATTTTAGCATTTCATCAGGCGCTCGTTGAATTCCTCCTTGGAGAACGAAGATTTGTTGATGATTCGGCTGCGGTAGTTGTAGATGGTTGCTAATGAGTAGTTTAGGAAGTGGGCAATGTTGTTGCTGTCGTTAATGCCAAGGCGTATGAGAGCAAAAATGCGCATTTCGGTGGTGAGAGTGTTTTCGTTCTTGGGAATCACACGCTCCTCCTCTTTGAGCAGATTGTTGAAATTGGTCACAAAGTCGGGGTGGATGTCGAGGAACGCTTTGTCGAAATCGCGGTAGAATCGCTGTTGCTCTTCGCCAATTTGGTTGTGGTCTTTCAACTGTCGCATCATGGCGTCGTGCTGATTGTTCTTGGCAAGCTTGAGCAGGCTGTGGCGATAATTCTCGAGGGCATCGAGATAGCTTCGGCAACGTTCAAGGAACAATGCAATGTACTCTTCCTTCACGCGGTCGGTTTTCATCAGATGGGTGTTGGCTTTTTGCAGCTCGTTGTTCACCGATTGCAGGTTGTCGTTAGCCTCGGCGAGTTTCGAACGCGTGGTGGTGAGTTTTTTGTTTTGCTTGAGCATGAAGCAAACCACACCCAATAGAGCCACCACAAACAATATGAGCAGAATGGTGAATAGTCGCACACCCTTGCGGTGGTCTTTCTCGATTTGCTTGTAGGCTTTGTCGATGATAGGGAAGATGTTCGACACCTCCATTGTGCGCAGTCGGGCGCGGCAGAAGTTGGCATCGTCCATCGAACGGATTATGTACTTATAGGCACGCTCGGCATCGCCGTGCTTGCAAATCAAGTGTGCAAGCATAGGCAGAGCCAGATATTCGGTGACGCCGGCTTTGAGGTCGCATATCGATGTCCGGGCAAGATAGTAGATTTGTTTCTCCTCGTCGCCCAGTTGGCGATAGGCTTCTGCAAGGTAGAAATAGATGTAAACCAGTTCCTCGTTTTGTGTTGTCTTGAGATCGGCAAGCAGAATTTTCAGGGCCTCGTTGGCATCGTCGTTCACCAGATGCTTGTCGGCAAGAGCAATGTCGTACGACACCTTGTAGGTTTCTTCCGAGAGTATCGAATCGCGATAAGCGTTTGTTATTTGCACATATTTCTCGGCAGTGCTGTTGTTAGAGTTGTAGTAGTCGGCAATCCACCCGTACACCGCGCGATAGGTCTGAAACAGAAACAGCCGGTTTTCTTTTGAGATAGTGGAGGTGTTTACCTTGCAAAGGTATTCGTTGGCTTCGGCATAAAACCCCATCAGTCCCATCACTTCGCCACGGGCAATCAGGGCGTAGTCGCGTATGTCTTTGTCGTTTTTTGCCTCGTCGGTTTGTTCAACAAGCATGATGGCACGCAGGGCAGAATCCGACTGGAAGTGCGAATAGATGTCGATGATTTGCTTGTAGGCGTCGATTCTGGCGTAGCCTTTGCTGCGACGTGCCACGCGATAGAGACTATCGGCTTTGTTAATGCGAATATGTTGATATTTATCGCCCTCGTCGATTATCCCGTCGATTTGCGTGAGCAGGTCGATAATGTCGTTTTTGGTGATGTTGTTGCTGTGGATTGTTGCTGCGCTAAAACAAGCAAAAATGAAGAGTATTAAGATTTTGGCATGCATAGTAGGTCGTAAGGTTCTGTTTTGTTTCAGGTTTTGTTTTCCTCAAAGATATTAATAATATACTTTCACTCCAAATTTTTTGCCATGTTTTTTTCATATCGATTTATATTTTTGTTTGTGTGTTTGCGATGCAAGTTGCTGATAATCAATTGCGGAGATGTTATATTAGTTTGTATTTTTGCTTTATTGCATTTGTTTTGTTTTGTTTATGTTATATTTTTGTGGTGCAAAAACTATACATAAACGAACCGCTCCTACGTGAGAATAAATAATTAAAGGAAATATGAGAAAATCGATATTTGCAATAATCATTATTTTGATGAATGTGATGATCATGCAATCGGCATTCGCCGCACGAAAGGCGAGTGTTGAAGTGAAGCACGTACATCCCGAGTTCTGGTGGACCGGAATGACCAATACCGACTTGCAAATACTTATATATGGAACAAGCCTTGGCGACTATGATGTGGCACTCGATAATGCGCAGGATGTTGAGCTGAAGGAAATCATAAAGCCCGACAACAAGAACTATGTTATTTTGTATTTGTCGCTCAAGAATGCAAAGCCACACACATTCAATGTGTTGCTTAAGAAGGGTAAGAAGATTGTAAAGAAGGTTCCTTATGAATTGAAGCAGCGCGACGGCCGCCGTTTCCGCTCATTCGACTCGAGCGACGTGGTGTATCTGCTCATGCCCGACCGTTTTGCCAACGGCGACCCTAAGAACGATTGTGTTGCCGGCATGAAAGAGCAGGGATGCGACCCGAAGGGTCAGAAAACCCGTCACGGCGGTGACTTGGCGGGTATGGAATCGCGCCTCGACTATCTTAACGACCTTGGTGTGACAGCCATCTGGACCACTCCTATCTTGGAAAACGATATGCCTAAGGAGTCGTTTCATGGCTATGCCATCACCAATTATTATAAGACGGATGCCCGTTACGGCACGATGGACGAGACCAAGCGTTTCATTGAGGCTGCTCATGCCAAGGGTATGAAATACATCCTCGACATTGTGTTTAACCACTGCGGCAGCGAGAATTTCTTGTTTGCCGACCGTCCAAGCGACGACTGGTTTCACTATAACAGCAAGTTTGTGCCTACGTCGTATCGCACAACTGCCATCAACGACCCGTATTCCACCAAGGGTGGTTACGAGAACACTGCCGACGGCTGGTTTGTGCAAACCATGCCCGACTTCAACGAGCAGAACCGTCTGGTGATGGACTACCTGATTCAGGCAAGCATCTGGTGGATTGAATGGATGCACATCGATGGCATCCGCCAGGACACCTATCCATATAACGATTTCGACCAGATGACACGTTGGTGCAAAGCTATCGAGGCTGAATATCCGGGTTTTAACATCGTGGGCGAAACGTGGATTAACAATGTGGTGGGTTGTGCCTACTGGCAAAAGGACTGCAAGTTCTCACCGCGCAATTCCTATCTGCCTTCGGTTATGGACTTCCCATTGATGTATGCCTTGAACTATTTTGCCGACGAGCCTACAAACGATTGGGATAAGGGCCTGGCGCGGATATATGAACACCTCACGCAGGACTTGGTGTTTGCTAATCCGTTGAATGTGATGATAATGCTGGGCAATCACGACACCAGTCGCTTTGTGCGCACCGATGATTTGCAGGCTAAAACCTACCGATATAAACAGGCGTTCACATTGCTTGCCACATTGCGAGGCATTCCGCAAATGTATTATGGCGACGAGATTGGCATGGTGGGCAATACATCGAATGGCGACTGGGCTGTACGTCGCGATTTCCCGGGATGCCAGCCGGGCGACGAACAGAACGCATTCACTGCCGAAGGCCGCACGACTTTGCAGAACGAGTATCATGATTTCACCCGCACGCTGCTGCAGTGGCGAAAAGGCTGCAAGGCAGTATGTTATGGCAACACCCGCCAATACCATGTTAACAATGGCGTGTATGTATTTGCCCGCGTGCTTAATGGCGAGGTGGCAACAGTGGTGATGAATGGTAACGACAGCGAAACCATCGTGGCAGATTTCACCCAACGATATGGCGAAGTGCTTCCCAAGGCATCGGCATACGAAGTCATTTCGGGCAAGCAGGTTGCCATTGAAAGCGCCTTGAAGCTCGCTCCGCACGAAGTGAAAGTATTTGATTTTAGTAAATAATTGATTGGATTTTAAGTTATAGCGATTTTTGGTTAGTTTTTTTTATTCTAATGATTTGATTTATTAGGTCATAATTTTCAAATAAGGTAAAAAAGATTGAATTTAGGTTAGTTGTTAATGGTTAGTATAATAATAGAATTTTTATGGTTGTAAATGGTTGAAAGATATAGTATTAGTTTTGGTTATTAAAAGAAATGTCTTTTAGGGAGAAAGCGCAACTGTGAAGTTGTGCTTTTTCTTGTTGTTATGGGGCATGCACCGGCAGGTAACAGCCGCCCTCTGTGAGGGCCATAAGTGAGGGACAATATAGGCTGAAAAACAGGCTTAAACGCCCGTTATTTTCTAATATAAATTTATATTTTTTCACATTGGTTATATACCTTAATGCGCTGATACATAGTGCTGTGGGTGTTAAATTTTGTTTCTGTTCGTTTATATTTTTTTTAGGGTGTTATTTTTAATGAAAATCAAGGTGTAAATTTGTAAATGAAATATTGTGGAGTATAGAAACCGCACAATAAAACTAAACAATAAAACTAAACTTTCAAGATTTAGAGATTTATGAGATTTGTAAGTTCTGTAATAGGAATGCTATTTGCTGCCGTAATGGGTGCGCACAGTGTGACATCGCCCGGTGGCAAGGTTAAGGTCGATTTCTCGGTTGACAACAACGGGCGTCCAACTTATGCCATGACTTATGGCGGAAAGGTTGTGGTGTCGCCAAGTCACTTGGGACTGCAGCTGAAAAAGGATAAACCCGGCCAAGCAACCGATTTTGAGTTTTCCAATTTCACTGCAAGCGAAGAGGAAAAGATTAATCAGAAGGCTAACCTTTATTCGGGCTTCGAAATAAAGAATGTGTCAAACAACACCTTCGACGAGACATGGGCTCCGGTGTGGGGCGAAGAAAGCCTGATTCGTAATCATTATAATGAAATGGCGGTGACGTTGCGCCAGAAGGCTACAGGCCGCGAAATGATTGTTCGTTTCCGCGTCTACGACGACGGCATCGGGTTCCGCTATGAGTTTCCCACGCAGCCGGGTCTTGTGTATTTTGTCATTGCCGAAGAGAAATCGCAGTTTGCTATGACAGGCGACCACCTTGCATGGTGGATTGCCGGCGACTACGACACTCAGGAGTACATCTATCAAACCACCCGCTTGTCGGAGATAAGCAAGCGCATGCCTGAGGCTATTGCGCCAAACTCGTCGCAGACACCTGCTTCAGGCTCGTGTGTGCAAACAGCGTTGCTGATGCGCAGCGACGATGGCTTGTATATCAACCTTCACGAGGCTGCTTGCATCGACTATGCTACAATGCACCTTAATTATAATGCTGCCGACAACTCGTTTGAATCGTGGCTCACACCCGATGCTCGCGGCGACAAGGGATTTATGCAGACACCTTGTGTGTCGCCTTGGCGCACGGTGATTGTGGGCGAGAGCGGTGTCGACATTCTGGCTTCGCGCATCACCCTCAACCTCAACGAGCCTTGCAAGCTTGCCGACACATCGTGGATTAAGCCCACTAAATATGTGGGTGTATGGTGGGATATGATTATCGGCCGCAGTTCTTGGGCTTATACCGACGAGTTTGCCTCGGTGAAGCTGGGCGTTACCGACTACAAGAATGCCAAGCCAAACGGCAAGCACGCTGCCAACACCGCCAATGTGAAGCGCTACATCGACTTTGCTGCCGAACATGGCTTCGATGCTGTGCTTGTTGAAGGCTGGAACGAAGGTTGGGAGGACTGGTTCGGTCATCAAAAGGATTATGTGTTCGACTTTGTGACACCTTATCCCGACTTTGATGTTAAGGAAATCGCTTCGTATGCCAAACAAAAGGGCGTGGAGATGATTATGCATCACGAGACATCGTCGTCGGTTACCAACTACGAGCGTCACCTCGACAAGGCATATAAGTTTATGGCAGACAATGGCTACCATGCCGTGAAGAGCGGCTATGTGGGCGACATCATTCCGCGTGGCGACCATCACTACAGCCAGTCGATGAATAATCACTATCTGTATTGCATCACCAAGGCTGCCGAATATAAGATTATGGTGAATGCCCACGAGGCAACCCGCCCCACCGGCATCTGCCGCACCTATCCTAACTGGATTGGCAACGAGAGCGCCCGCGGCACCGAATACGAGTCTTTTGGAGGCAATCCGGTGGAGCACACCACCATACTGCCGTTCACCCGACTGATTGGTGGCCCGATGGACTACACTCCGGGCATCTTTGAAACCGATTGCTCGAAGGTTAACCCCAACAACACCTCGCGTGTGCGCTCAACACTGGTTCGCCAGTTGGCATTATATGTAACAATGTATAGCCCGCTCCAGATGGCAGCCGACCTGCCAGAGCACTACGAGGCACACATGGATGCTTTCCAATTCATAAAGGACGTGCCTGCCGATTGGCAAAAGACCGTATACCTCGAAGCCGTTCCGGGCGACTACCTCACCATTGCCCGTAAGGACAAGAATTCGGAAAGATGGTTTGTGGGCAGCACGGTTGACGAAAACGGCCATGTGAGCAAGTTGTCGTTCGACTTCCTCACGCCGGGAGTGAAATATGAGGCAACCATCTATCGCGATGGCAAGGATGCCAGCTGGGACAAGAATCCAAAGGCCTATAAGATTGAAAAGAAGGTGCTCACCAGCAAGAGCAAGCTCACGCTGGCATCGGCATCGGGCAGCGGATTTGCCATCAGCCTTGTGCCAATGAATTGATTGGAATCGAAGAGAGAAAAATAAACAATACATACAAATTTAATAACAAATAATTAAACACTTAATTACCTTAAAACATGGGACAAAAGTTCAACTACAGATTTCTTGCAGCAATGCTGCTGGCAATCTTAATGTCAGTTAACGTGATGGCTCAGGACGTGACAGTCCAGGGTAACGTTAAGGACGCGACAGGTGAACCTATTATCAGTGCTTCGGTATTCCAAAAGGGCACAGGTAATGGTACGGTTACTGACTTTGACGGTAACTTCACATTAAAGGCTCCTAAAGGTTCTGTGATTGTAGTGTCGTATATCGGCTACAAGACCAAAGAAGTAAAGGCAGCCTCTAACTTAATTGTAGTTCTTGAAGAAGACTTAAATCTTCTTGAGGAAACAGTTGTAATCGGTTATGCAAAGGTTAAGAAAAGCGATGCAACCGGTTCGGTAACAGCAATCAAGCCCGACGATATGAGTAAGGGCATCACCACCACCGCACAAGACATGCTTCTTGGTAAGGTGGCAGGTGTGTCGGTAACTAATAACGACGGTACTCCTGGTGGTAGCTCAACAGTGCGTATCCGTGGTGGTTCGTCGCTTACTGCCAACAACGACCCTCTTTACGTTATCGATGGTCTTGCAATGGATAACAACGGCGTGAAAGGTCTTGCCAACGGTTTCTCGATGGTGAACCCTGCCGACATCGAAACATTCACCGTGCTGAAGGATGCCTCGGCAACCGCTATCTACGGTTCGCGTGCATCGAACGGTGTGATTATCATCACCACCAAGAAGGGCCGTCAAGGTTCTAAGCCAAAGGTTGCCTACAACGGCTATCTGTCGTTTGGTAAGGTGAGCAAGAAGTATGACGTGATGACCGGCGATGAATATCGCAACTACGTGAAGAACGTTCTCGGTCAGGAAGGCAATGGCCTTGGCACTGCCAACACCGACTGGCAAGACCTGATTTATCGCACTGCTATCAGCACCGACCATCAGGTGAGCATCACCGGTGCAACAAAGCACATGCCTTATCGTGTGAGCTTGGGTTACACCGACGAGCAAGGTATCGTTAAGACTTCGAGCTTCGAGCGCTTCACTGCTGCTCTCAACCTCTCGCCTTCGTTGTTCAACAACCACTTGAACATCAACCTGAGTGCAAAATACATGTATGCACACAACCGCTATGCCGATGGTGCAGTGTTTGGTGCAGCCATCAATGCCGACCCAACTCAACCGGTTTATTCCGACATTAAGGAATTTGGCGGTTACTGGCAAAACTCGGTAAGAGCCGGCTACACCGACCCTAACTGGATTTACACCACCAACACCAACACTCCGCAAAACCCTGTGGCTTTGCTCGAGCTCAAGGATGACACTGCCAAGAGCCAATCGGCTATCGGTAACATCGAATTCGACTATAAGATTCATGGTTTCGAAGACCTCCACATCCATGCAAATGTGGGTGGCGACTACTCGGAAGGCCGTCAGACTACTGTTATTTCGCCATATTCTTACAGCAACAACTATTATGGCTGGGATGGTTATGGCCAATCTTACAAGTACAACCTGCAAGGCAACATCTATGCTCAATACATCAAGGAAATCGGCGTTCATAACATCGACGTGCTGATTGCAGCCGAGGAACAACACTTCAACCGCAAGGAATTCTCTGAAGGTCAAGGTTGGGACCCATACGCCAAGGTAGTCAAATCGCCATCGCTGCGTAAGGAAACCGAACACATCTACACCAACACCCTGGTTTCGTACTTCGGCCGTGTGAACTACTCGCTCCTCGACCGCTACTTGCTCACTGCAACAATGCGTTTCGATGGTTCGTCGCGCTTCTCAAAGGACAACCGTTGGGGTCAATTCCCGGCAGTTGGTCTGGCATGGAAGATTAGCGAAGAAAAATTCTTGCGCGGCTGCAACGCACTCGACGAATTGAAACTGCGTTTGGGCTGGGGTATCACCGGTCAGCAGAACATCGGTTACGATTTCTACTACTTGCCACGCTACGTCACCAGTAACCAATATGCTCAATACACCATTGGTGACAAGACTTACTACACACTCCGTCCTGAGGTTTACAACAAGGATTTGAAGTGGGAAAAGACCACTACTTACAATGCCGGTCTCGACTGGAGCTTCTTGAAGGGCCGCATCGACGGTAGCGTTGAATACTACTATCGCAAGACCACCGACCTCATCAGCTCGGTATCGGTTGCTGCAGGTACTAACTTCGGTAACTATCTGGTTAAGAACATCGGTTCGCTTCGCAACTACGGTATCGAAGCATCAATCAATGCACGTCCGGTAGTGACTAACGATTTCACATGGCAAATCAACTACAATGTTACCTGGAACGACAACAAGATTACCAAGCTCACCACCGGTAGCGACTACGCTCTCACCGGCGACGACATCTCGGCAGGTTTGAGCAACAAGGTTCAAGTGAACAAGGTTGGTTATCCAGCTAACAGCTTCTATGTATATCAACAGGTTTACGATGCCGAGGGCAAGCCAATCGAAGGTTTGTTTGTTGACCGCGACGGTAACGGCACCATCGACCCTAACGACAAGTATGTTTACAAGAAACCTACCGGCGACGTAACAATGGGCCTCACCAGCAAGTTCATCTGGAAGGCATGGGACTTGAGCTTTGCTTTGCGTGCAAGCTTCAACAACTATCTTTACTACGATTTCTTGAGCAACAAGGCTAACGTGTCGTGGTCGGGTGTATACTCTAACTCGGCTTACAACAACACATTTGCCGATGCAGTAGCTCTTGGCTTCCAAGGCAAGACCAACTATTATATGAGCGACTACTTCATTCGCAATGCAACATTCTTGCGCTGCGACAACATCAACCTCGGTTACTCGTTCAACAACCTGTTCCGTGGCACAAGCTATCATGGCTTGAGTGGCCGTATCTACGCAACAGTGTCGAACCCGTTCGTAATCACCAAGTACGACGGCATCGACCCAGAGCGTGCCAGCGGTGTTGACGGTGGCGTTTATCCACGTTCAACCACTTATCTGTTTGGTTTGAGTCTTAACTTCTAATATTTAACATCAAGAATCATGAAATCGAATTTTCTTAAAAAAATAACATTGGCGGCATGCGCATTGATTCTTACGATGGGCTCAACATCGTGTATCGACGATTTGAATCAAGGCATTAAGGACCCGCAAACAAACACCGTGCTCGACCCAACCGGTCTGCTGGCTAAGGTATATGCAAGCCTTTCAATCACCGGTCAGGTGGGTAGCGACGGCAACCCCGATATGTCGCAGTTCGACGAAGGTAACTCGGCTTTCTATCGCCGTGTTTTCGAAGCCAACGAACTCTGCTCCGACGAGTGTATATGGACATGGCAAGGCGACGCCGGCATTCCTGAACTTACCAACATCAGCTGGGACTCGTCGCATGGCTACAACGAGCTCACATACTATCGTATGCAATACAACGTCACCCTGTGTAACTACTATCTGCAGGAAACTGCCAACGACGACGATGCCCAAGTGCTGCAATACCGTGCCGAAGTGCGTTTCATGCGTGCCCTCTACTGGTATTACTTCATCGACCTCTATGGCAAGGCTCCTTACAAGGAAGTTGTTGACGACACACTCCCTGTTGAAATCTCTCGCGAAGAAGCGTTCAACAAGACTGTTTCGGAACTCAAGGCCATCACCGGCGAAAGCGGCGACTCGCGCGAAGTGCTCCTCGACTATGCAGGCGACAACTCAAACTACGGCCGTGCCGACAAGGTGGCTGCTTACATGCTGCTGGCTCGCCTCTACCTCAATGCTGAGGTATACATTGGCGAAGCACACTGGCAAGAAGCTGCCGACTATGCCAACAAGGCAATCAACAGCCCGTATAAGATTAACTTTACCGAAAAGAACGGCTTCACAGCTTATCAGCAATTGTTCATGGGCGACAACGGCGAAAATGCCAACTCTCGCCAGGAAATCGTATTCCCAATCCGTTGCGACGGCGCCACATCGCGCAGCTACGGCGGTTCAATCTATCCAATTGCTTCGGCAACCGGTTCGGGCACTCCTGACTGTGGTCTTGCAAGCTCGCAATGGACATGTAACCGTGCTCGCCAGGCATTGGTGCTGAAGTTCTTCGAGAGCGAAGACAAGGTGCCAATGGGCAAGGATAACATCAAGGCTGTTTACACAGCAGCCGGCGACGATCGCGCAATGTTCTTCACCGGTGGCGAAGGCAACGATGCCCGCACATTCTCTACCGAAGAGAAGACCACATTCGTTGCAGGTCTTGGCATCCTCAAGTGGAGCAACCTCTATGCCGATGGCGGTACTCCAAAGGATGTTACATTCCCCGACACCGACGTGCCTTTGTTCCGTCTTGCTGAAGCTTATCTCACTCGTGCCGAAGCATACTTCCGTCTTGGCAATCCCGATGCTCTTCAGGATATCAACTACATTCGTTCGCGTGCACACGCCACACCTCTCAACTCCCTCACCGAGCGCGACGTGATTGACGAATGGTGCCGCGAATTCTACTTCGAAGGCCGTCGTCGCAGCGACCTCATCCGCTTTGGTTTGTTCACTTCTGGTTCGTATGTTTGGGACTGGAAGGGTGGCACTTACGCCGGCAATGGCGTCAACGCTAACTACAACTTGTATCCAATTCCGTTCAACGAATTGAATTCCAACCCGAATATGCATCAGAATGATGGTTTCTAATCTCTAATCTCATTAGTATAACATGAAAAAGTTAATTTATATATTGCTATTGGCTGTTGCCACATTTGGCTTTACCAGCTGCGATGAAGATCGCGATAGCAATCCTATATTGAACGAGTCGGCAAAGACATTCGTGTTGAACGTGCCACCGGTATCGGTCAACAATGTCATCGACCTTTTGACCTCTAACTCGATTGAGCTGACCACCAGTCAACCGGATTACGGCTTCCCGGCATCCACTGTCTATACAGTGTGGGTTAGCCTCGATGGTGAGGAATTTGTGGCATTACCTACTACCTACACTACAGCTCGCATGAGCGTTGCTGCAAAGGAAATCAACGAAGCATTGCTTGGTTTGGCAGGCGAAGCCGACCTTTCGGAACCCCTGCCGGTGAAGGTTAAGCTCACAGCAGCAATGTTTGTCGACGGCAACATCGGCAAGGCTGAATCCAACGTGATTGAATTGCCGAGAGTTCAACTCTATGTACCGGTTGTTGAAGTTACATTGCCAACCAAGATGCACATCGTAGGTGGCTTTGCCGCTTCGAATTCATGGGCCACTTTTGTTCCGCTCACCCAGGCTTACAGCAAGGAAGGCTTCTTCTATGGCGTTGTATATCTTGCCGAAGGCGATGAATTCAAGATTAACCCCGATGCCGGCTGGAAGGGCAACGATATGGGCACCGACCAAATCACTCTCGAAGGCGACGTTGCTGCATCGTGCGCTAACGGCGACAAGGGCAACAACCTGAAGATGAGCGCAAGCGGCTGGTATACAGTGATTGTAAAGGCCAAGATTGCCAACGGCGCTGTTCAATATTCGTTGTCGTTCACCGAAGCCAAGGTTTACATCATTGGTAACGCCCTCAACGGCGACTGGTCTATAAACGACGCCGGTCAGTTCACCGCTCCGGCTACTGCTGATGGCGAATGGGTATCTCCTGCATTCACCGGTGCCGGTGAGTTGCGTATGTGTGTTGATTGCGGCATCGACTGGTGGATGACCGAGTTCACGCTCGATGGCGACAACAACATCTTCTATCGCACAATGGATATCCCAAGCAACTGGGCTGAAAACGTTGGCGCTGATTACTCAAAGCAAGCTGCAATTGGTGGTCACGCCTACATTAACTTCACTGCTGGCACAGGCCGCATCACAGCAGACTAAACCAAACAAGAGAATTACCAAAGGGGCCTCAAGGCTCAGCCAAGGGTGGCGAGGTCCCTTTACATAAAACTATAAGAACAATACTTTTATGAAAAAGATATTTTTATATGTTAGCATTCTTGCTGCTACGATAGGAATGGCTTCGTGTACCGAAGACTACACCGATTGGGCTGACCCTCAGCACAACGAGCAAGAATCTCCTCTGGGTGCAATCAGTGCCACTGTGGCTGCTGCTTCCGGCGAGGTAAAATATGAAACAGCATCCGACGATGTTGAATTTGTGAAGTTTGTCAGTGCTCCTAACGTAAAGGAAGGCACAGTGGCTAAGTTCACTAAACTGGTGATTAACGAAACCGAAGAAGTTGCATTCACTCAAGAGGGTGATGTGGCTTTGGTTAAGAAGACCGATTTGGCTGCTGCCGTTAGAAAGTTGTATGAAAGCCAGGCTTACACAAGCCGCGAATTGAGCGTGGTGGCTAATCTTGCACTCGTTGGTCCTGATGGCGCTGCTGTTCCTGCAGTGGCTGCTCCTGTAAAGATTAACTTCTTGCCGGCTCCGCTGCCTGCATCAACCAAGGACAGCAAGTTCTACTACATTGGCACATCGCAAGGCTGGAATATATCGAATTGTACACCGCTTACCGACAATGGCGATGGCACATGGTCGGCAAAAATCACCGTGGGCGACAGCGATTGGTTTAAGTTCATCCCTCAATCGGCTGTAGATGCCGCCGACTGGACCGGCCTTTATGGCTGTGCCGAGAACGGCTCAACAGCTATGAACGACTTCATCGTGCATGAAGGCGAATCGATGAAGGTGGAAATGGGCGGTACTTATATCTTCACTCTCGATGTGGTTAATTTCACTTACAGCATAGTTCCTGACAAGGCTATCTACTTCATAGTGGGCACGCCTAACGGATGGTCAAATAGCTTGAAGAGCGCATTCTATCCAACCACAGTGACTGAGCAAAGCTACACCGCATATTTCACCGGTGCATGGGATATGAAGTTGTGGAAGAGCGATTTCTTTGGCAATTGGGATTATGCAATAGGTACGGCAGTCGATGGTGACGGCAGCGAATCGGGCTCTCTCGTAACATCGAATGCAAATGCATTCCAGTCGCCCGAGGCAGGTTACTACACAGTGTCAATCGATTTATCTACACTTTCATACAAGTGGACCAAGCTCGAAAACCAAACACCTACAGAGTATACCAGCATTTCGCTTTCGGGTGATTTCAACAACTGGAGCAAAACCGACATGACTCAGGTTTCCTCGAGTAATACCCACAACTGGTATATCTACAATCTCGAAATTGCCAATAATTCTGGGTTTAAGTTTTTAGCAGATCACGAATGGACTGTTAACTGGGGTGGTAAAATCGACCTTTCCAAGACATACTTTGGTGTAGGAGCACAAGACGGTGATAACCTGCAACTTCCTGCCGGCACTTACAACATCTACTTCAACGATATCACCGGTCAGTTTGTAGTAGAGGCTGTAGAAACAGCAGAACTGTGATAATAAGTTTACGTTGTGGGGCGGTGAGATGCAAAACCGACGAGCGCAGCGATGCCGCCCCACAACTATTTACCAATAAGCTTTAAGAACTGACGAAATGCTAAACAACAAGATAGCAATATTGGTTTCGGCAATGGGTATGCTACTGCCAGTGGCTTCGCAGGCTCAAGCTCCCGAAAGGAGCGAGGATGTGATGCTACAGGGGTTCTACTGGGACTCGCAGAAGGTTACCGGATGGACACAGCTCACTGGTATGGCAGAAGAATTGGGCAAAAACTTCACATGCATCTGGCTTCCGCCCTCGGCATCGGCTGAAGGTTACACCGGAGTGGGTGAGACCAATGTAGGCTACCATCCACGCATCTGGAATGACCAAAACAGCTGTTGGGGCACTGCAGCCGACCTGAAGACGCTTGTGAGCACACTTCACGACAATGGAGTGAAGGTGATTGCCGATATGGTGGTGAATCACCGTGCCGGCTACACCAGCTGGGTGTCTTTCCCGGTTGATAATTTTGGCGAATTTGGCACTTTCCAGCTCACTGCAGCACATGTGTGCAAGGACGATGAGGTGAATACCAACACGAGCGCCGGAAGCGAATACGGAACCGCCACGGGTGCCAACGACACCGGCGACAAATGGGACGGCGCGCGCGACCTCGACCATACATCGGAGTATGTGCAAAACGACATCAAGGCTTATCAGAAGTGGCTCAAGAGCGAAATAGGATACGACGGATGGCGTTACGACCTTGTGAAGGGCTTTGCCGGAAAATACGTTGGCATGTACAACGAGGCAAGCGAGCCTTACATCTCGGTGGGCGAATATTGGGATGGCGGCTACGACAATGTTGCAGCATGGATTGAAGCAACAGGCAAAAAGAGCATGGCATTCGACTTCCCTGCCAAGTATGCCATTTTCAACAATGGTCTGGCAAAGGGCAACTACAGCAATATGTCGTGGGCTGAGGACAACACCACATGGCGTCCTGCCGGTATGATTCACCATGCCAACTATCGTCGCTATTCGGTGACATTCATCGACAACCACGATTCGTATCGCGACGCCAATAAGTACACCGGCGAAATATCGCAGGCCTATGCCGTGTTGCTGGCTTCGCCGGGCATCCCTTGCGTGTTCTTCCCGCACTGGAACAGTTCGTATAAAACCACCATCAACAAGATGATTGAGATACGTCACCAGGCAGGCATCAACAGTGAGAGCGATGTAGAGGTTACGGCGCGCAGCACCTATTACGAATCGATTTCGAAGGGCACAAATGGCACATTGATTTGCCGCATTGGCTCGAAAGCTCCAACTACCGCTCCATCGGGCTACACCCAGGTGGCTGTGGGCAACGGATGGCGCTATTTCCTCGACGATGCGTGTGCCGGTGTCGACGTGATTGAATCGGAATCGCAGGCTGCTACCGTTGGCGCTACCGATGGTGGCATCTACGTTGCCAATCCCAAGGGCGAACAGGTGGGCATCTACACTGCCGATGGCAAGTTGATGCACTCGTCGTCGGCCATCGAATGTGATGTTAAGCTGGCTTCGGGCATCTACATCGTAAAGGTGGGTGCTTTCACCGAAAAGGTGCTCGTGAAGTGAGGCACTCGGCGTTTGTGTCGAAAAACAAGATTGCTATCGCAAACAATCGCTTGCCACAGTGGCGCACCGTCGCCTTGGGGCAATGATATAAAAAAGAGACAAAAAAATTAAAACTAATAGATATGAAAAAAGTAATGAAATTTGCTGCTGCATTAGCAATGACGCTATGCATCTCTAACTCGGCTTTCGCACAGGATGCCGAGAAGGAAAGCGACAATTGGTATCCACACAACTTCATCGCGTTGCAAGGTGGTGCTCAAGTGACATTCACCGACTACAAGACGACCAAGTTGATTACTCCTGCCTTTGCCGTGTCGGCAGGCCGCTTCTTTGCTCCGCAATTGGGCGCCCGTTTGCACTTCCAAGGCTATGAAATCAAGGGCGGATACCGCGAAGTGGGCACTTACAAGGAAAAATACATCACCGGTGATGCCGACTTGCTCTTCAATATGCTCAACATCTTCAACCCTAACCGTGCAAGCCAGAAGTTCAACTGGAACATGATTGTGGGTTTTGGTGTTAACTACACTTGGGATTACGACGACTACAAGGCAGTGCGTGCTCAAATGCCATACAACGAATATGGCTTGTATTCGGAACGCCACACCACCTTCAACGGCCGTGTTGGCACTCAACTCGAATATAACTTCAGCCGCCACGTTGGCGTAAACCTCGAAATCGACGGTAACTACAAGAACGACCGCTTCAACCAACGCATCAACAACAAGTGCGACTGGCAGCTCACCGTGTTGGCAGGCTTGACCTTCCGCTTTGGCTTGCCAAAGAAGAAGGTTGCCGAACCGGAACCTGTTTACGTTCCCGAGCCTACTCCGGAACCGGAACCGGAACCGGAACCCGCTCCGGTGGTTAAGGAAGAACCTGCACCTGTGGTACAGGTAAAGGACGAGCCGTTGAACGAAACAGTGTTCTTCACCATCCGTCAGAGCGACCCTGTTGGCTCAAGCATGATTCTCGACAAGGTGGTTGAATGGTGCAACAAGTATCCGGGCAAGACAATCACCATCGACGGTTATGCCGACAAGGGCACCGGTAATGCTCGCGTAAATGCCAAGTATGCTAAGCAACGTGCCGAACGTGTTGCCAAGGCTCTGCAGGACCGTGGCATCGATGCAAGCCGCATGACCATCAGCTCGCACGGCGACACTGTTCAGCCTTATGCCGAAAACGATAAGAACCGTTGCACAATCATCGTTGGTCAATAATGCAGAGTTGTGTTACGCCATCCCCCGGGTGGCTAACCGATATCGATAATCAATAAAGCAATCTTTTAACCGTCCGATATGAATTGTTGAAGCATAATATCGGGCGGTTTTCATCGTTTTATTTTCAGGTTAATCATCGAGTTATATCCCCCGTTGTTTAATAATTATTTTCAATCAGTTTTATTTATGCATAAGATATTTACGGTTTTGTTTTCGGCGTGTCTTGTTCCGACAATGCTGGCTGGCGGACGCAGCGAAAGCGTGATTGCCCAAGGGTGGCAGTTTGCCAAGGGCGCATCGGATGCCAGCACCAAGTGGCAAAATGTGAGTGTTCCGCACGATTGGGCCATCTATGGTCCGTTCGACCGCAGCAACGACCTGCAAGTGGTGGCTGTGGAACAGAATGGTGAGACCGAGAAAACGGTGAAAACCGGTCGTACCGGCGGTTTGCCCTATATCGGCAAAGGTGAATATCGCACCACGTTCAATGTGCCCGAGGTAGAGGGCAAGAGTGTGTCGCTGGTGTTTGACGGAGCCATGAGCAATGCGCACGTCGAGGTCAACGGCAAGGAAGTGGGACGCTGGGCATTTGGCTACAACTCGTTTCATTTCTGCATCGACGATGCCGTGAAGGCAGGCGAAAACACGCTGCACGTAAGGTTGGAGAATTATCCCGAATCGTCGCGCTGGTATCCCGGTGCCGGACTGTATAGGCATGTCCACCTCGTGGTCACCGACAAGATTCACGTGCCGGTGTGGGGAACCTACGTCACCACGCCATACGTGTCGGCACAGCATGCCACGGTGAATGTGCGCACACGCATCGATGGCGTTGCCAAGGGCGACAAGATTGAGGTGCGCACCGAGCTTGTTGATGCCTCCGGCAAGGTGGTGAGCCGCAACAACACTGTTTACACCGCTTATCCACAACAGCCGGCAATACAGAATCTCAGCGTTGAGCATCCGGTGCTGTGGTCGCCCGAGAATCCCTATTTATATAAGGTGGTGACGCGCCTGGTGAAGGATGGCGTGGAGCGTGACTGCTACACCACTCGCATAGGCATACGCAAGCTGGAATACATAGCCGAAAAAGGCTTCTTCCTGAATGGCAAGTCCACAAAGTTTAAGGGTGTGTGCAACCACCACGACCTTGGCCCGCTTGGCGCTGCCGTAAACCGCGCTGCCATTCGCCATCAACTTGAATTGCTCAAGGACATGGGTTGCAATGCCATTCGCACCTCGCACAATATGCCGGCACCTGAGCTGGTGGAGCTGTGCGACGAGATGGGCTTTATGATGATGATTGAGCCGTTCGACGACTGGGCTTTCCGCCCGAAATGCAAGAATGGCTATGGCTCGATTTTCAACGAGTGGGCTGAGCGCGACATGGTGAACATGCTGCATCACTATCGCAACAATCCGTCGGTGGTGATGTGGAGCGTGGGCAATGAGGTGCCGAGCCAGTGGGGACCTGACGGCGTGGCGGAAATGAATTTCCTTCAGGACATCTGCCATCGCGAGGACCCTACTCGACCTGTCACTTGCGGCATGGACCAGTTTGATGCTGTTACCAACAACGGTTTTGCTGCAGCCCTCGATATCCCCGGCTATAATTATAAGGTGAAACGCTATGGCGAGGCTTACGAGAAACTGCCGCAGCACATCATTCTGGGTTCGGAAACCGCTTCTACGGTGTCGTCGCGTGGTGTGTATATGTTCCCGGTTGAAAGCAAAGCCGGTGCCATGTACGACAATCACCAGAGTTCGTCGTACGACCTGGAGTATTGCTATTGGTCGAATATCCCCGACCTCGACTTTGCTGCCGACGACGATTTGCCGTGGATGATTGGGCAGTTTGTGTGGACCGGTTTCGACTATCTGGGCGAGCCAACACCTTACGACACCGACGCTTGGCCCAACCACAGCAGCGTGTTTGGCATTATCGACCTCGCTTCGCTGCCAAAGGACCGCTTCTATCTCTATCGTTCGAAGTGGAACACCAACGATGCCACATTGCACGTGCTGCCGCACTGGAACTGGAAGGGCCGCGAAGGTAAGGTTACGCCGGTGTTTGTGTATACGTCGTATCCCAAGGCAGAGCTTTTTGTCAACGGCAAGAGCCAAGGCATTCGTGAGAAGAACGATTCAACAGTGCTCAACCGCTATCGCCTGATGTGGAACGAGGTGAAATATGCGCCGGGTGAGTTGCGTGTGGTGGCATACGATGCTCAGGGCAACAAGGCTGCCGAGAAGGTGGTGAAAACGGCGGGCAAGCCGCATCATCTGGTGGCAACCGTCAACCACAGCACACTGGCTGCCGATGGCGAAGATTTGGCGTATGTTACAGTTCAGGTGGCTGACCGCGACGGCAACTTGGTGCCTACCGACAGCCGTTTGGTGAAATTCACTGTCACCGGTGCAGGCGAGTTTCTTGCCACTGCCAACGGCGACCCCACTTGCTTGTTGCCGTTCCAGGGCAAGGAGATGAATCTGTTTAGCGGTGCGCTCACTGCCATTGTAAAGGCAGGCAAGCAACCGGGCTCCATCACCTTCACTGCCAAGGCTGCAGGCGTGAAGCCGGCAACCGTCACCATCGATGTGAAATAGTAGAAATATACTTTTGCAGGCTGCTCGCCTCTCGGCACATGCAGCGCTGCGGGCACCAAAATTATCCGCAATGCGGCTTCTGATGTGAGCTGCATTGCGGATATTATCTTTCCCCTGTATGAAGAACTAATTAACGGCGCCCAAGGAAAAGGTGCTATGGCTATTTTGCCACATTGTTCACCACGTTGCCGCTGATGTAGCCCTTCAGGTTGTCGGTGAGGGTGTGGATGAGGCGTGCACGAGCGGCTTGGCTTGCCCAAGCAATGTGCGGGGTGATGTGGCAGTTGCGAGCAGTGAGTAGCGGGTTGTCGGCAGCCGGCGGCTCGGTTGACAGCACGTCGACGGCAGCGGCTGCAATAATGCCTCTATTCAGGGCATCGGCAAGGTGTTGTTCGTCGACCAACGGTCCGCGTCCGGTGTTTATCACGATAGCCGAGGGCTTCATGGTTGCCAGCCGTTCGGCGTTGACGATATGCTTGGTGTCGGGCGTCAGCGGGCAGTGCAGACTCACCACGTCGCTGGTGGCAAACACCTCGTTGAGCGAGCCTTTGGTGATGCCTTCGGACAGTGATTCTTGTGCCTTCGATGTGAATGCCATGACGCGCATACCCAGTGCAAGCGCTATTTTTGCCACCGCCGAGCCTGTTTGCCCCAGTCCCACTATGCCCATTTGCTTGCCCGCCAGTTCGATGAGCGGGGCAGAGTAGAAGCAGAAATCCCGGTTGCCTGCCCAGCGGCCTTCGTGCACCTGCCGGTCGTGCAAAGCCACCTGATTGGTGATGTTGAGCAAGTGGGCGAACACCATCTGTGCCACCGATGGAGTGCTGTAGGCGGGCACGTTGGTAACCACTATGCCGCGTCGGCGAGCAGCATCGATGTCAACCACATTGTAGCCCGTAGCCATCACGCCAATATATTTCAGTTGAGGCAAAGCCTGCATCACGTCGTCGGTGAAAACCACTTTGTTGGTGAGTACGGCTTCGGCGCCGAGGCAGCGGTCAATCACCTCGCCGGGGGCAGTGCGGTCGTAAACGGTGAGGTCGCCAAGTTCGCTTATGCCGTTCCATGACAGGTCGCCCGCGTTGGTGGTGTAGCCGTCGAGAATTACTATTTTCATATTGTAGGTATAAAATGATTGTTACTGATGCAAACTTAGCAAAATTTTGTGAAAGTATTTTGATAAGCAGGCATTAAAAATGCTTGTATTACGTTATAAAAAGTGCTATCTTTGCACAAAGAAAACAAAAAAACAACACTATATATGAAGAAAATTATTGAAGAACAAGGCGTTGAAATCGACGATTTCAAGGCTGCAGTAGCTGAAGAGAAGCCTGATTACGTTCCAACACCAAAGAATGAGATGTTTCTTGCCGACTACAAGGCTCCCAAGGTGGCAGTGGTAATTGGCTTGGTGTCGTTGCTGATTTGGGCAATCGCCGAATTTGTCATTGCATAAGCTTGGCAATAAGTTAATAAGCAGATTAATAAGAAAAACTTTTTATACTCCAATCGCAGCCAAAGATGCCGCTGATTGGAGTTTTTTTATTTTGGCGACACCACGCGCAGCTATTGTCCGGCTTGTGAATATACCGTATATTTGCAAAAGTGAAATTATATCAGCATTATTTAAACTCATAAAAATGAAAATCAAGAACTTATTGGTGTTGCTGGCCGTTGTTTTTTCGGTTGACGTTGTGCATTCGGCACCCATCAGTGTGAAATGTAAGGGATTCAAGCCCACGTTGTGCGTGCAGTCGGCAATCGGCGATTTACGCGATTTGTGTGAGAATCAGGGCATTGAATCGTTAAGCAAATGTGTGTTTAAGACCGACAAACGCATTGCCGACGGTTCGTATGGCTACGAAATCGGCAAGAAGGGAGTCACGTTTGTGGGCAGCGACGAGACATGCGTTGCACATGCGTGCTATGCCTTCCTTGAAGATTTGGGCTATACTTTCGACTTTGGTAGCGTGACTAAACCCACCAAGGTGAAATCGCTGAAAGATATGCGCAGCCGTATGGTAAAGCCTAAGGTGCGTTGGCGCGGCATACGCCAGCATGTGAATTTCCCGATGGATATCTCGTCGTATTCGATAGACGATGCAAAGGCTTATGTGCGTTCGTTGCAGCGCATGCAGTTCAACAAACTTGTAATACATAGCTATCCCGGTCAGTGGTACGAGACGCATTTTGGCGACAGCATAGCCTATGCCGGGCATTTCTTTTATGGCGACACTCATATAATGGGCAACAACGAGTGGCTGAAAGAGCAGGTGCCCACCAACAGCAATGTGTTTTGCATACCCGAAGCTGAGAAGGTGTTCGGCAATAAGGCTCAGCGCAGCCGTTTTGCCATTGCATGGATGCAGCAGCTGGTTGATTATGCAGCCGATTTAGGCTTCTATGTGCAAATGTCGTTCGAGCCGCGTTCAACCACGGTAGAGCAGGCGGTTATTACAGCAACCGACATTCTGCACACCTATCCGCGCATCAAGGCGCTTGAGTTTATCACCGAAGAAACCGGAGGATGGGGTCCGGGATGCGTCGACACTCAAGTGAGAGCTACGCTGAAAAAATATTTCAGCGACGACATTGCTACCAACAGCGAGGTTATGGCGCCCATCAAGCCAAAGCAGAGCGACCTGAATGCGTTGTATGAGCAGGTGGGAATCAACGTGAATGCAATAAAGACACTGCAAGCCGAAGGCGCTGCCCACGGAGTGGACTTTAAGCTGGGCATCTACTCGAGCATCACCGACTACACTCGAGGCGCATACCGTCTGGCACGCTTGGCAATGCCTCACACGCCGGTGTGCTTGATGCCCTCGCATGGCAGCAGCGGCACAGCCGATGCTGTGAAGGCACTGATTACCAATGGCGACGACTTGCGTATGACCGAGATATACTCGTGGATTGAATTCGACGGATTGATGTATCTCTACCAGAATTCGGTGAATGGCAACTACAACCTTATGAGCCACCTCGAAAGCGTGGCGAGCGACGAACAGGTGGGCTCGGTGCTCTACAACCATTGGCGTACGGCAGAAAACCGAACCTCGGCACGCTATGCAATGCAGCAGACACTGCGTGGCAGCTATATGCCGGCGACGTTCTATGCCGACTATGCCCGGCGCCTTGCCATTGCCGATGAGGCAACGTATTGTCGGGCAATGGAGCTGCTCAACCAGGCGGACAAGGTGGCAAGCAAACATCTTGGCAACATTGGATTTTGCTGGGTGGGAGCATGGCGCTCGGGCGGCTCGTTTGTGTGGGTCAACAAACAGCAGGTGATGAATGCCCGCGACATTTATCTTGAGGCAGGCAAGATGCTGCAGACGCTTATCGAGCACACTGCAGCCGGCAGCCAAGCCCATGATTATCTGTCTCTGATTGGCAACCGGGTGCTGTGCAGCATAGTGTATCTTGATGCTTTTGTTGAATCGGCAAAGATTAGGGAGATACCAAAGCAATCCGACGGCACCTACACCGAAGCTAACAAGGCAAAGGTGGAACAATGCTGCAGCAGGGCATTGGGCAAGTTGGACCAATATATGAAGATACATGCCAAGATGATGCCTGACCGTGGTTGCGAGGGCACCTTGGTGAGCGTGTGGAACGCGCCTACCAACGGACTTAAGAAATATCTGAAACAGGTTCTTGGCGAGGAAACTGACATGCATGTCGACAGCGATGCCATTGATGCGCCGCCGCTGCCAATATTCTACGAAGCCGTTGAAGGCAAATAATCAGGCAAACACAAATATTATAAAAATTCGACCCCGATAAAGCAAATGCCTTGCTTTTTCGGGGTCGTGTGGTGACTATGGGAGTGTGGAGTAGTTTATTCCCACTCGATGGTTGCCGGTGGCTTCGACGAGATGTCGTAGCAAACGCGGTTTACGCCTTTCACTTTGTTGATGATGTCGTTGCTCACCTTTGCCATGAAGTCGTAAGGCAGATGAGCCCAGTCGGCAGTCATAGCATCGGTGCTGGTGACGGCCCGCAGAGCCACGGGGTGCTCATAGGTGCGTTCGTCGCCCATCACGCCCACCGAGCGAACGGTGGACAGAAGTACGGCGCCGGCTTGCCAAATCTGGTCGTAGAGCGACACTTCGATTTCGCCGTTGGTCATGTCGGCAGGAATGCCGGCAGCCAGCACGCGGCGTGCTTCTTCGCCTTGCAGTTTCACCGTATAGTCGCGCAGACCTTGGATGAAGATGTCGTCGGCATCTTGCAGAATGCGCACCTTTTCGGGGGTGATGTCGCCGAGGATTCGCACAGCCAAGCCGGGACCCGGGAATGGGTGACGCTTGATGAGGTGTTCGGGCATACCCAGCTCGCGGCCTACGCGGCGCACTTCGTCCTTGAAGAGCAGGCGCAACGGTTCGCATAGCTTCAGATTCATTTTCTCAGGCAAGCCGCCCACGTTGTGGTGGCTCTTGATGGTGGTGCCGGTGATTGACAGCGATTCGATGCAGTCGGGGTAGATGGTGCCTTGTGCAAGCCATTTGGCATCGGTGATTTTCTGTGCTTCGGCGTCAAACACGTCGATGAATCCTTTGCCGATGATTTTGCGTTTCTTTTCGGGCTCGGTGACACCGGCAAGTTCGCTGAAGAACTTCTTGCTTGCATCCACGCCAATCACGTTAAGTCCGAGGCATTCGTAGTCGTGCATCACGTTTTGGAATTCGTTTTTGCGAAGCATGCCGTGGTCAACGAAAATGCATGTGAGGTTTTTGCCGATAGCTTTGTTGAGGAGCACAGCGGCAACCGACGAGTCGACACCGCCGCTAAGACCGAGAATCACGCGGTCGTTGCCGAGGGTTTGCTTGAGTTGTGCCACGGTGCTTTCGATAAACGATGCCGCGCTCCAGTCCTGTTTGCCGCCGCAGATGTCAACCACAAAGTTCTTGAGCAGTTGTGTGCCGTCTTGCGAGTGGAACACCTCGGGATGGAATTGCACACCCCATAGCTTTTCGCCTTCGGCTTGATAGGCTGCAATAGCCACCTTGTGGGTGGAGGCTATAATCTTGAAGTTGTCGGGGATGGCAGTGATGGTGTCGCCGTGCGACATCCACACCTGCGAGTTTTCGCGAATGTCTTTGAGGAGAGGGTTTGAGGTATCAAACGTGCTCAGGTGGGCACGTCCGTATTCGCGAGTGCCTGCCGGTTCCACTTTGCCGCCGTTGGTGTAAGCCATAAATTGGGCACCGTAGCAAATGCCAAGAATCGGGTATTTGCCGCGAATGTTGCTCAGGTCCACTTTGAACGCCTTTTCGTCGTACACCGAGAAGGGGCTGCCTGAGAGGATTACGCCAATCACCGAGGGGTCGTTGTGTGGAAACTTGTTGTAAGGCACGATTTCGCAATACATATTCAGTTCACGCACACGTCGGCCAATGAGCTGTGTGGTTTGTGAACCGAAATCAAGAATGATGATTTTTTCTTGCATTGTGATGAAAGATATTGTGGTTGATAAAATCAATAGTTTGCTATACCTGACATTTCAGACTACAAAGATACTGAAAAAAAGGTGAAATGCACTGAAAATGCCGGCAATAATAATGCAGCGACGGGCGGGGGCTTTTCACCTGATGTTGAGCACGCGTTGGGTTTGCAGCGACAGGCGCCAGTCAGTGGAATTGAGCACGGCGTTGAGGCATGAGTGCATGGTGTATTGGCGGATGTCGTCGTCGTCGCAGTAGCAGGGTTGCAAATAGCGGTGCTCGGCTTTGATGTTGGCATATTGTTTGAGGTCTTGTCCGAGATACACCACTTTCAGTTCGTTGCATTCGGTGAGCACCAAAGGAGCCGAGTCGCCGCCGGCAAAACTGCTTTTTGGCGACAGCGTAATCCAGTCGATGCCGTCGGGCAGCTTGTGGGTGCCGTTGGTTTCGATAGCCACCATCTTGCCGGTGCGCTTCAGGGCATCGACCATCGCCTGATTGACAAACAGCGACGGTTCACCGCCGGTGAGCACCACCATGCGGGCGTTGGGGTATCGCTTTACTTCGTTAATCACTTCGTAGAGCGACATGGTTTTGCCTTCGTGATGATTGGTGTCGCAAAACGAGCAGTTGAGGTTGCATCCCGAGAAACGTATGAAAACTGCCGGGGTGCCGGTGTGAAAACCTTCGCCTTGGATGGAATAGAAAATTTCGTTAATCTTCCACATAAGTTGCAATATTGTTTTCTGATTCTTGAACGTCGGCTCTATAACATTGCGGGATGAGGTCGACAATCCATCGTGCAATGTTTTCGGCTGTGGGATTAAAAGGGAGAACGTCGTTGAGATTTTTGTGGTCGAGGGCCTGGGTGATTTGGTTTTTGATGTGGGTGAAGTCGCACACCATACCGTCGACATTCAGTTGCTTGGCTTTGCAGTGCACGGTGATAATCCAGTTGTGCCCGTGCATGTTGCAGCATTTGCTGTCGTACGACAGTGTGAGCTTGTGGCAAGCCGAAATCTCAAGAGTCTTTTTTACATAATACATAAATGAGTCGTTTTTTCTACTTCGACCTGCCTGTTTGCCAATGGGGTGGAGCATGCTGCACCTATAGCACGCAGCTTGGTCGAAACCGTTTTTTTTGTTACTAAGTGTTTATTCGTCGTAGGTGGTGGTATCGGTGACACCTGCTTCGGCAAGCGCTTCGCGACGCTCGATGCACGTTCCGCATTTGCCGCAATGGTTCACACCGCCCTTGTAGCACGAGTAGGTTTCGGCATAGTTGATGCCGATGCGCGCGCCGCGTTGGGCGATGTTAGCCTTCGATATGTTGGTGTAGGGTGCAAAGATGTGCACGCCCTCATAAGTGCCGTTGGTCATGGCTGCCGACATGGCGTCGATGAATTGCTGACGGCAGTCGGGGTAGATGGTGTGGTCGCCCGAATGGTTGGCGATGAGCACACGCGTGAGTTTGTTGCTTTCGGCAATTCCACAGGCAATGGCAAGCATTATGCCGTTGCGGAAGGGCACTACGGTCGACTTCATATTGCTGTCGGCGTAATGGCCCTCGGGGATGGCGTCAGCACCCTCGAGCAGCGAGCTTTTGAAATAGGTGTGCATAAAGTCGAGTGGGATGATAATGTGCTTTATGCCCAGACGCTGGCAATGAAGCTTGGCATATTCAATTTCGCGTTTGTTGTGGTTCGAACCATAGTTGAAAGTTACTGCCAAAGCTATTATGTCTTTGTATTCGTTGAGCAAGGTCACTGAGTCCATGCCGCCTGAAAGAACTATTACTGCGTCTTTTGCCATTGGATAGTGTATTTGTTGAAAGAAATGATAATCGGATTACTGATTTCGGAACATTGCCAGCATGCGTTGGCGCACCAAGTCCTGGTGCTCGCTGTCGCCGTAGTTGGCAAATGGATAGATTGAAATGCCGCCGCGAGGCATAAACACGCCCACCACTTCGAGGTAGCGTGGGTCCATGAGCTTCACAAGGTCTTTCATGATTATGTTCACGCAATCTTCGTGAAAATCGCCATGGTTGCGGAAACTGAACAAATATAGCTTGAGGCTTTTGCTTTCAACCATGCGTTCGCGCGGAATATAGTTGATGATGATTTTTCCGAAATCGGGTTGCCCGGTTTTTGGGCAAAGGGTGGTGAATTCCGGGCAGTTGAACGTCACCAGATATTCGTTTTCGGGGTGCTTGTTAACAAAGGTCTCCAATACCTCTGGAGCATAGTCTTGAGCGTATTTTGTGCCTTGGTTGCCCAACAGTGTCACACCTTGCAGTTCTTCGTTGCTTCTTGACATAAATTGTATTGTGAAAAATTTTATGCAAAAATACTCAAAAATAATGGCTTTATCAATAGCGCCAAAGAGGCTTATAATAAAAAATGCTACAGCGTGTTTTTTTTGACCACTGCAGGATTATAAACTTTTTTGCAGAATTTGTTATCTTTGTATTATGAAAACAATCAGGGATTAAAAAAGCTAATAGATATGATAATGTGGAGCGGATTGTGCAACATATTGGCATTGATGGGTGCCGGTGGCGAGGTGTCGGATGGCGCGTCGGCTGCCGAGGCGTTGAGTGGGATGACGGTTGAAAGCCTGATTTCCGACTTGGCGCTGATATTGGTTCTTGGTGCTTTGTCGACGCTGATATTCAAGAAGTTGAAACAACCTGTTGTGCTTGGCTATATAGTTGCCGGTTTTCTGGCAAGTCCTCACATGTCGTTGCTGCCATCGGTGGGCAACGAGGCGAACATTGAGTTTTGGGCTCAAATAGGCATAGTGGTGCTGCTGTTCACGTTGGGGCTGGAGTTCAGTTTCAAGAAGTTGATGAACGTGGGCGGTTCGGCGGTGGTGACGGCACTCATAATAGTTATGGGTATGATGTCGTTGGGCTTTGTGACGGGCAAGCTGCTTGATTTCGGCAATATCGACAGCCTGTTTTTGGGCGGTATGTTGTCGATGTCGTCAACCACAATCATCATCAAGGCATTCAACGATTTGCACATGCGTCAACGCAAATTCACCTCGCTGGTGCTGGCAGTGCTTGTTTGCGAGGACCTGTTTGCGGTGGTTATGATGGTGTTGCTGTCGTCGGTGGCAATCAACAATTCGGTTGAAGGCGAGCAGCTGATGCTGAGTGTCCTCAAACTGGTGCTGTTCCTGGTGATATGGTTCACGGTGGGTGTGTTTGTGCTGCCGTCGTTTTTCAAGCGCGTGGCACGCTCAATCACCGACGAGATGCTGCTGGTGATATCGATGGGATTATGTCTGTTCATGGCGGTGTTTTCGGTCAAGTCGGGGTTCTCGCTTGCCCTCGGAGCATTTGTAATGGGTTCAATTTTGGCAGGTACCATCCAAGCCGAACGCATCGAAAACGTGATGAAGCCTGTGAAAGATTTGTTCGGAGCGGTGTTTTTCATCTCGGTGGGTATGATGGTTAATCCCGAAATCATACGCGATTACAGCTTCACGATAGGTGTGCTGTCGCTTGTGGTGATAGTGGGAATGATAGTGTTTGGCACGGCGGGCATGCTCATCACCGGGCAACCGCTCAAGATTGCCATGCAGTCGGGATTCAGCCTCACGCAGATAGGCGAATTTGCGTTTATCATAGCATCGATGGGTATGTCGCTTGGCGTGCTCGACAACAATGTCTACCCGATTGTGGTGGCGGTGTCGGTGATAACCACATTCTTCACACCTTACTTCATCAAGGCTGCCGACCCGTGCTATGAGTTTGTGGCGAAACATCTGCCCGACCATCTGAAGTTTCTGCTCGACCGATATAGCGAAAAGGAGGCGGAGAGCGAGTCGAAGATGCTGTGGCGGGCAATTGCCATTAGACATTCGTGGCGCACGTTGCTCTATGCCTCGATTCTCACTGCTATCATCATCTTCTCACACAGCTATGTTGAACCTATGCTGCTTGACTTGCTGGGCAGCAAAAACGGGTTGATAGTGTCGATGGTGGTGACGTTGGGCGTGATGGCGCCGTTCCTGTTTGCCTTGGCTGCGCCCTGCACCCGCCGCAGCGAGTACGAGAAGCTGAAGGATATTTCGGGGCGCCGCAGCGATGTTCCGCTGGTGGTGATGTCGCTGTTCCGCATTGTGTTTGCAAGTGTGTTCATATTGGTGTATCTTCACACCATCTTCACCAAAACCACGGTGCTGTGGAGTGGGGTGGGCATAGTGTTGCTGTCGCTGGTGACCTTTTCGCGCCGATTGCGAAAGCGCATGTATAGCATTGAATCGCGATTCCTTAGCAACCTTAACGAGCGCGAGCTGCATCGCAGCGGACGCGAAAACAACTTGGTTTCCGACCTTCACATGGCATTTATGACCGTGGGCAACGATTGCCCGTTTGTGGGTGAGAAGCTGAAGAACTCCGACATACGCAAGCATTATGGTGTGAATGTGGTGAGCATCACGCGCGGCTCCATCTACTATCCGGTGCCAACCGGCGAAATGCGCATCTTCCCGGGCGACAATCTTGCGGTTATTGGCACCGACGAACAGATACAGCATTTGCTGCCCGAGGTGGAGAAAAGCAGTGTGGCGCTCGACACTGCCTACGACAAAAAGAAGGTGGAGTTTTTGCATTTCGAACTCACCGAAACATCACCGTTGCCTGGCAAGAGTGTGGCGCAGGCGCGTCTGCGCGACGATTATGCTTCGCTGCTGGTGGCAATACAGCGCGGTTCGGCATACATCAAGCCCACTGGCGACGATGTGTTTGAACTTCATGATGTGATATGGATTGTTGGCAACGCCAAGCGGCTTGCCGAATTAAAATAATGTTGAAATAAGAAGGAAAATGAATCAAGAAATTTCGGAATTGGTTAATGCCTTTGTGGTGATACTCAACCAGATGTCGCCATATCTGCTACTCGGGTTTTTGTTCGCCGGGTTGCTTCATGGCTTTGTCCCCGACAGGATGTATGCAAAGCACCTGGCGGGCAACGATTGGCGCTCCACCTTGAAGGCGGCATTGTTTGGCATACCCTTGCCGTTGTGCTCGTGTGGCGTGCTGCCCACGGCGGTGTCGCTGCGCAACAGCGGCGCTTCGCGTGCCTCGGCAACATCGTTTCTGATAGCCACGCCACAGACCGGTGTCGACAGCATTGCGGCAACGTGGTCGCTGCTTGGCTTGGGCTTTGCGGTGATGCGCCCCATTGCTGCGCTGGCAACGGCGCTGGCAGGCGGACGGCTGGTGGCTGCGGTTGAGGGCGACGTGGCGCATGCTGTGGCTGGCGGCGATGCCTGCCACGATGGCTGCAATACCGAGCAACCCGCCGGCTTTGTGGGTCGTTTGAAAGAATCGATGAAATACGGCTTCGTGTCGATGATGGAAAGCATTGGCAAGTGGCTGGTGATAGGGCTTGTGGTGGCGGCGCTGATTACGGTGATTGTCCCCGACGACTTTTTTGCGCGATATGCACAAAATCCGTTGCTGAACATGCTGCTGGTGTTGATGGTTTCGGTGCCGATGTATGTGTGTGCCACGGGTTCAATACCTATTGCGTTGTCGCTTATGCTCAAGGGGTTGTCGCCGGGAGCTGCGTTTGTTCTGCTGATGGCTGGTCCGGCAGCCAATTTTGCTTCGGTGCTGGTGGTGCGAAAATCGTTTGGCAGCAAAGCCACATGGGCATATCTGGCAGCTATTGTTGGCGGTGCTGTGACATTCGGGCTTGTTATCGACTATCTGTTGCCTGCCCAATGGTTTGTGCCACATATGTCGGTTAACGAGGTGCGATGCGAGCACTGTGCTTCGTGGTTCAGCATTGCGTGTAGCGTGGTGCTTGTGGCGCTGATGGCTAATGCTGCCATACGAATGGCTTTGAAATCAAAATCAATAAAAACAAATAATATGACAAAGGAATACAAGATTAAAGGAATGATGTGCGCGCATTGCCAGGCGAATGTGCAGAAAGGTCTGGCGTCGCTCGAGGGCGTTACGCGCGTCGAGGTGGATTTGGCTAAGGGTATAGCTTACGTTGACGGCGATGTGCCTGCCGAGGTTGTTGCCGACAAGATTCGTGCTCTTGGCTACGAGTGTATTCTCTGATGGCTTGGTAGCCGTTTCAGGGAAACAATTAATCCGCATTGCTCGCTGAAGGGGCGGGCAGTGCGGATTAGTTGTTGTTTGTGGAGCGGATTATCGCTTGTTAAGGATAACCAAAGCTGCGATGACGCCAGGCACCCATCCGCAAATGGTGAGGATGAGAACGATGAGTATTGAGCCGCATCCGCGGTCGAATACCGCCAATGGTGGAAAGATGATTGATAGTAATACTCTGATAAGTGACATAGCTATGCGATGTATTATTATTAGTGTATAAAAAAGCACCGATATCGTTTGTGACAGATAATCGGTGCCGTTGTCGGGATGACAAGATTCGAACTTGCGACCACTCGCCCCCCAGACGAGTACTCTAAACCGGACTGAGCTACATCCCGCTACCGTAATCGGTGATGCAAAATTACAAAAATAGTTTGGATTAGACAACTTTATTTTAAAGTTATGCGTTTTTTAGGCTCGGTTTATTGCTTAACTTATGGCGTATTGCGCTGTGGCACAGGTGTTTGAAACTTTCAAAAAAAGTTGCACAATATGTGATGCCACGGGTTTTACGATATATGCGAGGCATAACATAAAAAAAAGATGAGAGAAACCCAAACGAAGGTTTTTCTCATCTTCTTTAATATTGTAAGGAGTTGAATAATCAGCAATTATTCAGCCTTGCCGTCGCTACCGAGCACGTTGATAATCTTGTGCTTGTAGAGTTTTTCCATGTTGTCGCGAGCCGGACCGAGGTACTTGCGAGGGTCGAATTCAGCCGGTTTTTCAGCAAACACTTTGCGAACAGCAGCAGTCATAGCCAAGCGGCTGTCAGAGTCGATGTTGATTTTGCAAACAGCGCTCTTGGCAGCTTCGCGGAGCCATTCTTCAGGAATACCGATAGCAGCCTTGAGAGCACCACCGTATTTGTTGATAGTTTCAACTTCGTCTTGAGGAACCGAAGAAGAACCGTGGAGCACGATTGGGAAACCGGGAAGTTCCTTTTCAACAGCCTTGAGAACATCGAATGCCAATGGAGGAGGAACGAGCTTGCCGTTTTCGTCCTTGGTGCATTGTTCCGGAGTGAACTTGTAAGCACCGTGCGATGTGCCTATAGAGATAGCCAAGCTGTCGCAGCCGGTGCGAGTAGCAAAGTCTACTACTTCTTCAGGGTTGGTGTAGGTGTGGTGGTCGCTCGATACTTCGTCTTCAACGCCTGCCAATACACCGAGTTCGCCTTCAACAGTCACGTCGAATTGGTGTGCATATTCAACAACCTTCTTGGTGAGGGCGATGTTTTCTTCGTAAGGAAGGTGAGAACCGTCAATCATAACAGAAGAGAAACCGCAGTCAACGCAGTCCTTGCAAAGTTCGTAGCTATCGCCGTGGTCGAGGTGAAGCACGATTTGTGGTTTAGCCCAGCCAAGTTCCTTAGCGTATTCAACAGCTCCTTGAGCCATGTAGCGAAGGAGAGTTGCGTTAGCATAGTTGCGAGCGCCCTTCGATACTTGAAGGATAACCGGAGACTTGGTTTCAGAAGCAGCCTTGATGATAGCTTGAAGTTGCTCCATGTTGTTGAAGTTGAAAGCAGGAATTGCATAACCGCCTTCAATAGCCTTAGCAAACATTTCGCGAGTGTTTACGAGGCCAAGATCTTTATAATTTACCATTTGTTAAATATATAAAAAAGTGAATAAAATCTTTCACACTAAAAAATGATTCAATTGTTGCCTATATACAAAGGACAATTACCTTGAATTTTTTCACTGCAAAGATAACTATTTTCCTTTATACTATTGCACTCTTATAGTAATATTTTTTTCTAATAAAGTGGTGAAAGGTTGGAGATAAACTGTTAGAGCCATCGGTGGTGCTTGCTATAGAAATAGAGCAGCGCCCGAGCGTGGCGGCGAGCCATAGGTGAGAGCAGGTTGTGCGAAGTGATGCGGCGGTGCAAGTGCTCGATGCAGATGTGTGGCAGATAGCACACCTTATAACCCGCTTGGGTGGCGCGTAGGCAGAAATCGGCGTCTTCTGGGCCGTAGAAAATGTTGTCGTCGAGAAGACCGATGGTGTCGATAAGCAGGCGTGGAAACATCTGGCAAGCGCCTATCACATAGGTGGGATATATCACGCCGTGCTCGTCGGTGCGGAAGCGAGTGGTGCTCGTGGTAAGGCGCAGCACATTTCGCATTTTTTGTATCAGCCCCGGGTAAGGCTTCGTGCTGTTTTGCACCGTGTGGTCCTCGTTGAGCAGTCGGCAAGCCACAATGCCAGATTGATGATTCTGCTCGAGATAAGTCAACATTCCTTCGATGGCTTCGGCATTGACCACGGTGTCGTTGTCAAGAATGAGGATGTATCGACCCGTAGAAGCAGTGATGCCCTGATTGCGAGCGGCAGCCACACCGCGATTTTCGGCATTGGCTATGACCGTAACCTCGGGAAACGACTGCTCGAGCATCTGCAGCGAGCCGTCGGAAGAGCCGTTGTCGACCACTATCACCTCATGGCTGATGCCCTCGATGGCAGGCATGAGCGAGTCGAGGCAACGATGCAGCACATCGCGCTGATTCCAGGTGAGGATGATTACAGATAGGCGAATGGTCATAGCATGAGAGGCCTGTGGTTATTTTGAATATCCGAAAAGTTTTATTTTCAGAGCTTTGAGAGCGTTGATAAATTCCGACATACTCTTAAAACGGCGCAGTTGCTTGAAGATGAACGACGGGCGAATGAAGTAGCTAAGATTGTTGCGAAAGAGAGCTTTTTCCATATCTTCGGCCGAGAGATGCGGGTAGTTGAGAATCGATTCGCGCTGCACATCGGTGGGCACATAGTCGGGCGTGGCGAGCCAGCCGTTCTCTATGCACATTTTGTAAAATTCGGTACCCGGGAAAGGCGAAACAATGTTGAACATTACTTGGTCGACATTGAGTTTTTTCGCCTCGCGGAGAGTGTGGCGAATGGTTTCCTTGGTTTCGAGCGGACTGCTGCCGATGAGCACATTGAGTTTCACCGGCACGCTATATTTTTTGAGCAAAGCAATGGCTTGATAGATTTGAGCCGAAGTGATGCCTTTATTGATGAAACGCAGAATGTCGTCGTTGAACGACTCGATGCCTAAATCCACATAGAGGCATCCCGACTCGCCCAACATCTTTGCAATAGGTTCGGTGATGGCATCAACGCGCGCCTGGCATCCCCAAACGAAGCCGAAACGGCGCATAATTTCGCAAATCTGTGATGTTCGCTCCTCGTTCCAGATGAAATTGTCGTCCATAAAACCAATAGCCTTGTAGCCGCGGCTGTGCAGCAACTCCATTTCGCGTTCGATGCTTGCCACGGAGCGGAAGCCGATGTTGGGTTTGCGGCCAAATTCCTTGCGGAACTCCATCTCGCGGGCGAAAGTGAGCGAACTGGGCACGCAGTAGATGCAGCCGTATGGGCAATTGCGCGAGGTTACAGCCGTGGTGTAGGGACCGGTTTTGAGTTTGGGATTGTGATATTGCTTGTCCTCGATGAAGTGTCGAGCAGGGAAAGGCAGCGCATCGAGGTCGGAGATTAGCGGGCGGAAAGGATTGCTGTGAAATCTGCCATCGCGCATAAATGAAATGCCTCGCACCTGGCTCCACTCGCGATGGTTGTGCATGGCATCTACGAGTTCGCGCACGGTGGCTTCGGGTTCGCCGCGCACTATTATCACATGGTCGTGGGCAAGGCATTGCTTGGTGAAATAGGTGGGGCCGGGGCCCAGCAACACCACATAGGCATGAGGAGCCACCTCGTGGATAATATGCATAGCCTTGAGGTCGCTCTGAATAGAGAGGTTGACCGTCCAGATGAAATAAATGTCGGCATTGCGCTCGGCGATGAATTGGCGCAGCGATGCTTCGTTGCCGTTACCATCGAACACAAAGTCGCGTCGGGTGATATCGTGCACACCTTCCTCTTCGAGCACGGCAGCCACGGAGAGCTCGTAGATATTAGGCATGGGATACACCATACGAGTGCATCCGGCGGTGCGCTCGGCAGGCTGATGCCCTATGAGTTCGGGAGGTGTGAGAAAAGTAATCTTCATTTCAAACAAAAAATAGCGTTTTTTGTAATAAATAATAAACAAAGCGAGTTATGCCAGGCAAAAAGTGCCGCGGAGTCACTCATTAGTTATATAGTAAAAACGAATGTAAGAGCTATTAATTATGCAAAAAGAGGTAATTTGTGAAACTTTTAATATGTTTTTGGGGTCAAATGGGTGATAAGTGAAGATAATCAATTATCTTTGTTTACTTTTTATGGCCTAAATGAAGGCGCAATAGAGAGAAATAATTATCAATTAACAACCCAATAACAAAACTATTAAAAACAAACGCAACGAAAAGTAATGAGAAGATGGCGCATTGAGGATAGCGCGGAGCTATACAACATCAACGGATGGGGCTTGAAGTATTTTTCGATTAACGAAAAGGGACACATTCAAGTCACCCCACGCGAGGGTTATGCCGGAGTGGATTTGAAAGATGTGATGGACGAGTTGCAGGTGCGCGATATCACGGCACCGATTCTGCTTCGCTTCCCCGACATTTTGGACAATCGTATCGAAAAGATTTCGAATTGTTTCAAGTCGGCATCTAATGAGTATAACTATACTGCCGAAAACTTTATCATTTATCCCATTAAGGTGAACCAAATGCGTCCGGTGGTTGAGGAGATAGTGAGCCACGGCAAAAAGTTCAACATCGGCCTTGAGGCAGGCAGCAAACCGGAATTGCATGCCGTATTGTCGATTAACATCGACGAGAAATCGCTGATTATTTGCAACGGATATAAGGATGAGAGCTACATCGAGCTGGCATTGCTGGCTCAGAAGATGGGCCGCCGTATATTTCTTGTGGTGGAGAAACTCAATGAACTGAAGCTGATTGCCGAAATATCGAAGCGCCTGAACATACGTCCAAACATTGGCATTCGCATCAAGCTGTCGAGTTCGGGCAGCGGCAAGTGGGAAGAAAGTGGCGGCGACCAGAGCAAGTTCGGTCTTAACTCGAGCGAACTGCTCACTGCCATCGACTATCTGCAGAAGAAGCAACTCGGCGACTGCCTGAAGCTGATTCATTTCCACATCGGCAGCCAGATAACCAAGATACGCCACATCAAGAATGCCTTGCGCGAGGCGTCGCAATTCTATGTGCAATTGTCACGCATGGGTTTCGACATCGACTTTATTGACATTGGCGGCGGACTTGGCGTTGACTACGATGGCACCCGCAACAGTGCCAGCGAAAGCAGCATGAACTATTCGATTCAGGAGTATGCCAACGACGCTGTCTCTGCCATTGTGGACACTTGCACGAAGAATGGGTTGAAGCAGCCAAATATCATCAACGAGAGCGGACGCTCGCTCACTGCCCACCATTCGATTCTCATCTTCGAGGTGCTTGAAACGGCTCAGTTGCCCCAGTGGGACGATGACGACGACAAGATTTCGGACGACGACCACGAGTTGGCGCGCGAACTATACGACATCTGGGACAAGATAAACCAGGGCCGCATGATGGAGGATTGGCACGATGCTTTGCAGATACGCGAGGAAGCGCTCGATTTGTTCAGCCTCGGATTGCTTGACCTGCGCACCCGCGCCTTGATTGAGAAACTGTTCTGGTCGATTGCACGCGACGTGAATGCTTTGGCTTCGGAGATGAAGCATGCTCCCGAGGAATTGCGTAAGGTGGCAAAGAAACTGCCCGAAAAGTATTTCTGCAATTTCTCGCTCTTCCAGTCGTTGCCCGATAGCTGGGCTATCGACCAGGTGTTCCCGATAATACCTATTTCGCGCCTCGACGAGAAGCCTACGCACATGGCAACGCTGCAGGACATCACTTGCGACAGCGACGGCAAGATTGGAAATTTTGTGTCGCCAAGCGGCGTGTCGGCATCCATTCCGGTGCATACGCTCAAGAACAACGAGTCGTATTATCTTGGCGTGTTCCTTGTGGGCGCTTATCAGGAGATTTTGGGCGATATGCACAATCTGTTCGGCGACACCAATGCCGTGCACATCAGTGTGTATAAGGACCACTACGAGATTGACCAGATTATCGACGGAGAAACCGTTGCCGAGGTGCTCGACTATGTGCAATACAATCCCAAGAAACTTGTGCGAAACATCGAGACTTGGGTGACACAGTCGATGAAGCAAGGCAAAATCACACCTGAGGAGGGCCGCGAATTCATAAGCAATTATCGTTCGGGCCTTTATGGCTACACCTATCTCGAGCGTGAATAATTGCCGCAGGATGGCGATTGCGATATGAAAAATATTATAGGGCAATTTCCCCTTTGACAAAAGCGGGAGATTGCCCCTTTCGATGACAACTGAGTGATATTTTATCAATAAACAGATTACTCCGATGCGATATTTTATGCGATTGGCTTACCGTGGAGCCAATTTCCACGGATGGCAAACACAACCCAACGACGTCACGGTGCAGCAAACGCTCGAGGAGGTGATGACTATGGTGATGCGCACCCCAATAAAAATCACCGGTGCCGGACGCACCGATGCCGAGGTGAACGCCGCCTTGATGGTGGCGCACTTCGATGCCGAGCCTATTGCCGATACGGTGCGTCTTGTGCATCAGCTCAATAGTGTGCTGTGCAAGGACATTGCCGTATTCAGCATCTTTGCCGTGCACCACGATGCCCATGCTCGTTTCGATGCCACCAGCCGCACCTATAAATATTTTGTCGACACCGAGAAGAATCCCTTTCACTACCCGTTGAGCTGGAAGTGCCCGCCCGACCTCGACTTCGATTTGATGAACCAGGCTGCCCGGCACTTGCTGCACTACACCGATTTCACAAGCTTCAGCAAACTGCACACCGACGTCAAGACTAATAATTGCCGCATCACCCATGCGCTATGGGCGCGCGAAGGCAACCAGTGGGTGTTCACCATCACAGCCGACCGTTTTCTGCGCAACATGGTGCGTGCCATTGTGGGCACTCTCGTTGAGGTGGGACGGCACAAAATCACCGTCGAGCAGTTTTGTGCCATCATCGAAAAGAAAAACCGTTGCTCGGCAGGCACGTCGATGCCTGGCAATGCACTCTTTTTGTGGGACGTGACCTATCCCTACCGGATTAACACCTGAAAAATGGAACTTTTGTCATAGTGATATGACATTTTGACCAACTTTGTTGCCGGATATGTAACTTTTGTCAGTATCTATGCGATATATTGGCAAATATTGTCGTTTGGTGCGACTATTGCAACATAATACAGCGAACCGCGGTGCGAAAGCCTCGAGGTTCGGTGAATCAAATTATTATTGACAATAAAAAATTAAAAAATAAAAGGAGATTGAAATTATGTTGACAATTAGAAGAAATCAGGAATGGTTGCCAAGTGTGTTTAACGATATCATTGGTAATAACTTTTTTGAACATACAGCAGTGAGCACTACTTCGCCTTCGGTGAATGTCATTGAAAAGGAACACGAATATATTGTGGAGGTTGCTGCTCCGGGTATGACAAAGCAAGACTTCAAGGTGAACATCGACGAGGATGATAATCTGGTTGTTGCCGTGGAGAAGGAAACCAACGGCGGCAGCGACAAGGCAGCTGAACGCATGCACTATCTGCGCCGCGAGTTTGCTTATAGTCGGTTCCGTCAGGCTATGATACTGCCTGATGATGTCGACAAAGAAGCCATCTCGGCAAAGGTTGAAAACGGTGTGCTCACTGTTACACTTCCGAAACTCAAGCCACAAGAGGTGAAGAAGAGCAATCGACTGATTGATATTCAGTAAATTATATTTTTGTTGGATATATTTTTATGATGGTTAGTTATTAGCAAGGCCGCTTGCACCGTATGGTGTAGGCGGCTTTGTTGTGCCAAAGGTTGTGTTGACGCTGGTAGGGAATGCCGAATTCTGAAAAATTTCAGTAACTTTGCAAAAATCAAAAACTAAAAACTAAATTAAAGATAAAAAATGAACAGATTATTGAAACTTGCACTGGCTGTTGTAGGTGTGTTGTGGTGTGGCGGTGTGTGGCAGATGCAGGCTGCTAACAGTAAGCCGTTTGTGATTCCGGAGATTGAATCGTGGACTCCAGGCGAGGGCAGCGTGAGCCTCTCGGGAAGAGTTGTGGTGAAGAGTGAAAAGTTGCGTTCGGTTGCCGAAGCGTTTGCCGATGACTATCGCACCATGTTCGGTCGCAAATTGACGGTGACAAAAGGCAAGGCGCGAAAGGGCGATGTGGTGCTGCAACTTGCCAAGGACGGCACGATGGGCGCCGAAGGATATCGGCTGACGGTGAACACCGGCATCACCATCTCGGCATCGACCACTACGGGCGCCTATTGGGCAACCCGCACCTTGCTGCAGATTAGCGAACAGTCAGCCGACCGCGCGTTGCCGTGCGGTGTGATTGCCGACAAACCGCAATATGCGCTGCGTGGCTTTATGATTGATTGTGGCAGAAAATACATTCTAATCGACTATCTGCGCAAATTGGTGAAGGTGATGGCTTATTATAAGATGAATGCCTTGCAGATTCACCTCAACGACAACGGTTTCCGTCAGTTTTTCGGCAACGATTGGATGAAGACCTATTCGGCATTCCGCCTCGAATGCGACACCTATCCGGGGTTGACCGCCAAGGATGGACATTACACCAAACAAGAGTTTGTTGAACTTCAGCAACTTGGCGAGGCATGCGGCGTTGAAATCATTCCTGAGATTGATGCTCCGGCTCATTCGCTGGCATTCACCCAATATCGCCCCGAGTTGGGCAGCAAAGAGTATGGCATGGACCACCTCGACCTGTTCAATCCTGCCACATATACTTTTATGGACAACCTCTACAAAGAATATCTGCAAGGCAACGACCCGGTGTTCCGAGGCAAACGTGTGCATATCGGCACCGACGAATACTCCAATGCCAAGCAGGAAGTGGTAGAGAAATTCCGTGAGTTCACCGACCATTACATCCGCCTTGTTGAAGGCTATGGCAAGCAGGCTGTGGTGTGGGGCGCTCTCACTCATGCCAAGGGCTCGACTCCGGTGAAAGCCGACGGTGTGCTGATGGATTGCTGGTATAACGGCTATGCCGCTCCGCGCGACATGAAGCAGCAGGGCTATAAGTTGGTGAGCATACCCGACGGGCTGGTGTATATTGTGCCTGCTGCGGGCTATTATTACGACTATCTTAATTGCAAATATCTCTACGAGAAATGGACTCCGGCTGTGATTGGCCGTGAAATTTTTGCGGAAAACGACCCTGCCATCGAGGGCGGCATGTTTGCGGTGTGGAACGACCACGTTGGCAACGGCATTACCGTCAAGGATATTCATCACCGTGTGTTTCCGGCATTGCAAACACTATCGGCAAAGTGCTGGGCAGGCAAGAACGTGAGTGTGACGTTTGCCGAGTTCGACGAGTTGCGCAGCGCCTTGAGCGAGGCTCCGGGCGTGAACGAACTTGCACGGTTGGGCAAGAAGGGCGATGTGGTGGTTGACCGTGCCATCCTTGCTGCCGGAACGCAGCTGCCGGTTGAGGAGATTGGTTACAACTATTCGGTGAGCTTTGTGATTGACGGCACTGCCGAGGAGCGTGGCACCGAGCTGCTTCGCTCGGCAAATGCAGTGTTCTATCTCTCCGACCCTAAATCGGGACGCCTTGGCTTTGAGCGCGAGGGTTACCTCAATACGTTCAATTATGCCGTGGAAAAGGGCAAGAAGGTGGCTGTCACCATCGAAGGCACCAACCGCGTCACTCGCTTGTTGGTCGACGGCAAGGTGCGCGACGAATTGGCTGCCAAACCGCTCTTTGTGGTGAACGAGGATGTGCGCGCCCATAACACGGTTGAAGGTGCTTTGTCGCATGAGCCGGTGCTCTACGACCCTAAGACTCGCATCAACTATCAGCGCACGCTGGTGTTTCCGCTGCGTAGTGCCGGAAATTTTAAAAGCATAATCACTAACCTGAAAGTTTCGGTTACAGAATAGCGCAAGTGTTAAGGCACAAAGGTGATGCCCGTTAAAAAAAAGTGTTATTTTCGGTTTTTTCAGAAAAAACAGGCGATAAAATTTTGAAATATCACTTCAAGTGTATTACCTTTGTGCCATTAAAAGCTATGGGGTATTAGCTCATCTGGTAGAGCGCAACACTGGCAGTGTTGAGGTAAGCGGTTCGAGTCCGCTATGCTCCACAACAATTAAGGGAGACGAATTGTAGTTCGCCTCCCTTTTTCTGTTTATTTCGCCAAGATGTTGTGTCACTTCATCGGCTCTACGGTGTATCCGGCTTTTTGCAGCAGGTCGATGAGGCCTCTTTCGCCGGGCAGGTGTCCGGCGCCAACCACCACGAGCAGCGATTTCTCGGGCATGAGTTCCTGCAGTTTCTTTGCCCATGCGGTGTTGCGGTTGTAGATTAGTTCGTCAATCGAGCGTTGCTTTTTCCATTCGGGTTCGTCGCTGTCGTTTTGCTCCTTGATGATGCAGTTGAAAACGCCATTCAGGTCTTGCCTTTTGTAGGCTTCGGCTAGGGCAATGCCCGATGCTTTTGCGCTTTCGAGTTTTGCCAGAGTGCGCACCAGACTCTCGGCTTGCTCACTGATGGGCTTGCCGTAGAGGATGTTCAGTTGATACTCGGTTGTCTCAAAACCGCCAAGTTCCTTGCCCAGTTGCGAGGCTTTGCCTTGAATGGCAAAGTCGATTTGCTCCATGGGGTTGAATCCCGGGAAACTTTGCATAATCATAATCAGAGCCAATTGGGTCGACACATAGGCGGGTTTGAGTGTTTCGAGCTGCGAGATGCTGACCATGCCTTGTGTAGTGGCGCGGAACACCGAGTCGGCTTTGGCAAGCGATGCTTGGTCAATCACTTTGCTCAGGGTGCTGTCGGCAGGAGCCATAATTGCAGCCATCATAGCCTGCTGGGCACCGGCAATGTCGCCTTTCTCGATTTCGCCATATACGGCGTCGCAGTTGGTGAGGGCGTCGTTGAATCCCGGAATGCTGTCGGTCATCTTCACTGTCGCTACGTGGCAAGTGCCAAACAGGTAGCTTGGTTTGTTGAGCCCATTGCCCGACACTTTCCACAGCAGTTGGGCGTTTGTGCTGAATGTGAATAATGCAACCAATGTTGCAAGAAGAATTGATTTTTTCATTTTTTCGTTTTTTTTTTATTGTTTGACGCAAAGCGATGGCGTAAAATTACAACATTTTACAAAAAAATGGAGTGTGGCAAGCTGTTTTTTGCCACACTCCAAATGGTTATGATAGGGAAATATTATTGATAGAATTCAATTTCCGCAACATCGGGATAGTCATACGACGAGCCGTAGTCGCTCCAGAAGCAGTCGTAAACGCTAAACTTTACGTATTGGCAGGTTACAGCCGAGTAGAATACGAAGGGCACCGGAGTGGTGAGACGCGAAACGCGTGTGGTGGTGAATATGCCATCGGTTTGGCTTGTCCAGTTGATGCCGTCGCTGCTGGTGAGTATTTCCACATTGCGCGGGCCGAAGTAGGTGCTGTAGCCGGCATAGAACACGAAGCCTCGGAATGCTGTAGGCTCGTTGAACGTGACGAGCACGTCGTAAGCGCCATATTGACCGTAGTCGGTGCTCAGACTGCCGTCGGAAAGCGTTGTAACCGTTGTGCCGTTGATGGTAACGGAGAAGTTCGTGGCATCGACTTTTGTGAGGGTTGCGATTTCGCTTGAACTCTGATTCTTGAAGTTTGTTACAACCTTGTTCAGCACAATGTACATGGCATTGTTGTTGCCGCCTGCAGCCACTCCGCCGGTCGAGTTGTCGATGGCGATGGCAATGACGCCCGAGCCTGAAAGCTCACGCAGGGCGTCGGTAGATTGCACTTTAGCCACGATAGGCTCGGTAGACACTTGTGAGCCGGCAGGTATGGTGACGGTATTGGTGCTGAACGCTACAGCGCCGGTTGGCAGCGCCGATGTGCCGTTGCCGTAAGCGGTGGCAAGTTCGGCGTTCTCAGCCACAGTGACTGTCACGTTTTCAGCCACAGGCTTGGTGAGGCGCACATAGAACGATATTTCGTCGTCGGGAGTGATTACTTCGCTTGGGGTCTGCACCACCTTTAACGAAAGCGCATTGCTTGGGATGTTCAATTCGTTGATGTAGACTTTGGCGTCGTAGTTCTCTTGTTCGGTGGGGTAGAGTGTTTCGCCCACTTCCGGTTCGTCCTGACAAGCCGTGAGCAATGGCAGCGAGGCGGCCAGAACAATCAATGATTTCGTTATGATAGATTTCATAAGTTGTTTTGCTTTTTAAGGAAAAAGATGAAATTATTTGCCGTCGATGCGCACATCTTGAATCCAGGTGTAGTTAACATTTGGCGTAGAGATGTCGTAGCCATGACCAGAAGCGTCTTTGAAGGTGTTGCCCGAGCCCTCGTTGAACTTGAAGTAGAATTCCAGTCCGTCGGTGGTGGGGTCGCACAGATACATGTTGTTGACAATCTCATTTTGTGTGCGTGCCTTGTGCCAGAGGCGAAGCTCGCTCATCATGGTGTTGCCCAAGTGATATCCGTTTTGGATGTAGGTAGAGAAGCAACTCATTGAGTTGCCCTTGTCAGGCAGGTCCATAGAATTGTCGAGCACACCGTTGACGTAGAGATAAAGCTTGGCGCCGGTGCATACAACAGCGATGTGATACCAGGTGTTGGTGTTAAATAGCATCTGGCTGTTCATCTGTGTGCCTTGAGTCTTGATTTGCATACGGTTGCCTTCGATAGGAGCATCGCCGAATCGCATGTAGATTTCAGAGTCTTCGGAATATGCGCCGAAGAATGCTTGGTTGTTACCCTTACCTACGGCAGTGAGGAGTTGGTCCTTGTTGATGTTGAGTTCGACGGTCCATTCCGGCAGGTCGACGGTGCTATTAAGCTGTATTTCGCCGAAGTTGTTAGATGAGTTGAACACAACAACCGGTTGGATAACCACTTGGTCGAGCACAAACACCATCACGCTGCCCGATTTCAGCACGTTGGCTTTGCCGTCGGTGCTTTCGAGGCGGAATGCGATGGCATATTTCTTGCCGGAATTTTTCATTTCGTCGGTGAACGGGTTCACGGTGACGGTGATAGGAGCCGACACCGAAGTGCCCGGCTCGATTGTGGTTTCAGATGCCGAGAGGATGTAAGCGCCGGCGGGCAGTGCGGTGTAAGAAGTCTCGTTCTTGGCATTGTAGTTTGCCAACGCCTCGTCATCAGCCACAATGCGATAGGTGCTTTGTTCGGCAGCCTTGTCGGAGAGGCGCACGTTGATGGTGGCAGCCACAGGGTCGGTGCCGATGGTGATTTTCTGTGATGAATTGGCATTGGTGTTGGTCTGCAGTATGAAGGCCTGGTTGTCGAGTTGGTCGTACGACGCATCGTTACAAGCCGTGAGAGCCGACACTGCCAAAAGCATGCTTGCGAAAATATATTTTGATGATTTTTTCATTGCTTTTGAAAAATAAGTGAGGTTATTTTATTGACGGATTCATAATCTGTATACCGGCGCGCAGAGCAGGATAAGAAGGTTGCTTGCCGGCATTGTATTCATATTCCATGTGATATGTTCCGATGCCGCCTTTGCGCACGCTCTCGCCGTTGACAATAGGTGTCCAGCGAGCCATGCCCTCGAGGCTCATCATCTTGTTGCCGTAGCGGTCGGTGTAGGTCACGCCGCCTGCTGCTGCATAGTTCTCGAAGTTTTCGGTGACGATGTATTTCTTAGCCACTTCCTCGGCAGGCAGATAGCCGTCGAAATTCCTGATTGTGCTCGACAAGCGGCTGTCGAGGTTGGCGTCGCCAGTGCAAGAGTAGGCTTGCACGATGAAGTAGTTGAAGCACTCGCCGAGCTCGCTGGCAATGCTTTGTGGTTCGCCGTCGATAACGAGCATCTTGTTGCTGCCCGACTTCGGACCGATTCGCTTGGCAAGAGCGTTGACAAACACTTTCTCGGCTTCTTCATCACCGGCGATGTTGCCGCTGTGTCCGTAGTTGGGCTCGTAGTCGAAGTCGAAACCGTCGTAGTTGTAGAACTCGATGGTGTCGCAGATGGCGTTGGCATACTTTTCGATAGCAGCAATCTTCGAGGCTTCGTCGTCGCTGCTAAAGCCCCAGAATTCTTCGGCGGTTTTGTCGGAAGGCGTGAGTTGGTCGCCAATGCTCGACACGATGAAGCACATCAGGCATCGTGTGCCTTTCACCTTTTGAACATATTCGAGGTCGGCTTTCATCTCGGGTGACAGGTTGCGCCAGTTGCCCCAAATCGACACGAAGTCGACGCTATCGGGCAAGCCGCGCAGCGAGTTTTCGAGTGAGGCACCAGCGCCCACCCAGTTGCCGAACCAACCGAAAGCCACGGCGTGGTCGGTTTGCTTGTAGGCACGCAGCGCTTCGTAGTATTGTTCAGAGCGCTCGGCATCGGTGAGGTTTTCCGGGTCTTTGATTTCGGCATCAGTGTCGCAAGCGGTGAGGGTGAAAGCCGTCACAGCAAGCATAAGCAAAGACTTTATGATTTTTTTCATTGTTATAATGTCATTTTATTGTTTATGAAACATGTTTTATCGCTGCCACCACATTTTGGTTGCATAGTCGTCGTTGCCGCCCAAGAGGCGAAGGGCTTCGGCATAGTTGGCAGGGTTGTTCACTGGTTCGGTGTAGTCGAACGGAATTCGATTAGGCACATCGATGCTGTAGGCTGTTGATTGAGCCACAGGGAACACCTTAGGATATCCTGTGCGGCGAATTTCGTTCCATGCTTCTTGTCCGTCGGGGAAGAGTGCAATCCACTTTTGAACAATCAGGCGTTCGAGTTTTTCTTCATCTGAAGCGCTTTCATCCCACTTGATGGTGATGGTCGACATCTTGGCATGTGCGCTGCCATAGCCGCCGTCGGCGTCGGTGTAGTCGGCTGGTGTTGCGTCGGCGTTGTTGATGTATTGTTCGGCACCGCTTGCGCCCCATTGTTCAAACGACAGGGTGATTGCCTTGGCATAGAGCGATTCGGTGGTGCCGCCCATTCCTGCCCATCCGGCAAGAGCGCCTTCGGCGCGGCAGAAAGTGACTTCGGCAGCGCTCATCCACAGGCCGCGGGTGTCGCTTTCAACATTTGCTGCCGAGTAAACGGCGTCGGCAACCGATTTGTTACCGATGTTTGCACCTGCGCGGCAGCCAATCACGCTGCGGCTGCCGGCAGAGGCAGGTGTAGTGAAATATTTGGTTATGCGAGGGTCGTTGTATCCGGTCATATAGCTGTCGATGTCGGCGCAAGCGCGGCTGTCGCCCCATTCAACCGATGTTTTGTACTGACCGTTTGGAGTGTAGGTTATTGCACAGTTGTCGGCGTTCGATTCTATGACGCCGGCTGCAACAGCTTCTTCGCCCACTTGTTGTGCATAAGCGGGGTCGACAAAGCGCATGCGCACTGCCATGCGCAGCTTGAGCGAGTTGGCAAACTTCACCCATTGAACAAAGTTGCCGCTGTACACCTTGTCTGATTCCTTGAATTGCACAAGTTGGCCACCGTTAGCCGAAATCATACCTGAGATGATGTTTACGGCTGTGTTAAGGTCGTCAACCAGCGAGTGATAGATTTTCTCCTGCGACGAGTAGGCGTTAGCGTCGGCTTCGGCGCCGATTGGCATTGGGCCATACATGTCGGTGAGGCGCAGGAACGATTGTGCACGCAGAATCAATGCCCAGGCGTAGCTGAGGCTCTCGGTGCCGGTGAGGCGTTTAACCTCGTTGAATGCCGAGACGGTTTTAGGCATGCTGTCGGCAAACGGATAGCGCACCCAGCCCACAGGGGCATTCATCTTGGCAAAGTTGTTGCCCGAGAAGGCGTTGTTGGCATAGGTCATGTATCTGCCCAGATAGTTGCCAATGAGGTCTTGGTTCATCTGATAGGAGTTTTCCTGCTCGGGGAATGCCTCGTTGAGCATTTGAACGAGGAATGAACCGGTGTTGTAGTTGTCGCGAGAGAGCTCTTCCGACGATACGCTTTCGCCGGGGCGGTTGGCTTCTTCAAAACCGGCGGTGCAAGCGGTGCTCATCATCACCACGGCTGCCAATATCGAGGCTCGCGAGAGTATTTTGTTTAAATTAAATTTCTTCATTGTTTTGTGTCTTTTTGCTTATTTTAGAATTGCAGTTTCACGTTAAAGCCCAGCGAGCGGAGGCTTGGCTGCATGAAGTAGTCGAAACCTTGATAGAATGTGCCGGTTGAACCGGTCGACTCGGGGTCGAACGGAGCCTTGCAGTAAATCAGGAACAGGTTGTTGGCAGTGAGGCCGAGCGAGAGGTCCATACCTTTGAGCCATTTGCGAGGAATGGTGTAGCCGATGTGAGCCTCTTGCAGGCGCACGTTGGTACCGCTGTAGATATATTCGCTCCAGATTGGGTTGTCGCCACCCACTACGCCGTAGTAGCTTTCGGCCGACACGGTGCCGGTGTTAACAGGTATGCCGCCGGCTTCGCGGGCGTCGGCAGAGCGTTGCGACACGCCGTAGTAGTCGAGGATGGCTTGTGTCTGGCTCATGACAATGCCGCCAACGCGAGCCGAAACCAAGAAGCCCAAGTTGATGCCCTTCCAGGTGAAGTCGTTAGAGAATCCGAAGTTGCCTTTAGGAAGCACGCTGCCGCGATACTCCGGGTTGGTGAGTGTTTCGCGAATCACGTTGCCGCTGGCGTCGAGGGCAATGTTGCCTTCTTGGTCGCGGGCAAAGTCGGTGTAGGTGTAAACGTCGCCCATCGTGCCGCCTTTCTTGAGGATGATGTTGGCACCGTTCAAGCCGCCTACGTTAATCACCTCGCTGTCGTCCTTGAGCAGTTCAACAATCTTGTTCTGGTTCATGCTATAGGTGAAGTTGGTGTTCCAAGTGAAGTCGCCCCAAGTCTTGTTGTAGCCAATAGAGAGCTCGATGCCTCGGTTGCGCACATTACCGGTTTGAACATATTCGCTTGAGTAGCCTTCAGCCACGGTGATTGGGCGAAGGAATGTTTGCTTGCGGGTGTTCGAGTGGTAGAATGTGAGGTCGAGTGTGAGAGCGTTGTCGAAGAAGCGTGCTGTCAAACCGGCTTCCCACGAGTCGGTGCGTTCGGGATAGAATGTTTCGGGGAATTTGTAGGTGACAGTGGTGTAGCTTTGCGAAGCAGGGTTGTAGCTGTAGCGCCATTGTGAGGTGATGTTAGGGCTGATGGCAGAACCTACCGATGCCCAGCTGCCGCGAATCTTCAAATAGTTGATTTGCTTAGGCAGCTTCACCATTTGCGAGATGATTGCCGATAGACCCACCGAAGGATAGAAGAACGATTCGTTGCTTGTGCCGTCGAGTGCCGAATCCCAGTCGTTACGGCCGGTGAGTGTGAGGTAGAGCATGCTGCGCCAGCCAAATTCAACGTTGGCAAACAGCGAGTTGATGTAGTGCTTGTTGAACGAATAGATAGGACGGTTGTCGTTGGTTGCCGAAGCATAGTCGATGGCATTTGGTGTGAATACGTTCGACGGTGCTTTCAAGCCGCCTTGGAAACCGCTGGCGTCGTATTGGCTGCGCGACATCGAGCCGCCCACGTTTGCGCCAATCGAGATGTTTTCGAGAGTCTTGTTGACGTTGAACATAAAGTCGCCGTAGAGGTTCTGGTCGGCAATGTTCTGATAGCTATAGAAACCGTAGTCGCTGTGGGCAAACAGGTTGATGGTAGAAGCATAACGCTTGTCCTCGCCCTTGGTGTTTGTGCGGTCCCAGCGAATACGTCCTGTCACGTCGAGCCAATCGAGAATCTGATATTTCAGGCTGCCGTGTGCCATGTAGCGGTGCTTATAGTTGGTGCGGTTCATGCGGTTAGCCACCCAATAAGGGTTCTGCATTTGCAGGGCATCGCCGTAGTTCCAGTTTTGTACATATATTCCGCGCGACTGGTCGTAGATTTCGTAGGTGCGGATGGCATCGAAGCTTTCGCCGCGAGGGAAGAGGTAGAGCGGCACAAGCGGGTTGAAATACTGACCTTGCGACATCATGTTGCAATCGTTCTGATTGATGTAGTTGAGGCTGACGTCGAGGGTGAGCTTGTCGTTGAGGAACGAAGTGGTGTTTCGGAACGAGAAGTTGTAACGGTTGTATTCGTTGTTGGGTATGATACCTTCGGCGTTGGTTGTACCAATCGAGATGTATGTCTGGTTCTTGGCGTTGCCTACGGTGAGCGACACGTTGTTTTGGATGTTGCTACCGGTGTTGAAGAAATCTTCGGGGTTGTAGCCTATATATTCCGAAGTGCCTTTTTCGCCCCACGAGCGCACCTCGCCCGGGCGGTTGGGATAAATGTTCTGGAATTCGGGCATCTTGAATGGCGAAGAGAACTGGCTGCTGTTGGATATTGTTACCGACACCTTGCCTTCAGCGCCTTTTTTGGTGGTAATCATAATCACACCTTGTGCGGCAGCCGAGCCATAGAGGGCGGCGGCAGCCGGACCGCTGAGCACGTTCACCGATTCGATGTCTTCGGGGTTGATATCGGCAATGCCTTCGCTGCTTGGCTGGCTGGCGTACATGCCTTCCGAGGTGCCGTTGTTGCGGTTGTTAATAGGCACACCGTCGATAACGTAGAGTGCTTGGTTGCTTTGGTTGATTGATTTGGGACCGCGCATCACCACGCGTGTTGCACCACCCACACCTGCCGACGATGCGTTGATGTTCACACCTGCCACTTTGCCGGCAAGCGAGCTCATGAAGTTGGTGCTTTTAACTGTGGTGAGGTTGTCGCCACCCACTTTCTGCACGTTGTAGCTAAGGGCTTTTTCCGAACGTTTGATGCCGAGGGCGGTAACCACCACTTCGCCAAGTTCGAATTGCGATTCCTTGAGTGAGATGACCATTGAATTGCCGTCGGCAACCACTTCCTTGTCGGTGTAGCCTAAGTAGCTTACAACGATTTTGCTGCCTTTGGGAGCCTTGAGGGTGAAGTTGCCATCGATATCGGTGGCTGTGGCTTTGTTTGTGCCTTTTACGGTCACTGTAGCGCCGATTACGGGTTCGCCGTTTTCGTCAACTACCTGTCCACCAATTGTGCCTTCATCGTTCTGTTGCATTGCAGGCGACCACGCATCGGATGGCGCAGTTGAACCTGCATACGATGCTGAATAGCCTGATATTAACAGAACAGATAAGCACAATTTGAGCAAGTTAGATTGCAAATTGTACATAAAAATTAGTTGTGTTTAAGTTAATAATTGAATAAATGTATACTTGAATTGGGTACACCACTGACTAATGATGCATTATAATTTTAAAAAAAACGAATTAAGGGTGTGAAATGATTGTATTAGTTCTTCCCCTCCTCAGAGAGTTGAGGTGGGCGGCTTGACGAAAATTGCATTCTTACAAACCAGATTTCTTGTTCTGCTTATTGCGTCTGCCATATAGGTTATGATTGTTTAATTTAGTTTGCTCAAAAAGGAGCTTAGTTTTGTTTTCGTTTGAAAGTCATTGCAAATTTCTAACAATAAAATGTTAAATGCAAATATCAAATGATATAATTATGTAACATTTAACAAACAATAACAAATGACTTTTTATGACATATTTATATATGAAAATGTGAAATGGTGTTAAATTTTTGAATTTGTGGTTGGCGGGTTGGGTGTGGCGGGAGTTTGCCCTGTCAGTTAAATAGTTAATAAAGATTTGGTTTAAGTGTTTAATTTCCGGTAGGAAATGATTTCTCTTTAAGGTCGAAAAGATGGTTTTAGGTTTTTTGTAGAAGAAATTGAAATGAAAGTTTAACCATCATTATTTAATTAGTGTATGAAGCGTAATACTGTGTTCAGCGCAGTGATAGCTATCTCGGTTGTTTTGGTGCAGCAAGTGTCGGCACAATGGGGTGTCGACACGAGTAGCACAAATTTCAGGCCGTCGAGCAATGTGTGGTTCAGTACAACTGCATTGCCCATTGTCTTTTTGGATGTGGATGGACAAACCATACAGAAAGAAGACAAGATATTGGCCAAGATGACCATCATCGACAATGGTGACGGATATAACTATCGCGATACAATTGCGCACCCTTCTCAAACCAAAAACTATCAGGGATATGTAGCCCTGAAGTATCGCGGCAATTCGTCGTTCTACAATTCTCGCAAGAAGCCATTCTCGGTGCGACCGCTCACCGCTGCCTACGTCGATGCCAAAAAAGCAAAGGTGGTGATGCTGGATATGGGCAAGAAAGGCGACAACGACTGGTGCCTGCTTGCACCGTGGGAGGACCGCAGCTATGTGCGTGACTTGCTCAGTTTTGAACTTGCAAGGCCCTATATGAGTTATGTGCCGCAGGGGCGCTACTGCGAGGTGATTGTAGATGGATGGTATTATGGCATTTACATCCTTGCCGAACGTCCCACCAAGGGAAAGGACCGCCTAAAACTCGATGACCCGGGCAGCTGGAACGACGACCTTAGCGGTGATTATCATGTGCAGGTCGACCGCACCGACGAGCCGCATTATTATCAAAGCAAATATCATCCGCTCAACGGCAACGGCAACGAAATCACCAATCGCTACATCACTTTCCAATACAAGGATTTTGAGTACGACGACTTTATGAATGCCGACTTCTTGGCAAAATACCCGCATGCCATCGACTCGCTTCACTATTACATCGACAGCATGGAAGATGCGTTGAAAAGCGATAATTTTACCGACGAGAAGCATGGCTATGCAGCCCACCTCAACCCGCTGTCGTTCATCGACTATCAGCTGAGCACGGAGTTTTGCAACAACATTGACGGCTATAGGTTGAGCACCAACCTATATAAGTATAGTAACGGGCATGCCGCGTCGGCAGGACTCGACAATCGCTGGCAGATGACACTGTGGGATATGAATATTGCCTACGGCAACGCCAGCTACTATCAGCCCGATTCGGATATCTGGCGCTATAAATGCAACGACATCATGGGCGGCGACGAACAGCTTGTGCCGTTCTGGTGGGAGCGTCTGATGAGCGATGACGCTTATGTCGAGCAGTTGAAGCAGCGTTGGGCTGAATATCGCAACGGCGCCTACACACAGCAGAACATAGAGGCTAAAATCGATTCGATGGTGGCAGTGCTGAAAGATGCCGGTGCCATATCGCGCGACAATCAGGCATGGGGCTATCAGTTCAGCAATATCGACTACCAGGTGTCGAGCCTCAAGCAGTTCATTGAACAGCGCATGGCTTTCATCGACAGAGAACTTGGCTACGGACAGCCTTCGGGTGGCGATGGCGGCGACGTCAACAACACGGTGCCCGTGGTTGTGACTGGCGGATGGAATCAAGACGTGGTATGCGAGGACCATACAAATGTGTCGGGCACCACCACGCAAAGCACGCTCAGCCAATATCAAGGGCTCGATAAGGCAGGATATGGCTTCTACACAAGCAATGTGCGTGCCGAAGGTGCGTTGTGCAGCAGCGCCGGCACGTTCAGCAGCAGTTCGGCAAACTATTGCATACCTGTGGCTACAAACAATGCATTGACGCTGAAAGATGTGGAGGGTGGAGTGAGCCAAGGCACACTGGTGCTCGCTGCCGGAGTGAGAACGAGCAAGCTATATGTTTTAGGCACATGCGGCGACGGCGATTCGCAAGTGAGTGTCACGCTGAACTATGCCGACGGCAGCACCGGTGATGCTGCGTTGATGAACCTGAGCGACTGGAGCACGCAGGGAGGTGCCGTGAGCGGATTGGGCAGAATAGCCACCAAGGACGGCACATGGTGCGGTGAGGCAGGCACATTGTCGAGCACGTGTAAATTCAACCTGTTTGAAACTGCCATCGTTGCCGACCCGCAGAAAGAAGTGGCAAGTGTGACCGTGGCGCGTGTGGGAAGCAACTGTCCGTCGGTGCTGGGATTGTCGATGGTGGTTGACGGTAGTGCAGTCGGTAGCATCCCGTCGGCTGCGAGCCGCTGCATAGTTGCGGTGTATACCCTCGATGGCATAAACATTCCCTTCCTTAAACCGGGTGTGAACATAGTGCGCTACAGCGACGGAAGCGTTGAGAAAGTTTTGATAGAATAATACCCTGAGAGATTTACAATTTATTTGTTTAACATATTCCTTTATTATTAACCAAAAACAAAGTTTTATGAGAAAAATTTTTACTGTTGTCTGTGCTTTTGCAATTGGTGCAATGGCTGTTAACGCCGAAGTGGTTTCAACCCCGGTTAAAATCAAGAGTGGCTTCACTCAAGACGTGATTTGCGAGGACAAAGCAAATGTGTTCACCAACACCACCCAAAGCGACGTGAAGGAAGTGCAAGGTATTGACGGCGGTGGCGCAGTGTACTACACCACCGGTGTTCAGGAAGAAGGTGCTTTGTGTGGCGCTGACGGCGTTTTCTACTCAAAATTGCACAATGTGAAGTATCAAATCGACCCTAAATCCCTCAATGGATTGGTGCTCAAGGCGGGCAAATATGACGGTGCCGATGCCGACGGCACATTGGTGTTTGACGCTCCGGTAAGCGGCAAATCGATTTACGTTGTTTCAACCAGCGCCGATGGCGACACTCAGTTGAACGTGATGGTAAACTACACCGACAACTCGTATATCGAACAGCAAATCGTCGTTCGCAACTGGGACTCGACAAGCTACGCCGGCGAAGCTGCAGTTACAGGTTTGGGACGTTTGTTCTCGAAGGACTTCTGGGGTGGTGCAGCCGGCGATATTCAGGGTGGCTATAACTTCATGCTTTTTGAATCGGCAATCAACATCGACCCTAACAAGCAAGTGAGCAGCATCACCGTAGAAAAGGTTAACGTGGGCACTTGCTGCGTGGTGTTTGCCGTGTCGGTAAATAATGATACTGTTGAAAACTCGGGCATCAACGATGTCGTTGCCGACGATGATGCTGCCCCGGTTGAATATTACAACATCAATGGTCAGAAACTTGCCGAACCGGTGCAGGGTGTCAACATCGTTCGCTACAGCAACGGCAAAGTGAGCAAAATGATTGTTCGATAATTTATTGAATACTGAATAAAATCCGGGTGGCCGGTGCTTCGATGCTTTCGGGCTTGGGGCACCGGTATTCATTAAAGGCAGAAACTTGTTTTGTATTTCGCAGATTCAAAACAAGTTTTTAATTTTGCAGGACAAAATATCAACTGCAAGACATGAAACAGCAAAACACTACAATTTCGATATGCAAGGGCATTGCCATCATCCTCATGGTGATTGGTCACACCGAGAGTCCCGGATTGTTGATGAATTTCATCTATCTGTTCCATATGCCCATTTTTTTCATCACGGCAGGTTACTTTTTCAGCCGCCGCTATCTCACCGATTCGTGGACTTACGTTGAGAAGCGCTTTGCCGGACTGTATGTGCCCATGGTCAAATGGTCGCTGCTGTTTTTGCTGTTTCACAATCTGTTCTTTGAGGTGGGGCTGCTCAATGAGCAGTTCGGCAACTGGGAGAATGGCGTGACGCATCCTTACACTACTCGGCAAATGTGCCAGCGTGCTGTGAACATAGTGTTTTCGATGGCAGGCTACGACGAGTTTCTGCTCGGGGCATTCTGGTTCTTCAGGGCATTGCTGGTGTCGAGCATCTTGTTCATGGCATTATATCGGTTGCTCGACGGGCGCCGAAAGTGGCTTGAGGGCAACGGTGCTGTGGTGGCAATCATAGTGGCGGCATTGGCGTTTGCGGTGTTCCGCATTGGCAACGGGTTGAAGATTGTCACCATCGTTCAGGGCGGCATCCGCGAGAATTGGGGCGTGATATTCTTTGGCGTGGGAGTGCTTTACCGCTCCTATGAGCATCGAATCAAGGAGCATTGGTCGCTGGCATTGCTGTTCTTTGCGTTGCTGGTGGGCGGAGCATATCTGCATCTGCCGGGAATGAATCTGAGTCCGAGACTCATTGGCGTGCTCACATTGCCCATCACTGGCACCATAGGTTTTCTTATGGTACACTATGTGTCGGGCGTGATTGACCGCCATCCGGGCATAGTGCGCACGTTTCTGGTACATGCCGGCAACATGACGGTATACATCTATGTGTTCCACATCATATCGTTCAAGGTGGTGAGCGCCATCAAGATTATGTGGTACGGGCTCGATTGGGGTCAGATAGGGTGCCACATGGTGATACACGAGCATCACGACGACCTGTTTTGGGTGCTCTACTCCGTAGCCGGTGTGGGGTTGCCGTTGCTGTGGATGGCGGGCTACAATGCCGTGAGGGCACGCTTGCAGCGAGGCAAAGCCGCGGCTTGAGCCTCAGGCGGCTGTGCGCATTGTGTGCACAATGCATTGCCTGCCGAGCGCCTTGGATGGAGCAAAAGGCGAAAAACATCGAAAAATAACTTGAAAAAGTTATTGAGATATAGGAAATTATGCGTAACTTTGCACCCATATCTGCGGGAACGAATCCGTAGATTGTAATTAACTAATTTATTAACTAATTTAAATGAGCGAAGAATTAAAAAATTCTCCAATTGAAGATTTCGATTGGGAAGCCTTTGAAAGAGGCGAAACTCAAGGAGAGAAATCTCGCGAAGAGTTGGAAAAAACCTACGACGAAAGCCTTAACACAATTAAGGACAAGGAAGTAACTGAAGGTACCGTTATCGCAATCAACAAGCGCGAGGTAGTGGTTAACATCGGCTACAAGTCGGATGGTATTATTCCATTAAACGAATTCCGTTACAACCCCGACCTGAAGGTGGGTGACGTTGTTGAGGTTTTCATCGAAAACCAAGAGGACAAGAAGGGTCAATTGATTCTTTCACACCGCAAGGCTCGCGTGGCAAAGAGCTGGGATCGTGTAAACGAAGCGCTTGAAAACGACGAAGTAATCAAGGGTTACATCAAGTGCCGCACTAAGGGCGGTATGATTGTCGACGTATTCGGCATCGAAGCATTCTTGCCAGGTAGCCAAATCGACGTTAAGCCAATCCGTGACTACGATGTATTCGTTGGCAAAACAATGGAATTCAAGGTTGTTAAGATTAACCAGGAATTCAAGAATGTTGTTGTATCGCACAAGGCACTCATCGAGGCTGAACTCGAACAACAAAAGAAGGAAATCATTGCAAAACTCGAAAAAGGTCAAGTGCTTGAGGGTGTTGTCAAGAACATCACATCTTACGGCGTATTCATCGACCTTGGTGGCGTAGATGGTCTTATCCACATCACCGACCTCTCTTGGGGCCGTGTTAACCACCCGGAAGAAATCGTTTCGCTCGACCAGAAGCTTAACGTGGTTATCCTCGACTTCGACGACGAAAAGCGTCGCATTGCATTGGGCTTGAAGCAACTTCAACCACATCCATGGGATGCTCTTGATGCTAACCTCAAGGTTGGTGACAAGGTTAAGGGTAAAGTTGTGGTTATGGCTGACTACGGTGCATTTGTTGAAATCGCTCCAGGTGTTGAAGGTCTTATCCACGTCAGCGAAATGTCGTGGTCGCAACACTTGCGCTCGGCTCAAGACTTCTTGAAGAAGGGCGACGAGGTAGAAGCCGTTATCCTGACTCTCGACCGCGAAGAACGCAAGATGTCGCTCGGCATCAAGCAACTCAAGGCCGACCCATGGGAAAATATCGAAGAAAAGTATCCTGTTGGCAGCAAGCATACTGCCAAGGTTCGCAACTTCACCAACTTTGGTGTATTTGTTGAACTCGAAGAAGGCGTTGACGGCTTGATTCACATCAGCGACCTCTCGTGGACCAAGAAGATTAAGCACCCATCAGAATTCACTCAAATCGGTGCTGACATCGACGTTCAGGTTCTCGAAATCGATAAGGACAACCGTCGCTTGAGCCTCGGCCACAAGCAACTCGAAGAAAATCCTTGGGACGTGTTTGAAACCATCTTCACTGTTGGTAGCGTACACGAAGGTACTATCATCGAGCTCCTTGACAAGGGCGCTGTTGTTGCTCTGCCTCACGGGGTTGAAGGTTTTGCTACTCCTAAGCACCTCGTTAAGGAAGACGGCACTACTGCTAAGCAAGACGAAAAGCTCGACTTCAAGGTTATCGAATTCAACAAGGACGCTAAGCGCATCATCCTTTCGCACAGCCGCATCTTTGAAGATGCTGCCAAGGCTGAACAACGCAAGGCTAAGAAGGCTGCCAAGTCGGCTGCTGCTGAAGAAGCTCCTGCTACTCCGGTTATCGAAAAGACAACTCTTGGCGACATCCAAGAGTTGGCAGCTCTCAAGGAAAAGCTTTCGAAGAAGTAATCCTTTTGCACAACATCACTTAATTGTTGAAATAGGCAAGGCGTCGGTGAATTGTTCCGGCGCCTTGTTTTTTTTGTTGGTATAGCAGTCAACGGCATTTGGCAATGTTGGCGCTTTGTGGTAACTTTGCAATCACAAAACAGATTATTAGATTAGAATATGACAGAATTGCTTTCGCAAATGAATTGGATGGGAATAGTGATAGGGGTGTCGACATTCCTCATCATTGGGCTGTTTCACCCCATAGTGATTAAAGGCGAGTATTATTTCGGCACTCGTTGCTGGTGGTGGTTTGCCGTAGCGGGCGTGGTGCTGATAGTGGCAGCATTGCTGGTTGAGAGCGTGTTGGCATCGGCGTTGCTGGGCGTGACGGCGTTTTCGAGCTTTTGGTCGATACTCGAGATATTCGAGCAGCAAGAGCGTGTGCACAAGGGCTGGTTCCCGCGTAATCCCAAGCGCACCTATCCATGGGACGAAAATTACAAAAAATGATAATATTTCATTGAAGATTAGTTAATTTGGCGCTTCAAGCATTTGATTTGTTGAAATTAAAGGTTAACTTTGTGGATAACTTAGTGCTTGGTTCTTTGTGCCATGCCCCTTGGTGTGTGGCAAGAGTGAATCCCTTTGAGGGATGTTACACATTATTATATATATAAAACTAATTTTGAAACGTATTGTTGTCATATTATCTTTGTTTTTGGCCTCGGTGAATGTCGACGCTTTTTCGCAGCAGACGCAGTGGCAAGAGACTAAGCATGCTGTTCAACCCGAATCGGATGTTGAGATAACGGGCAAGGACGGTGTGATTGTGATACGAACAGCACGGCGCATTCAGGTGAGGGTTTTCACCATTCTCGGACAACTGGTCAGCCAGAATGTAGTGAATCCGGGCGAGAGTGTTCTCAAGGTGAGTTCGCGAGGCATATACATTGTCAAGGTTGAAAACCGCACGTTCAAGGTGGCTCTCTAAAATAGGTGCGCATTCGTTGTATGTGTAAAAGATAATTTCTTGGTCATTCGGTTTTTTTTGTAGGAAGTGTGCGTTGCAGAATCTTTTTTTTGATGTAACGCTTTGGATGATTATAAGATTATTGCCGACAATTGTTTCAAATCATCAGCATAATTGTGCGTAATGCTAACAATTTTTTGTAAATTTGTGGCTGTTTATTTGAAATTGTATAAAAAACAAATTAAAATAATAGGATAGAAAAATGGAAACTAATTTGGACTGGTCGAATCTCTCGTTTGGCTATATGAAGACGCACTACAATGTGCGTTGCACATTCAAAGACGGCAAATGGGGAGAAATTGAAGTCACCGATTCGGAGCGTGTTGACTTGCATATGGCAGCAACATGTTTGCATTATGGTCAGGAAATATTTGAAGGCTTGAAGGCATTCCGCGGCAAGGATGGCAAGATTCGCATTTTCCGCCTCGAAGAAAACGCAAAGCGCATTCAGCGCAGCGCCGAGGGCGTGATGATGGAACCGCTGCCTGTGGAGAAGTTCCGTGAAATGGTTGAGAAGGTTGTCCGCCTCAACGAGGATTTCATTCCGCCCTATGGCAGTGGCAGCTCGTTGTACATCCGTCCGCTGGAGCTTGGCACATCGGCTCAGGTGGGTGTTAAGCCTGCATCGGAATATTTGTTCTTGATATTTGTCACTCCGGTTGGCCCGTACTTCAAGGAGGGTTTCAAACCCACCAAGGTGGCAATCTACCGCCAATTCGACCGCGCTGCTCCATGTGGCACCGGACGCTGGAAGGTGGGCGGCAACTATGCAGCCAGCCTCACTGCAGGTGCTTTGGCTAAGCAAGGCGGCTATTCGGCTGTGCTTTATCTCGACCCTAAGGAAAAGAAATATATCGATGAGTGTGGTCCGGCAAACTTCTTTGCCGTGAAGGGTGACACTTACATCACCCCTAAGAGCGGTTCTATTTTGCCTTCAATCACCAATATGAGTCTGCAGCAGATTGCTTTGGACCTTGGCATGAAGGTGGAATGTCGCCCGATTCTGCTTGAGGAGCTCGAAGAGATGGACGAGGCTGCCGAATGTGGCACCGCTGCTGTGGCTGCGCCAATCTCGCAGGTCGACGACATCGACGAGGGCAAGACGTATGTGATGTCGAAGGACGGTAACCCCGGCCCTTGGACAACCAAGTTGTACAACCACTTGCGGGCTATTCAGCTTGGCGACGAAGCTGACACTCACAACTGGGTGACAGTGCTCGACTGATTTCAGCACCTTCAGTAGGGGCGCCTTTTGGCGTGCCTGAGAAATAAAATAACGACAGCGCTTGCGTGTGCATTTGTGCCGCAAGCGCTGTCGCTGTGTAGGTATTGTTGTGTTGTTGCCCGGATAGTTGTCACTTGGCTTGTTTGATGGCTTTCACCCAAATCTTGTAGCCTTCGTCGTTGAGGTGCAAGCCGTCGGTGGTCAATTCTTTGCGAAGCACGTTGGTGTCGGGTTCGACAAACAGCGGGAACAGATTGATGAACTTCAGACCTTTTTCCTTGGCGAGAGCTGCAAGGCGGGTGTTGATTTCGGGTATCTGTGCTGTTTTGCCGTCGAGGTTTTTATATCGCTTGAACGACTCGTTGATTGGCAACAGGCTTTGCATCACCAGTTCGGTTTCGGGGCTTTCGGTGAGAATGCGGTCAATCACTTTGCGTGAGCGCGAGATTATTTCGTCGGTTGTAAGGTGATGGCTCACATCGTTCACGCCGCACAGATAGTAGATTTTCTTTGGCTTGCCGGGGAGTATCTGGTGCAGTCGGTTGTAGATGCCCATAATCTCGTCGCCGATTATGCCGCGGTTCACAACGTGTTTCCATCCGAGGCGTTTGCCCCAGTCTTTACCGCCTTCGGTGAGGCTGTTGCCCAGCATCACAATGTCGTTGCCGGTTATCGCAGGTTCATTCATAAAGCTCAAGAAACGTGTATAGTAGTAGGGGTAATAGAGTTCGGTTGACGCCTTGTGCTCGGCAGTGAATCCGGTAGAGGTGTCGATGAGGGCACCGGCAACGGCATTTGCCACCAGAGTGCGCAGGCGCACTGCGGCACCGGCATCGTCGGGGTGGGCGCGATTGGTGAGCAGAATCACGCTGATGTCGTTAACCGGGTCGATGAGCACGCTTGTGCCTGTGTAGCCGGTGTGACCATAGGTTTGAGGCGAGAACATGTTGCCAAGGTTGCTTGCGTAGTCGGAATATACGTCCCATCCGAGGGCACGCCCCAATGGCGCTTCGTCGCGCGGCACGGTGCGCATGGCTTTCACGGCAAGCGGGCTGAGGATGCGAGTGCCGTTAAGTTCGCCACCGTTCTGCAAGGCTGCACACAGTATTGCCAGGTCTTCAGCAGTGGTGAAGATGCCGGCGTTGCCGCTGACGCCCAAGTTCATCTCGCGGGCAAGCGGGTCGTGAACCTGCCCGATGAAGCATACCTTGCGGTCTTTGCCCTGCTTTTCGGTAGGGGCGATGTAGTAGCCTTTTGTGGTTGACGATTTAGCCTTGGCATCGTCGGAGGTGATGAGTGCGTCGTCGGTCACCACCACGTTCTGGTCGTTCACCCAAAGCCCCGACTTTTCGTCGAGGTGGCAAGGCAGATAGTCGGTGTGGCGCATGCCCAATGGCTTGAAGATGTTATCTTGAGCAAACTCGCGCAGCGTCTTTCCGCTGATTTTCTCAATTATTTTTTGCAGTGTGATGAAGTTGAGGCAGCTGTATTGGAAGTCGGAGCCTGGTTTGAAGTCGCGAGGGCAGGTGGCAATGTATTTCATTAGCGAGTCGGCATTAGCTTCGTCGCCATATAGTTTGCGCAGTTGAGCCGGAGCCACGTAGGCAGGAATGCCTGATGTGTGGGTGAGCAGATGCTCGATGCGTATGGTTTGGCGTTGCTTGCCGTCGTCGCTTTTCCAGCTCTTAAAGCCGGGTATGTATAGGCTCACAGGGTCTTGCAGGCGAATGTAACCGCGGTCGATGAGAATCATAGCGCTCACGGCGGTGCTCATCGACTTGCTGCACGAAGCCATGTCGAAGATGGTGTTGGTGGTCATTGGCTGTGCTTTAGGGAACACGCTGCGGTTGCCGTAGGCACGCAGATAAGCCATCTTGCCATTGCGCACCACGGCGAGCACGGCGCCGGGAATCTCGTTGTTGGCGATTGCTTCGTTGATGATGCGGTCGGCATTAAGCATGCGTTCGGCATCGAGTCCTGCTTGCTGTGGAGCAACACAGGGCAAAGGTTGGGCATTGAGCGCAAACAGCGAGCACGCAAGCCCCACCAGGGTTGCAAATATTTTTTTCATACCGTTGTTGAATAGTTTTTTGGTTGCTAATGTTTTGTTTGTGCTTTCAAAGGTAGAAAAAAATATTGTCACCGCCAACAAGTTGACGGTGCAAAAAACGTGAGGAATGATATTGTAGCCGATAAATAGTCTATCGGATGAAAAGATATACGTCGTAGGCAACGTATAAGGCAAGGAATATGAAACCTTCGATGCGGTCGAAATGTTTTTTGCCGAATGTGAAAATCACCACGTAGCACATAATGGCTGAGAAGAGCATCATACCGAAATCGGTAATCTGTATGCTCTCGGTGGTGAATGGGTGGATGAGTGCAGGCAGACCGAGCACCATGAGTATGTTGAAGATGTTGCTGCCGAGCACGTTGCCCAGCGCAAGCTGTGCGTTGCCGCGGCGTGCAGCGATGATGCAGGTGATGAGTTCGGGCAGCGATGTGCCGAGAGCCACTATGGTTATTGAAATCACCGTTTCGCTCATGCCCCAAGCGCGGGCAATTGCTTGTGCCGAGTTGAGGAACAATGTGCCGCCGCCAAGTAGCGAGCCGAGTGCTGCCAAGGCGATTGTCACGAGCAGCGGCGTGCCGAGCCGGTCGTATTTGCTCGACGTATCATCGTCGCTTTCGGGCGAAGCCTTGCTGCGGCTTTTGCTGATGACGTAGAGGGTGTAGGCAGCAAAAATGGCAAGCAGAATCACGCCGTCGAGCCTCGACAGTCCATTGGTGCTGCCGGTGAATGCCAGCACGGTGATGATGATGGATGTTGCGATGGCAAATGGTATGTCGCGCAGAGTTTGTTCGCGCTTGATGGTGAATGGCAGTATGGCAGCTGTGGCGCCCAGAATGAGCAGCGTGTTGCAGATGTTAGAGCCAACTACGTTGCCCATTGCAATGTCGCCGTGGTTGGTAATTGCCGACGATAAGCTGATGAACAATTCGGGCGACGAGGTGCCTATGCCAATTATTGTGAATCCGATGACGAAATTGCTCAGACGGGCTTTTTTTGCTATTGCCACGGTGGAATCTACCAGCACATTGGCACCCAAAAGCAGCAGCATGAGCCCGATGATGAGTATTAAATAATCCATTGTTTGTAATTAAAGATGTGAGAATGTCACTATTATAAATAATAATATGTTTTGCAATTGATTTTGCAAAGATACATCTTTTTTGCCTAATCGATGCTAATCACAGTGGCAGTTTCGCCGTCGACCTTGAATTTTACTTCGCGATTGGCAAACACCATGCCGTAGATTCGCTCAGGGTCGTGCTGGTAGCGAGGGCGTGGGTCGCAAGCCAAAGTGCCTTGCAGTGCAGCCAGCGTGTCGGCGCCGAGCCTGGCGGCAAGCGCCTCAGGGATGTTCACTTTCAGCGGTGTCATCGTGTGCGTGTTGGTGTCGGTGAATCCACCGGAGGCATCGGGGTGGCTGTCGGTGTAGGGCAGGTAAGGTTTGATGTCGATGATGGGTGTGCCGTTCATCAGGTCGGCACCGGCTACGATGATGGCAGGTGCATCGGGCGAAGTGTAGTCGACGTCGATTAGTTTCACCGACGACAGCCCGATGGCGTTAGGACGGAACGGCGACCGTGTGGCAAACACTCCCATGCGTGTGTTGCCGCCGAGTCGCGGCGGGCGCACTGTGGGGCTCCAGTTGTCGCGGCGGGCTTCGGAGAACTGCCAGATGAGCCAAAGGTGCGAAAAGCCTTCGATGCCACGCAGCGCATCGGCAATGCGATATTCCGGCTCGAAAACTATTCTGCCACGCAGCGAGTCGATGAGTCCGCTTTGGCGCGGCACGCCAAACTTTGTGTTGAACTCTGTTTGTATGTGAGCAATGATTTTTATTGTGTCCGATTCGGGGTGGTGTGCCATAAGTTGACCCTTTGTTGTTAAATATTATTAATGCAAAGTGTTTTTATATCAAGCGTTTTGCTTAATAACCCAAAACTGTGTATCTTTGCAGTGTGTTTTTCATGGTATTAGATTTAAGGTTAACAAGATTGGTTGTCGTGAGACAATCAATTTTTTTTTGTGCCTATGCGAAACACATTTTTCCTATTGGCATCAGGGCGCATCAGACGTCATCTTTTGGTTCGTCTTTCTTCACCAGCAATGCGCTCAATTCATATAGCAGATAGAGGGGTATGAACACAGCAATCATCGAGAACGGGTCGCTGGGGGTGATTATTGCCGCCAGTATGAGCAACGTGCATATGGCATGGCGCCTGAAGCGATAGAAGAAGCTGCGGCGTATGATTCCGAGTTTCGACAACGTGAGCGACAGCAGTGGCAGCTCAAACACGATGCCCATAGTGAAGATGAGCGAGAGGAAAGTGTCGACGTAGCTGTCGAGCGATATTTGGTTGGGCACCAGCTGGCTTACGTGGTAGTCGGCAAAAAAGCGCAGCGAAAACGGAAATACAATGAAGTAGCCCACGGCGATTCCTAAAAAAAACAGTAGGTTGCCAATGGCAAACACGGCGCGGGCACCGTGCTTCTCGTTTTCGTAGAGTGCCGGGCTGACAAACTGCCACAAGATGTATACCACAATGGGGAACGACAGCACCAGTGCCAGCCAGAACGACGTGGACATGTGAATGTAGAATTGCGACGCCAACTGAATGTTGATGAGGTTGACGTGGAAATCGGTCGACGACAGGTTATCCAAGCCGGGAAAGAATTGTGCAAGGCGGTTGAGCCACCGGTAGAGCACGAAACTGCCGTCGCAAGGCGCCAGAATCACACTGTCAAACAATTTGGGCATGAATATAAACAGAATTATCGCCATACTCACAAGTATGCCGATAACCTTAAAAAGGGTCATGCGCAATGCTTCCACATGGTCCCAAAACGACATGTCAGCCAAATTGGGCTTTTGGTCAGTTTTCAATTTTGTGTTATGCAAAAATATTGACGAAACTATTCCTTATTGGTGTTTGCAGCCGACGAATCCGACTTTTTTGTTTCGTCGGAAACCGGACGGTCAATTTCGTTTTTGATGTCCTCCATACCTTCCTTGAAGCTACGCACACCTTTGCCGAGTCCGCGCATGAGTTCGGGAATCTTTTTGCCGCCAAAAAGGAGTAGAAACACAAAAACGATAACAATGATTTCGGTGGTGCCGAGATTGAAGAGTAGAAATATATTATTAATCATAACAGCAATTTTAAAAAAAGCATGTGTAAATAAAGTTGTTATATGAGCAAAGATAGCGCATACCAAGGGCAGAGCCGCCAAGCAGGCTTGTGCGTCATGCCCCGGGCGTAGCCTATTTTTGCTGTTTGTTATGCAAAGATAAAGATTTTCGCGAGAAATCCGACAAAACACATTAAAAATAGTTATCTTTGCAGCCTAAATTATTTAGAACACAATAGAATAAATAGATTTTTTAAGAGAAAGAAGAATGAAAGCATTTGTATTTCCAGGTCAAGGCGCACAATTCGTAGGAATGGGTAAAGACCTTTACGAGAACAACGCCGAAGCACGCGAAATGTTTGAAAAAGCAAACGAGATTTTAGGTTTTAGAATCACTGATTTGATGTTTGAAGGCACACCGGAAGACCTCAAGCAGACAAAGGTTACTCAGCCGGCTGTATTCTTGCACTCGGTGATTTTGGCAAAGACTCTTGGCGAAGAATTCAACCCTGATATGGTGGCAGGACACTCGCTTGGCGAGTTCTCGGCACTTGTGGCAGCCGACGCAATGTCGTTTGAAGACGGCTTGAAGCTGGTGTCGAAGCGTGCAATGGCAATGCAGAAGGCATGCGAAGCAGCACCTTCTACTATGGCTGCTATCATCGGCTTGCCCGACGAGAAGATTGAAGAAATCTGCGCAGAGGTCAACAGCGAAGGCAACATCGTTGTTCCTGCCAACTATAACAACCCCGGCCAATTGGTTATCTCGGGCAACATCGAGGCAGTGAATGCTGCTTGCGAGAAGCTCAAGGCTGCCGGTGCAAAGCGTGCATTGGTGCTGCCTGTGGGCGGTGCATTCCACTCGCCACTGATGCAACCTGCCAAGGATGAACTTCAGGCTGCCATCGAGGCAACAGAGTTCAGCACTCCTAAGTGTCCGGTTTATCAGAACGTCGATGCCAAGGCTCACACTTGCCCTGCTGAAATCAAGGCTAACCTGATTGCCCAGCTCACCGCTCCTGTTAAGTGGACCTACGAAGTGCAAAACATGATTGCTGCCGGTGCAACCGAATTCACCGAATGTGGACCGGGCAAGGCTCTCCAAGGTATGATTTCGAAAATCAGCCGCGAGGTTGCCATCTCGGGCCGTCAATAAGTACGGATTAATACATTTATATATACACAAAACGCAAATTCGAGTATCCTCGGGCTTGCGTTTTGATGTTTATTTGGCGTGACATATTGGTGAGAATGTTGCTCTTTGGTAGCAAAGAGCGCATATTTAACACTAATTAACCAAGATGTGTGTTATTTTTGTGGCTGTCATTACGTCTAATAGGCGCATAACTTGCAAAGCCCACAGCAAAGTGAGGCACATTAACGCTAATCTAAACAACAAATTAATTAATAAATAAAGGAAATGAAAATTATCAAGAAAGTGTTGCTCGTTGCATTGATGGCAACGGGAATGCTGCAAAGCAATGCAAATGCGCAAGGCATGCCATCCATTCCGGTTGACACTGCTGTGCGTGTGGGAAAGTTGGCTAACGGGTTGACTTACTACATCCGTCACAACAACTATCCTAAGGGACAAGCTGAATTTTATATTGCACAAAAGGTGGGCTCGGTGGTCGAAGAAGACAACCAGCGCGGTTTGGCTCATTTTCTGGAGCACATGTGTTTCAACGGCACCAAGACATTCAGCGGCAATAATATGCTCAAGTGGTGTGAATCGGTGGGCATCAAGTTCGGTGCAAACATCAATGCCTACACCGGTGTCGACCAAACTGTCTACAACATCTCGAAGGTGCCGACAGCACGCGTGGGTGTGCAGGACACTTGCTTGATTATCCTTCGCGACTGGGCCGACGGGTTGTTGCTCGACGACAAAGAAATCGATTCGGAACGCAAGGTGATTCACGAAGAATGGCGCATGCGCATGGTGGGTCAGATGCGCATCATCGAGAACCTGTTGCCCACAGTCTATCCCGACAGCCGTTACGGCTATCGCTTGCCTATTGGCACAATGGATGTTGTGGACAACTTCCCATACAAGGCTCTGCGCGACTACTATGAAACATGGTATCGCCCCGATTTGCAGGGCATTATGGTAGTGGGTGACGTCGACGTCGACCGCATCGAGGCTAAAATCAAGGAATTGTTCTCGCCAATAAAGATGCCTGAAAACGCTAAAAAGCGCGAATATTTTGATGTTGCCGACCACAAAGGCACAATCTATGCCATCGGTTCGGACAAGGAACAGCCCAACTCAATCATGCAGGTGATGTATAAGTATCCTGCATTCCCCGATTCGCTCAAGACCAGCATCGCCTATCTGGGATATATGTATGCATTCAACATCGCAACCAATATGATGAACGCTCGCCTGAGCGAAATATCGAAGAAGGCTGATGCCAAATTTGCCTACGCAGGCATGAGCAGCGGCGACTTCTTTATTGCCAAGACAAAGAATGCACTCACTTTCACAGCCCTTGCCAAGGACAACGACGTTAAGGGTGCTTATGAAGCCATCAACACCGAGATTGCCCGTCTGAAGAAGTTCGGATTCCTCGACAGTGAATATCTGCGTGCCCGCGACGAATATATGTCGCGACTTGAGAACGCCTATAACAACCGCAAACAGCAGAATTCGGGCAACTTGGTAGAGGAATATGTTGAGAACTTCCTGAATAACGAGCCTATCCCCGGCATCGAATATGAATATAACACCATGGGCATGATATCGAAGAGCGTTCCTGTGGCTGCTATCAATCAAGCCATTCAGCAACTGCTGGGCGATGACAACCGTGTGGTGGTGATGATGTTGCCGGAAGCTGAGGGTGTTGTTGTTCCTACAAAAGAAGACCTGCAAGCTATCGAAAGCAAGGTGGCTGCAAGCAACATCGAGGCATTTGTAGATAATGTGAAGACTGAACCGCTCATTAGCGAACTTCCTGCAAAGGGCAAGGTGGTGAAAGAAGCCGACAACGCTCGCTTTGCTGCCAAAGAATGGACTTTGAGCAACGGCGTGAAGGTGATTGTGAAAAAGACCGACTTCAAGGACAACGAAATACAGTTCAGTGCAATTGCCAAGGGCGGCTCGTCGGCCGTTCCGGAATCGGATGCCGACAACCTCTCGTTTATGGGCATGGCACTTCAGCAACGCGGTTTGGGCAAGTTTAATGCCAACGACCTTGAGAAATATCTTGCCGGCAAGCAAGTGAGTCTTGGTTGCAGCGTCGACTATTATGGCCGCACCATCGAAGGCAAGTCCACTCCAAAGGATTTGAAGACTATGATGGAGATGCTGTATATGACTTTCGTTGACATGCGTTTCGACGCTAACGAGTTTGCTGCATTGCAAAACCAATATGTGAGCATTCTGCAAAACCAGGTGAACACTCCGGAATTTGTGTTCCAGACTCGTATGGCTAAAGCTCTCTACAAATCGGCTCACGAACAAATGATTACCGTGGACGGCATCAAGGCTGCCAACCGCGAACGCATCGAGGCTATGGCTCGCCAATACTTTAACAATGCTGCTGAGTTCACATTCATTTTCAGTGGCAACTTCGACGAGGCTGCGCTGAAGGAATATTGCGAACAATACATTGCCACACTGCCTGCCGATGCCAAGAAGGTGGTGAAGGACGTGAAATATGCTGGCTTAGGCATTAACAAGGGTACTGCTACACAAGAGTCTACATACAAGATGCAGACTCCGCAAACCTATGCTTCGTTCATTGTATCGGCTAATTTGCCTTACAACTCAAAGAACACCAAGATTGCTTCGGCTGTGGCTCAAATACTCACTGCACGCTTCATCGAGCAAATCCGTGAAAAGGAAGGCGCAACCTACAGCGTTTACACTCGCGGCAAGATGTCGAAGTTTGCCGACTTCAACGTGCAATACAACACCACATTGCCAATGAAGCCTGAAAAGAAGGACCGCGTGGTTGAGATTGTGAAAACGACATTCAACGACCTGACCACCAACTGCTCTGAGGAAGAACTCGCCAAGGTGAAGGAATACATGGTGAAATCGTTCAACGAAGGCATGAAGCAGAATGCTGCTTGGATTGGCGCAATTGGCGGATATGAATTGAAGGGCGTGGATATCTTTGAAAATGCTGTGGATATGATTAACAGCCTTACCACTGCCGATATCCAGAACTTCATGAAAGAAGTGATGAAGCAAGGCAACTTCCAGATTTATCTGATGGACCCCGAAAAATGATGTAATTATAGTTTGTTGAAATAAGTTTTTATGGCGAGGCGTTGCACCGATAGCGTAGGTGTGGCGCCTTGCTTTTGCTCTATACTCCGGCAAGCAATGGCGGGCGGGCAAGGATACTTGCAAATTTTTTGCTAATTTTGCACATCAATAACACTAAACAGATACGAAAAGAAATGTTACAGATACAAGACACGCTTGTGAGCCTCGACCTGGTGGAACGCTTTTTCTTTTGCGACCTCGATAGCTGCCATGGCGAGTGCTGCATTGAGGGCGATGCCGGTGCTCCAATCAGCGACGACGAAGATGCGCAGCTAAGACGCATATTGCCGGAGATATGGACCGATTTGCTGCCACAGGCACAGCGCGAAATCGAAGCGAATGGGGTGAGCTACATCGACGAAGAGGGCGACCGTGTAACCCAGATTGTGGGCGGAAAGAATTGCGTATTCACATGCTATGGCGAGAATGGTATGTGCTACTGCGCCATCGAGAAGGCTTATCGCGAGGGCAGAATCGACTTCTATAAGCCCATATCGTGCCACCTCTATCCGGTGCGGCTCAAGCAGTATCCCACATTCACTGCGGTGAACTATCATCGCTGGAAGATATGCAAATGCGCCGAGGTGCTTGGCCGCCAAAAGGGTGTGCGGGCTTATCAGTTTCTTAAAGAACCCCTTGTGCGCCGTTTTGGCAAGGAGTGGTACGACGAGCTGTGCCTCACTTGCGAGATGTATTTGAAGGAATATGGCGACGAGTGACGCTGTGCGTCGAGCCGGCACAACGCGATAAAAAAGGCTTTGGATTGTTCCGTTTCCAAAGCCTTAAAAAAAAGAATGTTAAAAAAAGGTAGTTGGCTATTATTCAAGTTCGGCTTTTCTTGGGTCGCATCGGGTTTAGTAAAAGTGTGAAGTTATTGTGATTTGCGATGCAGCCTAAGTTAGCACAATTTCTTTATTCTTAGGATATGTTGTTTATGGGGTGGGGCATTGTCATTTGTTTTGCTCAGCCCAGTTGCGCAGCAGGGCATTGGCTTTGAACAGCACGCCTGCTTCGCCGCGGAATGTGCCCGAGCCCATAGGTTCGCCTGCGGGAGTATACCATTCGTAGAATCCCTTGTTTTCAACCACACGTTGCAACATTGGCTGCAACTCGTCGTATGCCTCGGCAATCATGCCGTATTTCACCAAGGCATGTATCATGCGAGCACCAAACCAGGTCCAGTCGCCGCCGTTCTGATAGCCGTAGGGATACATGCCCACATTCTGGAAATAACCGGCAGGATAGGTGGGATACATGGTGAGTCCGATGGTTTGTGCATGAGCTTTTGCCATATTCTCGAGCATGCGCTTGTTGGCTTCGGCAACCTCTTCGCCGGTGAGAATGCCGGCAAGGATGGCAACGGCAGTGCCGCCATGGTAGTATATCTTGTTCTCGTCGAAGTCGGCGGGGAATGGCGACTTGTCGAGATAGATGTGTGGAATGAATTTCCGGTTCTTTTCGTCCCACAAGTGTTGACGTATGTTTTGCTTGAGTTGGTCGCGCTTGTCTGCCCACATCTTGTTTTTCTCTTTGTCCGACGACAGTTCGATGAAATTGTCTATCGCAAGCACGAGCATGGCATTGTCGTAAATGTCAATTGTCATGTGGCTGTTTTTGTCAATTTCAACGCCCCAGGGATGTTCGGGTTGCACATCGCCCCAGTCGGCAGTGGTTGCGCCGATAATCAAGCCGTAAAGGTTGTTGAACTTTTCGCTTAACAGATATTGCAGCGCCCATTCCATGCGGTCGATAACCTTCTTGCCGTTGATTTCGGTGTTGAGGTAGTCGCGATTGCCGCTTTTGGTCACATATTGATATATGGCTTGAATCAGCGAAGCCTCTTGGTCGGTTTCTACGGTGTTTTTGTGGGCGGCATACTGAGGCATGGTTTTGCTATAACGGTATTTGTAGCCGATGTCGCTCACCACAGCCTTCTCGGCAGGGATAAAGCCGTCGACAATGTCGCCTGTCTCGCCCTGGAAATGCCAGAATACATTCAGATTGTGGCGGATGGCAGAGTCGGGCAACTCTTCCATCGACAGTTCGATGAAGGTGTTGTAGTCGCGAATCCACACTTCGCTATATCCGTCGCCGGCATTGAAGCCTTGTCGGATAATCTGCCGCGCCATGGCATCTACGCTGTCCATCATTTCGTTGTCGGCGATTTGTTGGGCATAGTTGATTGAGCCGTCGGTTTGAGTACAACTCCACGAAGCCAGCGCTATTGCTGCAGTTGCTATTATGTTCAATGATTTCGCTTTCATAAGTGATGGTGAGAGATTTGTTATTATTATTAATGTTATGGTTTGATGAATCTCGGTTTAAGTAAGGGTTTGTTTTGTCTGATGCAAATTTAGCGTAGGCTTGTTAGAAGAAAAATGCATATTCTAATTAATTTCTTGCACAATCTTACGATGTGCCACAGGCTCGGAATTTTAATAGTAAGATTGTGCATAAGAATAGTAAAATATTGAAAGTGATTTCACAATGCGATATTGTAATTTTGTTCTGCAACATTTTGCATTAATTTTATTTTTTATGAGGTTTTCACATTATCTTATATTATTATATGCATTGCTTTTGAATTTGTGCAGTGTAAGTGCTTATGCCAAGGGCGACGATGCTTTGGCAGAAAGGATTGTCAACGACCACCGACTCGACGAGGTAGGCCGGATGGCAAAATCGGTGATTTCGCAAGGGCTGAATGCCGGTAGCGGATATTCGCAGATTTGGGCAAGGGATATGAACACCTTTGTTGAAACGGCACTCGAGCAGGGCGGCGCTAAGGACATTCGCGAAGCGATATTGCTGTTCTTCAGATTGCAGCAGCCCAACGGCGAGATGATTGACGGCTATGTGCTGAAGCCCGATTTCAAATGGTATGACAATCATCCCTACTACAACGATGCCGCGCCCGAGCATGTGGCATTTAAGAACACGGTGGAAACCGACCAGGAATCGTCGTTGATTCAGATTGTGGGCAAATATATACTTCGCACTGGCGACAGCGCGCTGCTGAGCGAGGTGATTGCCGGACACACTGTGCTCGAGCGCATTAACATGATGATTGACTATCTGAAGCGCGAGCGCTACAGCGAGCGCTACGGACTGCTGTACGGCGCAATGACAGCCGACTGGGGCGACGTGCAGTCGGGCGATGACTTTAGTTGCGACATGAACGAACTGTCGACGCCGGCTATCGATGTCTACGACAATGCTATGATGATTATTGCGCTGCGCTATCTCGAGCAGGTGGTCGACGACAAGCATCTTGTGAGCGAATGGGCAAAGTGGCGCAAGCAGTTGCACAAAAATGTGCGCCGTCATTTGTGGGACGCTAATAACCGTAAGTTCATTCCGCATATCTATCTCGACAAATCGCCGTTGCTCGAAGGCTTCGACGAGAACAAGATTCATTACCATGGTGGCACGGCGGTTGCCATCGAAGCCGGATTGCTGTCGAAAAAAGAGATTCGTGCCGTAAATGCTCGGATGATTGAGAACGTGCGCCTGAGTGGCATGCCAAGCATCGGGTTAACCCTCTATCCGGTTTACCCCGACGGATTTTTTTACGGCGGTATGGGTAGCGCTTACGTCTATCAGAACGGTGGCGACTGGACTTGGTTCGGTGCCCGCATGATACAGCAACTGGCTGCCCATGGCATGGTGGCTGAGGCATACGATGAAGCTGGTCCGATGCTTGACCGCGTGATAGCCAACAAAGGCTTCTACGAGTGGTATGGCAAGGGCAATGTGCCGAGTGGGTCGGGGCACTTCAAAGGCTCAGCAGGCACTCTTGCCAAAGCAATAGCCATGCTGCGCGAGTGGGCTAATAATCATTCGAAAAAACAATAAAACTTAAATAAATAATACTATGCGAAAAAGCAATTACGACAAATATCCGTCAACTGCAATTGCGGGAGGCCTTGTGCGAGGCTGGAACGACATTGCAAGCGAGATTATGAATAAATTGGGAGCACAGGGTGTGTGCGTAATCGAGTGCTATCAAGGCGTGTATGTGAGCGAACTCGAAGCTAACCTCGGATGTTTCGGTTTCGACCATGTGATTAACGCCGACCGTCTGATGAAGTCGGAGCAGGAGATACGCCGGTTCACTCAGCCGTGGGTTACCGACGACCGCCTCTTTGGCTATCGCGCCCCGTTCGGCTACGAGCAGTTTTTCGATGCCGCGAAGGTGAGTGAAGCCCGCAACCGCATCGCCCAAAGCCGGGGCAAAGTGCTGGTGTATGGCCACGGCGCCTATTATGTGGCACAGCAAGCCAAGGTGATAGCTTACATCGATATGGCGAGATGGGAGATTCAGATGCGTTCGCGCCGTGGCGAGGTGTGCGGCTTGGGCATCGACAACCGCAACGAGGAAGCGAGCCGTCACTACAAACGCGGCTACTTTGTCGACTGGATTGTGTGCGACAAGCTGAAGAAAACGCTCTTGCCGATAGCCGATTTCTGGCTCGATACCCACACGCCGAATCAGCCAAAGATGATTACCGGCGACCAGATGCGCCAAGGCTTGGTGAAAACAGCGCATAAGCCATTCCGCGTGGTGCCGTTCTTCGACCCTGCGCCTTGGGGTGGACAATGGATGAAGCAGGTATGCGACCTCGATGCTTCGGTGGCTAACTACGGGTGGTGCTTCGATTGTGTGCCCGAGGAAAATAGTTTGTATCTGAATGTTGACGGCACATTGTTTGAGATGCCGTCGATAAATGTGGTGTACTATCAGACGCGCGCATTGCTTGGTGGCCCGGTTGAATCGCGTTTCGGCGAGGATTTCCCGATTCGCTTCGATTTCCTCGACACCATGCAGGGCGGCAACCTTAGTCTGCAGGTGCACCCAACCACACAATACATTCGCGACACGTTCGGCATCTATTACACTCAAGACGAGAGCTACTATCTGCTCGATGCCGAACCCGATGCCCATGTCTACCTTGGTTTGAAGACCGGTGTCGACGGCAAAGCCATGATTGACGCGCTTAACGAGGCGCAACAGACGGGCGGCGAATTTGACGTGGAACGATATGTGAACAAATGGGAGGCAAAAAAGCACGACCATTTCCTCATACCCAACGGCACGGTGCATTGCTCGGGTGCCGGAGCTATGGTGCTCGAAATCAGCGCTACGCCAAGTATCTTCACCTTCAAGTTGTATGACTGGGGTAGAATGGGGCTTGACGGACGTCCACGCCCAATCAACATTGTTCATGGCAGCCATGTTATTCAATGGGAGCGCCAGACCGATTTGATTAAGAAGAATTTCATCAATGTGCTTAAGCCCATTGCTTCGGGCTACGGTTGGCGTGAAGAGAGTACCGGTCTGCACGAAAACGAGTTTATCGAAACCCGTCGCCACTTCTTCAGCGTACCCGTGATGCACGAGGCAGGGCACGGAGTGAACGTGCTCAACCTTGTTGAGGGCGACGAGGCTGTGGTTGAAAGTCCCGACGGAACATTCGAGCCATTCGTGGTGCATTATGCCGAGACATTCATTATCCCTGCATCGGTGGGTGCATACACAATACGTCCCTACGGAGCCGGTGAAGGCAAGGTGTGCGGCACAATCAAGGCATACGTCAGATTCTGATATTCATTGAAAAGCAAATAAAATTTATGAAAAGTAAAATCATTATTCCCATATTGTTAGGTTTCTTTGTCATGGGCTTTGTCGACGTGGTGGGCATCAGCGCCAACTATGTGAAGGACGATTTCAACCTGTCGGACACAATGGCAAACTTGTTGCCGTCGGCGGTGTTCCTGTGGTTCTTTGTGTTTTCCATTCCCACAGGGCTATTGATGGCGCGGTGGGGCAAGCGCAAGGTTGTGGCAGCATCGATGCTGGTAACGGGCATTGCCATGTTATTGCCGTTTGTGGCATACAACTTTGCCACCATGATGCTCACGTTTGCCATGCTGGGCATAGGCAACACCATGCTGCAGGTGTCGCTCAACCCGCTTTGTGCCGGATTGGTGGACAAAAACCGGCAGGCAAGCATACTCACATGGGGCCAGTTCATCAAAGCCATTTCGTCGTTTCTGGGTCCGATACTTGCCAGTGCGGCAGCAATCTACACCGGCGAATGGATGATGATATTTGCCGTATATGCAGCATTCTCTGTGTTGAACCTTGTGTGGATATGGTTTGCCATCTCGCCCGATGGACCCGGAGCCAAAGCAGCCACTTTCGGCAGTACACTCTCGTTGTTTTCCGATTCATATATATTTCATTTGTTTGTTGGCATACTTGCCATAGTGGGCATAGATGTTGGGCTGAACACCGTGATTCCGCGCTTGCTAATCGAGAAAACGGGTATGCCGCTCGCACAGGCCGCTCTTGGCACCAGCTTTTATTTTGTGGCACGCACTGCAGGCACGTTTGTTGGAGCCATTGTGCTCGGCATCTTCAGCCCGCAAAAGTTGCTCAAAGCTACTATGATAATTGCCATTTTCGCTGTCGTCGGGTTGATGTTATGCTCAGAGGCGTGGCTGCTGTGGGTGCTCATTGCCCTGTGTGGAGTGATGTTTGCAAATGTATTTGCAATAATATTTGCATTTGCGCTTCAGCACAAGCCCGAGAGCGAAGGCTCGATTTCGGCGCTGATGATTATGGGAGTGTCGGGCGGCGCGTTGGTGCCACCGTTGATGGCTTTCGTTGCCGATGCGTCGACGCAGAGTCTCAGTCTGGTAGTGTTGGCGGTGGCAACACTATACCTGCTACTGGGCGTCAAGCAGCCTAAAAATGCTTGAAAACGCCCGTTTGTGGTGCAAATGCAGCGCGTGTGGGCACAAAAAAGCGAATATATTTTGCTGAATGAGAAAAAAGTGCTAATTTTGCACCGCTTTTGTAACCTCTGACGAGAAGAAGTGTGGCTCGTGAATGTTGCAGGAGGATAAAAACAAAACAAATAAACAAACTTTACAAAATGGATTTAATTAAAGTTGCTGAAGAAGCATTTGCATCAGGCAAGGAATTCCCTGCATTCCAACCGGGTGACACTATCACAGTTGACTATCGTATCAAGGAAGGTAACAAGGAACGTATTCAGCAGTACAAGGGTGTGGTTATCCGCATCTCGGGCGAAGGCAAGAAAAAGCGTTTCACTGTTCGCAAGATGAGCGAAAACGTAGGTGTTGAACGTATCTTCCCAATCGAATCGCCGTTTATCGACAATATCACCATCAACAAGTATGGTAGAGTTCGTCGCGCCAAGTTGTACTACTTGCGTGCTCTCACCGGCAAGAAGGCTCGCATCAAGGAGCGCCGCATTGTGAACAAGGAAGCATAATCAGCGCTGTTGGTTGCTATTCCTTTAGCATTGAAGATAAAAAAGCCATAATCCTGAAACGCGGGATTGTGGCTTTTTAAATATCAGCGCGTTAGTGAAAATATTGCACTTGCCGAGCAACGGATAATTGCAAAAATAGTGTTATCTTTGCAGTGAATTGCGAAAATAGGCTGCGCCTTGGCACAAAGCTCAAGCTGCGCTTGGCGATTCTGCTCTCGGCATGCACTATCGTTGCAACAGAAAAAACGAATGAACAAAATTCAAACTAATTAATATTTAAAATTTTAGCAATGGGAAAAAAAGCATTATTGTTGATTCTTGATGGTTGGGGAATTGGCAACCACACAAAGTCTGACGCTATTTCATCAACTCCAACACCCTATTGGGATAGTTTGATTGCTAATTATCCAAACTCGCAGTTGCAAGCCAGTGGCGAAAACGTAGGTTTGCCCGACGGTCAAATGGGTAACTCGGAGGTGGGACACCAGAATATTGGTGCCGGCCGAATTCTCTATCAGGACCTTGTGAAGATTAACAAGTCGATTAAGGAAGGAACTATATATAACAATCCTGAAGTTAAGAGCGCATTCTCTTATGCCAAGGAAAAGGGCAAGAACATTCACTTTATGGGCTTGACTTCGACCGGTGGCGTACACTCGTCGCTCAACCACATATTTGCGCTTTGCGACATCGCCAAGAGCTACGAACTCGAAAACGTGTTTATACACTGCTTTATGGATGGCCGCGACACCGACCCTCAGAGTGGTAAGGGCTTTGTGGCTGAAGTAGAAAAGCACTGCGCCGAAAGCACCGGCAAGGTGGTGTCGGTAGTGGGCCGTTATTATGCTATGGACCGCGACAAGAACTGGGACCGCATCAAGTTGGCTTACGACCTGCTGGTGAGCGGCAAGGGCGAACAGGCAACATCGATGACCGATGCCATTCAGGCAAGCTACGATGCCGGCGTTACCGACGAGTTTATCAAGCCAATCAACAATAGCACCGTCGACGGCACCATCAAGGAAGGCGACGTGGTGATTTTCTTCAACTATCGTCCCGACCGTGCCAAGGAAATCACTATTGCATTCACTCAGCAGGATATGCCTGAACATGGCTTGATGCGCATTAAGGATTTGCAATATTATTGCATGACTCCTTACGACTCATCGTTCACCGGCATTCACGTACTCTTCCGCAAGGACAATGTGAGCAACACTCTCGGCGAATACCTCAGCGCCCTTGGCAAGAAGCAACTCCACATTGCCGAAACCGAAAAATATGCCCACGTTACATTCTTCTTCAACGGTGGCCGCGAAAATCCTTACGAAGGTGAGGACCGAATTCTGGTGCCTTCGCCTAAGGTGGCAACCTACGACCTCAAGCCCGAAATGAGTGCTTACGAGGTAAAGGACAAGCTGGTTGAAGCCATCAATACACAAAAGTATGATTTCATCGTGGTTAACTATGCCAATGGCGATATGGTGGGCCATACCGGTGTTTACGAAGCCATCGAGAAGGCTTGTGTGGCCATCGACAATTGTGTTAAGGACACCGTTGAGGCTTGCAAGGCTAATGACTACGAGGTGATTATCATTGCCGACCATGGTAATGCCGACAACGCTATCAATCCCGATGGCACTCCAAACACAGCTCACTCGCTCAATCCGGTTCCGTTTGTCTATGTAACTGCAAACAAGAATGCCAAGGTGAAGGATGGTGTGCTTGCCGACGTGGCTCCATCAATCCTCAAGATTATGGACCTCCCGCAGCCTGAAGAAATGACCGGCAACAATCTGATTGAAGCATAAGCATTTTTGCTACAACGCAGCAATACACAGGGCTCGGGAGTTGGTGCTCCCAAGCCCTGTTTTTTTAAAAGTAATATGAGTTATGAAAACATTAATTGCATGTTGCGGCATCGATTGTGAGAAATGCGATGCTCGCATTGCCACAGCCACCGGCGACGAAGCCCTTCGCGCTGCCACGGCACGCAAATGGACTGCGATGAACGGTATCGAAATCAAGCCTGAGTATTTGCATTGCATGGGTTGTCGCACCGATGGTGTTAAGACCTACTATTGCACCGATATGTGCAAGATTAGGGCGTGTGCCTCGGGTCGAGGCTACGCCACTTGCGGCGAGTGTGCCGAGGTGATGACATGCCGGACGGTGGAGCCGATTCTGAATCATCAGCCCGAGGCAATCGACCATCTGCTGTCGTTCGGCTCAGAGAGGCTGGTGCTGCGTCCATGGCACGCAAGCGATGCCGAGATTCTGTATCATTATGCCAAGGACGAGGAAGTGGGTCCTCGTGCCGGATGGGCGCCGCACCAATCGGTTGACGAAAGCCGTGAAGTGATAAATAGCGTGTTCCACAATCCCACCACATGGGCTATTGTGCTTCGCCAAACCGGCATGGTGGTGGGCGCAATAGGCTATGGTCCGTCGTGCGAGTGCGATTTGCCCTCACGCCCCGACGAGCCAACGGTGGGCTATTGGGTTGGCAAGGAATATTGGAACCGTGGCATCTGCACCGAGGCACTCGGGCTGCTAATCAATCGCATAGTCAGCCTCACCGGCATCGAGTCGGTGGTGAGCGGGCATTATGTCGACAACCCTGCTTCGGGCCGAGTAATGGAAAAGTGTGGGTTTGTGGCTACAGGCGAGTGCTGCACTTCGTCATCGCTTTATGGCGATTCGTCGCGAAAAATCAGGGTGCTTCGCTGGCATAGATAGGGAATTTGTTTCGATGAAGATGCTATGATATTTTTGTTGTAGTTGATTTTTTGTTAACTTTGTGCCGAACCTTATGGCAAACCCAAGGCAAGTTGCCGGAGTTGGTATAAGAATTAAAGAGTATAAAAACTAAATATCAGCCCTATGAAACGCATCTTTTTCACATTGACAGTTATCGCGATGATGGCTTTGTCGGCTATCGCGTCGCCCGAAAAGTCGGCATCTGATTTGTGCCGCCGAGTGCTTGGCGATAAATCGAAGATTTTCCGTTTTGAGCAATTGAAGGACTCGCTTGACGTTGACCGTTACTCGGTGGAGAGTAGCAAAGGCAAGATTCTAATTAAGGGAAACAGCGCCAATTCGATGGCGGTGGGTTTGAACCAATATCTCGTCAGGCTGTGCCACACCAGCGTGTCGTGGTGGGCAAACGATGATGTGGTGCTGCCCAAAGTTATGCCTATGCCTCAAGAGAAGATGCAGGGTAGGGCGGTGTGCAAAAGCCGCTTCTTCCTGAACTATTGTACGTTTGGCTACACCATGCCATATTGGAAGTGGAACGACTGGGAACGCTTTATTGACTGGATGGCGCTTAATGGCATCAATATGCCGCTTGCCATCACCGGACAGGAAACCATTTGGCTGAAGGTGTGGAAGAAAATAGGCCTCGCCGAAACAGATATAAAGAACTATTTCACCGGTCCGGCTCATCTGGCGTGGCACCGCATGTCGAACATCGATGCCTTCCAGGGCCCGTTGCCCGAAACGTGGCTCCGCGACCAGGAACTGCTGCAGAAACAGATTCTGGCTCGTGAGCGTGAATTAACCATGAAGCCCATTCTGCCGGGTTTTGCAGGGCATGTGCCGGGCAAGTTGCGTGACCTTTATCCCGAAGCGCGAATCACCATGCTGTCGAACTGGTGTGGATTTGACGACCGTTGCCGCAGCTTCTTCCTCGACCCTGAAGACCCACTGTACCCCAAGATTCAGAAACTGTTCATTGACGAACAGACCAAGGCTTATGGCACCGACCACATCTATGGCATCGACCCGTTCAATGAGCTGGATTCGCCCGATTGGAGCGAAAGCTATTTGGCAAAGGTGTCGGGCTTGATATTCAAGAGCCTCGAAGCAGCCGACCCGAAAGCCGAGTGGCTGCAGATGACGTGGACGTTCTACAACGACCGCGACCGATGGACCAAGCCCCGCATCAAGGCTTTCCTCGACGCCGTGCCTAAAGACAAACTCATCAACCTCGACTATTATTGCGACTACAAGGAACTGTGGCCCGGGCTCGACCGCTATTTTGGAGGCCGATTCATTTGGTGCTACCTTGGCAACTTTGGCGGCAACTGCATGACCGAAGGCGACCTTGCAGGCACCGAAAAGAAACTCAACCATGTATTTGCCGAGGGCGGCGACAACTTCGATGGCGTGGGTGCTACGCTCGAGGCTTTCGACACCAACCAGCAAATGTATGAATATGTGTTCCAGAAGGTGTGGAACCGCGACCTCACCGGCAAGCAATGGTTTGAATTGTGGGCAGAAACACGCGGCGGCTTGCAGGACGAGCACATCAAAAAGGCGTGGGATATTCTCGGCGAAAAGGTGTATGTGCGCGCTGCCGGTGTTGGCAAGGCTGTGCTCATCAATGCCCGTCCGGCGTTAGAGAAGCAGGGCGGACGCTACACCAGCCCCATTATCCACTATCCCGAAATTGAGGTGTGGAACGCGTGGAACGAGTTTCTTCAGGCAAAAGATGTCGACAGCGACGGTTATCGCTACGATGTGGTGAACATAGGCCGTCAGGCTTTGGGCAACTTGTTTTTCCATTATCGCAAGCAATTCACGCTGTGCTACACTATTGGCGACAAGGCTCAGGCGCGTGTGTGGGCGGCTCGCATGGACGAACTTATTGCTGACTACAACCGTCTGCTTGCCTGCGAAAAGCATTTGTCGATGGGTGCCTGGATTGAACAGGCTCGTGCTATGGGCTACGACGATGCCGAGAAGGACTACTACGAACTGAATGCGCGCACCCTGCTCACCACTTGGGGCAACAAGGGCGGCATACTTAACGACTATGCCAACCGTGGCTGGAGCGGACTCACCGACACCTACTACCGTGTGCGATGGAAACGATTCACCGACGCTGTGCTCGACGCAATGGAGCGTGGTGTGCCGTACTCGCAAGAGGCCTATCGCGACGACATCACCGAATTTGAGTATCAATGGACATTGCGCAAGGATAAATTGCCTATAGTGTCGGGCGAGGATGCCGTTGCGGTTGCCCGCGAGCTGGCAAAGAAATATGCCACCATGTCGAAGATGTGCACTCTCAAGTGATATGATAACGAAAAAATGATTTTTTTTTGAAAATACTTCCTGTCGAATGAACTTTTCGGCGGGAAGTTTTGTTTATGTTGACAGATGAATGCCAAAAGAAGGGCGCAAAATTGAGAGAATGAAAATATTGCGAGGAATAGTAGTGGCGCTGATGGCAATGCTGTGGGTAAACGGCATTGCTGCTGCGGTGTGTACATCGTCGCACTCTCAGATTCTTGCAGTGTCGGGTGCGGCAGCCGAGTGCGCAACATCACATCATCATTCGTGGGATAGTGGCTTCTCGCTCGTTGATTGCGACTCGCTGAAAGACGATTTGCAGCTGCCCGAAGCGATTGATAGCGACGCTCCCTTGAGTATGTGCAACACCAGCCCGGCGAGGGTGTTGCCGTTGCATTCGTGTGCACGCACGTTGCTCGCAAGAGGCAGTTGTGACTTCAGGCGGCGTGAACTCGCAGCCAGGCGAACCGCTCATTTCTCGGCATCCATCACATTTCCGCTGCGTTTCTTTGCCAGTGAGCGAGTGGTGGTATTGAAACGCATTAATTGTTAGTCGGTGTTGTATGACGGCTGGCGCTGTGTGTCAGGCACGGCGTAAAAGTCGTTGTTTTTCAGTTAGGGCATGTGTGTGCTTTGGCACGACAAATGCCCGCAATAAACATCCCCTTACTACCAACAAATTTAAATCGACAAAACAATTATGGCAAATATAATGCGATTGACAATGACCGACAAGGTTATAGAGAACGAGAATGTAGACGTGCGCGAGTCGTTTTTCGGATTGATTAAGCGCGCATATTATATGCCCACCGAAAGCGAGATTAAGGTGAGCTTGAAGGACTTCGACTTCGACACAGGCAACAAACTGAAGAATTTGCTCGACAATCATCAGGTGAATCTCAAAGATGCGTTGGCATCGTTGGGAACGGTGAAGGAGTCGCCAATAAGCAACATGAGGCTTGAGGCATGTGTTTCGCGCGACAGACAGTTTGCGGCGTTCATGCTGCTGCGCTATATGGGACTGGATTACAGACCGATAACCGACGTGCGAATATATGAGGGCGCCGATGCCGAACTGGTGTCGTCGGTGTTTGTCTCGGCAAGTTGAGTATCGCAAATAGCGGCTTTTCTGCAATAGTATAGGACAATAAACAGAAAAGGTGTGTCGAATCATCGAATGATTGGCACACCTTTGATATTTGAGAGTTTCCTAATTACTCTGAGGCCTAAAAAACAATGGTTGATTAGCCTACGAGAGTGATTGTAACGTCAGTTTCTGTTTCAGCGATTGCAACTTTGCCTTCACGGCCAAGCCAACCAAGTGCAGCAAAAATCTCTTTTTCTTTCAGCTTTGTGGCCTTCTTGAGAGCCTTCATTGTGAGAGTTGCTTCTTCAGCAGAATTCAAGGCAGTCCAAACTGAACCAGCCCAGTTTCCGATAGTTTCTAAATTCATTTTTACGTCTTTTTTTAATTACTATTAATTGTCAGCTATAAAACTATTCCGTTTGTATAATTCTTAATCCGGTGCAAAGGTAATGCTTTTTTACGGAATATGCAAATTTTCAGGCTGTTGAGCGATTGATAGACGCCAAAATGTCCGTGAAACGGGTGTTTTCGACGACAGAAAAATGAATAATTAGTGAATTCTTTTTGCTTTTGGGTATGCTTTCGGTATAAAAGATGGCGGGCATGTGGGTGCTGTTGGCAGTGTTGCCCGTTCTTCGGAAAAAAATAGGGCACAGATGGCTTGATGTGCATAAATTTGTGTAACTTTGTCGCCTGGATATTCACAAATTAATATGTACGGATTAGTAATACGAAATACGGGAAGCTGGTATGTGGTGCTTGCCGACGACGGCACGGTGCATAATTGCAAGATTAAAGGCAATTTCAGGCTGAAGGGCATACGCAGCACCAATCCTGTGGCTGTTGGCGACAGGGTGGCGGTGCTGGTGAATGCCGATGGTGCTGCTTTCATCACTGCCATAGAGCCGCGACGTAATTACATTATCCGCAGGGCTTCGAACCTGTCGAAAGAGAGCCACATTCTCGCTGCCAACATCGACATGACGGCGCTGGTGGTGACGCTGGCTAATCCTGCCACCAACACTACTTTCATTGACCGTTTCCTTGCCACGGCAATGGCATATAATGTGCCTGCGTTGCTGGTTATTAATAAGGTGGATTTGCTTATTGACGACGATGATCGCAGCCTGCTCGACGCTGTGGTGTATCTCTACGAGTCGATTGGCTACGAGGTGATGAAAATTTCGTCGAAGACGGGCGAAGGAATTGCCGAATTGAGAGAGAAACTAAAAGGGAAACTCACGCTGTTGTCGGGCAACTCGGGCGTGGGTAAGTCCACGCTGGTGAATCTGTTGGTGCCCGAAGCTGCTGCGCGGGTGGGCGAGGTGAGCGACAGCCATCACACCGGCATGCACACCACCACTTTCTCGGAGATGTATTTTCTGCCAGATGGCGGTGCCGTGATTGACACTCCGGGTGTTAAGGGATTCGGCACTATCGATTTCCGGCGCGAAGAGGTGTCGCACTATTTCCCTGAGATATTTGCCATGTCGAGCAGCTGTCGCTACGGCAATTGCACCCACACCCACGAGCCGGGGTGCGCTGTGCTGAAGGCGGTGGAGGAGAGCCGCATAAGCCAGTCGCGCTACGCAAGTTACCTTAGCATTATGGACGACAGTGCCGACGACAAATACCGCAAGGCTTTTTGATGTTTTTCCGATGTAATCGGGGTGTGCCAATAGTTAAATAAATCACGAAAATCTGACATTTTTTTGACTATCGCATTATTTTTTAATTGAAAAGATAGGGCGATTTTGCAAATTTATTTCTAATTTTGTAAAAAATTGGAATCGGTATGGCTTCTGATTTGCAAAATATTTTACAGAGAGTATCCAACAAGAGCGAGGTGCTTATTGAAAAGTACAACGTGCTTGTTGCTGAAAAGGAAACTCTTGTAGGCGAAAATGCTGCGCTGAAGGCTGATAATAGTAGGCTTATGAAAGAATTGCAGCAATTGCGCCAAGAGAATGAATATTTGCGTTTGGCTCGCACGATGGCAGCATCGGCTGAGCAGATGGAGCAAAACAAGGCCAGGATTTCAAAAATAGTGCGGGACATTGACAAATGTATCTCTCAGTTGACGGATTGATATGCCTGAAGGAAAGAAACAAAATATCAACATAAAGATAGCGGGACTAAACCCGATTCCACTGCAAATTGAACCTGAAGACGAGCAGATGTATCGTATTGCTGAGAGCGGTGTTAATTCGCTGTGGATTAAGTGGATGCAACGCTTCAAAGGTAAATGCACATCTGAGGAGGTGATGGCAAGAGTAGCATTTCAGTTTGCCTTACACTATGCCAAGGCCAAAAAGATGAACGATGATGCTGAGAGTCTGCTGAGCGACTTTGAAAAGAAACTCGATGAATTGGTAGTCAAGAATGTGAGATGATTGCATGCATTGGCTGTTGACGTGACGGTACCATTTTTGGTAGTTGTTAAGGATACTTTTTTGAAAATAGTTTTTTTTACGAGATAATTAACCCTGCACTTGCAAAGCGGCAATATCATTTGTTCGGAAAGGGATGCTTTGCCCGCCGAAACTGAAAAATGTGAGCCGTTGGTTGGAAGTGCTTTTTTTATTAATAAACAATTATAAATTTTTTTAATTATACACATGGAATTTGAATTAATTATTTATCTGGCTATTGCCGTGGTAGCAGGCTTGCTGATTGGAGCTGCTGTGATGTCGGCAATATTCAAGTCGATAGCAAAATCGCGAGCCAACAGCATTATCGAGGAAGCCAAACTTGAAGCCGAGGTGCTGAAAAAGAATAAGATTCTTGAGGCAAAAGAAGAAGGCGTAGCCATCAAGGCTGAAGCAGAAAAGATTGCTAACCAACGCCTGTCGAAAGTGCAGTCAACCGAGGCTAAGCTTAAGCAGCGCGAAATGCAGATTAATCAGCAACAATCTGAGGTGCAGAAGCGCAAAAACGAAACCGACGCTATGCAGCAAAAACTCGAAAAAGAGCAAGCTTACATAGAAGCTCAAAAGCAGGAGCTTGGCAAGATGCAGGCAAGAGTGACTGAAACCCTCGAACACGTTTCTGGCCTTTCGGCTGAAGAGGCTAAGGAGAAGCTCATCGAATCGCTGAAAGATGAGGCAAAGACCGCTGCACAATCGTATATCAACGACATTATGGACGATGCCAAACTCACTGCCAACAAAGAGGCTAAACGCATTGTGGTGCAAACCATTCAGCGCACTGCCACCGAAACGGCCATCGAAAATGCCGTGACAGTGTTCCACATCGATAACGACGAAATCAAGGGCCGCATCATTGGTCGCGAAGGCCGCAATATTCGTGCTCTCGAAGCTGCTACGGGTATCGAAATCATTGTTGACGACACTCCCGAGGCTATCGTGCTGTCGGGCTTCGACCCTGTGCGCCGCGAGATTGCTCGCTTGGCATTGCACCAGCTTGTGGCTGACGGACGTATCCACCCTGCCCGCATCGAGGAAGTGGTGGCTAAGGTGCGCAAGCAAGTGGAAGAAGAAATCATCGAAACCGGTAAGCGTACAACCATCGACCTTGGTATCCACGGTCTGCATCCCGAACTCATTCGCCTTGTGGGTAAGATGAAATATCGCTCGAGCTACGGTCAAAACTTGCTGCAACACTCGCGCGAGACAGCCAACCTTTGCGCCATCATGGCAGCAGAGTTGGGATTGAACCCGAAGAAGGCTCGCCGTGCCGGTCTGTTGCACGATATAGGCAAGGTGCCTGACGAAGAACCCGAATTGCCACACGCATTGCTGGGTATGAAGTTGGCTGAAAAATACAAGGAAAAAGCCGACATCTGCAATGCCATCGGTGCTCACCACGACGAGGAGGAAGCAACCAGCCTGTTGGCACCCATTGTACAGGTGTGCGACGCCATTTCGGGCGCTCGCCCAGGTGCACGCCGCGAGGTGGTTGAAGCCTACATCAAACGTCTTAACGACCTCGAAAACCTTGCCCTCAGCTATCCGGGCGTAATCAAGACCTATGCTATTCAGGCAGGACGCGAGTTGCGTGTGATTGTTGGTGCCGACAAGATTTCGGATGCCGAAACCGAGAAGCTTTCAGGCGAAATAGCTCGTAAGATTCAGGACGAAATGACCTATCCGGGACAGGTTCGCATCACGGTTATTCGCGAGACCCGTGCCGTAAGTTTCGCTAAGTGATTTCGTGCATCATAAAACAGTTATTAAAGCTTAGTGCTGAATACTTAGAGAATGGACAACGAAGAACAGAATAAAGAACAAACTCAAAAGCGGTGCAGCGGATGCCCAAAGGCAAAACCCGAATGCGACTCTTGCGAGGGATGTCACCAGATTTGCGGCGGTGGCTGCAAGCACATTGAGGTGCGAAGCAAGCTGCAGAGCTACAATTGGTTAGCCGACGTGCCGGGGTCGTTAAACGACTTCGACATTGTGGAGGTGACATTCAAGAACACTCGCAAGGGCTTCTATCGCAACTCGCAACACCTGCAGCTTGCTGTGGGCGACATGGTGGCGGTTGAAGCCAACCCCGGCCACGACATTGGCAGGGTGTCGCTTATGGGCAGCCTGGTGAAACTGCAGATGAAGCGCGCCAATCTGCGTCCCGATGCCGAAATTCTTCGGATTTTCCGCAAGGCAAGGCAGAGCGACCTCGACCGCTTTGAGGAAGCAAAGGCTAAAGAAATCGACACAATGATACGTTCACGCAAGATTGCCGAAGATTTGCATCTGAACATGAAAATCGGCGACGTGGAGTATCAGGGTGACGGCAATAAGGCCATATTCTATTATATTGCCGATGAGCGCGTCGATTTCCGCCAACTCATCAAGGTGCTTGCCGATGTGTTTAAGATTCGCATCGAAATGAAACAGATTGGCGCACGCCAGGAGGCAGGGCGAATTGGCGGTATCGGTCCGTGCGGCCGTCCGCTGTGTTGCTCGAGTTGGATGACCAACTTTGTGTCGGTGGCTACGAGCGCTGCCCGATATCAGGATATATCGCTCAATCCGCAGAAGCTTGCCGGACAATGTGCCAAGCTGAAGTGTTGCATCAATTTTGAGGTGGATGGTTACGTTGAAGCTACAAAGAGTTTGCCTCCGCGCGATGTGCGCCTCGAAACCAAGGATAACACCTATTTCCATTTCAAGACCGACATTTTCAAGCGCGAAATCACCTACTCCACCGATAAGCAGATTGCTGCCAATCTGGTTACGCTGTCGGCTGAACGTGTGTTTGAGGTGATTGCTTTGAACAAAAATGGGGTGCGTCCCGAGAAATTGTTGCTCGACGACACACAGCGCGAAAAGGAAATCAGTGCTTATGGCGACATCATCGGCCAGGACAGTGTGTCGCGTTTCGACAAAAAGAAGAAGAAACGTCGCGATGGTGGTCGTGGTGGTCGCGGTGAGCGTCAGGACGACGGACAGCGTCAGCAGGGTCGTGACAGACGAAACCGCAAGTCGGGCGAACAGCGCAATGCTGCAGCTGCTCAACAGCAGCAGGGCGTTGACCAACAGCAACAACCGGCAAAGCCCGGCGAGGGCCAGCAGCCGCGTAATGGTGGAGGTGAGCAAAACCGAAACAACAACCGTCGCCGTGGTGGTAACAACCGCGGAGCGAACGGCAGAAAACGTGAAACGCAAGCTGGAGCAGATGACCGACGCAACGAAAACAAAGAGAACAAGCAGTGACAGCAACGTGAGCATATCTTTGCTCACGTGTGTTGCTGTGGCTATATTGGTGTGCTTGGGCGCTTGTTCGCCTAAGCATTCTTCTTATAGCGAGTTTAGTGACGTGCCTGAAGCCGGATGGACTCACAACAGCCCGCTATATTTCACTCCGCAATATGGCGATTCGCTCGGCTATTACGACATTGCCGTTGCCATCAGGCACGACCAGGCATATGCCTACCGAAACCTGAGCATCACTGCCGATTTCATCGGCGATAATTACCGGCTGAAGCGCCGAATCATCAACGTGGAGCTTGCCGACAAATACGGCACGTGGAAGGGTTCGGGCTTTGGCGCCTTGTATCAGTTCAAGCAGGTGGTGCTCACTCATGTGCCTGCCCATTCAATTCATCGCATTGTGCTTTGGCAGAGCATGAGCAATCGCGACACCGTTAGCAACATCAACGATGTGGGCATCATCATCACTCCGTCGAATGATTAACTGCCATAAGAAGAAGGAGGGGGATGATGAATATCGATAAAAGCAAAGTTGATTCGCTGATTTTCGACATGGATGGCACCTTGTGGGATGCGATGAAATCGTATGCCGAGGTGTGGAATGTGGCTTTTGGCGAGCTTGGTCTGGCAATCACGGTCGATGAATCGGTGTTGAAGCAAGCCATTGGCAGTACCATCGACGACATTCTTGTGATGCTGTCGCGCCGCTATGGCTTGGCGATAGAATCAAAACGGTTTCTGGCTCGTGTCGATGAAATCGAAGATGCGTTGCTGCCGGTGATTGGTGGTGTGCCTTACCCCGATATGCAGGAGGGCATCCGCCGATTGGCGGAGCGTTACAGGATATTTTTGCTTAGCAACTGTGGCGCCAACGGCTTGCCAAATTTCATGCGATTCACCGGAATCACCGATTATATCTACGACTATTTGTCGTATGGCATGCGTCGGGGCACTAAATCGGAAAATCTGTCATATCTCAAGCAAAAGCACGGGCTGAAAATGCCGGTGTATGTAGGTGATACACAGAGCGATTGCAACAATGCGCATCAAAGTGGTATGCCTTTTGTCTATGCATCGTATGGATTTGGAAACTGCGAGGGATACGACCTTAAGGTGGACAAATTTGCCGATATAGTTGATTTTTTTTTTAGAAACGGAAAAATTATGAACGACAACATGAACAATATCATATCCAAGGGATGGGAAGATGAAATTTCCCGTCGTGTTGAACGAATAGCAGCATCGATAGCCGAGCATGGTGCCGATGCAATTCTCATCAGTTCGAATGCCAACCTCTATTACACGGCGAGCCGTGTGATTGCCGGTTACACCTACATCACTGCCAAGGGCGATGTGAAGTATTTTGTGCGCCGTCCTGTAGGACTGGGCGGTGACAATGTGGTGTATATACGCAAGCCGGAGCAGATAGTGGAGTTCCTCGATAGCAAGCCTGCAACACTGGCTCTTGAAATGGATATGCCATATAACGACGTGATGCGTTTGCAGGCTGCCTTTGGTGGTGCTGCCATTGTTGACGGTGCTGCCATTATGCGCAAAATTCGTGCGGTGAAATCGCCGTTTGAGATTGAATTGATGCGCCGTAGCGGCATCTCGCATGTTGAAAGTTATCGCCAGATTCCGCACATCTACAGCGAGGGCATGAGCGACGTTGAGTTGCAAATTGAATTGGAGCATCGTCTGCGTCAAAATGGTTGTCTGGGATTGTTCAGAATCTACGGCCAATCGATGGAACTGTTTATGGGCAATATCATTTGCGGCAACAATGCCGATAGTCCTTCGCCTTACGACTTTACGATGGGCGGTGCCGGTGTCGACAAATCGTTGCCAATTGGGGCTAACGGCACCATCATTCGCCATGGCATGACGGTTATGGTGGATGCTTGCGGCAATTTCACCGGCTATATGACCGACATGACTCGCAGCTACAAGGTGGGCGATGTGGGTGAGTTGGCTGAAAAGGCTCATCGTTGTTCGGTGGAGATTTGCAAGAAAATTCAAACGATGGCACGCCCCGATGTGTCGGCACGCAGCCTCTACGAAACCGCCGTTGAAATGGCTGAGGAAGCAGGATTGTCGGACTATTTTATGGGTCATGTCCAGAAGGCTGGTTTTATTGGTCACGGCGTTGGCATCGAGGTCAACGAGTTGCCGGTGCTCTCGGCGCGCAGCAAGGATGTGCTTGAGCAAGGCAATGTGATTGCTCTCGAACCAAAATTCGTTATTCCTCATGTGGGCGCTGTGGGTATCGAAAACACCTACGTCATCACCGCCGACGGGGCAGAGTGCATCACCGTGATGCCCGAAGAACTGATTCAACTGTCGGAATGATTATTAGCTTTCGGCGGGGACATTTATTTTTTTTACAATAACAAAAAATACAATATTTTGCCAATGAAGATTGACAAGAACAGAATCGAAGAACATTTGAGTGGTTCAGTTTTCCATATGGTGGGCGAGGCAGCCGACAGCCTGCAGCGCGAATGCTATGTGGTGGGTGGCTATGTGCGCGACATTTTTCTTAACCGGCCATCGAAGGACATCGATTTCGTTACTGTAGGCAGCGGATTGGAGTTGGCAAAACTTGTGGCAGAGAAGTGGGGCAAGCGCACTCATCTGGCAGTGTTTCCAAATTTTGGTACGGCACAGGTGAAGCGTGGTGGCATCGAACTGGAGTTTGTTGGTGCACGGAGAGAGTCGTACAGCCGCGAAAGCCGCAAGCCCAAGGTGGAGGACGGCACACTGCACGACGACCAGTGCCGACGCGATTTCACTATCAACGCAATGGCGCTGTCGGTGAACAGCCGCAACTATGGCGAACTGCTTGACCCGTTCGACGGCATTGGCGACCTTGAGCGACGCATCATTCGCACGCCTCTTGACCCCGACATCACTTTCTCCGACGACCCGTTGCGCATGATGCGTGCGGTGCGTTTTGCCACGCAACTCAATTTTGAAATCTATGCCGAAACTTTTGAGGCAATTCGTCGCAACAAGGACCGAATAAAAATTATCTCGCGTGAGCGTGTTATCGACGAACTCACCAAAATCATCAAGTCGAAACGTCCGTCGCGCGGTTTTGTCATGCTCAGCGATTGCGGTTTGCTCGATTTGATATTCCCCGAACTGGCTGCGCTGAAGGGTGTGGAAACAGTGAACGGACGAGGACATAAGGATAACTTTTGGCACACGATGCAGGTGCTCGACAATGTGGCAGAAAAGAGCCAAAACGAGTGGCTGCGCTGGGCTGCTGTGTTCCACGATTTGGGTAAACCTGCCACTAAGCGCTGGGACGACAGCATTGGCTGGACTTTCCATAACCACAATTTTGTGGGCGAAAAGATGGTGCCAAAGGTGTTCACCCGCATGAAGCTGCCGTTGAACGAGCACATGAAGTATGTGAAAAAACTGGTGGGTTTGCACATGCGTCCCATTGCGTTGGTGGAGGACGAGGTGACCGATTCGGCTGTGCGCCGCTTGCTGTTTGATGCCGGCGACGATATCGATGACCTGATGATGCTTTGCGAAGCCGACATCACCTCGAAGAACCAGCAAAAGGTGAAGCGCCTGTTACAGAATTTTGCCTTGGTGCGTCAGAAGCTGATTGACATTGAGGAGAAGGACCGGGTGCGCAATTTCCAACCGCCGGTGTCGGGCGAGGAGATTATGGCAACATTTGCTTTGCCGCCTTCGCAGGCTGTGGGCGTGATTAAGAATGCCATAAAGGATGCCATACTCGATGGCGTGATTGCCAACAACTATGAGCAGGCTTATGCATATATGCTAAAAGTGGCTGCCGAGAACGGTTTGTCACCGGTGAAATGATTCGTTATAGTCAGTCTCGTTACTATTGAAAAAAGTGCATTATCGGTTGCGGAAGGTGATGCAGCGGTTGAATGCGTAGTTCGACAGCGTGTACACTGCCATACCTATGATTACGGCAGCATATTCGCCAATCGAGGTGATGTCCATACCGCATAATGTGAAGTCGCTGCCCAGTGTTGCCACAGCAAGGTCTTTCATGGGGTTGCGTATGATGAGCAGCGTGACGAACTGAAGTCCGAAACAAAGCAGAAATCCGCCTAAAAACAGGAATGCTTCTTTCAGAATCTTGGTGTCGTGAGTCTTAAACACCCATTCTTTGTTCCAAATGAAGCTGTTGATTACGCCGGCAATATATCCAATGGTGTCGGCAAGCATAAGCTTCATCCCAAGTATTTCGTTGCAAATGAAAATCACAATCAAGGTGATGAGCGAATTGCTCACGCCCACAATGGCGTATTTCAGGAGTTGTATTGCTGTTGTTCGGGTGTTATTGTTCATAGTTAAATAGGTGTTATGTATAAACTGCCATTAGGCTTTGTGTAATGCAAAGATAGTGAAATAGGGTTTAACTGACAAAGTTATTTTACGGCGGCGTTTTTTGTGGCTTTGTTGTAGAACCGGCAGGCGTCGCGTATGCCACACTCGGGACAGTTGGGTTTGCGGGCAGTGCAAACATATCTTCCGTGCAGAATGAGCCAATGATGGGCGCGTGCCACCACTTCCTTTGGCAAATGCTTCATCAAGGTGCGTTCGGTTTCGAGTGGCGTGCGGCTGCCTGTGGTGAGCCCAATGCGTTCCGACACCCTGAAAACGTGTGTGTCGACCGCCATTGCTGCCTGGTCGAATACCACTGACAGAATCACATTTGCCGTTTTGCGGCCTACGCCGGGCAGCTTCACCAATTCCTCCATGGTGTCGGGCACCACGCCGTTGAATACGTCGACGAGCATATTTGCCATGCCAAACAGGTTGCGCGCCTTGTTGTTGGGATACGAAACGCTTTTGATGTATTCGTAAATTTCCTCCACGCTCGATTGCGCCATGGCTTGTGGGGTGGGCATGGCTTTAAACAGGGCAGGAGTGACCATGTTGATGCGCTTGTCGGTGCATTGCGCCGAGAGTATCACAGCCACCAGCAGCTCGTAGGGCGAGGTGTAGTGCAGCTCGGTTTGTGCTGTTGGCATGTTGGCTTCAAACCAGTTGATGATAGCTTGGTAGCGTTGCTTGATTGTCATTGGGTGGTTGTGTATAAACAAAAGGCACAATCTCTGATGTGGATGAGATTGATGCCTTTTGTGATATTTGGCAAATGATTAGTGTGCCGACTTGAATTCTTCGAGGAAGCGCACGTCGTTTTCCGAGAACATGCGCAAGTCTTTCACGCGGTATTTCAGGTTGGTGATACGTTCGATGCCCATACCGAGGGCGAAGCCGGTGTATACCTTGCTGTCGATGCCGCAGGCTTCGAGCACGTTGGGGTCAACCATGCCGCAGCCAAGTATTTCCACCCATCCGGTGCCTTTGCAGAATGCACAGCCCTTTCCGCCGCAGAGGTCGCAAGAGATGTCCATTTCTGCCGATGGCTCGGTAAATGGGAAGTACGACGGGCGCAAACGAATCTTTGTTTCGGGTCCAAACATTTCTTGTGCGAAATAGAGAAGCACCTGTTTGAGGTCGGCAAATGTCACGTTCTTGTCAACGTAGAGAGCTTCCACCTGATGGAAGAAGCAGTGGGCGCGGGCCGAGATGGCTTCGTTGCGATATACGCGACCCGGGCAGATGATGCGGATGGGCGGCTGAGCATGTTCCATCACACGGCTTTGCACGCTTGATGTGTGGGTGCGCAGCAGCACGTCGGGCGAGCGCTGAATGAAGAAAGTGTCCTGCATGTCGCGGGCAGGGTGGTCGTCGGCAAAGTTGAGCGACGAAAACACGTGCCAGTCATCTTCCACTTCGGGGCCTTCGGCAATAGTGAAGCCCAGGCGCGAGAAGATGTCGATGATTTCTTTGCGCACAAGCGATATGGGGTGGCGTGTGCCAATTTCCTGTGGGGCGGCAGTGCGGGTGAGGTCGATGTCGACGTTCTCCATTGCGCTGTCCTCAAAGGCTTGTTTGAGTGCATTTATCTTGTCGGTGGCAAGTGTCTTGAGTTCGTTGAGCTTCTGACCGATTTCGCGTTTCTGCTCGTTTGGTACATTTCTGAAGTCACTGAAGAGTGCTGTGATTTCGCCTTTCTTGCTCAAATATTTTATGCGCAGGGCCTCCAATTCGGCGGCATTGGCTGCTGTCATTGCCTCGATTTGCTCCTTCAGAGCCTGTATTTTTTCTGTCATAATATGTTGTTCTTTTTATTTTGACGCAAATTTACAAAAATTTGTGCAAATCATTAGCAGAACGGAGCATATTATTTTGTCGGGCCGCGCAGCCGATGGTCCTTTTTGCTAAAAATAATGTGGCAAGCATTCAAGAATGTGTGGTTAGGTGTGTGTTGTGATGGTTTTTTGTTGTAATTTTGCCCTTATGAAACGTGAAGAATTCCAACAGGAGGTTGCACAGTCAATTGCAAGGCATCGGTTGCTGAAAGCCGATGGCGGCAGAGTGCTGGTGGCGTTGAGCGGCGGAGCCGATTCGGTGGCGTTGCTCGAGGTGCTGCTGGCGTTGCGCTATGGTGTGCTGGCAGTGCATTGCAATTTTCATCTGCGAGGCGACGAGAGCAATCGCGATGAGGCATTTGTGAGAAATCTGTGCACGGAGCGAGACGTTGAGCTGTTGGTTGAGCACTTCGATGTGGCGGCTTACGAGAGCGCTCATGGCGTTTCCACCGAGATGGCTTGCCGCGAATTGCGTTATGCCTGGTTCCGTCGTGTGCTGCTGGAGCGTGGCTGTCAAGCTATTGCAGTGGCACATCATGCCGACGATGCTGTGGAGACATTCTTCCTGAATGCTTTTCGTGGCAGTGGTGTGCAGGGGTTGGCGTCGATAAAGCCCCGTAACGGGCTCATTGTTCGCCCGATGCTCGAGGTGAGCCGCATCGATGTTGAGAACTATTTGAAACAGCTTGGTGTGGATTATGTGGTGGACAGTACCAATCTGGGCACCGACTATCGCCGCAATCAAGTGCGCAATGTGGTGTTGCCTCAGGTCTACGACATGTTGCCCGAGGCAAAAGCGGGATTGCGTCGAACAGTGGCAGATATGCGTGCCGAATGGCAATTGTTCCGCTTTTTGGTTGCCGAATGCGAGAAGGCAATTGTGAAGCAGACGGGTGGCGGCGCTCTTGAAGTGGACACACGCCGCATTGCTGCAATGGGCGAGGCAGGCGAACCGATGCTTTTCCACATCGTCAACCGCTATGGTTTCAACAGCGTGCAGGCGCATGAAATATTTCGGGCAATGGGCATGAGTGGAAAGCGCTTTGTGAGCGAAACTCATATGCTTAACGTAGAGCGCGATTGCCTCACGTTGTGCGAGCGTAGACTTTTGCCTGACGATGTAGAGGTGCCGTTCCCGCTGGATTGCGGTGTTGCACAGCCGATAGAGGTGACTGTCGAACGGGTGTCAGGCATATTCGTGCCTTCGATGGTCGACGGCTGCTTTAGCGTGGCATTCTCTACCGAGATTCTTGGCGCCGGGCGGGCTGTGCTGCGTCACCAGCGTGTTGGCGACCGCATGCGTCCGTTTGGCATGCGTGGCACCAAGCTTGTTAGCGACCTGTTTGCCGATGCCAAGCTGACCGAACTTGCCAAGCGCGAGACTTGGTTGCTGGAGGTTGATGGCGCGATTGTATGGGTGCTGGGGTTACGTTCAGCCGATGTGTTCAGGGTGGGCAAGCATGACCAAGAATATGTGAGGTTTATATACAAAAATAATAATTAATAGTGAGAATCGTAATTGAGTTATGAAAAAGACTTTAGTTGTGTTGTTTTTGGTTTTGGCTGGTGCACTCAATGCCGGTGCAGCAAGCGGATTAACCAATTATAGTTTGCCACAGGAGCCCGACACGCTACGTATTTTGGGTGTGGGCAACAGTTTCACCGATGACGGCATGATGTATTTGCCAAACTTGCTGGCAGCAGCCGGCATTCACAATGTGGTGTTGGGCAGATTGTATATCGGAGGGTGTACACTGGAACGCCACTGCAAGGAGTATGAAAACGGCACCACGCCTTACGTCTATTATAAATCAACCAAGAACCATTGGGTGACGGTGAACAAGGCGGCATCGCTGCTTGATGGCTTGCTCGACGAGAAGTGGGATGTGATTGTCGTGCAGCAGGCGTCGGGTTATTCGGGACTATACAGCAGTTATCAGCCGTGGCTCGACAAACTCATGGAAGTGCTGCGCTTCAATTGCCGCAATGCCGGTGCTTGCATCGCTTGGCAGCAAACGTGGGCTTACGCCACAACATCCAATCATCCCGATTTCCCGAAATACTCAAGCAACCAGTTGGCAATGTATCAGAACATAATGAGTTGCAACGAAAAGCTTGTGGAATCAACGCCTATTGAAATTGTCATTCCCACGGGCACTGCCATACAGAACCTGCGAGCCATGGCACACGATGCCAAGGAATTCACTCGCGACGGTTATCACCTCAACTACAAGATGGGACGGTTCACTGCTGCCTGCACGTGGTTTCAGGCACTAATTGCTCCGGTGTTCCGCACCACCGTCGAGGGCAACAACTGCCGGCTCTACGGCTCGTCGCAGAGGCTTAGCGACGAGGAGGCAGAGGCATGCATGCTGGCAGCGCGCCGAGCATGTGCCCGCCACTATTCGGTGTGGGTGGAGTGAGAGAGAGAGGGGTGGCATGACAATGCAATGCCACTATTGTTATAGTCGGTTGATTGCCTCAATGAGTCGGTCAACCGATTCTGTTTTTGTTGCCCAACTTGTGCAGAATCGCACGGCAATATGTCCGGAGTCGATTGTCGCCCATATCGAAAAAAGAAATTCCTCGTTTAGCGCAGCTATTTGGGCGGGAGTGAGGATTACAAACTGTTGGTTGGTGGGACTATCCACCAACATGGCTATGCCCTTGGCGGCAAATGCTTCCTTGATGCGCATGGCTTGCCGGACGGCGTGGCATGCGATGGTCAAATACAGGTTGTTGCTGAACAGCTCGAGGAACTGGATGCCCAGCAGTCTGCCCTTGGCAAGCATGCCGCCTTGCTGCTTGATGTGATAGCGGAAATGCTTGTTGCAATAAATGGGATTGGTGAATACCACAGCCTCGCCGAACAAGGCTCCCACCTTGGTGCCGCCAATGTAGAACACGTCGCACAAGCGTGCAATTTGCTGCAGTGTGATGTCGCAGCCTTCGGCAGCGAGTCCGTAGCCCAGGCGCGCCCCGTCGATGAATAGCGGCAGCGAATATTTCCGGCAAATGGCGTAGATGGCTTCCAGTTGTTGGTGGGTGTAGATGGTGCCTGTCTCGGTGGGAAACGATATGTACACCATGCCGGGCTGAACCATGTGCTCCGGACCATCCTCGTTGCGATGGTCGATAACCGTCTGCTCAATCTGTCCGGCAGTGATTTTGCCGTCGGTTGCCGTCAGGCTCAGCACCTTGTGCCCGGTGTGTTCGATGGCGCCGGTTTCGTGCACGTTGATGTGACCTGTGTGAGCGCATATTACGCCCTGATAAGGACGCAGTAGCGACGCAATCACTGTGGTGTTGGCTTGCGTGCCGCCCACCAGAAAATGAATGTCGGCATCAGGCATGGCCATCGCTTGGGCAATGGCTTTGCGTGCCATGTCGCAGTAAGGGTCTTCGCCGTAGCCAACGGTCTGCTCCATATTGGTGGTCATGAGGCGTTGCATAATTGCCGGGTGAGCCCCTTCGTTATAGTCGCATTGAAACTGTATCATCGCCGGATTTTTTTATGTTGATGTTTGTTGAGTATAATATGTTGTTGATGTGAGTTGCAAAAATACCAAAAAATGGTGTGTTTGGAGTAAACTTTTTGGGCAAAAGATTGTATTGTAAGAAAAAATTCGTAAATTTGCATAAAATATCAACTCTGACATCGGCTGGAGCCCGAGGACGGAAGCGTGGCTCGCACTTCGATGTTAATTCCTAACTAATTTATTTTTAAGCGTTTATTTTTAATCAAGGAGAAATATGTTTATTGCATATTGCAATGCTTTGCCCACCTCTGTAATGGTGTAGGCTTTAAATGCATGCAATGGCGAAGATACTCCAAGGAATAACAGAATACATCTTATGTACACTTTATTACAACTCAATGAAATGAGCGAATCGGAACTGCGCGAACTTGCCAAGTCGTTTGGTATCAAAAAGGCAGATTCGGAATCGGTAGAAACTTTGGCTTATGCAATTATCGACCACGAGGCTGAAACGGCTTCGAAGGAGAAGGCAAATGACGCCAAGGAGAAAAAAGCTCCGAGAAAAAGGGCTGAGAAGCCGGCACAGGATAAGGAACAGGCCGACAAAAAAACGGCTGCCAAGAAAACAGCAAAAAGGACAACAACCAAAACTGTGAGCAAAAAGGCTAAGGATGAAGCAGCTCCCAAAACTGCCGCCGCCGAACAACCCGCTGTCGCCGAGCAGCCTGTTGCCGCCGAGCAACCTGTTGCTGAGGTGAAGCCTGCTGCCGAACCAAAGAAAACGCGCAGAAAACAGCGTGCAAGTGAGCCTGTCGATGCAAATCAGGCAGTGGCTGAGGCGGATGCTCAAGCACAGCAGCCTGCAGCCCAAGCTGAAGAACCTGTAGCTGAGGTTGCACAGCCTACCAACGAAGTGGCTCAGCAGCCTGTCAACGAGCCTGCTGCCCCTGCCACCGAAGCTGCCAACACCGAGCAGGCGGAGCCTAACGCCCTGCGCACATTCACTCCGCGCGTGTTCACTCCAAGCGGTGCCACTCAGGAAAAGAAAGAAAACTCGCTCGACGAGTTTTTCCCAGCGGCTGCCAGCTTCCGCCCACGTTCGCAGCAAGAACGAGAAGAAGCTGCCAAACGTGCTGCCGAGGAGGCCAAGCGCGCTGCCGAAGAGGCTGCCAAGGCTACCATAATTCTGCAGGAACCAAAGGTTGAAAAAGAGCAGCCTAAATCGAAAAGACAGAAAAAACAGCAGAAGCAAAAACAGGCACAGCAACAACAACAGGACAATCCATATCTCGACAATCCATATAATTTTGAGGGCATACTCAAGGGTAAAGGCCTGCTTGAGGTGATGCCTGACGGCTATGGATTCTTGCGCTCGTCGGACTATAATTATCTCACTTCGCCCGACGATGTGTATGTGTCGCAAGCGCAAATCAAGCAATACAGCCTCAAGACCGGCGATATAGTTGAGGGCAATATTCGTCCGCCGCGCGAAGGCGAAAAATATTTCCCGCTGTGTGGCATCGACACTGTGAATGGCACCAATCCGGAAATTGCGCGTGACCGCGTGCCGTTTGAACACCTCACACCGCTGTTTCCCGACGAGAAGTTCGACCTTGTGAGCAAAAAGAATCCTAACATTTCGATGCGCGTGGTTGATATGTTCTCGCCAATCGGTAAAGGTCAGCGTGGCTTGATTGTGGCTCCTCCAAAAGCCGGTAAGACAGTGCTGCTGAAGGATATTGCCAATGCCATCGCCGAAAATCATCCGCGCACTCACCTGATTATTTTGCTCATCGACGAACGTCCTGAGGAAGTTACCGACATGCGTCGCAGCGTGCGTGCCGATGTTATTGCTTCTACCTTCGACGAACCGGCAGAGCGCCATGTGAAGATTGCCGGGCTGGTGCTTGAAAGCGCCAAGCGAATGGTGGAGTGTGGCCACGATGTGGTGATATTGCTCGACTCAATCACTCGTCTGGCTCGCGCCTACAACACCAATCAGCCTGCTTCGGGCAAGATTCTTTCGGGTGGTGTAGATGCCAATGCGTTGCAGAAACCAAAACGATTCTTCGGCGCTGCTCGCAACATTGAGGGTGGCGGCAGCCTCACCATCATTGCCACTGCACTCATCGAAACCGGTAGCAAGATGGATGAAGTGATTTTCGAGGAATTCAAAGGCACGGGCAATATGGAACTTCAGCTCGACCGCAAGTTGTCGAACAAGCGCATCTTCCCGGCTGTCGACATTGTGGCTTCGAGCACACGTCGCGACGATTTGCTCATCCGCCCCGAACTGAATGCTCGCATGTGGGTGTTGCGCAATTTCTTGAGCGACCGCACCACGGTGGAAGCTATGGAATTCATCAAGGACCAGATGGAAAAAACCCGCAGCAACGAAGAATTGCTGCTCACTATGGACAAGTAAGGCACCACAAGCACGACACGATATTTGCAAAAGGCACTCTCGCTCACGAGGGTGCCTTTGTTTTGCTTGGCGTGCAGTGGACGGGATTGCCAAAATTTTTGCATCACTTTGCCACTTGGGAGATTTATTTTTTGTATTTTTGTAAACCTATATCGAAAATTGAAATAGCTAATGTCGGGAATCAATAAGACAAACGCAGCACGGCTGCTGGATAAGGCAAAGATAAAATATGAACTTGTGCCGTATGAGGTGGACGAGAACGACCTTGCAGCATCGCATATTGCCACGCAATTGGGCGAGGACATTCGCCAAGTGTTCAAGACTCTTGTGCTGAAAGGCGACAAGACCGGGCACTTTGTGTGCGTGGTGCCCGGCGATGCTGAAGTGGATTTGAAGAAAGCGGCAAAGGTGTCGGGCAACAAAAAGGTTGATTTGATTCCGATGAAGGAGTTGTTGCCCACCACGGGATATATTCGCGGCGGTTGTTCGCCGGTGGGAATGAAGAAGACGTTCCCAACTTATTTCCACAGCACATGCATGGAGTTCGGCTACATCTATGTGAGTGCCGGTGTGAGAGGTTTGCAGCTGAAAATTGCACCTGCCGATTTGGTGGGATATGTGCGAGCCTCGGTAGCCGATATTATTGTTGAAAAATAACGGAATTTGTTTTTTCCTCCCCACAAGTGATGATATGCGAAACGAATTTGGAGAAATATTCCGCCTGACCACATTTGGCGAGTCGCATGGAGCGGCAATAGGTGGTGTGATTGATGGTATGCCGGCAGGCATAGCGGTTGACGTTGAAGCTGTTCAGCGTGAGCTCGACCGACGTCGTCCCGGACAATCGGCAATTGTTACAGCCCGCAACGAAAAGGACTGTGTGAAGATTCTTTCAGGTCTGTTTGAAGGAAAAACCACCGGTACGCCAATCGGCTTTGTGATTGAAAACGAAGACCATCACTCAGCCGACTATGGCAATATTGCCAAGTGCTTCCGTCCGTCGCACGCCGATTACACCTACACGTCGAAATACGGTTTGCGCGACTATCGTGGCGGCGGACGTTCGTCGGCACGCGAAACGGCGGCGCGTGTGGTGGGTGGAGCGTTTGCCCGCCAGGCGCTTTCGCAGCTTGGCATCAGTGTGGCTGCTTACACCTCGCAGGTGGGTGACATTGCGCTCGATGCCGACTATAGCAAGTACGACTTGTCGAGAATCGACGATAATATTGTCCGTTGCCCCGACGTTGCCACTGCCCAAAGAATGATTGACCTGATTGCACAGGTGAAAGCCGACGGCGACACCATTGGCGGAGTAATCTCCTGTGTGGTGAAGGGCGTGCCTGTGGGATTGGGCGAACCGGTGTTCGGACGTCTGCATGCCCGGTTGGGAGCGGCAATGCTCAGCATCAATGCCGTTAAGGGCTTTGAGTATGGGCTGGGATTCGGCTTTGCCACCAAGCGAGGCAGTGAGGTTGCCGACCGATTCACCAGCGATGGAGGTAAGGTTTCCACCGTAACCAATTATTCGGGCGGCATACAGGGCGGCATATCGAATGGCGAGGATATATATTTCAGGGTGGCATTCAAGCCGGTGGCTACGCTGCTGAAAGATGTTGAAACCATCGATGCCGACGGCAACGCCATTGTGCTGAAGGCAAAGGGCAGGCACGACCCGTGTGTGTTGCCGCGTGCTGTGCCCATTGTTGAGGCAATGGCAGCCATGACAATACTCGATAATTATCTCATCAACAAGACGGTGAAGCTGTAAATAATAATGGCAGTTGGCTACTACGATTACGGAGAATTCCTGCGCAAGCACTTCGATGGCAAGGTGCAGAAGATTGCTATCGATGCGGGGTTTATGTGCCCTAATCGCGACGGCACAAAGGGATACGGTGGTTGCATATATTGCAACAATCAGTCGTTTAATCCCGCCTATTGCCGGACGCGTATCTCGGTTGCCGAACAAATAGGCAGAGGTAAGGAGTTTTTTGCACGAAAGTATCCGCAGATGCAATATCTGGCTTATTTCCAGGCTTACACCAACACCTATGCCCACATTTCGCAACTGAAGCAGCTCTATGAGGAGGCGCTGAACCAAGAAGGGGTGGTGGGGCTGATTATTGCCACGCGGCCCGATTGCATGCCCGACGAGTTGCTCAGCTATTTGTCGCAACTGGCACAACGCACCTTTGTGATGGTTGAATATGGCGTTGAGACATCGCACGACCGCACACTGCAGCTAATCAACCGCGGTCACTCGTGGGCTGATGTGGTGGATGCTGTGCAGCGGACAGCGCAGCACGGAGTGCTGTGCGGCGCCCATTTGATATTAGGGCTTCCGGGCGAAACGCTCTGCGATTTCACGGCAACAGCCGAGCGCATCTCACGGCTGCCGCTGTCGACGGTTAAGTTGCACCAATTGCAGGTGATTAGGGGCACACGTCTTGCTCAGATGTATGCCAACGGCGAAGTTGAACTGATTGAGTGGACTGCCGATGAATATATCGACGTATGCTTGCAGGTGCTGCAGTATTTGCGCAGCGACTTGGCAGTTGAGCGATTCGTGTCGCAGTCGCCTGCCGATTTGCTGGTTTTCCCGCGCTGGGGTATGAAAAACTACGAGTTCACCCACCGCTTGAATAACAGATTGGCTGGCGGGCAAATAATTCAGGGTAGCAAGTTTATAAAGTGATGATGAATTGCAAGCCGCTGGGGTATGAAGAACTACGAGTTCACCCACCGCTTGAATAAAAGATTGGCTGGCGGGCAAATAATTCAGGGCAGTAAGTTTAGAGCCTGTCCCGCAGCAACTGTTGAAGCAGAGGCGGGCAGTCATTGAGCAGATTTATTCGTGCTTAAAAGGGAGTGTGGCGAGCCACATAACCGTTAAGCACGGACGAAGATGCCAATGAATGTCCGTGCAAAGGCATTTCCTCTTGTATAAACAATTGATGATAAGATACTTTTTATATGATTTAACGCATATAACCATAATGGATAACAATCCTTCTCCAACTATTATTTCAAATAACAGCATTCTTTTGGTGATAAATGTGCTGCCCTGTCGTATATTTTGGTCGATTTTCGCTTTTCGCCGCAGTCACATAGCTCGCTATGCTCCTTTGGCTCAAAACAAAACTTGCCTCAAACTATACAACCTCTGCTTTTAACATTTGTTGTGGGTCAGGCTCTTAGAGTGTGATGATGAATTGCAAGCCGCCGCCGGGGTAGTTGTGGGCGCTGATGCGCCATCCGCACAATTCCACCGATTCCTTCACGATAGACAATCCCAATCCGCTGCTGCTTAGGTTGCGTTTTTTGTCGAGGTCGATGCGATAGAAGCGTTCGAAAATCTTGTGCAGATATTCGGGTGCAACGCCTTTGCCGTTGTCGCGGAACGAAAGGTGCCTGCGGTCGAGTTGCTCAACCACAATTGTTGTGCCGTCGGAATAGAATGCGGCATTCTTGATTAGATTGCTGAAAATGCTGTAAAGCATATTCTTGTTTGACCTTACAACTAATGTGTCGGGCAGACGGTTAATGAAGCGCATACCGCTTTTTTCGAGAATCGGTGTCAGGTCGTCGGCGGTGTTGCTTAGAATATCCGAGAGGTTCACCTTGTCCATCTGGATGGCTTCTTTGCCGTTCTCGATGCGTGTGATTAGGCTCATGTTGTAAGCTATGTTTTGCAGTCGCTGGGTGTTGTCGAGGCATTTGCGCAGGAATTGACGGCGCATTTCGGGCGTTATCTCGCTGTCGTGGTCAATCATGGTGTCGATATATCCCTGAATGATGCCAATGGGTGTTTTTATTTCGTGGTTAAGGTTGTTGGCAATCACTTGCTTCGACAGCATCAACTCTTTTTGCTCTTCAAGTTTCTTTTGTTGCTCGAGGCGAATATGTTCTCGTTCGTCCTGTACTTTCTTGGCTTGCGAATAAATCATATCGGCAATTCGCTGCATCTGCGATTGCCACAGGTTTTGAGGTTTTTTCAGTTCGCTGCCCAGCAGCACGCTTTTTACCAGCCGCAACACAATTTGTGCGTCGTGGATGTTTGCAAATATGAATAGTGAGGCAGCCACATTGCACAACGTGGTAATCACCAGGTAGACTGCTATGATTATCCACCTTGTGGCGAGCGAATTGACGTATAGCAGCATGATGATGAATACTATGGTTAGTATCCAGAATGCTGCTGAGGATACGGCAAAAGCGCGCAATAGTTTGCTATTTCTCCAATTGAGTTTGGAATCCATAGCCGTAGCCAAGACGCGTGGTTAGGTATTTGCCATAGTCGCCAATCTTCTTGCGCAAGCGTGTGATATTTGTGTCGATGGCTCGTTCGGTGACATCGTCGTTGCGTCCCCAAATCTTTGTGATGATTTCCTTGCGGGTGTAGATGCAGTTTGGGTTGGAAATGAAGAATTGGAGCAGTTCGAATTCGGTCTTGGTGAGTTTCACAGGTACGTCGTCGATGAGGCATTGCTTGTTTTTGCGATGTATGATCAAGCCCTTGAATTCGATGTCGGAACTATCGTCGATGGCGCCGGTACTTTCAATTTGACTGAAGCGTTGCACCATTTGCGAGCGGCGAATCAGGCTGCGCACACGTGCAAGCACTTCGCGAATGCGAAATGGCTTGGTGATGTAGTCGTCACCACCGATATTGAGTCCTTTGATGCGCGAATCTTCGCTGTTGAGCGCGCTGCAGAACATGATTGGTGTGAATTCAGTATCGGGATTCGATTTCAACTTTTTAGCAAATTCAAATCCGTTTATGTTCTTCATCATTATGTCAAGAATGATGAGTGAAAACGATTTGATGTCCTGCTTGAGTGCTTGCTCGGCACTCGATACCACGGTTACCGAATAGCCTTCCAATTCAAGGTTGTATTGCAGTATCTCACAAATCGATTCTTCATCGTCGACAATAAGTATTTTTGTGTCCATAGGTTGAATTTGTAAGTTTGTTGTTTGTCGTTTTTTTTTACTTGAGCCGGTTTTTATACTCTATTAATTTATTGTGGATAAATTTGGTGGAGGAGGCATAGATTGTCTATTTTTTCACGGCGCGAGTGCGATATGTGCATCGAATCTTTCCGTCAACAATCTTTTTTAATTTGTTGTTGATTAACTGTTTGCGGATTGAGGAAATGTGGTCGATGAACACTTTGCCGTCGAGGTGGTCACATTCGTGCTGCACCACTCGTGCCAAATATCCTTCTATGTCTTGTTCGTGAACCTGAAAGTTTTCGTCTTGCCATTTCAGGTGAATCTTCTCGATTCGGGTGACATTTTCGTGTATGCCCGGCAAGCTGAGACAGCCTTCTTCGCGAGTTACTTTTTTCCCGTCGTCAATCACGGTTACTTCGGGATTGATAAGCACCATTTTGCTGTGGGCAAGTTCGGGGAAAGTGTCGGCAAGGCACGAAGCATCGATGTATACAATCTTTGCGCTTACGCCCACTTGCGGGGCTGCAATGCCAATGCCGTCGCTTTCATACATAGTTTCTTTCATGTTCTCAAGCAAGGTGCTCAGTTCGGGGTAGGAGGCATCGACGCATGCGGCTGTTTGTCTCAACACGGGATGTCCATATAAATATATTGGTAGAATCATAGTAGCTATATGTTTATTGTTGGTTTTACCATCTGCGGCGAAACCAAGTACAAAGTTGTTGGTTGCTGTTACTTATTTGTTTACTGCGAAATTACAGATTATAATTCTAAAAAACAAGAAATAAACACTTGTTTTGTTGCATATTTTAAAAAAAATTAAAAATATAAAGCGGTTCATTCCAAAAGTTTTGTTTTATTTTGAATGAACCACGTATTGGCAATAAGCTAAAGTTATGCGGGCTTATTGTAGTAATTTTCGTTTGTAACGATTAGTTGTTCTCGGGACGGAGCTTGCGAACGGTAACGGCAGTTTGCCACATCTCGCTTTCGCGCAGGGCACGCAACTCTTCGTTGAGCTTCACGCGGTAGTCGGGTTGCGAGTTGCTGTCGATAGAAATCTGTGCTTCGTTACCTGATTTGACGCTTTCGTAGAGGCGTTGAACAACGGGCTTGATGGCATCGTGGAATGGAGTCATCCAGTCGAGAGCACCACGTTGTGCTGTAGTAGAGCAGTTAGCATACATCCAGTCCATACCCTTTTCGGCAAAGAGAGGCATGAGCGATTGGGTGAGTTCTTCTACTGTTTCGTTGAAGGCTTCGCTTGGAGTGTGACCGTTTTCGCGGAGCACTTCGTATTGAGCCAGAAGCAGACCTTGGATTGCGCCCATGAGCGAGCCGCGTTCGCCGGTGAGGTCGGAAGTTGCTTCGCGTTGGAAAGTGGTTTCGAACAGGTAGCCCGAACCGATGCCAATGCCAAGAGCGATGGTGCGTTCGTAGGCGCGACCTGTTACGTCTTGATAGATAGCATAAGAGCTGTTCAAGCCGCGACCTTCGAGGAACATTGTGCGCAGCGATGTGCCCGAACCTTTAGGAGCCACCATGATGACATCGATGTCGGTAGGAGGCACGCAACCTGTGCGGTCGTTCCAGGTGATAGCAAAGCCGTGAGAGAAATAGAGGGCTTTGCCCGGAGTGAGGTATTGCTTGATTGTTGGCCAAACCGACATCACTGCAGCGTCGCTGAGCAAGCACATGATGATTGTGCCGCGTTGACATGCTTCTTCGATGCTGAAGAGTGTCTCGCCCGGCTTCCAGCCGTCGTTGATGGCTTTTTCGAATGTCTTGCCTTGACGTTGTCCAACGATTACGTTGAAGCCATTGTCGCGGAGGTTCATACTTTGACCTGGGCCTTGCACGCCGTAACCGATAACGGCAATTGTTTCGTCTTTCAATACTTCTCTTGCTTTTTCAAGAGTGAATTCTTCGCGGGTGATTACTTGTTCTTCAACACCGCCAAAATTTAATATTGCCATAGTTTTGAAAAATTTAAAAATTTGGTTTTTAAAAAACCGTTAGTTTATTTTTTTGTTTTATTTGTTATTTTTATTTTGTTTTGTCGCGCGCTTATTGCTTGCCGTGTCGAGGCTCGAGCAGGATGCGTGCGCGGCAGTGGCTGTTGCCGTCGGTGTCGGTGATTTCGAGGTGGACGTCGTTGGTTGTGCTGTCCACTTTCACGGTCACGTCCTCGGCATAGCGACATTCGCGAATATACGAAATCTCGAAACGCTTCACTCGGTTGGCTTGATATACCTCAAGCGGCAGCTGGTTCATGAGCAACTCTACGTAGCGGACGCTATTGACGTGCTGGTTGATGTCGAGGTCGCAATACTTGAAACTATAGTGGGCGGTTGTGCCTTGGCTCACCGGTTGTAGTTTCGATTGCGGTTCGATAGGGCATGGGTGCTGCGACACCACCTCGCTCATATAGCTGAATTTTGAGATGTCGACGCTTTCGCGGGTGCGGCTGTTGATAACCACCCAGAGTGTTCGGGCATATCCCAGAACATTACCCTCGTCGTCGGCAATCTCGAAGTTGCGCTGCGAGAACCGGCGGTTGTAGTTTTCAATCCATGTGCTGAAAACATACTTTTTGTTCACCGGTGGCATCTTTGTCATTTCGATGGTTACGCGTGTGAGCACCCACGACTCGTTGCTTGTAACGAGGGTGGAATATCCCACGCCCCACATGTCGGCATGCTCGGTGGCAACTTCAATGATGCGTGTGAGCAGCAGGGTGACGGGCATCTCGCCTTCGGGCGTGCATTCGCCGGGCGCCAGAAAGTAGCGGTGGTTATATTCCTTTATTCTTTGTCGCTCCATTTCTCTTTAGGCATTCGTCGTTTTTCTTGATCGTCGATGAACATTGTTACATATTCGGCAGGCGACTTGGTGATTGCCACGCGGCCGCTGCGCACAAACTGACGTATGTCGTATTTCTTAAGTTCTTCAAACAGTGTTTCCACCTCGTCGCTCTGACCGGTTTTTTCAATCACGGTGTATTCGCGGGCAATCTCGAGGATGCGGGCGTTGTGCCTGCGAATGATTGACTCGAGGTTGGGCTCGTCGATGAGGTTGATGGTGGGCACCTTGTAGAGTGCTATTTCTTGGAACACAATTTCGTCGTCGGTGTAATAGAACGCCTTGAGCACGTCGATGCGTTTCTCGATTTGCAGCACCAGTTTCTGAATGGTTTGCTTGTCGGTGTAGGTGGTGATGGTGAATTTGTGCACACCTTTAATCGACGATGGCGAAACGGTGAGGGTCTCGATGTTGAGTTTCCGGCGTGTGAAAATGATTGCAATCTGATTGAGCAGACCCACACGGTTTTCCGAAAACACGGCTACAGTATATAAAGTGTTAGAGATTGTCATAGTCGGTGTTGGGTTTCTTAGTGTATTTCTCAGTGCGGCTGAGCAGGATGTTGTCGAGTACGCTTCCGGCAGGAATCATTGGATAAACGAGTTCTTCGGGAGCGATGTTGACGTTGATGAGGTAGGCGCCGTTGTGCTTTAGCATACGGTCGATGGCGTCGTCGAGGGAGTTGATGTCGTCGACGTCCTCGGCATGTATGCCGTAGGCTTTAAGCAGGGTCACAAAGTCGGGGTTCACCATCTCGGTTTCGGAGTAGCGTTCGTGGTAGAATAGTTCTTGCCACTGGCGCACCATGCCCAGGAAGTTGTTGTTGAGCAGGATTATCTTCACCGGCAGATTGTATTGCAGAATCACTCCCAGTTCTTCTACGGTCATTTGCAGGCCGCCGTCGCCGGTGAAGAAGCACACTGTGCGCTCGGGAGCGGCTATTTGAGCACCAATGGCAGCAGGGAGTCCGAAGCCCATTGTGCCGAGGCCGCCAGAGGTGATTATGCTGCGAGGTTGGGTGAACTTGAAGTATCGGGCTGCTTGCATCTGGTTTTGACCCACGTCGGTAACCAGCACAGCCTTGTTGCCGGTGGCTTCGCTCACTTTGCGCACCACTTGTCCCATCTTAATCTGGCCGTCCTGCGGATTGAGTTCTTCGGCGATTACGGTTTCGGTTTCAATCTTCCAGTCGTCGTCGAAGCTGGCGAGCCATTCGTCGTGCGCAGCCGGTGCGATGAGCGGAATGAGTTGCTTGAGCACTTCCTTGGCGTCGCCGTGAATGCTGGTGTCAACGCTGATGTTCTTGTTGAACTCGCTGCAGTCGATGTCGATGTGTATGATTTTTGCTTGAGGTGCAAACTTGGCAGGATGTCCGGTCACGCGGTCGCTGAAGCGCATGCCAACGGCGATGATGAGGTCGCAATTTAGGGTGGCTATGTTGCATGCCACATTGCCGTGCATACCAATCATGCCCACGTTAAGCGGGTGGTTGGAGGGCACCGACGACAGTCCGAGCAGAGTGTTGCACATTGGGATGTTGGCTTTCTCAGCAAGTTGCAGCAACTCTTTTTCGGCGCCTGAGATGGTTACGCCATTTCCGGCAATGATGAACGGGCGCTTTGCGTCGTTGATTAGGTCGGCAGCCTCGCGCAGTTCTTTATTGTTGATAATCGGGAAAGGTTCGTAGCTGCGAATGTAGTTGCATTTTTTGTATTCTTTCCACTCGATTTTTTCGTTTTGAGCATTCTTTGCAAAGTCGAGCACTACAGGACCCGGACGGCCTGACGACGCGATGTAGAAGGCGCGAGCCACAGCCCATTCAATGTCCTCGGCGCTGCGTATCTGATAGCTCCACTTGGTGAGAGGCTGTGTGATGCCGATGACGTCGGTTTCCTGGAAAGCATCGCTGCCCAGGGCAGCCGAGCCCACTTGTCCGGTGATAACCACCAGCGGTGTGCTGTCCATGTTGGCGTCGCTCAAACCGGTGATTACGTTTGTGGCACCGGGACCAGAGGTAACTATCACAACACCGGGTTTGCCGCTGACTCGTGCAAATCCTTGCGCTGCATGAATTGCGCCTTGCTCGTGACGAACAAGTATGTTGCGAATGTCTTTTTTGTAGTCGTAGAGCACATCGAACACTGGTATAATTGCGCCTCCCGGATAGCCGAATGTGGTGTCAACACCTTCGGCGATGAGCGAGCGTATTAATGCCTCGGCTCCTAAAATTTTCTGCCCCATATCTCAGTAATGTTGTTTGGTTGTTATTCGATTGGTTATCTATTGTTTTTTTGTTTGCGTTTATTCGCGCACACCTCCGCGGTCGGCTGAGGTCACCATCGATGCGTAGGCTTGCAGAGCTTTCGAAACCACGCGGTTGCGCTTCTTGGGCTTGAAGGCGGCATTGCCAAGGGCTTCCTCGGCAGCGCGTCGTGCAGCAAGTTCTTCGTCGCTAATCATCAGGTTGATAGTGCGTTCAGGAATGTTGATGTCGATGATGTCGCCGTCGTGCACCAGAGCGATGTTTCCACCGCGAGCTGCTTCGGGCGATATGTGTCCGATTGACAAGCCCGATGTTCCGCCCGAGAATCGGCCGTCGGTGATGAGGGCGCACAATTTGCCAAGGTGCTTCGACTTGATGTACGATGTTGGGTAGAGCATCTCTTGCATACCCGGTCCGCCCTTAGGACCTTCATAGGTGATAACCACCACGTCGCCTGCTTCAACTTGGTCGTTGAGGATGCCTTCAACAGCGTCGTCCTGGCTTTCAAACACTTTGGCTTTGCCGGTGAAGTGGAATATACTTTCATCGACGCCGGCAGTCTTCACCACGCAGCCGTCGTTGGCAATGTTGCCGTAGAGAACTGCCAGACCGCCGTCTTTCACATAGGCATGTTCAAAGTCGCGAATACAGCCTTCGGCGCGGTCGGCATCGAGTTCCTTGTAGTGGCTCGATTGGCTGCCCATCTTGGTGGTGCGCACGCCAGCCGGTGCACTGAGCCACAGCTCGCGAGCGTCGTTGCCGAATTTGTTGCCTTCGATTGAGTAGGTGTCGATGGCTTCGCCCAGGGTGAGCCCGTCGACGCGCTTCACGTTAGTGTCAACAAGTCCTTGCTTGGCAAGTATGCCCATTATCGACATGATGCCGCCGGCGCGGTTGACGTCTTCAACATGATATATCTTTGAGTTAGGAGCCACTTTGCAGAGCACCGGAGTTTTGCGTGAAAGCATGTCGATGTCCTTCATTGTGAAATTTGCTCCGGCTTCGTTGGCAATTGCAAGCAGGTGTAGCACAGTGTTTGTGCTTCCGCCCATGGCAATGTCGAGGGTCATGGCATTGAGCATTGCCTGGCGTGTGGCTATGCTGCGAGGCAGCACGCTGTCATCGTCGTCGTTATAGTAGGCGTAGGCGTTCTTCACTATTTGTCGGGCAGCGCGCTTAAAGAGTTCCACGCGATTGGCATGAGTTGCCACCACGGTGCCGTTGCCCGGAAGCGCCATACCAATGGCTTCGTTGAGGCAGTTCATCGAGTTGGCAGTGAACATACCTGAGCAAGAGCCGCATGTGGGGCATCCAAATTCTTCTACTTTTGCCACAGTGTCGTCGTCAACCGAGCTGTCGGCAGAGTCAATCATCACGTCGATGAGGTCGAGGGCGCGGTTGCCGAGGTGACCGGCTTCCATCGGGCCTCCCGAGCAGAAGATGGTGGGGATGTTCAGTCGCATCGATGCCATGAGCATACCCGGAGTGATTTTGTCGCAGTTGCTGATGCAAATCATTGCATCGGCGCGGTGAGCGTTCACCATATATTCAACGCTGTCGGCAATCAGGTCGCGCGAGGGCAGCGAATACAGCATGCCGTCGTGACCCATGGCTATGCCGTCGTCGATGGCTATGGTGTTGAATTCGGCGGCATAACAACCCAGACGCTCAATTTCGGCTTTCACTATTTGTCCGATTTCGTGTAGGTGGGTGTGTCCCGGAACAAATTGTGTGAATGAATTGACGATTGCAATGATGGGCTTGCCCATTTGCTCTTTTTTCATTCCGTTTGCTATCCAAAGTGCGCGGGCGCCTGCCATGCGTCGGCCGCTCATTGTCACTTCACTTCTCAAAGGTTTGCTCATAACTCTTTAGTTTAATAAAAAAACCTTTCCTATATCTTTTCGATGGAGGAAAGGTCTTAATATGTTTGTAATCAATATTTTCTAACCATAATGATGTTTAATTCATCCTCCATCAAATCACATAACCACGACCACGATACCCACTAGCACCGCAATAATAATGTTAATGACTGTTAGAAGATGATGTCTCATATCATTTCGTTTTTTATCGTTGCAAATTTACGTCACATTTATGATAACTGCAAATATTTTTTCATTAAAATGCGATAAAATATTGCGATAGTCTTGTGTAATGTTGCAAATCCGAACTAATTTGTTTGAAAATATTATAAAATGAAACAAATTGCCACGATTTGTGCAATTTGTTTCATTATGCCGGAGTGGATTGCAGTGTGAAATGGTCACCCCCCTCCTTAGCTGTTAGCCATGTGTGCGATTTCTTCACGCAGGATGTCGGCAAGCAGTTGCACTCCGGCAGGCATGCGTTCCTCAGCCATGAACGAGAAATTCATGCGCATGGTGTTCCGGCAGCTGCCGTCGGGGTAGAAGAACGATCCGGCAACGTATGCCACGCCGCGCTCCAGAGCCACGTCGTAGAGCTTCACGGTGTCGAATCCTTCGGGCAGCCTCAGGAAGATGAACAGTCCGCCTTCGGGGTGAGTCCACGTCACGCCTTCTGGCATATGCTTTTCAAGCAGACTGAGCATGATGTCGCGTTTGTGGTGATATAGCTCAATGGAGTGCTTCAGGTTGGCATCCAGACGTCCGCTGCTGAGAAATTCGGCAGCCACATACTGGTCGAGGATTGGAGCGCAAAGGTCGAGCGACTGTTTGCACACATATATCCTGTCGAGAATCTCGGGGTTGGCAATTATCCAGCCCAATCGAAACCCGGGGGCGAAGATTTTTGAGAATGAGCCGAGATGAATTACGCGCTCGGGAGCCAGCGAATAGAGCGTGGGCACCGGTTCGCCCTCGTAGCGCAGTTCGCGGTATGGGCTGTCTTCCACAATGAGGAAGTCGTAGCGCTCGGCAAGTTCGGCAAGCACGCGGCGTTCGTCGAGGGTGAGCGTCTCGCCCGACGGATTCTGAAAGTCGGGAATCATATACAGGAACTTGATGTGCTTGTTTTGCGCGTGACACATCTCAATGGCGTCGACATACATTTGGCGCCAAACGTCGATGTCGGGGTGATGCTGCACGCCCACGATGGTGGCACGATAGGAGTGGAACGACTGCATGGCACCCAAATAGGATGGTGCCGAGGTGAGAATTACGTCGCCGGGATTGACGAGCACGCGGGTGCACACGTCGATGCCTTGCTGCGATGATGTGGAGATGAGAATGCGTTCCTCGTCAACGCCATATCGTTGAGCCACTGCTTTGCGCAGTTCGGGCACGCCTTGAGTGGCACCATACTGAAACACGCGGCTGCCATAGCGGTCGATGGCATCGGCTATGGTCTGCTTGATTGACTCGGCAGGAAAGGTGTCGGCAGAGGGATATCCACCTGCAAACGAATAGATGGCATTGAGGTCGACACGTTTGAAAATCTCTCTCACCGGCGACCGGAAGAACGAGCCTACGTCGTCGGAAAACCGGTGAGAATATTCAATATCCATATACTGATTATAATGTATTACTGGTTTGTGATTCATTTCAGCACATTATCGCAGCAGGTCCTCGAGGGTTACTGAGGTAGATGTGCCGGCGTCGCGATACTTTACAATTACAGGCGTGTAGATGTGAATGCAGTCGTCTTTGCCCGGACCCTTGGTGATTGGGCGTGAGCCAGCCACCACCACGGCTCCTTCGGGAACCACAATCTGGCCGTTTTCGTTAGCACGGATGTATTCGCCGCGGGTGGCGTCGTAGATGGCTGTCGATGCATTGATTATCACGCCAGTGGCAATCACGGCATTTTGCTTGACAATAGTGCCCTCGTAGATGCCGCAGTTTCCGCCGATGAACACGTTGTCCTCGATGATTACTGGCAGGGCGCCTACCGGCTCGAGCACGCCGCCCAGTTGCGAAGCAGCCGAGAGATGCACGTGCTTGCCCACTTGGGCGCACGAGCCTACAAGGGCGTGCGAGTCAATCATGGTGCCTTCGTCGACAAAGGCGCCGATATTGACGTACGACGGTGGCATCATAATCACCGACGAAGCCAGATAGGCACCGCGGCGCACGCTGCTGCCGCCGGGCACGATGCGCACTCCGCTGCCGGCAGTGAATCGCTGTGCCGGGATGGTGTCCTTGTCGAAGAACGAAAACTGGCCTTGTGTCATGTCGGTGAGTTTGCCAAGGCGGAATCCGCTTAGGATTATTTCCTTCACCCAGGCATTCACTTTCCATGTTCCGTCAACTTTTTCAGCCACTCTCACGGCGCCGCTCTCAAGGTCGTCGCACAGTTTGTTGAATTTATCTAATTCTTCTTGATGAGTCATTTTTTTTGCGATATAAATTTTTGTGTGATTAAATGAGGTTCAGGTCTTTCAGCGTCTGCACCATCAGCTCGTAGGTGCTTTCAGAAGCCGGTGTGAGTGGCGAGCGCAGACTGTTGTCCATAAGTCCAAGGGCATGCATTGCTGCCTTGGCAGGGATTGGATTGCTCTCGATGAAGCAATTCTTGAACAGCGGCATCAGCTTGAAGTGCAGGTTGCGTGCCTTGATGAGGTTGCCGTTGCGAATTGAGTTCACCAGTTCAACCATCAGTTGTGGAGCGATGTTCGACGCCACGCTGATTACGCCGTGGGCACCTGAAGCGATGAGCGAAAGTGTCTCGTTGTCATTGCCGCTGAGCACGGTGAATCCGGCGGGAGCATTGCAGATGATGTCGGATATCTGTTGATAGTTCGACGAAGCCTCCTTGATGGCGACGATGTTTTCGATTTCGGCGAGGCGCAGGGTGGTTTCGGTGGCGAGGTTAACGCCTGTGCGTCCTGGCACATTATATAATACGATATCTTTGTTGGTGGATTGGGCAATTTCCTTGAAATACTGATAAAGACCTTCCTGTGTGGGCTTGTTGTAGTAGGGCACCACAATAAGGAATGCGTCGACGCCATGCGAGTCGAGGTTCTTCATGTTCTTCACGGTGTGCACAAACGAGTTTGTACCGGCACCAACCACCAGCGGCAGCCCGTGAGAATGTTCGCGGCAGCATTCCAGCAGTTTTATTTTTTCGTCGTCGTCAAGACAAGGCGTTTCGGCGGTTGAGCCCAGAGGGACCAAGAAATTTATGCCGGCTTCAACCTGTCGTTCCACTGTGTTTGCAAAAGCGTCGTAGTCGACTTCGTTGTTTTTGAAGGGTGTGAGCAGTGCAGTGCCACAACCTGTTAACAATAAACGATTCATATACTTATTTAAATGATTATGTCCTTAAATTCTTTCACTCCAGTTATATTTTCAATCATCAGCGCAGCTTGCACGGCACCCTGAGCAAATCCTTTGCGCGAGAATGCTTCGTGAGAGATGGTGATGCGGTCGTTTTGACCTTCGAATCCCACGGTGTGAATGCCGGCGATTTCGCCGCATCTCACCGATTGTATGTCGGTGGTTTTGTTCATGTTTCGGTCCACGATGGCACCGAGCGATTTTGCAGTGCCGCTCGGGGCGTCAAGTTTGTGGCAATGGTGCATTTCCACGATGTAGGTGTCGTAGCCTGCATCTTTGAGCAGCGACGAGGCCTTATCGGCAAGTGCAAACATCACGTTCACGCCGAGTGAGAAGTTTGATGCGTGAATCATTGGTGTACCGGCGTTTTCGAAGTAGGCAATCACTTCGTCCTTGATGTCGTTCCATCCGGTAGTTCCCACCACCACAGCCTTGAAGTTGTCGGCAAGGAAACGGTAGTTGGCGCGGAAAGCGTCGGGGGTGGTGAAGTCGATGCAAACATATTGCTTGGCTTCGAGGGGGTTGAACGAGGCTATGTCCTCGCTGGCTACATATTCAATGCCGCGGTCCACCAAAATGGATTCAATCATGTGACCCATTTTGCCATATCCACTAATTGCTATCTTCATGGTTGTTCAAACAGATTTCGGTGAATGGTGTTCACTATCTCGGTGAGTTGGCTGCGGTCGACCACGAAACTGATGTTGATGTTCGAAGCTCCTTGCGAAATCATGTATAGGTTGTTGCCTTTAAGGGCATTCATCAGTCGCTGGAGCACGTCGCCGTAGTTGATTACGTTTTTGCCGATAATCGACACCTGCGACTTGTCGGTGAACACGTGCACCTCGGCAAATTGCGAGAGGTGTTCAACCACTTCATCGATGTTCTGCTGTCCGGCAACGGTAACCGAAATGTTCGCTTCGGAAGTGCTGATAAGGTCGACCGACACGTTGCAGTCGCGGAATACCTTGAACACCCTTTGCACAAAACCTGTGGCATTAATCATCTTGGGCGAGAAGATGTTGATGAGCAGTATGTCCTCTTTCCAGGATACAGCCTTCACGCCATCGGCAATGGCGTCGTTGCCCATGATTGACGTTCCGGGGTGCTGAGGGTTGGTGGAATTGAGCACAAAAATGGGGATATTCTTGTTAATGGCAGGTTCGATGGTGAGCGGGTGCAGCACCTTGGCACCGAAGTGTGCCATCTCGGCAGCTTCTTCAAACGAGATTTTGTCGAGGCATTGAGTGCCTTGCACTCTGCGAGGGTCGGCGGTGCGCACGCCGTCGACGTCGGTCCAAATCTCTATTCGCGAGGCATCCACTGCCATACCAATAAGCGAGGCGGTGTAGTCGCTGCCGCCACGGCCGAGCACCGAAGGTTCGCCCTCGAGTGTCGAAGCTATGAAACCTTGTGTGATTACGGCTTTCATTCCCTTGTAGCTTTGTTCGATGATTCCCGGGGCACGGCTGATAATCTCAGAGAAGATGGGGTCGCCAACCAGTGTGCTGCCGCCGGTGATAATCATTTTGCGGGCGTCGATAATTTCGGTGTCGATGCCCGATGCATTCATTGCATGATATATGATTGTTGACGAAAGAATCTCGCCGCGTGAAATGATGATGGCTTTGCTGCGAGCCGAAAGTTCGCCAAGAGCGCACACCGAGGTTACCACTTTCTCAAGGTAGTCGCAGATGTTGTTGATTTCGCTGATGGCTTCGTTGAGCATGTGTCCGCTGTTGGCAAGCAGTTCGCTTGCCACGGTGATGTGGCGCGCACGCAGTTGCTCCAGCAGGTGCGTTGTTTGCGCCTCGTCTTGTCGGGCTGCCATGTCGGCAATGTTGTAAAGCATGTCGGTTACTTTCGACATGGCTGATACCACTACGATGGGGCGTTCGTCCAATTTGCTTTCGATAATCGAGATGGCTCGTCGGATGGCTTCGCTGTTAGCTACTGAAGTGCCTCCAAATTTCATTAATATCATAGTTCCTAATAAATTAAATTGAGAAGTATTTTGTTTAATTTTTTGTTTCGTTATTGATTAGACTCTCAAATATGGTCACGTATTGCTGCGTGGCGGTGGTGAGCTGGTCGACGGTTACACACTCGTTGGCAGTGTGGGCGGTGAGAATCGAGCCCGGGCCGCACAGCATTTTGTGCTCGAAGCAGGTGAGGTGAGGGGCGTCGCTGCCAAATGCCACGGTGGTGGTGGGTATGCCGTCGACGGTGAGGAAGCGCGTGGGCGTGTCGCCGCCAAGGGCTTCAACGCTGATGTGCTGTTGCCATGCTTGGTTGCCGTCGGCAATGTGGCTGAGGGTGTCGGTTACAAACTTGTCCGACGAGAATGTGGTGCGGAAATAGAGGCGGAACGACAATTTGTTGCTGAGAATGTTCTGGGGGTTGTCGCTCACGAGTTTGCCAATATTCCATGTAGTTTCGCCCTGGAGCGAATCGGTTGGGAAATTGATACTGCGCAGGTGGTTGACAAAATCAACAAAGAGGTTTACTGCCGAAACACCCATCTCGGGATAGCCCGAATGGCAGCTCTTGCCGCCGATAGTAATTCTGAACGATTTGGTGCCTTTGGCTGCGCTCACCATGCAGTTGTCGGTGGGTTCGCCCACCAGCAGATATTTGGCACCGGGGTGGGTGAGTGCAAAGTGCTTGGCTCCGAACGAGCCGGTTTCTTCGCCGGCAAGCAGCAGCAGAGCGAATCCGGTGCGGCCTTGGCGCTCAAGTTCGAGGCATGCTTGATAGAGCGACCACAGCTGCCCTTTGGCATCGCATGTGCCGCGACCGCGGAATGTGGTGCCGTCGAAGGTAGGGGCAATGTAAGGTGGCACGGTGTCGAGATGGGTGCAAAACACCAGTTGTGGCGTGCCCCAACTGAACATCAAATTCAGTGTGCCGTCGCCCACCTCCATCGTTTCAACGGTGCAATGCGGCGTTGCGAGCGCCGTTGCCAGATGTTCGGCGAGGGCTCGCTCTTGCGACGATGTGGAGTCGAAGTTCAATATGTCGATAAATCTGCTATAATCCATTTTTCTGTCAGTTCTTTCTAAAAAATAGAGCAACTCCACTCACATGGGGCTGCTCTCGAAGTAAATTGTTAATAAAATGTCATGATAATGTTCAATTCAATCCATAACATATGCCCCACAAACAGATTTCTGCCTGTTTTATTTGTTTGACGATATGTTTTTTTGAGTTGTACATTATTAAAAAATTGGTTGTTAGCTACAAAAAACCATTCTGGTTTGAAAACCGCTGCAAATTTATTAATGCTGATTGTTATTTGCAAATATTTTTAGGTTTTTACATTTCTTTAGAAATCGGTAGCATTTTTTTAATATTCGTTATTTTATGCCACAATACTTTTTCAGTTCGGCGGTGGTGCCGTGTGCCTCGCCGTTGAGAGCCTTGAGCCACTTGTGGGTGTTGTTGAACATCAGTTTTTTGGCATTGTCGAATTTCTCGGGGTTGGTGATTCGGGTGAACACCACGCGCTGAATGGCGGTGCGAGGGCAGGTGGCAATGCCGTATCCCGCCTCTTTGGGAGTGTCGGTTGGGCCGTTGCTGCTCCAGTATTTCACGTTGCCGTTTTGGTCGTAACCCATAAATATCACGCTGTGCCCGTGCTCTTGCTCATCGTCTTTGTTGGCGTTGACGCCAATCACGGCACCACTATCGCTACCTTTCGAGGTGTTGCGGTCCCAGAATATTTTCATAAAGTCGCCGGGCACGGCATCGTTCCAGACGGGATGGTTGCACCATTCGTCGTCGCTCAGATACTTTTCGTTTTTCGATTCTTTGAGGGCTTCGGTCATGGCGCCGCGGAAAGCGTGGAAACTGAATCCCACTTTCAGGTCGTTCACCAGCACTGCCATACCGGGGCCGTTGGCGTTGGCGCGTCCCCAGCAACCCTCGCCGTCGCTTTGGTTCAATCCATTCTGGTTGATGTTGTCGGTGATTCCCACAAGAGGCTTGAGGTTGAACCATGCCGAGCGCGATACTTCGCCGTTCTTATCCCAGATGAGGATAGCTTGAATCATAGCCGCATAGGTGGCCATCGAGCAGAACGACGGGCATGCTTTTGAGGCTTGGAAATTGGGGCGCTGGTCGGCGAGCTTCATATTGAACGCCTCGTTCATGGCACGCCAAGGGCTTTTGGGAAAGTCGGGCGTTGCCTTGCGACCGGTGTAGTAGCCGCCTTTTTCGGGGAAGGAGTCGACAGCAGCAAGAATTGCCTTTTGCCACGCTTCGTTGACACGCTGATTACCGTCGGCAAGAGCAGTGAACGAGCTGATGCCCAATGCCGCAAATAACGAAAGTATAAGATATCTCATTGCTAAAAATGTTATTTCAGTTAATAATTGGCTTCAAAATTATTAAAAATATCGCAAGTTGCACAAAAAAATAACTACTTTTGTGATATGGGACGAATATTAGCAATCGATTACGGAAAGAAACGCACGGGTATAGCGGTGACCGACACGCTGCAGCTCATAGCCAATGGTCTTGAAACAGTGGCAACGCACACGTTGCTGCAATACCTCAAGGATTATATATCGAAAGAGCCTGTCGACACCATAGTGGTGGGTTTGCCCAAACGGCTTAACGGTGAGCCCTCGGAGAGCATGCGCTACATCGCGCCGTTTGTGGCTGCGTTGCGCAAGACATTTCCGCAGATTCCTGTTGAGATGTACGATGAGCGGTTCACCAGCACCATTGCCCACCAGGCAATGATTGACGGAGGGATGAAGAAAAGCGACCGCCGCGACAAGGCGCGTGTCGACAGCATAGCGGCAACAATCATACTCACCGATTATCTGCAGCACCGCGATATGCGCGGCAGATGAATCCGAGATTGCTGCGAGGTAGTTGGTAAACCGCATTTTTGTTAGTAACTTTGCGGAGCCAAAAGCGAGGAGACATTTAATGAAAAGACCATATATACATACTATATTAATGAGGCTGATTGCTGTAGCGGCAATCGTGTCGGTTATGGCATCATGCAGCTCAACAAAGCATGTGCCTGACGGTCAGTATCTGCTCGATGATGTAAAATTTCATATCACCAACAATGAGAATGCCAAGTCGCTGAAGAGCACCGAGTTGGTGAACTATCTGCGTCAGACGCCAAACCACAAGGTGCTTGGCGGCATGAAGTTGCAGCTGGCATTCTACAACATCAGCGGCAAGGACAGCACCAAATGGTTCAACAAGTGGGTGCGCCGGGTGGGCAGCGCTCCGGTAATCTACGACCATTCGCTCACCGAAGCGAGTGTGAAGCAGTTGCAAACGGCATTGATAAACAAAGGGTATATGGGCTCGAGCGTGACAGCCGACACTGTTGGCAACCGTGCAAAAAAGAAAATGAAGGTCACCTACAACGTGTCGTTCGGTCAGCCACATTATGTGTCGTCGATAACGTATAACATACCCAACGACACCCTGCGCGAACTCATTCTGGCCGATTCGGCGCAGTTTCTGGTACGGCGCAATTCGGTGTTCGACCGCAATGTGCTCGACGAGGAGCGTCAAGGCATCAGCGAACGCCTGCGCGAAAAAGGGTATTATGCATTCAACAAGGAATACATCACTTTCACTGCCGACACCGCTGCCGGCGAGAAAAACGTAGACCTGACGTTGAACCTGATGCGCCCGTATGAAAACGACAAAATGCCGTATTACACTTCGCACAAGCCGTTTTATGTGCGCGATGTGACGTTTGTTACCAATTACGACCCGATGACCATGCACGATGCGAGCGATTATAAGGCACCAACCGAGATGCTATACAACGGTTATAAGATGCTTTATGGCGACGAGAAATATCTGCGACCGTCGGTGCTCGACGAGTGTTGCCTGATTAAGCCAGGCAAACGATACAACTCGAACGACGTGAATCGCACCTATGAATCGTTTGGCAGGCTTGGCATAGTTAAGTTTGTGAATGTGGAGATTCTGCCTGTTGGCGAAATCGACGGCAAGATATGGCTCGATGTGTATGTGCTGCTATCGCGCACCAAGTCGCAGACGGCATCGGTGTCGCTCGAAGGGACAAATTCGGAGGGCGACCTCGGATTCGGATTGGGAGTGGGCTATCAGCACCGCAATCTGTTCAACGGGTCGGAAGTGCTGAGCGCAAAGATGCGTGCCAGCTACGAGAGTCTGTCGGGCGATTTGAATGGTTTGATTAATGACAACTATTCGGAGTATATGGGCGAATTGGGATTGAAATATCCTAAATTCAAGGCACCGTTCCTCAGGCGCAGTTTCAAGGAAAAGATTCTTGCATCAACCGAGTTTTCAACCAGTTTCAACTATCAGGAGCGGCCCGAATATACACGTGTGATTGCCGGTGTGGGATGGCGCTATTTGTGGAGTGAACGTGCCAACAAGACGCGCCACACCTTCAACCTGCTTGACCTGAACTATGTGAATCTGCCAAAGAGCAAAAGCAACTTCCTCGACAGCATTAGCAATCCGATATTGCGGTATAGTTATGAGGACCACTTTATTATGCGCATGGGCTATTCGTTCTATCATTCAAACAAAAACGATGCGTCGCCGATATCGAAGCGCTATCAGCCCGACGTTTACACCATTCGCGTGGCTGCCGAAACGGCAGGCAACCTGATGTATGGCATATCTAATATTATTGGGCAGAAGAAGGAAAACGGGTCGTATAAGGTGTTCGGAATCAACTATTCGCAGTATTTCAAGGTGGATGCCGATTATTCCTACACCCATAGCTTCAACCCGCGCAGCAGTTTGGCATTCCATGTTGGAGCGGGTGCAGCGGTGCCGTATGGCAACAGTTCGGTGGTGCCGTTTGAAAAGCGTTTCTATGCCGGCGGTGCCAACAGCGTGCGTGGCTGGGGCGTGCGCACTCTGGGTCCGGGAAGCTACTATGCCACCAACTCGGTGAACAGCTTCATCTATCAGTGCGGCGACGTGCGATTCGACATGAATCTGGAATACCGTGCCAAGTTATTCTGGGTGATTGAGTTGGGTGCATTCATCGATGCAGGTAATATTTGGACAATAAAGGACTATGAGGACCAGCCGGGTGGTGTGTTTAAGTTCAACAAGTTCTACGAACAGATTGCTTTGGGCTACGGCTTGGGCATCCGCTTGGACTTCACTTATTTCTTGCTGCGACTCGACTTTGGTATGAAGGCCCATAATCCGGCTTCGCATCAAGAGCATTGGCCGTTGTTCCATCCGCGATGGAACCGCGACTCGGCTGTGCACTTCTCGGTTGGCTATCCGTTCTGATGAATAAAATTTTTAGGTAAAAAAGAATTAATATGAAAAAATTAGTGATTTTCGACCTCGATGGCACATTGCTCAACACTATTGAAGATTTGGGCAATGCAGCTAACTATGCGTTGAGCCAGAATGGCTATCCTACGCACAGCTTGGCGAGTTATCCGTTTTTTGTAGGTAATGGTGTGCGCAACCTCATCCGCAAGGCTTTGCCCGACGATGCGCGCACCGATAGCATTATCGATAGCCTGCTGAAGGATTTCAAGGAGTACTACAACGAACATAACACCGATTGCACCAAACCCTACGACGGCATTGTGGAACTGCTACGGAAATTGCAGGACAATGGAGTGAAGATGGCTGTGGCTTCGAACAAATATCAGCAGGCAACCGAAAAAATCATTGCCAGCTATTTTGGCGACATCGACTTTGTGGCTGTCTACGGACAGCGCGATGGCGTGAATGTGAAGCCCGACCCTTCGGTGGTGTTCTCAATTCTTGCCGACGCCAAGGTGCCCAAGAGCGATGTGCTGTATGTGGGCGATTCGGGTGTTGACATGGAAACGGCGCGCCGCGCTTGTGTCGATTCGGTGGGTGTCACTTGGGGATTCAGAAGCGAAAAGGAACTGAACGAATATCATGCCGACAGAATTGTAAACAAGGTGTCGGACATATTCGACATTGTGATGGCGGAGAATTAACCCCTCCATACATTAGTTTTCCACAAATAATAAGCAATGCTGCGATTGGTGCCCTTCATGGAGGGGGTGAACAAGTCGCAGCATTTGTTTTGCGTTAGCGGTGCAAGCGTTAGATGTTGACCTCGTTTGACAGAGTTATTGAGGTCACTCCGGCATCGGTGTGAATGTCGTTGAACACGTCGATGAAATTGGTGGATGCCTTGCAGCGCACAATCACGTTGATGATGGTGTTGTTGGCTTCGTAGTCGTATTTGAGAAACAGGTCGCTGATGTGCACATTGTATTTTGCAAACGTGTGTCTGATAGCCGAAGGGTCGGTGACGATGTAGTTGAGCTTGATGCGAATGATTTTCGATTCGCCGGTCATGTCGGCATAGTGCTCGTAGCGGTTCATGATGGCAAGTATGAAAATAATGAGCAGGGTGGTGATGATGGATATGATGTACATCCCGGCACCCACGGCAAGTCCAATCATTGCCGTAATCCAAATACCCGCAGCGGTGGTGAGGCCGCGCACCGAGCCTTTCATTTGAATGATTGCACCGGCGCCAAGGAAACCGATGCCCGACACCACTTGTGCCGCGATTCGTCCCGGGTCGCCATTCTTCAGCCCCATGAACTCCTGCGGGATGTAGATTGAAACAAGCATGGCAAGTGTGGCACCTGTGCAAATGAGCGAGAAGGTGCGCATTCCTGCCATCTGACCTTTCTTCATTCGCTCGATGCCTACCGCGGCTCCAAGAAACATACTCAACAGAAGTCGCATGGTGGCATTAGCCCAATTGACGTCCTGTTGCTGGATATTTATGAACAGTTGATGTAGATAATCCATAAGGCAAACATAAATTATTGTTGATGCAAATATACCTTTATTGCATCAAATTGCCAAATGAGAGAGCCGATTGCACCAAAAAAAGCCGACAAACATTAAATGTTAAATAATATTACAATAGCATTTGTGCAAAAACGGAAAAAAGTGCTAACTTTGTAAAGAATTTGCAAAAGGCAAGTTTTCGGAGTCTTGAAAACATTATAATCAAAATAAAAAATCAAAAAAAGATGGATTGGATAGTAGATTTGTTTACCGGAGGTTCGGTTGCTCATTCAATCTTGGTGTACTCGCTTGTGATAGCCTTGGGCGTGATGCTTGGAAAAGTGAAGTTCTTTGGCATATCACTCGGCACAACTTTTGTGCTGTTTGTGGGCATCTTGATGGGGCATTTGGGTCTATCGGTAGATTCGGGTGTGCTGCACTTCATCAGAGAGTTTGGACTTATTCTGTTCATTTTCTCGATAGGTATGCAGGTGGGTCCCGGATTCTTTTCTTCGTTTAAGAAGGGTGGTTTAGTGTTAAACGGACTTGCCATGTTGCTCATAGGATTGAACATTGTGGTGGCTCTTGTGATTTACTACGGTGTAGGCGACGTGCGCCTGACCGACCTGGTGGGTATCCTGTCGGGTGCTGTTACCAACACCCCCGGACTTGGTGCTGCCCAACAGACGCTGCTAGAAACCAAGGGCGTAGCTGCTGCATCGTTGAACGAAGCAATGTCTATGGGTTATGCTGCCGCATATCCTCTTGGTGTTGTGGGCATCATTCTTTCGATGATTCTTGTCAAGGTGTTCTTCCGCATCAAGATTGACGAGGAAAGCAACCAGATTGAGGAGGAAAGTGAGGACAGCTACCTGAAGCCCTACTGTGTTACATTCGAGGTTACTAACGAACTGATTGCCGGCAGCACCGTGCAGCGCTTGAGCCAGATGATTGACCGCAACTTTGTGATTTCGCGCATGCAGCGCCAAGATGGTTCGTTTGTGTTGCCAAAATCGTCAACCACAATTGAGTTGCATGATAAGCTGCTGATTGTGATGTCGCAACAGGACGAAGGGGCATTCTCGATGTTCGTGGGCCCGAAAGTTGATATGGAATGGCAAGACGACCCTCGCGAGGTGGTTTCGCGCCGCATTGTGGTCACCAACAGCCAGTATGTGGGCCGCAAGATAGGTACCTTGCGCTTGCGCATGGGTTATCGCTTGAATGCCACTCGTGTCAACCGTGCCGGTGTCGACCTTCTGGCGCGTCCTAACTTGTCGTTGCAGATTGGCGACCGCATCACCGTTGTGGGTGGTCTTGACGATATCAACCGTTTGGCTTCGAAGATGGGTAACTCGCTCCGTCGCCTCAACGAGCCTAACATGTTTACCATGTTCATCGGCATCTTCCTCGGCATTGTGTTGGGTTCAATACCATTCCTGTTGCCGGGTATGACAGTGCCTATGAAGCTTGGTTTGGCGGGCGGTCCGCTCATTGTGGCTATTCTTGTGAGCCGATTCGGATATAAACTCAAACTGGTTACTTACACTACCAGTGCAGCCAACTTGCTGTTGCGCGAAATAGGCATCTGCTTGTTCCTTGCTTCGGTGGGTATAGCAGCCGGCAAGGACTTCGCTGCCACAGTGTTCAATGCGCAAGGTGCCACTTGGGTGCTGTATGGTTTCCTGATTACTATTATCCCGCTTATGATTGTGGGCACATTGGCACGTTGGCGTCACAAGTTGAACTATTGCACTATCATTGGTTTGCTGTCGGGTGCAACCACCGACCCACCGGCATTGGCATACGCCAACAAGGTGGCAAACAACGATGCTCCTGCGGTGGCTTATTCAACAGTTTATCCTTTGACAATGTTCCTGCGAGTGATTACGGCTCAATTGCTGGTGCTGTTGCTCGCTTAAATAAAGAGAACTTTTAAGATAAATGATTTGTATGGCAGCGATGCAGTGCCCAAAGCGGTTGTTACGACGAGGGTCATGCATCGTTGCTGTGTTTAATACCTTTGAAAAGATTATGAAGAAATTGTTATTTGCAGTGATGGCAATCGTGACGGTTGCAGGAGCCGGTGCCCAATTGAGCGAACGTGTGGCGAGGCTTGATGCCAAACTCAATGGCGTGGCTGTGGAGGCTGTGGGCAAGACGGGTCCGCTTATCGGCATCACGCCCACGGGTAGCAAGAAGGGCTCGATTGGCAGGCAATATGTACAGGCGGTGCTGCGCGCTGGCGGCATCCCTGTGGTGTTGGCATCTGACACCACAGCCCAATATCTCCACAGCGTGGTGAGTAGGCTCGACGGCGTGTTGCTCACCGGCGGTGAGGACGTGGCTCCGTCGTACTATGGCGAGGATGCCGTAGAACAGTTGGGCAAGGTGGACACCGTTCGCGATGTGCTCGAACTCAGTGTTGCCCGTCTGGCGGCAAACCGTAATATCCCCGTTCTGGGTATTTGCCGCGGGTTGCAGGTTATGAACATCGCTTTTGGCGGCACGCTTTATCAAGACTTGCCTTCGCAGTATGGAGGCGATTTGATTCACCACCGCGTGTCGGCAAGCGAGCGCTCGGTGCATAGTGTGGCGGTGGTGAAGCCTTCGAAACTTCATGAGATATTGCTTGTTGACTCGATGGCGGTGAACAGCTCGCACCACCAGGCGGTGAAAAAGGTTGCCACAGGCGCACGCGTGGCTGCACTGAGCAGCGATGGTGTGATTGAAGCCATCGATTTCTATCCGGCGCGTAGGGCAATGGGTGTTCAGTGGCATCCCGAAGGATTCAATGGCAAGAATGAGTTGATGAATCGGTTGCTTGAATTCTTTGTGTCGGAGGCTCGGCTGTATCGTCATGCCAAGGAGGTGCATAGCCGGGTGTTGTCGGTTGACACTCACACCGATGCACCGCTCGACTTTGAGGACGGCGTGGAACTGGGGCTGCGATGCAATAACCGTGTGAATGTGCCAAAGATGCAGGAAGGTATGCTCGACGCCCAGTTTCTGGCTGCTTATGTGGGCAGCGACATCAAGGTGACGGAAAACGGCAAAACGCGGCGTGTGGCACGCGAGTTGAATCAAGCCACCTTCGATGCTTGCCACGAACGTGTGCTGAATCTAATTGATGCCACCATCAAGCAGGCCAAAAAATATTCGGCAGTGTGTGGCATTGCGCTAAACGAGGCAGATGCAGCAAGCCTGAAGGCTGAGGGCAAAAAGGCTTTCTTCCTTGGAGTGGAAAACGGCATCGGCATCGGCACCGACCTTGGCAGAGTGAGGCAGCTGAAGCAGTTGGGAGTGAAATACATTACGCTGTGCCACACCTACGACAACCAGATATGCAACTCGTCGACCCACACGAGCGACCCCGGCAAAGGTTTGACCGCTTTCGGCAAGAAACTTGTTGCCGAGATGAATCGTGAAGGCATTCTCATCGACCTTTCGCATGCCAGTGAGGGCACTTTCTGGGATGTGATTAAGCGGTCTCGACAACCGGTGTTCTGCTCGCATTCGGGCGCAAGGGCGTTGTGCGACAACGACCGCAACATCACCGACGACCAGTTGCGTGCTTTGGCAAAGAATGGTGGGGTGATTCAAACGGTGGCTTATGGCGGTTTCCTGCGCAAGGATGGCAACGCCACGATTGACGATTTTGTGCGCCACATACATCATATGGTTGAGGTTGCCGGAATCGACCACGTTGGCATCGGCACCGATTTCGATGGCGGCGGTGGCATACCGGGTCTTCAATCAGATAGCGACATGATAAATGTCACTATGCGATTAATTGAGATGGGATATAGCGATGCCGACCTCGCCAAGATTTTGGGCGGAAACTTCTTTCGCGTGATGGGTGAGGTGGAACGTGGGGCACGTTGAGGGCTTCTGCCCTTCGCAGGCAGCAACGTGCTCTGTCAGAACAACGATTTTATCAGAAAAAATATTACAGGAACAATTAAGGACGGCAACATGTTGAGTGTTTTGCAGTCCTTGATTTTTAGCAGGTTGAGACCCGCAGCCAGGATGAGCAGACCGCCCACCACCGATAGCTCGGCAATCAGGTCGTTGCTGATGGCAGTGGCTGAGATGCGCGCAATGAGGTAGAACATACCTTGCCAGCAGAAGAGCACCGGCGCCGCCCAAATCATGCCAATGCCATAGGTGGTGGCAAGTACAGCCGAGGTGACAAGGTCGAGCGTGGCATTTGTGAAAAGAAACGTGTTGTCGCCTTGCAAGGCACTGATAACCGGACCCAGCATCGATAGTGCTCCAATGCAGTAGAGCAGTATGCCAATCGAGAGCCCTTCGCCAAGGTTGCCTTTGGAGTGCTTTGTGACAAGGCGGTTAAAGCGACCGTCGATGTCGAGCATATAGCCTACAAGCGACCCCACCGACAGGCTGACGATGAACAGCACCGGATATTGGCTTTGTGGCATATAGGTGATGAAGGCTCTCAAGCCTATGGCGAGCGACACTACGCCCATGGCATTGAACAGGGCAGTTTGATACTGTGGTTTGATGCCTTTCTTGAGCATGGCACCAATCAAGGAGCCAACGATTATTGTGCAGGTGTTTACTATTGTTCCAATCATAATGCGGCAAATTTAGCAAAAATAATGCTTTTGCGCCAAAAAAATTGCAGCCTGACATTGTGCTTGCCGGCTGCAATTTGTTTTCTCATCATTGTTTTTTTTCAGGTCATGCCGATAGGGCAAAAGCGGGTTTTTTAGTCATCGTTGTCCTTTTGCGATTTGCGCCGCGATTCTTTTTTGCCTTCGGATGAGCTTGTGTCTTTCTCTTCTTTGATGTCGATTTCGTTTCCTTTTTTGTCGAACACACGGTATTCGAGGTAGGCAAGCGATTGGTTAGCAACAATCTTGAAACCGAAGCCGTACTCCAGGCGCCAACGCAGGTAGTCGGAAATGACACCTTTTTTGATGTATGCGTCGACAAATGGATGGACGTACATTTTGAATTTTTTCACCTTCAGATTGTTCACCAAATAGTCTATTTTGTCTTTGATGACATCGGTGAAAAGGAGTGGCGATTGCACCTCTCCCTTGCCGTGGCAAGAGGGACATGTTTCGCTTGTTACAATGTCGAGAGCAGGCCGCACGCGTTGACGGGTGATTTGCATCAAGCCGAACTTGCTCAGCGGCAAGATGTTGTGTCGCGCACGGTCGCCAGCCATAGCCACCTTCATGTGGTCGTAGAGGGCTTGGCGGTGCTCTGACTGAGCCATATCGATGAAATCGATTACAATGATACCTCCCATATCACGCAGGCGCAATTGCCGGGCTATTTCATCGGCGGCGCGCATGTTCACGTCGAGGGCATTGCCTTCTTGGGAGTCGGAATTCTTCGACCGGTTGCCCGAGTTTACGTCGATGACGTGTAGGGCTTCGGTGCTTTCAATGATAAGATAGGCACCCGACTTAAACGATACTGTCTTGCCGAACGATGTCTTGATTTGCTTCGTGATGTTGAAGTGGTCGAAGATTGGGATATCGTCGGCATAAAGTTTGACAATGTCGCTGCGGTTGTTGGCTATCAGGCTCACATAATTGAAAATCTGGTCGTAGACACCGGCGTCGTTCACAAAGATGTTTTCGAACGAGGGGCTGAAGATGTCGCGAATGACACTCACGGCGCGGCTTTCCTCCTCGTAGATGAGTGCAGGCGCGTCGAGGTGCTGTGCTTTGGCGAGGCTGTCCTCCCAGCATTTCATCAAAGTCTTGAGTTCGTTGTTCAGTTCTGCCACTTTCTTGCCTTCGGCAGAAGTGCGAACGATAACACCAAAATTCTTGGGCTTAATGCTCTCGATGATTTGGCGTAAGCGGTATTTCTCCTCCGACGATTTGATTTTTTGCGACACCGAAATCTTGTTGTTGAATGGAATGAGGACCATAAATCGTCCGGTGAAAGAGATTTCGGTGGTGAGTCGTGGACCTTTCGACGAAATCGGCTCTTTGGCAACTTGCACAATAAGTTTTTTGCCGAGGGAGAGAACATCGGTGATAGTGCCGTGTTTGTCGATGTCGGGGAGTGTATTGACTTTGGAAATGTTTGGCACTTGCCGAGTGTCGCTAAGTGTCTTTTCCAGAAATTGAGAATAAGTGTTAAACTGCGAGCCTAAATCAAGGTAGTGAAGAAATGCGTCTTTCTCGTAGCCTACGTTGACAAATGCGGCATTGAGTCCGGGCATTAGCTTTTTCACCTTGGCAATGTAGAGGTTTCCCACCGCAAACGACACGTTGCGCGTTTCTTGCTGTAGTGCCACCAGCCGTCCGTCTTCGAGCAGGGCGGTTGAGATGTGGGTGGGGTTTACATCAACTACTAATTCGCTTCTCATTGCAGTTTGTTATTCTTTTTTTCAAAAATATCTTCTGTGTGGGTGTAGGGTAGGACGCACCAAGGCGTCCACAGGGGCTGTTACGTTGTCAGAAAGTTCGTCGCTTTGCTATTAAGTCGCAATAAACACATTAAGCCGCAATGTGTGGAACATGCTTTGAATGGCTTTGTTTATTAAAGCACAAAGAACAAACGAGAATAAGAGAATTCATATTTTTATGTGTTTCTTTCTTCTTGTTTGTTCTTTATATGACTTAATTAGAAAGTCAGAAATAAATTATTTCTTCTTATGACGATTCTTTCTAAGTCTCTTTTTGCGCTTGTGCGTAGCCATCTTGTGGCCTTTTCTTTTCTTTCCGCTTGGCATAGTTGTACTTAGTTAAAGGGTTAATAATGATTCTACTGTTTTTTATTTATTCTCTTGTTTCCTTAATGGCTTCCTTTGTCGGTTGTGTGTAGACTTGGTGGCTTTTGGGGAAATCGTTTTTTTTACTTTTTCACTTGCTCCATGAACACCTTGGCTGGCTTGAATGCAGGAATTTTGTGTTCAGGAATGATGATGGTGGTATTTTGTGAGATATTGCGAGCGGTCTTTTGCGAGCGAGTCTTGATTATGAAACTGCCAAAACCACGAAGGTATACGTTTTCGTCGTTGGCGAGAGAATCTTTGACAATATCCATAAATCTTTCTACAGTCTCAAGCACCGAAGCTTTATCTATGCCGGTGGATTTTGAAATTTCGTTTACGATGTCTGCTTTTGTCATTGTTTTCTATTATTAGTTATAATTCATTAGTGCAAAAATATAACGGATTATTATTCTCGTGAAATAATATCCATTATTAATACAAATCATAAGGGCTTTACGGGCCCTTTTGAATTTTAGCAGTGCAAATATCGGAATTATTTTTGACTTTGCACTAATAATCAGGCATTTTTTATCGTAAAAATTGCAAAATGCCTCTATCGTTGCCGATTTGTTACGCCATTTCGGGTAAAGGGTGTGCGTCGATGCGTCATTGATTTGTTTTGCCGAAAGGCTTGATGAGCTCCTCCTGAGCGGTGAATTTTGGGAAGAGTGTTATCATAATAGGTATGATAATAAGTTCTGCCGCTATCACCACAGCCAGCACCACACAGTAGCTGCCGTAGGATTCGCCGATTAACTTAAACACCACCGAGCGTATGGGACCGAGAATTATGCTATGTGTGCCAAGCACTATAAGTGAATACCTGCCTATGTAGGTGATTATGGGAATGTGAGGGAGGTTTTTACAGAACCAGAAGAGGGTGCTTATGGCAATAAACGGCACGGTATAAAGCAAGAAGAATCCGGGCAAGATGCGGTCGTGGATGCTGATTTCGGGAGCTATGAAGAATAGCACAACGAGCACAATGGGCAGTATGGCATAGCCCCAAGTGTCGCGCTTGTGAGGGGTGAGGGCATCGAAGTGCTTGAACAGGTGGCCAAGCATAAAGTAGGGGAGCGATACCATAGCGGTGTCGAGCTGCATGGGCAACATAAAGCCACTGTGGGCTATGAACCATCCTACTGCAGCGATGACAGCTATTGCTGCATATTGCCATGCGCCGGGCAGATATTTTTGTATGGCGTAATATATAATGTTCACCTCGAAGAGGCTTAGCAAGAACCAAAGCGCATTGCTATAGTGAAAATCGTTGAGCAAAATGGGGTCGAGCAGATATTTCCATTGCCAAGAGTCGCCCACGAGTCCTATTCGGTCGAGATGAAGCACCTCGCAGCATATCATAGCAAGAATGCAAGCCATGAGGTAAAAGAACACAAAGGGCACCACTATATTATTCGTTTTGCGGCGAGCAAAATCGGCAAATCCGTTATACGTTTTGAAGAAGAGCCCCGACAGGAAGTAGTAGAGAGGCACTCTAAACGACATAAGCATGTGATTGGCGTCACCGTAGATGTTACAGTTAGGGGTGATATGGTAGGCTACAATCATGAGGATGCAGAGGCCTTTCATAAAGTCGAGATATTGAATTCTTGGTTTGATTGGTTGCATAATTTACTATTGACTTGTTTATTTGTTGCTATCATTATTTAGTTGCCGAATCGAGAGCTTAAAGAGTGGCTCATCAGCCATTCAAGCATATCGGGCGTTTTTGTGGCTTCTAACCAACAGATATGGCCTCCCGAAGCACCTTCGTGATATACCACCTCGCTGCCAAGTTGGAGAAGATGCCGATAGGTTTGGCGCGAGCCTTCAACGGTGATGACATCGTCGTCGGCATTGTGAAGCATGAACAGCGGCACTTCTTGGCTGGTGGTAAATCGTTTGGGGTTGATGGTGCCGCAGAACGAGAGGGCGGCAGCAAACACATCGGGGTGACATGCTATAAAGTCGAGAGTGCCTATTCCACCCATCGAGTGTCCGGCTATGTAGATGCGCTGTGAATCGATGGGGTAATTCTTTTCCAAATCGGCTATCAGTTGGCAGATGCCGTAATCCATATAGCTATGCTTGGGGTTTAGTTCCATATCGTTGGGAGAAAAATTCTCCGGTCGCTTTTTCAAGCCCCAATAAGCATCTATGGGGCATTGCGGATACACCACAAAAGCCGGATATTGATTATTGTAAGCGAGAAAATAATATGCTGCATAGTTCATTTGCGCGTTGTTGTCGGTGCCTCGTGCATCAAGTCCATGGAGATAAATGATTAGTGGGAATCGCTCGGTGGAAGAGTTGTAGGAGGATGGCGTGAAAATGCGATACTTAAATGAATACTTTGTGCCGATTCTAAATGTCATTGGGGTGGTGCATTGGTAAATCTCCTGTATAGGCTTAGCATCGTTGTCCGGTTCAGACCAACATGTTTCCGATAGCAAATTGTCAAACTCTTCATTGTCGCCTGGCTCGTCGTCGGTGCAAGATGAAGCTATGAGCAGAAGTATAAAAAGATTTAGAATTCGGTGCATGTTGCTAACTATTGTATTGTATAGATTAGAGATGTGACGGATTACAAAGATAGTGATATTTTTGTTTAAATATGTCGATTGCGGATTATTAATTGTAACTTTGTGCCGAAAATGAATAAGAATAAATGATATAACAAAACGCAATAATGAAGAAACAGTTTTCTTTGCCGTTTGTGGTGATGGCGATGATGTTTGCCGTGTTTCTGATTCTTGCCAACCTGATGGAAGTGAAGGTGGTGAAGATTGGCATACTGACTGCAACGGCAGGGCTTTCGGTGTTCCCGATTTCATATATTATCAACGACTGTATAGTTGAGGTGTACGGGTTTGCCAAGGCTCGGTTTGTGATATGGATGGGCTTTTTGCTCAACATGATATTTGTGGTGTTCCTGCAGGTGTGCGTGGCATTGCCGAGCGACCCGTCGTGGACAGCCCAGGCGGCGGTGGAGCAGGTGTTTGGCAACACGCCCCGCATTTTGCTTGGCAGTTTTGTGGCTTTTATTGTGGGCTCGATGGTGAATGCCCAGGTGATGAGCCGCATGAAGGTGCGCGATGGCGGCAAGCGATTCTCGTTGCGGGCAATCCTATCGACGGTGTTCGGCGAGACTGCCGATTCGCTGATATTCTTCCCGATAGCTTTTGCCGGGATGCTTCCGCCTGCCACTATTCTAACGCTGGTGTGGACACAGGTGATGCTCAAGACCTTGTATGAAATTGTTGTGCTGCCCGTTACCATCAGGGTGGTGAAGATGCTCAAACGCGTTGAGGGCACCGAAGTGACCGACGTGAATGTTGATTATAGATGGTGGAAGATATTCAAGATATGATTGACAAGGCAGAGATAAAGACGGTGTTTGTCGACATCGACGACACTGTGTGGTGGTTCACCGAAAACAGCAAACTGTCGTTGCGGCACGTCTACGATGCGTTTGCACTTGCCGAGTGGGAGCCGTGCTATGAACGGTTTCGCGATATATATCTGACCAAAAATGCCGAGTTGTGGAATCTGTATCACCACGGCAAAATCAAAAAGGATTTTTTGGTGACGGAGCGTTTCCGCTACACGTTGCAGCAGATAGGCGTCACGCAGCGTGTCGACGAGCTCGGTGCCGAGATTGACGAGGAATATCTGCGCTTTCTTGCCCGGCAAAGCATTCTTGTGCCGGGCGCAATGGAGTTGCTGGAGTATCTCAATCGCCATTATCGTGTGCATGCGTTGAGCAACGGCTTCAAGGGTACACAGCAGCAGAAGTTGCGTTCGGGCGGCATATCACACCTGATTGACAAGGTGATAATATCCGACGATTGCGGGTTTACCAAACCTATGCGCGAGATTTTTGATTATGCGTTGAACCGGTGCGGCGCCGATGCCCAATCGACGGTGATGATTGGCGACAATGCCGATGCCGACATCTTGGGAGCGCGCAATGCCGGATGGCACACCATATACTTTAACATAAAGGGCACTGCACCGTGCCATGAGGCTGATGCCAATGTCAACAGCCTGCTTGATGTGAAAAAGATTCTATAATATCGACACGCCGCCCAGGTCAGTGAGGCGTTTTTTCAGTGGCTCGGCTTTGTCGGCATCGAGTTGCACCGTCATGGTGCAGCAGTTGTCGAAGTCCTGGCTGAGTATGCGCAGGTCTTCACTTTTAATCACTTTCATCACGTCGTTCATGCCCAGATAGGCAAATGTGAAGGTCAGGGTGGCTTGTTCGTGACACTCCAGTATTTCGCCGGCCTTGATGGCTTCGGCGGCGGCTTCGCGATAGGCAACGATAAGCCCCGAAGTACCTAGTTTTATCCCACCGAAATAGCGCACCACCACAATCACAATGTTGGTGAGTTCGAAAGAATTGATTTGCCCGAGAATGGGTTTGCTGGCGGTGCCCGACGGCTCGCCGTTGTCGCTCGATAGATATTCGTTGCGCTCGGTGCCAATCATATAAGCCCAGCACACATGGCGGGCGTCGTGATATTGGTTCTGATACTTTTTTATTACGGCTTTTGCTTCATCGGCACTTTGCACAGGTTCGGCAAAGGAGATGAATTTGCTCATCTTCTCTTTGTATAATCCTTGCGAAATGCCTTTCACTGTTTTGAAAAAGTCGCTCATCGGGCTTGTTGGTTGTGCTTAATTTGCTGTTTTACTACGCAAAGTTAATGGCGAAATGCGTTTTGTGCAAATCGTAGGCTTGTAAAAAGGTGTAAAAAAGGAGTGGGCAGCATTGTTTCATTTGCCCAAAAATCGTAATTTTGCACGATGAAAACAGCCGTCAAGCGGCACTGAATAATAATATAAAAAGGTATAAATAATTATGGCACAATGGTTTGAATGTAAAGTAAAGTACGATAAGACAACGGGCGAAGCACAAATTAAGACCGTGAGCGAAACCTATCTGGTGGATGCAATGTCGTTCACCGAGGCGGAGGCACGCATCACCGAGGAGGTGAAATACGGCATCTCGGGTGAGTTTAAGGTTGATTCGGTGAAGCGTGTTCGCATGAGCGAAATCTTTTTCGACGACAATGGCGACAAGTGGTATAAGGCAAAGGTGAACTTCATCACGCTTGACGAGAAGAAGGGCATTGAAAAACGCACCGGATGCTACATGTATGTTCAGGCGAGCGATTTTGCCAAGGCTTTGCAGAACCTGATGGACGGTATGAAGGGTACGATGAGCGACTTTGAAGTTGCTTCGATAACCGAAACTGTTATCCTCGATGTGTTTAAAGAGGACCTCAGCGGAGCAAAAGCAGAATGAGGAGCATAGACGATGTTGATATCTGAATCAATAAAATCAATCACCTCGCAGCTGCCGGCGGGCGTCAAGCTGGTGGCGGTGTCGAAGTTTCACCCCGTGGAGCGCCTGATGCAGGCCTACGAAGCCGGGCAGCGCATCTTTGGCGAAAGCCGCGTGCAGGAGTTGGTGCAGAAGGTGCCGCAGATGCCTGCCGACGTGGAGTGGCATTTCATCGGGCATCTGCAAACCAACAAGGTGCGTCAGCTGGTGCCCAACGTGAGCATGATTCACAGCGTGGATTCGCTGAAACTTCTGCAATGCATCAATAAGGAAGCGGCGCGCATTGGCAAGATTGTGAATGTGCTGCTGCAGGTGCATGTGGCTCAGGAACAGGAGAAATTCGGCTTCTCGGTTGACGAGCTTGAGCAAATAGCTTCGGGAACCGACGACCTGGCGATGAGCAACGTGTGCATTTGCGGCTTGATGGCAATGGCCACTAACACCGACGACGAGGCTGAAATACGCAGCGAGTTTGCTCGGGCGCATTCCGTGTTTGAGCATCTCAGGCGAGGAGCCTTCAGCGGTAATGCCGATTTTTGCGAATTGAGCATGGGCATGAGCGACGATTATGCCATAGCAGTGGACGAAGGCAGCACAATGGTGCGCATCGGGACAACAATATTTGGCGAAAGGGAGTATTAAAAACTACTCCCTTTTTGCTCTTTTCTATGCCGTTTGTGCATTTTTTCAAAAAAAAAGGTTAACTTTACACGAAATTAAACCTATTGGGATTTGACATTCTTGTTGTTTGTCGGCTTCCACATATGTTGTGAACCTGTAATAACTAACTAAATATCAATATTTAACTTTAATAGAAATGAGTAACAAAACTAAACAATGGGGTGCTATCATAGTCATGATTGCTCTCTTTGCTATGATTGCCTTTGTGACCAACTTGTGCTCGCCAATGGCAGTGATTGTGAAGAACCAGTTCGGTGCATCGAACTTTGCTTCGCAGGTGGGTAACTACGGCAACTTTATGGCTTATTTGCTGATGGGTGTGCCATCGGGTATTTTAATAAAGAAATTGGGCTATAAGAAAACTGCTCTCTTGGCATTGGTTGTCGGCATCGTCGGCATCTTGGTACAATGGTTGAGCGGTAGCCTTGGCTTTACTGTTTATTTGATTGGCGCGTTCATCGCAGGCTTCTGCATGTGTATGCTCAACACCGTTGTCAACCCGATGCTTAACCTCCTTGGTGGTGGCGGCAACACCGGTAACCAACTTATTCAGATTGGTGGTGTGTTCAATTCAACTGCTGCCGTGTGCGTCTACATCCTCATGGGTGCCCTCATCGGCGATGCTGCCAAGGCAAAGATTTCTGATGCCACTCCAGCGCTTATGATTGCTCTCGCCATCTTTGTGGTTGCATTCATCGTTATCCTTTTCACCAAGATTGAAGAACCTCAAAAGATTGAGAAGGAAGAAAAGGTCAGCAGCGAAAAGCCAAAATATTCGGCATTCTCGTTCCGCCACTTCAAGCTTGGCATCCTTGCTATTGCTTTCTATGGTGCAGTTGAAGTAGGTCCTCCAACCTATATCCTGCAATATCTCACAGCAGCCACCGACGCAGCCACTCCGGGTCTGGCAATGGATGCCGGCTACTGCGGTACCCTTGGTGCAATCTACTTCTTGCTTATGCTCGTTGGCCGTTTTGTAGGTGGCGTTGTAGGTGGCAAGATTTCAACCAAGGCTATGATTTCGTCGGTTAGCTCGGCTGCAGTGGTGCTTTTGGCTCTCGGTATCTTCTTGCCAACCGATGTAACAGTTAGCATTCCGGGTGTCGACTACACAGCTATGGCTCTCGTATGGGGCAATGTTCCTGTGGGCATCTTGATGTTCTTGCTCGTTGGTTTGTGTGCATCGGTTATGTGGGGCGGTATCTTCAACCTCGCTACTGAAGGCCTTGGCAAGTACACTGCTGTTGCTTCGGGTGCGTTTATGACTATGGTGTGCGGTTTCGCAATCATGGTGGGCATCCAAGGTCTTGTTGCCGACTTTACCGGTAGCTACCTGGCCAGCTTCTTCGTTCCATTGGCATGTGCTGCTTACATTCTGTACTATGCTCTTATCGGTTCGAAGAATGTCAACACCGACATTCCTGTGGAATAATCATCGGAACGTTAGAACGATAGCGCGACGTGTGACGGCCGTTTGCCGCACATGTTAATCATAAACATTGGCAGTCAGACCGGATGGTTTGGCTGCCAATAGTGTTTTTTTATGCTAATGACTAAAGATTTTGCTTGCAGCAACTGTTTTTTGTTGTTGATATGAGGCAATATATGATTAAAAATTGTTATATTTGTGGTATGTTTGTATAGCTATGTTCAGAAATTAATACTAACTAAAAGATATGGCAATAAATGTGTATGAAAAAGCAGCCGATAACATAAGAATTCTGGCTGCTTCGATGGTTGAAAAGGCGAAATCCGGTCACCCTGGTGGTGCTATGGGTGGCGCCGATTTCGTGAATGTGCTTTATTCAAAGTACCTTGTTACTGACCCTGCCGACCCGATGTGGTTTGCTCGCGACCGTTTCTTCCTTGACCCCGGTCACATGTCGCCTATGCTCTACAGCGTTCTGGCTCTCACGGGCAAGTATTCGATGGAAGATTTGCAGAGTTTCCGTCAATGGGGCAGTGTAACACCCGGTCATCCCGAGGTTGACCCGATGCGTGGTGTTGAAAATACTTCCGGCCCGTTGGGACAAGGTCATGTCATGGCGGTGGGAGCTGCCATTGCCGAGCGATTCATCGTTGAGCGTTTTGGCGAAGTGTGGGCACATAAGACCTACGCATTTATTTCGGACGGCGGCATTCAGGAAGAGATATCGCAAGGAGCAGGCCGTATTGCCGGCTATTTGGGGCTTAACAACCTCATTATGTTCTACGATAGCAACGCTGTTCAGTTGTCAACTGACTGCGATGCCGTTTCGTCGGAGGACACTGCTGCCAAATATCGTGCCTGGAACTGGAATGTGATTGAAGTTGACGGCACTGATGCTGAGGCTCTTATGGCTGCCGTTGAAAATGCTTTGGCTGAAGCGAAACGCCCAACCATAATCATTGGTCGCACTGTGATGGGCAAAGGTTGCGTGACAGCCGATGGCGATAACTTCGAAGGCAAGTGCAGCACACACGGTCAGCCGTTGAGCGCTTCGGGTGCTTCGTATGAAAAGACAATCGAGCATCTGGGAGGAAACCCTGCCGACCCATGGCAAGTGTTCCCCGAAGTGGCTGAATTGTATGCTAAGCGAGCCGAGGCGTTGAAAGCCATTGTGGCTGAACGCAAGGCTGCTCAGCAGAAGTGGGCTGAAGAGAATCCCGAAGCTGCCAAACTGCTGCAAAGCTATATTGACGGCAAGGTCGCCGATGTCGACTATTCGGCTATCGAGCACAAGCCAAACATTGCCACTCGTGCCGCTTCGGCCGATGTGTTGAAGGTTTTGGGTCAGAAAGTGGGTAATATGATTGTGTCGTCGGCCGACTTGGCCAACAGCGATAAGACTGATGCATTCCTCAAGGTGACCGGCGCATTCAAGCCGGGTGATTTCAAGGGCGCATTCCTGCATGCGGGTGTGTCGGAGCTGACAATGACGGCAATTATCAATGGAATGGCATTGCACGGCGGTGTGATTGGCGCTTGTGCCACATTCTTTGTGTTCAGCGATTACATGAAGCCTGCAGTGCGTCTGTCGGCGCTTATGCAGTTGCCGGTGAAGTTTGTGTGGACTCACGATGCATTCCGTGTGGGCGAGGACGGACCCACTCACGAGCCTGTTGAGCAAGAGGCACAAATCCGCCTAATGGAAGAACTGAAAAACCATGCCGGACGCAACAGCATGCTTGTTTTGCGCCCAGCTGACGCTGCCGAGACATCGGTGGCTTGGAAGATGGCAATGGAAAATACGCTCACACCAACAGCGCTGATTCTCTCGCGCCAGAACGTGAACGACCTGCCGGCTGCCAGCGGCAACCGCTATGCTGAAGCATTGCAGTCGTGTCGTGGTGCATACGCCGTGATTAAGGCCGACAACCCCGATGTAGTGCTTGTGGGCAACGGCTCGGAAGTGTCAACTCTGGTGGCGGCAAACGAGATGCTCAAAGCCAAGGGGGTGACTGCCCAAGTGGTTTCGATACCCTCGATTGGCGTGTTTATGAATCAGCCAAAGGATTATCGCGATGAAGTGATTCCCGAGGGCGTTCCGACATTCGGACTCACTGCCGGGCTTCCTTCTACGTTCTATCGTGTGGTGGGCGCCGGCGGAAAGGTGTTCGGCTTAGACCATTTCGGTGCCTCGGCACCGTATAAGGTGCTCGACGAGAAGTTCGGTTTCACTCCCGAACTTGTTGCAAAGGAGATTGAGGCGTACATCAAAAATGCGTAAAAATAGTGCATAATTATTCCGCATGTGCCAGTGTGCATATCAAAATCGGCTTATGTGGCAACGGTTTTATGCTATTGATTGTGCGTTATTCGAAAATAATTAGTAATTTTGCAAATCAGTTTAGAAACAAAAGATTAACATTATTAAATAAAAGTCTATGAAAAAGATTGCTTTGATTGCTGCTTTATGCGCAATGATGGTTCCTTCGTTGAATGCTCAAGAAGTGACCTACGTAGAAGACCCTGCTCAAGGTTATCTTCTCAACAATTTTAAGGACAACTGGTTTATCCAAGCAGAAGCCGGTGCCGGCGTTCTGATGAGTCCTAACGACAAGAAGGTTGAAAGCTTTGGCGACCGAATTGGCTACTCTTTCCAGCTTTCGGTTGGTAAGTGGTTCTCGCCGGTAGTAGGTATCCGTGGCGGTGCCGATGCTTATCTTGGCAAGGGTGCTGCTAAGGGTTTGAGCAACGATATCGGTGTTCGTCCCGACTTGGATATCGCAGGTAATCTTTATGGTCAAAAGGTATGGCAATTTGGCCCTACATTCGACGTGTTGGTTAACCTCACCAACTGGTGGATGGGTTACAAGCCGGGTCGTGTTTACAACGGCATCTTCTATGTTGGTGCTGCTGTTAACTTCACTTGCGCTAAGGACCTTGAGAATAACGACTGGTCGTTTGAATACGCCGACTCTCACAACCTCAGCATTCGTGCAGGTTTGTTGAACAAGTTCGCTGTTTCGAAGCGAGTTGACATCCTTCTCGACCTCCGTTGCGACCTCGTTCAAGAGCACTTCGACACTAACAAGACTCGCAACCTCTATGCAACTGCATTGCTCGGTTTGGGTTACAACTTCGGCAAGACCGAATGGAAGGCTCCTATAACTGCTGTTTGCCCAACTTGGAAGTACACCGATGCTGAAGGCGATGCTTTGGCTGCACGCTTGCAAGCTGCCGAGGCTAAGATTGCTGACCTCGAAAAGCAACTCCGCGACTGCCTCAACCGCAAGCCTGAAGTTATTGAAAAGGACGATGCTCCATTGGCTACTATCTACTATCCAATCGGCAAATCTACCATCACCGGTGTAAACACCAAGATTGTGAACGCCGTTGCTGAAGTGATGAAGCAAAGCGACAAGAACTATGTGCTCACCGGTTGGGCTGACAACTACACCGGTACTGACAAGATTAACGCTAAGCTCCGCAAGGACCGTGTGAACGGTGTCAAGAAGGCATTGGTTCGCAAGGGTGTAGCTGCCGACCGTCTCGATGCTCAAATCAACGACGGCAACCTCACAAGCTTTGGTGCTAAGTGTGCATCGCTCGACCGTGCCGTAACAATCAACGAAGCTAAGTAATCAACGCAACAACGATTATTTAACGTAGTTATTGATATCTACTGACGCTTGAGTGTATGCCTCAATGGCACATGCTCAAGCGTTCTTAGCCTTGTTTTATCAACCTATGTGTTTGAAATAATAGGTAAACTATGAAAAAATATTAATAACAAAAAGCAAAGAAAAACATGAAACGAATTACTTTACTTGCTACTTTCCTGCTTGCCGCAATGAGTGTTGCTGTTAGCGCTCAGGAAGTGACTTATGTTGAGGATCCGTCGCAAGGATTGCTTATCAACAAGCCTTCCAACAATTGGTTCCTTAACATCGAAGCTGGAGCCAACCTGTTTATGAGCCCCAACGACACCCATGTCGATAAGTTTACTAATCGCATCGGCGGCTCGTTCGATATTTCGTTAGGTAAATGGATTTCGCCTGTTTTCGGCCTTCGTGCCGGCGTGGCATCGTTCCTTGCCAAGGGCGCTTGTGACGGTTACTATCACGAACGTGGCGATATGGGCATACGCCCCGACCTCGACTTTGCCGAGGATGGCTACTATGCTCAAAAGGCTTGGTTTGTTGGCCCGAAACTTGACGCAATGTTGAGCCTCACCAACTGGTGGCTGGGCTACAATCCTAATCGTGTCTACAACGCAGTGTTCTATCTTGGCACTTCTGTTTACTTCCCGTTCACCAAGGGCGGTGCAAACCACAATATGTATGCCGACAAGGCAAACCCATCAATCGACAAAGATGCAAAGTGGGCATTCGCCAATTCGCGCGACATCGATGTTCACCTTGGCTTGTTGAACAAGTTTGCCGTTTCGAAGCGCGTCGACATCCTTGTTGACCTTCGTTTCGACTATCTGCAAGAGAACTTCGACGACATTGTGGACACCCGTAACTGTAACCTTAACCTCCTTGTTGGTATTGGCTACAACTTTGGCAAGACCACTTGGAACGGCCCGATTACAGCTGTTTGCCCAACATGGAAGTATACCGATGCTGAAGGCGATGCTTTGGCTGCACGCTTGCAAGCTGCTGAGGCTAAGATTGCCGACCTCGAGAAGCAATTGCGCGACTGCCTCAACCGCAAGCCTGAGGTGATTGAAAAGGACGATGCTCCATTGGCTACCATATATTTCCCAATTGGCAAGACTGCCATCACTGGCGTTCAAGGCAAGGTTGTGAATGCTGTTGCCGAGGTGATGAAGCAAACCGACAAAGAATATCTCCTCACCGGTTGGGCTGACAACTACACCGGTAACGACAAGATTAACACTCGCCTGCGCAAAGGCCGTGTGGCTAACGTAAAGGCTGCTCTTGTTAAGAAGGGTGTTGATGCAGGTCGTCTCGAAACCACTATCAACGACGGCAACCTCACCAACTTTGGTGCTAAGTGTGCATCGCTCGACCGTGCTGTTACCGTACAAGAAAAGAAGTAATTAGGATATACTCTCTGAGGTATCCGTAAAGCAATATCCAGCGCATCTGCGGCAATCGCCGCAGGTGCGTTGGCTTTTTCATGCCATTGCAGATTGCAGCCGATTTTTGGCATTGATATTCATAAGGACGACCTTATTAATGCAATATCAAAGGGGTCAAGTGAATTATATAAACTCCTCAAAAGTAAGATTGGTAAGGATGTTCCAAGTAATTCAAGAGCATATATGTTATATGGTACACATAAAGCTATTTTAATTTTTCTGATGGATATATTGATGATATTAAGAAGGAAGAAATTAAGGTGAAGTTTTATGACAAATGGACTTTTGGCATATTGTTAAATATAAGTCAAATAACTTCTAATTGGCAAAGTTTTGGCAAAGCTGTTAGTTTAATGACATTTGATAGTCCTAAATTACTCTATGGTGAGATTCGAGCAGGAGCTTGTTATGGAGGTGTATGGGGTGGAATTACCACAATTAAAAAATGATATAGAATATGAGAAAAATGATTTTTGTGATGTGCTTACTGGCTGCCATGTGTGCCGGAAGTGCATCGGCACAGGGCAAGCATTTTGCCATTGAGTTTGGTGCGGGCCTGAACTTTGGTCTCGCCGATTTAGGTAAGGACAAGTTCAGTGGAAACAAATCATCGGCTGACTTGTATGCCGAGTTGCGTTATCGAATCAAGCAAAGCCCGTTTGAAGTGGGATTGTATGTGGGTGAGAATTTGCTTATGCGCAAATCGTTGATGGGCAACAACTACGATTTCTTTTCCACCAACATTATGTTTACCAGCAATTACAACCATGTGTTGAACGATAAATTCACGCTGCTTGGCGGCGTTGGCGTTGGTATGTGCACAATCGATAGTAGTGCTGACATTGAATATGAGGGCAGCGATATGTTCTGGGAGTCTTATAGCGACAACGGTCCTTCGGGGAGCTTTGCGGTTATGCCGCGCGTGGGTGTTCAGTTTTGGAAACTGCGGCTTACGGTGGGCTATAAGTTCCAAGAGAAAGCCAATAGGCATGCGTTTGCAACGCTTGGCTTTGCGTTCAGGTTCTAAGACACAGATGATTGACAACGATACGAAAAAAAGGTGGGCTCCCGAATTGTGGAGCCCACCTTTTTTCAAATTATGCGTTATGCCTGTTTATTTGGCTTTCTTTGCAGCGGATTTTGCCTTTGGAGCGGCTGGTTCAGCTTTTTCGGCAGGAGCGGCTTTTTTGCAAGCAGCCTTCTTTGCCGGTGCTTTCTTAGCCGGAGCCTTTTCTTCTACCGGTTTTTCATCGTCCTTGATGATGTTGTTGCGCATCAGGGTCACTTCGCGGTTAAGCTCGCTGATTTCGTTTGCTTGGTTGCGGATGGTGGTGAGCAGTGCGTTCAACTCTTCGTTTTCGATTGAGAGAGGGTATTGCTCTTCAACGCGAACGATGAAGTCCGACAGCACGTTCATGTAGTTGGTGAAGCCTTCGTATGGAGTGCTGTAAGGGCTGAAAGCATAGGTGCCTGATGTGTTCATATAGTAGAAGTGGTCGCTCGATTGCAGGCGCATAAAGTCGACCTTGATGCTGCGTTCTTCGCAGAGGGCAACGCGTTCAGCAACCGAGAACAGCTTGTTGAGGGCTTCTTGTTGCAGCAGGTTGCCTTGCCAAGCGCTGGCGTCGCGAGCTTCGCCCGACCATGTCATTGGGAATGGCACAGAGAGTTGCGAAACCGGTTTGAGGCGCGAGATAGCTTCGCTTGGAGTCCAGAACTCGATGTTGCGTTCGGCAGCGAACTTAGGCAATGCTCTGAAGAAATCGAAGATGCCGCTTTCGCGAGGAATCATTTCGCCGAAGGTCTCGTAGTTCATGCAGATGTTGATGAGTTGTTCCTCTTGAGGCAGGTCGGCAATCCAGTTCATATATTTGTCGGCTGTGAGAGGATACGATTCCCAGTCGGTGTTGTTGAAGCGTACGGTTATGTCCTCGGTGAGCTTGCTGTTGCGCAGGAGCAATTTCAGCTTCGGAGCCGATGCCGATGCGTAGAGGTAGTTAGGCGACTTCCAACCGAGGATGTGCTTGGCACCTTCGGTGACCATACCTTTCATACCCAATCCGGCAACCCATGTAGCAATCTCGTCGTCGTAGAGCAACTCGGTGTTGCGGAACACTTTGGGCTTTTGTCCAAAGAGTTGATAAATCATCGAGTCGTGGATTTCCACTTGGCGACGGAATTCTTCGATGTCGCGCAGCGAAGCGAGCGAGTGCGAGAAAGTCTCCGAGAGGAATTCTACGCAACCGGTGGCAACGAGTTCCTTCATCTTGTCGATGAATTCGGGCACGTATTGTTGCAATTGCTCGATGGCGGTGCCGCTGATTGAGAATGCAACTTTAAATTTCTTTCCGTTCTCCTTGATGAGGTCGAGGAGCATGTCGGTAGCAGGAATGTAGGAGTTGCGAGCTACGCGGGTGATGATATCGTCGTTGGCGAAATCGTCGTAGTAGTAGTGGTCGTTACCGATTTCGAAGAAACGATATTTTTTCAGACGGAATGGCTGATGTATGTGAAAATAAAAACAAATTGCTTTCATTGTAGTGTTAATGTTTAAGTTGTGTTATTAATGGATGATTAACGATTGACTAAACGCTTGTAGATGTTGATTACCTTTGTTCCGGCTTTTTTCCAAACTATGCCAGCCACTTCGTCGAGCCCTTCCTCGTGGAGTTGCTGCGACATAGCGGGGTAGGAGATAATTGAATAGATGGCATTAGCCATTTCGTTTACGTCCCAATAATCAACCTTAATTACATTATCAAGGATTTCGGCGCAACCCGATTGCTTTGAGATGATTGATGGCACGCCCATCTGCATGGCTTCGAGAGGTGCGATACCGAACGGTTCGCTCACCGAAGGCATGATGAACACGTCGCTGTTTTTATACATCTCATACACTTCTTTGCCGCGAAGGAATCCGATGAAGTGGAAACGGTCGGAGATGCCGCGGCGAGCAGCCAGGCGAATCATCTTTTCCATCATGTCGCCACCGCCAGCCATCACAAATCGCACGTTGTGAACTTTCTTGAGCACCATAGCGGCTGCTTCAACAAAGTATTCAGGACCTTTCTGCATGGTGATTCGGCCCAGGAAGGTAACGATTTTCTCTTTACGCGGAGTCTTTTCGATTTTCAGGTAGTCGTCGGGCAGTGGTTCAACAGCGTTGTGCACTGTAGATACCTTGTCGGGCGAGATGCCATATTTTTCGATAACGGTTCGGCGCGTGAGGTTGCTCACTGTGATGATGTGGTCGGCTTGGTTCATGCCGTCCTTTTCGATTCCGAACACCACGGGGTTCACATTGCCGCGGCTACGGTCGTAGTCGGTGGCGTGAACGTGAATCACCAGCGGTTTGCCGCTCACCTGCTTGGCGTGGATGCCGGCGGGGTAGGTGAGCCAGTCGTGCGAGTGGATTACGTCGAATTGGGCGGTTCGTGCAATCACGCCGGCAACAATCGAGTAGTTGTTGATTTCCTCCATGAGGTTCTGAGGATATTTGCCTGAGAACTCAATGCATCCGAGGTCGTTGACGTTCAGATAGTTGAAGTCGGCGTATATGTGGTCGCGAAGGTCGAAATAGGTTTGAGGGTCCATCACATTGCCTTGGCGTTGCTTAACGTAGTCCCAGCTGACGTCGCGCCAAGCAACGGGAGTGTTGCTGGCACCAATAATTTTGGCGAATGTCTTTTCTTCATCGCCCATAGGACGAGGGATGACGAATGTGATGTCCATATCGCCATTTTGGTAGATTCCTTTGGTCAAGCCGTAGCTGGCGGTGCCAAGTCCACCGAGGATATGAGGTGGGAATTCCCAACCGAACATTAATGCTTTCATACCGTATATAAGTAATGTAGTTTCATGGATTCGTCGTCGATGTTCTTAATCATACGCAGCACGCGCAGCACGCCGCTGACGTTTGCGGCAAAGCTCACTGCACCGCGGCCTATGTAAGGCGGGTTGCCGTCGTAGAGTTCTGAAAGTGAGCCGATACAGCCTTGGCTCATTTCGTCCTCGTAGCCAATCATCTGGCGTTCGATGAACGACAGTCCGCTCAAGCCAAACACTTTGATGTAGGCATCGGCATAGAATCCGATGAGCCATGGGCGGGCGCTGCCTTGATAGTAGGCTTCTTCGCGTTCTTGCGGGTTGCCGAGATACCATGGCTTGTAGCCGTAGCTATTGGGGCTGAGTGTGCGCAAGCCTTTGGGGGTGAGCAATTCGCGTGTAACGAAGTCGAGTACGCTCTTGCGTTGGCGACGGTCGAGTGGCGAATAGTCGAGTCCGGCAGCGATAATCATGTTAGGACGCACGCTTGGGTCGGAATAATATCCGTCGACGTAGTCGTAGAGGTAGCCCGAATCGTTGAGGAATGTGGTTATGAACGACGTTTTGATTTTGTCGGTGAGTTCTTCCCATGTCTTCACATCGTCAACCGAGGCAACGTCGTCGGCAAACAGGCTCTGGGCAAAGCGCAGTGCATTGTACCACAAGGCATTGAACTCAACCACAAATCCCGAGCGCGGAATGATTGGGGTGCCGTCGGGACGCGAAGCATCCATCCAAGTCATTGGTTTCTTGGTGCCGTCGGTGGTCACGAGGCCGTTTTCGGCAACTTTAAGGTTGGGGTGCTTTTGATCGATGATGAAGCGCAGAATGTCTTTCACCAGTTTACCGTAGCGCTTGGCTGCTTCTTGTGCACCGGCGTCCTTGGCATATTGTTGCACATCCCATATTGCCCACAATGGCACGTCGGGCAGGTCGAGGCCGTCGAGATTCTTGTCGATTTCGCCGTCTTCGATGAATGCTGTGAGTGCCTTTTGTGCGGTGTCCATAATGCCCTCAAAGTCGGGGCGGTGGTGCACCGAGATGGTGGCGCCGGGCAGCGCGATGAATTCGTCGCGGGCGCGGGTCTTGAACCATGGATATCCTGCCAGGATGTAGCGGCTGCCGTCGGGCTTGGTCACATAGAACTGCTTGGCGCAGTTCTTCATGCAGTTGTAGAAGCTGGTGCGAGGCGTGCGGGTCTTTATTTCGTCCTCATACATCTTGTTGAGCTGACGAGTGTTGACCTTTTCGGTGCCGGCAGAGAAGATTATGCTTTCGCCTTTTTTGATTTTCAGTTGGAAATAGCCCGGCACGTAAAGGTCCTCGGTGTAAGGAATGCCGCGTTCGCGGTCCTTGGTGTACTCGATGCCTTTGTACCAGTTTGGTTCATACACGAATTCCGGTTTCTTGCTTAATTGCATGAAAAGTGTAGGGTAGCCCTCGTACATGCAGGTTGAGATTCCGTTAGGCACTTCGTCATATTCGGTGCTTGCCACGCTGTTTGCCATGCAAAGGCTGTTGGCATCGCGGAAAGCGAGGAACGGGCGGAACTGCAAAGTGGTTTCGGAATGTGCGTCGACCAAGGTGTAACGAATGAGGATACGATTTTCATGCGAGATGAAAATCTTCTCTTTGGTTAGAATTACGCCACCCACGCGGTAGGTGGTTGTTGGCACTCTTTCGCAATCGTATTCGCGAATGTATTTGTGCCCGTTTGGGCTGTACACATTTCCATTGTACTGGTGGATTCCAAGGTTGAACGGGGCACCGTGCTGAATCACTGTTTCGTCGAGCGTAGAAAGGAGCACGTGGTTGTCGTCGTTTAGCTCTGGAATGGGTATCACAAGCAAGCCGTGTTGCTTGCGAGTGTTGCATCCCACCAAAGTTGTACAATGATATGCACCTGACTGATTGGTGCGGAGCATCTCTTTAGGCAAAGATTGGTCCAGGTTAATCATCAGGCTTTTATCAAACTTTAAATAACTCATAAGAGCGTGTTTTTTGGTTGTAAAGAATGTAGTTAATTTTTCGCTATTAAGCTTAAAGCGAATTTACGGATTATTTTTTTGATATGCAAACAAAAGCAGACTTTTTGCTTTAAATGTGTGAAAATTTGTTGCGCGGCTATGAATAATAACCGAAAATCATATTTCGAGTTCGGCACGCACGGCGTTAATGAAGTCGTAGAAGCCGTTTTCGATTGGTTCGAGCAGTGAGCGTGCCGAGTTTGTGGGCGTGAACACTTTTATGCCGGCTTTGTGGCACTTGATGTTGAGGTCGGCATCCATCATTCGCGGCTCGCCGTCGATGTGCATCACGGCTGCTTTGGGGCGAAATATGGTTAGTTCGCGAGTGCGGAAGCAGTGGATGTTGGTGTTTTTGTCGATTTGCTTGGTGAAGAGCTGCAGCCCGATGAGCGGCGTTTCGATTGGCTTGAACGGGTGTATTACGGTGACGTCAATCAAGCCGTCCTGCATGCTTGCCTTGGGGGCAATGAAAGCATTGTTGCCATATTGCGATGCATTGCCGCAGGCAATCACAAAGGCGCACTCGGTGGTCTCGCTTTCGGGTGTCTTAATGACGTATTCTTCGCTTCGATAGGTGAGATATTCGAGTATGGCATTCTTGGCGTAGCTGAGCGGGCCGCGCTTTTTGGCTTGTGAGAATTTCTCGCTCACGGCGGCGTCGAACCCTACACCACAGGTGCAGAAGAAAGGCACGTCGTTCACCGTGCAGTAGTCGAGGGCTTCTATGTGGTTGTCGTTGATTAGCTTTAGTGCACGCTCGGGCACGATGGGGATGGTGAGGTGGCGTGCAAGCCCGTTGCCTGAGCCGCATGGCACGATGCCGAGAGCTACGTTGGAATTGATTAGCGCCGACGCCGTTTCGTTGATGGTGCCGTCGCCGCCTATGGCAATCACTCCATAGAAACCCTGTTCAATTGCCGCTTTGGCTAATTGAGTGGCATGCCCCGGTCCTTGGGTGAAGCGCACCACATGCGTGTACTGCTCCGCGTCGATGCTGTTGTCGACTATTTCGGGCATATATTCGCGGTGCGCCGACCCTGAGATGGGGTTGATGATAATCAAAAGTTTTTTCTTGCCTGTTTCCATAGATGTGCATTACTTATACAAATCTACAAAAAAAATGCTAAATGCGTGCTATTATGAGTAATTTTGACTAATTTTATAGAATAATAAACTAAAATAAACTAAGTGACGATTTATTAATATTTAATGTAGATGAAAAGTAAAGTAACATTGGTGCTCACCAATATCATTATGTTGGCACTCGGAGTGGTGCTTGTGGCATTTTCGGGCGACGAGCGGATGGCTGAGATGATTGCCATAGCGCTGGGCGTGCTGTTTCTGGCGCCATCGCTGTTTTCGTTGATAATGCTGTTTTTTGTGAATGTGGCGCCTGACGATTCGCGATACAATCCACGCTACAATTTGCTTCCGGTGATTGGCGGTTTGAGTTTCGGTGTGGTGATAGTGCTCAAGGCGGCATTGTTTGTGCCGTTGCTGAAGTATCTGTTTGCCGTTTTGCTGATTGTGGGCGGCTTGTATTATGTGTTCTATTTGGCGTTTGCGCGCTATAGGGTGATTGTGCCAAGCTGGTATTATGTGTTGCCGTGCGTGGTGACCGTTTCGGGGCTCGTGGCGCTTGTGTTGCCCATCAGCAGCCAGCCGATAGTGTTCATCACCACGGGCATCTCGCTTGTGGCGCTTGCGCTGATGAGTGTGCTAATGGCGTTTGCCGAGCGTTCGGCTGCCAAGATGCGTGCCGCTGAGGCTGCCAGCGCTGCTGCGCCAACCGAGGTGACCGCAGTTCAGGTGAGCGACGACAAGCAGTGAACAACCTCACCTTGCTTGTGTGCCTTGCCGGGCTGCTTGCATCAGGGCAATGAACCAATAAAAAAGCGTTTCCCACTATCGGAAAACGCTTTTTTATTTCGTTAATCAAAAAATAAAGGTGCTCCGCACAGAATTTACTTCTTCTTGCGGTTGCCGTAGCGGCTCATGAACTTATCAACGCGACCTGCAGTGTCGACAAGTTTTTGCTTGCCGGTGAAGAATGGGTGTGAAGAACTTGTGATTTCGAGCTTAACCAATGGGTAAGTTACACCATCAATTTCGATAGTCTCCTTTGAGGCTACGGTTGAACGTGTAATGAAAGTTTCTTCGTTCGACATGTCTTTGAATACCACTTCGCGGTAGTTCTCTGGATGAATACCTTTTTTCATTTTTATTGTTGTTTAATTTATTAATCAAAAAAATTAGCGTTTGGTAGGACGCTTCATTCGTAATGGCGTGCAAATTTACTAACAATTTTGCTAATAACAAAATATTTTGGCTAAAAGCAAAGCCGTTAGCCAAAATATTTGTTGTTTAGATGCCATTTGCAGCCCGATTGCCTGTGGCAGGCAGCAGTGCTGCTGCCTCGGCTTTATGCAAATGATTTGTTATTTCTTGAATTCGAGAAGCGGTTGGTTGGCAGAAATCACGTCGCCTTCGTTCACCAGCACTTTCTTAACAATGCCTTCAATCTCCGATTCGATGTTGTTCTGCATCTTCATTGCTTCGTAAACAATCACTTCTTGACCTCTCTTCACATGGTCGCCCGGCTTAACCAGGATTTCGATGATTGTTCCGCCCATAGGAGCATCGAGGGTAGGACCGGCAACGCCGCTGTCGTCGCATTCAATTGCAGGAGCGTTTTCGTCCTCAAATTCGATGAGTGGTTGGTCGGTAGCAATTGTTTCGCCCGGCTTGACCAGGATGCGGCGCACCTTGCCTGCCATTTCCGATTCGATGTTGTTTTGCATCTTCATCGCCTCATAAACCATCACCGGTTGGCCCTTGGTGATTACGTCGCCCGGCTTAACCAGCAGTTCGATTACGGTGCCGCCCATAGGAGCATTGAGAGTTGGACCGGCAGTGCTGCTTGCATCGGCTTCGGGCGCTGCTGCTTTCTTCTCTTCGAATTCGATGAGTGGTTGGTCGGTGGCAATCACTTGACCCGGCTTAACCAGCACGCGCTTGACTGTGCCGGCTATTTCCGATTCGATGTTGTTTTGCATCTTCATTGCTTCGTAAACCATCACGGCTTGACCCTTGGTGATTACGTCGCCCGGTTTAACCAACAGCTCGATTACGGTGCCGCCCATAGGAGCGTTGAGTGTAGGACCGGTTACGGGTGCATCTTCGTCGGCTTGGACAGCTGCTGATTGGGCAGCCGGAGCGTTTTGTTGCAAAGCTGCATATTCTTCAGCACGACGGTTGGTGAGGAATTTCTTTGCCGGGAGGGGGAGGAGCTGGAGCAAAAGGAATTCCATATTATCCTTTGCCAACTTCACGTTGCCATATTCGGCAAGCGTTGGGTTTTCGGGGTCTTTATAAGACGTTACGTCGTAAGGAGTCTCGACGGTGGTGCCGCAAATTTGAGCACGGAATTCAGGAACAACAGGCACAGGAGTCTTGCCATATTTGCCCAGAACGAGGTCGATGAACTGGTTCGACTTGTTGGTGTAGTCGGGTTTGCCGTTTTTGCGGTCGACAGCCACGTTTACTGCTTGAGCACCAACGATTTGGCTTGTAGGAGTAACCAGTGGCACCAGACCTGCATCGCGACGCACCTTGGGGATGAGCTTCATGGCTTCTTCGAGCATATCCTCAGCACCGAGGGCACGGAGGTTTGCCACCATGTTGCTGTACATGCCACCGGGAACTTCGGCATGCTTCACGATTTCGTTAGGCTTGGGGAAGCCGAAATATTTTTCGATGCCGTGGCATGCTTCAAGCATTGCTTCTTCGTCAACTGCCTTGCCAGCTTCGATTGCTTTGTCGAATAAAGCGTCGATTTCGGCAGGAAGCACGTCGTTGAGCGGGTCGAATTCCTTGGGGAAGTTGTCCTTGTGGAGGTCGACAGCTGCCAATCCTTTGCGGGCATTGTAGAGTTCTTTGCGTATGTTGCCAACGGCTTCCATGTTACATTCGAGTTCAATGCCCAGTTTCTTGGCAAAGATGTAGATGAGTTCGATTGCCGGAGCAGCCGAACCTTCGGCAAACCACCAGATGTTGGTGTCGAGGATGTCGACGCCGTTCATCATTGCCATCACGCACGAAGCCAAGCCGTAGCCGGGAGTACAGTGAGTGTGGAAGTCAACGGGCACGCTGATTGCAGCCTTGAGTTTAGGCATAAGGGTTGCAATGCGGGCAGGGTTGACAAGACCTGCCATATCTTTGATGGTTATGATTTTAGCTCCAAGTTGCTCGTAGCCTTTGGCTTTTTCAACAAAATATTCGTCAGTGAAGATTTTCTTTGCATTTGGGTTGTCATCTTTGGGGTCGACGGTGTAGCAAACAGCGCCATCGGGAATGCCGCCGAGCTTGTTGATGATTTCTACCGATTCCTTCACGTTGTCGAGGTCGTTAAGGGCGTCGAAGATGCGCATGATGCCCAAGCCGTTTTTGATGGCTTCAACATAGAATCCTTCGATTACGTTGGTTGGATAAGGTGCATAACCAAAGAGGTTGCGGCCGCGAGAAAGGGCTGTGAGGTATGAACGGTGCTTGTCGCCATTGATTTTGTCGCTAATCGATTTCAGACGATACCAAGGCGATTCGTCGAGATAGCGCATAACAGAATCGGGTACTGCACCGCCCCAAACTTCCATTGCATAGAATCCGGCATTGATGTAGTGTGGAAGCAGAGCATCGATGCTCGACTGTGGAAGACGGGTTGCAAATAATGATTGTTGACCATCGCGAAGGGTCAAATCTCTGATTTTTAATGTCCTCATAATATATTAGAATGTTGAAATTATTAAATCATAATTTTATGCACTTAGGGGTGCATATTATGTTTATTCTCTGCAAAGATAACAATTAATGTTAGAAAATTGGTGTATTAGTGATGCTTAATTACGGAAATATTTCGTTAAATAAATGTTAAATTGTAGAATGTCAGTTTTTTGTATGCCGATTGTGTGCGTTGCCTAATTTTGTTGCGTACTACGATGAATAATTTATTGTTGCAAAATATTTGTTATTTGTAGATATTTTGTAACTTTGCACAGATAAGGCAAATATGCCTTTTTTAGAGTAAATAAAAGTTTATATTGGGTATATGTTTGGGCTTTTTCGAAATAAGCAGAAAAAAATTGAGTTGCCTTATCGCACCGATGTTCATTGCCACCTGCTTCCGGGTGTAGACCATGGTGCACAGACAATCGAAGATTCGCTTGCGCTCATTAGCCGCGAAATGGATATGGGCATTTCGCGTATCTTCTTCACTTCGCACGTCACATCCACCACATTCGAAAACACTCCCGAAACGCTCACTGCCGCTTTTGAAAAGCTGAAGGCTGCCGTGGCTGATGCCGGTATAGACCTTGAAATGCATTGCTCGGCGGAGTATAGGCTCGACGAATACTGGATGAAGCAGCGCGATGCCAATCAGTTGTTGCCTTTGCCTAACAATCATTTGCTATTGGAAAACAGCTTTCAGCAGGAGTTGATGATGATTGACGATTTGATGTTCGACATTCAGCTGAAAGGTTTTTTGCCGGTGATGGCTCACCCCGAGCGCTATCATTACTATGGCTATCGCCACGACCGTTACCGCACGTTGCACAATGCCGGCGTGAAGTTTCAAGTGAACTTGCTCTCGCTTAGCGGCTATTTTGGCACGGGAGCTATGGCGAGTGCCGAGTGGCTCATCAACAATGGGTTTTGCGATTTTCTGGGCAGCGACATGCACAATATGGAGCATGCCGATGCCATTGAAGAATACTTGCGCAGCAAGGATTGGCGTAAGATGTCGAAGAAGCTTGAAGGCTGTCTGCTTAACGATGTGATTTGATGCCGATAACTAAATGGCTAAATATGGTGGTGGCATGCGCTTTGGCAACAGCTTGCGCAACGGCAAGTGCTCAGCGTGCCGATGACGGCAGTCTCTATCGTCATCAGGTGGAGCTTGGCGGCATGGCTGTGTCGCGTGCGTGGCTTGTCGACTTTGCCTATCACTACAAGATTAATAAGCATATTGGTGTTGGCGGCTCGGTGGGTGTGTGGGGCAATTTGATTTCGAAAGAGGGTGCCCAGGGCAACGGCTGGGTTATGCGCTACAAGACAAACAATCCGGGAAATGTGTTTCTGCGACCTTCGGTGAGTGTGTTCAGCCCGATGCTGTTGTGCACGGGCGGCATTGAGTGGAAACTTTATGCCGAGCCGGGCGTGATTTTGCAGGTTCCTTACGGGCGTGCTTTTGTCTATACCTACGATGCTCAGGGCGCAATTCTTGCCGAGCGTGAGGTGACTTCGTCGCGCGGGAAGTGGGTTATGCCAGATTGCCGCTTGGGCGTGACTATGCAAGCCGATAATGTCGATATTTCGTTTGGCTATTACGTTTCGACGCTCGACGTCTATTCGGAGTACCGTAGCATGACCTTCAATGGAGAGCATTTTGGCAGCACCTTGCCAAAACATGAATTGCAGCAAGGCGCATTTGTGTCGCTTTCATATAATTTTTAGTTTGTTCCTCTTTTTCTGGGCAAGTGTGCAGCTTGGCGCAGCGAGCACGCATTTTTACTCCAGGCCCAGGCGCATTTTCACATATTGAACAATGATGTTGGCTGTGGCTTCGGTGGTGAGCTTCGACGAATCGATTGATAGGTCGTAGGATTGTGCTTCGCCCCAGCGTTTTTCGGTGTAGAAATTATAGTATTCGGCTCTTACTTTATTCTTTTTCTCAGCGAGCGAGCGGGCTTCGGCTTCGGTCTTGCAGTGGTCGCGCTCCATGATTCGGGCTATGCGTTGCTCTATGCTTGAGTGAATGAAAACACTGATTGTGTGAGGGTTGTCGCGCAGAATGTAGTCGGCGGTCCTGCCCATAATCACGCAGCTGCTGCGCTGCGCCAGGGCTTGAATCACTTCGCTTTGCTGGCGATAGATGTTGTCGTTGGAGATGGGTGTGTTTCCCACCAGAAACGAGCCGCAATGATAGCCGTTGCTGAACGACATGAGCGAGGTGAAGAATTTGGGCGAACGCTCGTCGGCGGCTTCGAAAAAGTCGCAATTCATGCCGCTCGATTTGGCTGCTTCGGTGAGCAGTTCTTTGTCGTAGTAGGCAATGCCAAGGCGTTGTGCCACCAGGCGACCTATCTCACGGCCGCCGCTTCCGAATTGTCGGCCTATGGCTATAACAAAATTAGCTGAGCTGTTTTCCATAATTTCCTCTTGTTTTGTTCTACAACAAAATAAACGATTTTTTCTGGTTTATCAAAATATTTTTTCACTTAATGTGTGCATAACAAAAGGATTGCTGATTGGTGGCATGCGCCAATAATCAGCAATCCTGTATGGTGTAGGACGGGTGGAAGCCCGCGCAACAATAGCGCGCGTTATCCGCCGAAGTTGTCGTAGTGGATGCTTGACGGGTCAACGCCGAGGCTGTCGAGCATCTGATTTACGGCATTGCTCATCGGGCCCGGACCGCACATGTAGTATTCAATGTCTTCAGGCGCATCGTGGTCCTTCAGATAGGTGTTGTACATCACTTGGTGCACAAATCCCGGAGTGTAAGCCACGCCGGCAGCATCGGCAGCCGGGTCGGGGCGGTCGAGTGCCAAATGGAACTTGAAGTTGGGGAATTCCTTTTCAATTTCAAGGAAGTCGTCGAGATAGAACACCTCGTTGAGGGCGCGGGCACCATAGAAGTAGTGCATCACGCGGTCGCGAGTGTGGAGGGTCTTGGTCATGTGCATGATTTGAGCGCGCAATGGAGCCATACCGGCGCCACCACCAACCCAAATCATTTCGCGCTTCGAGTCGAAGATGGGGTGGAAGTCGCCGTAAGGGCCGCTCATGAGCACCTTATCGCCCGGCTTGAGGGTGAAGATGTAGGACGAAGCGATGCCCGGCATCACATCCTGGAATCCCACTTGTGGCTTGGGTTTGAACGGCGGAGTGGCTATGCGCACGGTGAGCATAAAGCGGTCGCCTTCGGCAGGATAGTTTGCCATTGAATAGGCGCGTACGGTGGGCTCGGTGTTGCGGCACTTGAGGGTGAACAGTCCGAATTTCTCCCATGCCGGCAGATATTCGCCGAGCGAAGCCTTGTCGATGTCCTTGTCGTAGTCGATGTCGAATGTCGGAATCTTGATTTGTGCGTAGCTGCCGGGGATGAAGTTCATATGTTCGCCTTCGGGCAGAGCCACAATAAACTCTTTGATGAACGAAGCCACGTTGTTGTTCGAAATCACGGTACATTCATATTCCTTCACTTCGAGAACCGAATCGGGCACCTGAATCTTCAGGTTGTCCTTCACCTTCACTTGGCAGCCAAGACGCCAATGGTCGGCTTGCTCTTTGCGGCTGAAGTGAACGGTTTCGGTGGGAAGGATGTTGCCGCCGCCTTCAAGCACGCGGCATTTGCATTGTCCGCAGCTGCCTTTGCCACCGCAAGCCGACGACAGGAATACGCCGTTGGCCTGAAGGGTAGAGAGCAGTGTGTTGCCTGACTCGGCATCGATTTCTTTCTTGTCGTTGATGGTGAGTTTCACTTTGCCTGAAGCCACCAGATAGTGCTTGGCAACGAGCAGCACAATCACGAGGATGAGTGTCACAATCAGGAAGATGATTGCACTCAGTGCAACGGTGAGGTTGTTTATTTCTAATAGAGTCATAGCGCGTTTAGATTTTAATACCGAGGAAACTCATGAATGCGATACCCATAAGACCTGTGATGATGAATGTGATGCCAATGCCTTTGAGGGCGGCAGGAACATTTGAATATTGTATTTTCTCGCGTATGGCGGCAATGCCTACAATGGCAAGCAGCCATCCAATGCCCGAACCAGCGCCGTAGACCATCGAGGTGACTGCCGAGCCGAGGTCGCGTTGCTGCATGAAGAGCGAGCAGCCAAGGATGGCACAATTCACCGCAATCAGCGGCAGGAAGATGCCGAGCGAAGCATAGAGCGACGGCGAGAATTTCTCAACTGCCATTTCCACCAATTGGGTCATCGAGGCAATAACGGCTATGAACATAATCAAGCCCAGGAAGCTGAGGTCGACGTTGGCATAGTCTTCGCCGAGCCAACTCAGTGCGCCGGGTTGAAGCACATAGGTGTTGAGCAAATAGTTGATTGGCAGGGTGACTACGAGCATAAAAGTAACTGCAATACCCAGTCCGAACGCCGTTTTAACATTCTTGGATACTGCCAGAAACGAGCACATACCCAGGAAGTAGGCGAATATCATATTGTCGATAAAAATCGAACGAATAAATAGATTCAGATTTTCCATTTGTAGAGGTTTAAATATTTAAGTTACTTTTCTTGTAGGTCTTTGTCGTGTGAGCGTTGAACCCAGATGATGCATGCCACGGTGATGAGTGCCATAGGTGGCAGAATCATCAAGCCATTGTCCATATAGCCGAGCTCGTATAGCTTGTCCGGCACCACTTGAATGCCAAACAGTGTTCCCGAACCGAGCAGTTCGCGGAAGAAGCCCACTATTACGAGGATGATGGCATAGCCGATGCCGTTGCCCACACCGTCGACAAACGAGGGCCATGGCTTGTTGCCAAGGGCAAACGCTTCGAGGCGTCCCATGAGGATGCAGTTGGTGATGATGAGGCTGATGAACACCGACAGCTGTTTGCTCACCTGATAGTTATAGGCTTTGAGCACTTGGTCGACAATGATTACGAGTGCTGCAACCACCACAAGTTGCACAATGATTCGGATGTTGTTGGGGATGGTGTTGCGTATGAGCGAGATGATGACATTAGAGAATGCCAGCACTGCCGTAACTGAGATGCCCATCACCAACGCCGGTTCGAGTTTTGCTGTGACGGCGAGCACCGAGCAGATGCCAAGCACTTGCACAATCACAGGGTTGTTCTTAGAGAACGGGTTGAAGAATACTTCTTTTATTTTTGTTGCCATATCGTTAATCACTCTTTAGAATTATCGTTCGACAAATTGTTTAAGAACGCAGTGTAGTCGGTGAGGCAATCGCTGAGCATCGATTGCACGCCTTTGCTGGTGATTGTGCCGCCCGAGATGGCGTCGACATAGTCGGCACCGTTGGTGGGTTTTTGTCCGGCTTTCATCACTTCCACTGGCTTGAATTCGCCTTGCTTAAACAGGTTTTTGCCCTGGAATTGTTCTTGGAAAGCAGGCTTTTCGATTTCGGCACCAAGTCCCGGCGTCTCGCTGGCGTGTGAGAAATAGGCGCCATAGAGTGTGCTGCCGTTTGCGTCGATTGACACATATCCCCAGATTGCGCCCCACAGGCCGGCGCCCGATAGCGGCACGATGTAGCGAACTTGTGTGTCGTCGCCCACGAACTTATACACCGGCAACTGGCGTTCGCTGCTCGGCTTTTTCATTTCTTTTGCCATGTCGATGGCAAAAGCGGCGTCCTTGTCGGTGCTGACTGTTTCGCCAGCCACGTTGATGATGAAGGCTTCGGGTATATATTTATTGTATGTGTCAATAACCTGGTCGTCGCTTTCGGTGACGATTCGCACTGCCGACAGCATTTGCTTCATCTTGTCGATTTTGATATTTTCCTCTTGCTTGGGCTTGAGTGCGCCGTAAACAAGAGCCAAAACTGCTCCCACCACAATAACCATTATGGCGGAGTAAAGAATGGTGTAGGTGTTACTTTGTTTGTTCATAACTGTTCCTCCTCGTTATTTGGCTTTAGCGCGGTTGAGACGACGTTTGATGTTGGCGCTCACTACGCAGTGGTCGATGGTTGGAGCAAATGCGTTCATGAGCAGCACGGCGAGCATGGCTCCTTCAGGGAAACCTCCGTTGTAGATGCGAATCAGAATTGCAAACACACCAATGAGGAATCCGTAGATAAACTTGCCAATATCGGTGCGGGCGCCGGTCACCGGGTCGGTTGCCATAAACACTGCTGCAAAGGCAAAGCCGCCGTAGCAGAGTTGGTCGACAGGACCGAGCATCGATGCCGGGAACAGGGTGGAGGCAAAAGTGTTGGCAATGGCTGCCATAACAAGACCGCCGGCAAACACCGAGAGCATGATTCGCCACGAAGCGATGCCGGTGATGAGCAGGATGGCTGCGCCCACTAATATAAATAATGTGGAAGTCTCGCCAACCGAGCCCGGAATGAGTCCGAGGAATGCGTCCCAAGTTGAAATTGGGTCGCCAACGATGTTGGTGAGCTGCAGGGTGTCGCCCATGTTGGTGGCAGCTTGTCCGAGCGGGGTGGCGCCGGTGTAGCTGTCAACGAGGGTGCCTTTGCCCAAGCCGAACACCGGGTCGGTGGCAACAAACGCTGCGTCGCCCGACATCTTCGACGGATAGCCGAAGAAGAGCACCGCGCGGGTGATGAGTGCCACGTTGAATATGTTCATGCCGGTGCCGCCAAACACTTCCTTGGCAAATATCACGGCAAAGGCAGTTGCCACGGCAATCATCCACAGCGGGGTGTTGATGGGGCAGATGAGCGGAATGAGCAATCCGGTTACAAGGAATCCTTCGTTGATTTCGTGGCCGCGAATCTGTGCCCCGATAAACTCGATGCCGAGACCCACCACATACGACACTACGATGCTTGGCAACACTGCTGCCAGACCAAACAGGAAGGTGTTGACGAATGTCTCGTTTTGCCCGATGGCAAGATAGTGCTGATAACCTACGTTGTACATGCCAAACAGCATGGCGGGCAAGAGAGCTATCACCACTATTATCATTGTGCGCTTCAGGTCGATGCTGTCGTGAATCTGCACGCCTATTTTGCCTGAGGTGGAGTTGGGCGTGAACAAGAACGACTCAAAGCCATCGTAAACCGACTGCAACTTGGCGAATTTTCCGCCGGGTTGGAAATTCGGTTTGATGTTGTCCATGAATTTTTTTAAAGCTTTCACTTTATTGCGATTTTTTTTGAAGTTAATATTCTTAATTGTTGTGCTGCCTGACTTTTGCCGTTTAGCACATTTCGGCGTACAGGCGGTTGAGGCCTTCGCGCACTATGCGTTGCAGCTCAAGCTTCGATGTGTCGGCGTATTCGGCGAGGGCAAAGTCTTCGGGAGCCACTTCGTAGATGCCAAGTTGCTCCATCTTTTCGATGTCGAAAGTGATGATTGCCTTAATCAGGAATTCGGCATAGATGTCCATCGGAATCATTCGGTCGTATTCGCCAGCCATCACAATGGCACGTTCGCCGCCGTTGATTTTAGCATCGAACGATTGTGGCTTGTTGCCACCCAACAGCCAGCTGGTGAAGCTGCGGTAGATGCTGAATTTCTTGGGGCTGACTGATGCCCAACCCATAAATTCGTCGGGGCGACTGATGTTAGGGATGGCTGTGATTTGGCGGTACGGTGCGCGCAGATAACTGTCGGCGTCAACCGGGGTGCCGGTGAGCACGTTGCCTGATATGATGCGGGTGTTGGCTGCGTCGGCAATGTTGCCGGACACTATGCTGCTGATGGGGGCACCCATTGTGCATTGCACCAGTTGCGGCTTAGTGGCGTTCTCGCCGGTTACCGCCACTATTGTGGTGTAGTCAACGTTGCCCGATGCCAGCAGTTGCCCGAGACGAATCACGGTGACGATGTCGGTGGTCCAAATCACTTCGCCTTTGTTCACGGGCTTGATGTTGGCGGCTTGTATGCCTGCATTGCCTGCGGGGTGTGGGCCTTGGAACACCACGGTGTTGTCCGATTCAATCACGTTGTCGGGCGAGCAACCCAGATAAACTTTTCCGGAGGTGAGTGCCGAAAGGGCGGCTATGCCTTTGGCAATGAATTCCTGCTTGTTTTGCGTGAAGATGGCAAGCGACGGTGCGAGCGGAGCTGAGTCGAAGCATGTCACGAAGATGTCGCGCGGAACGATGTCGGGGTTGGGGACAATGTCGTAAGGACGTTGACGCATCATGGCCCAAAGACCCGATTGCAGCAAGGTAGCCTTTACGTCATCGGTGGGGATTTGTGCACTTGTCTGCTTGCCGTCGGCTTCGATGATGATGGCCTCGATTTTGCGGCGTTCGCCACGGCGCACCTCTTTTACGGTGCCGCTTACCGGCGAGCAGACTTTGATAGCCTCGTGCGACTTGTCGTGATAGAGGGCTTCGCCTGCAGCTACAATGTCGCCTTCTTTCTTCTCAAGTCGAGGAACGATTCCCGTGAAATCGTCGGGCACAACGGCAAAGAATTGCGGCTGTTTAGCTTTGACAACATTCAGGTCTTCTACGTTCCCTTTCAGTTTAAGGTCGTAACCTTTCTTTAACTTTATCGTAGTCATTTGTTGAATAATGATTATACTTTATATATGTGTGGCAAAGATATTAAAAAAAATTAAAACTTGAGTGTGCATTTGGCATTATTTGTCACATTATTATAAAATAACTGCCTGCATATTGTAGCATATGCAGCCGAAATGCCGTTTTATTTTGGGCTGACGGCGGGTTGTGAGCCCATTGCCTCGATTGCAAAAAGGCTTTTGATGGTGCCGCAATGAGTTGAAAATTGCAAATTAATACGAAAAAAAACAACAAAAGCGCTTTGTTATATTGAAATATTTATAATATATTTGCAGTAGCATATCGAAAGAAAGCGGGAGAGAAAACGCGCCAAGTGAGGTGTTGTGTACGAAACTGCTTGATTAGCAATACGGTATTGCCTATCGATAAGCCTAAACGTAAATTTTTCCATAAGGAGTGACCTGGCTATATCATGAAAGAGAGTGTCTCGATAATGGTCATGTAGCGGTGACAGAAATATGGATGATTGACGATTGAAGACGAGAAGTATATATTTGAGGAGAACTATTAACACTTTTAATAATTTAAATCATCAAAAACTAACAAATTATTTAATTATGGAAGCTCAAAAGCCTAACAAACCAGCTAAGGCCACTGCTAAGAAAAAAGGTGGTATTAACGCATTTTTGGTAATTATCCTTTGTTTTGTTGCATCTGTATGTATGTACGTATTCGTGCTTGGTGCAGATTCTAACTTTGAAAACGGTCACCCAGTTAACCTGCTCGGTACAGTTCACGAAGGTGGTTTCGTGGTACCTATCATCTGGGGTCTGTTGTTCTTGGTAGTTGTTCTCTCAGTAGAACGTTTCATCGCTCTTTCGAAGGCTACCGGCAAAAAGAGCACTGACAAGTTCGTATCTGACCTCAAGAAAGCCCTCGAAGGTGGCAAGGTAGAAGATGCAAAGAAGGTTTGCTCTGACCAAGGTGGTGCAATCGGCAACGCAGTACTTTGCGCTGTTAACAAGTACGAAGAAATGCTCACAGAAACCACTCTCAAGAAGGAAGACCGTGCATTGGCTATCCGCAACGCTTTGGACGAAGGTATCAACTTCGAAATGCCAACTTTGCAACAAAACATGCCAATCATCTTCACTAACACTACTCTCGGTACTCTTATGGGTCTGTTCGGTACTGTGCTTGGTATGATCAAGTCGTTCTCTGCTCTTGGTAACTCAGGTGCTCCTGACTCTTCAGCTCTTTCTCAAGGTATTTCTGAGGCCCTTGTAAATACTGCTTCTGGTATTGCTACTGGTGCCCTCGCAGTTATCGCTTACAACTACTACGATACAAAAATCAACGACATCACTTACAAGATGAACGAAGCAGGTGCTGCTATCATCGCTGTATTTGAAGCTAAGGCATAATGCCGTTGAAGGAATATTTTTATTGAGAATAAGAACAAAAAAAGCAAAAACCAACTATGAAAGTTAAGACAGAGAAAAAGAAACCATTCATCGATATGACTGCGATGAGTGACGTTACTGTGCTCTTGCTTACCTTCTTCATGTTGACCTCTACATTCCTTCAAAAGGAGCCTATTACAGTAATCACGCCGGCATCGGTATCTGAAGAGAAGGTGCCTGAACAAAACTTGATTACCGTGCTTGTCGACACCGACGGCAGAGTGTTCCTGGCGCTTGCCGGTGACAAAGACTCTACACAATCGAGCGACAAAGTGCGTGTGGAATTGATTAAGAATGTAGTTGCAGAATACAACAAGTTGAATCCGAACTCAAAAATTGAGCTTACACGAGCTCAATGTGAGACCTTTGGTCAGATTCACATGTTCGGTTTGCCAATCAAGCAACTCTCGCAATGGTTGAGCATGACTCCCGACCAACGCGACGAGGCTATTGACCCGGCAAAGAATCCAAACTGTGGTATTCCAATTAACATGAACGAAGATGCCAGCAAACCCAATGAATTCCAGATATGGATGAAAGCTGCTTACAACACATCGAACGATAACTTGCAAAGCGCTATCAAACAGGGTAAAGGTATTGCCATCAAAGCCGACGGCTCAACACCTTACTCTATTGTTCAAGTGGTTATGGACAATCTCCAGACATTGAAGATGAATAAGTTCACATTGTTAACAGCATTAAAAACTGAAGGAGAATAATCATGGCAAAAGGAAAGACATATACGGAGAAAAAAGACGTACGCGTCGACTTCACCCCTATGGTGGACATGAACATGCTTTTGATTACATTCTTCATGCTTTGTACCACAATGATTAAGTCTCAAACTCTGCAAATCAGTTTGCCATCAAACGAGAAGGTAGAGAAGAAGGACCAAAATAAGGTAAAGCAATCAGAGGCTATTACAGTGATTCTCGACAGCGAATTGGATAAGGACGGTGTTCCTGTAAAGGATTTCGTTTACTACTACGAAGGTATGCCTGAAGTTTCGCAAGAAGGCACCGAAATCGTAAGTAACATGCAAGAGATTGCCTTTATGCCAAACGAAAACGGTAAGGCTCAAGGCATCCGTGCCGTCTTCCAACAACGCAACAAACAGGTTCTTGAAAAAATTAACGTGCTCAAGGATAAGTGGAAAGCCAAGGAAATCTCCGACTCGGTTTATCAAGCCAAGGCAAAGGAAATCCGCAACGACTCTACACTCACACGCCCTGTTGTTATCATCAAGGCTACTCCTAACGCAAGTTACACCAGTTTGGTCACCGCACTCGACGAAATGCAAATCAACAACATCAGCCGTTACCAGATTGACCGTATCAACGAGACTGACTCGGCTATGATGACTCCATTTTTGTTGAAACGTTTGAACGCTAAGAAGTAAGATCGATATTAATATGTTGAATTATTAAAATCAGAAAGGAATTTAATTATGGCAAAAAATGTAGATCTTACATCAAAAGAATGGTGCGACTTGGTATTTGACGGTCGTAACAAGGAATACGGTGCATACGCTTTGCGTATGGACTCGAAGCCTCGCCATTTGAAGTCGTTCATATACACTCTCGTTGGTGCTCTCATCATTGGCATCGTGGCATATTCTTACATGAAGGTTGCTGCTTACATCGAAGAACAACGCATTCTCGACGAAGCCAACCAGCAAGAAGTGCTCTTCGAAGCTGCTGAAGAGGAAGAACCTGAAGAGGAAGAACAAGAGAAGTTTGAGGAACAAAAACCTGAAGCTCTTCCTGAAGAAATCCTTAACACCGTAAAGGTTACCGAGCTTCTTATCGCCAAGGACGAAGAAGTGCGCTCGGAGGACGAAATCAAGACTCAGGACGAATTGAAGGAAACTCAAACAGCATTCGGTCAGACTGACTTCGACAAGGGTACTGATGACCGTAACGTAACTCGTGAACACAAGAACGAGGTTATCGTGGAAGAAAAGAAACCGGAACCTGTTAAGGAAGAAGTCTTCAAGGCTGTAGAGCAGATGCCTACATTCCCTGGAGGTGAAGCTGCCTTGATGAAGTGGTTGCAAAGCCACATCAACTATCCTACCGTAGCAATGGAAAACAACGTACAAGGTAAGGTTATCGTACAGTTCGTTGTTACCAAGACCGGTAAGGTGGGCGAGGTGAAGGTTGTTCGTTCGGTTGACCGCGACCTTGACAAGGAAGCCGTTCGTGTATGTAAGTCATTACCTGACTTCGTACCGGGCCGTATGAATGGTCAAGCAGTTAACGTATGGTACACTCTTCCTGTTACCTTCAAACTTCAAGGTGCTAACTAATCGCGATTGCAATTATCACGCGATATAAGTTGATAATATTAGTTGCCGGCATTGGAGAAATCCGATGCCGGCGATTTTTTTATTTGTGCCCCGGCTGCGGCTCTTCGGCTTGGCAAAATAGATGATTTTATTACCACTTTTGTGACTCAGAATGTCGCTTTTGAATTTCTTAACCAAAAATTCGGTAAAAATTTGTGCCGATTGGGCGGTTGTTACGGCATTTTTATTTAACTTTGAGGAAATTATTTTTGTTTGTGGCGCAGTATGGGTTTTTAATGTACAAATCCTTTAATGTTGCCTGGCATTAATAACATTTTTATAGTGACTGCAATGGAGCAAGATAACAAAAATAAGACATCGAAGAAGAGCATCAAGGTGATGTTCGGTTTGTTTATGATATTCATATACGTAAGCATGGGCATCTTGGTGCTTCTCGGCATGTTCGACTGGCTTCCCAGTTGGGCGCGATATTCGTTGGGAACACTGTTTATTGTCTATGGTATTTGGCGCTGCTATCGCTATATAGCCGGCATCGACTCTCGCGTGTGATTGATTTGAATCGGTTTCGCCTGTAGTTCGCTTGACCATAAGGTGATGAAAATTCATAGAATTATTATCATTCGATTTAATTTTTTTTTGACGGAACAGAAAATGAAAAAGATATTATTAACATTATCGATAGCCGCAACGGCAGCATCAATGTTGATGTCGTGTGGCGGCAAAAAGTCGACCGGCACTGAAGATACCACCACCAGTGGTATGACATCGATTGTGTGCGACCAGTCGTTTCAAAACATCCTCAACCAAGAGATTGAGGTGTTTGAATTCACTTATCCCAATGCCAGCATCATTCCGTTCTATCAGGACGAGAGCGCAGCTATCGACTCGCTGATGCAGATGAAGACGCGTCTGATAGTCACTGCCCACGAGCTCACACAGGAGCAAAAGGATTATTTGAAATCGAAAAACCGCCCGGCACGCACCCAACGTCTTGCCGTGGATGCCATAGCGCTGATTGTAAACAAGGAAAACGACATCGACGAACTGTCGATGCAAGATTTGCGCGACATCTTCTCGGGCAAGGTGATGAAGTGGGGCGAAATTACACCCACCAAGCTCAAGCGCGACAGCATTGCCGTGGTGTTTGATGGCAGTGGCTCGAGCGTTACGCGATATATGCGCGACTCGTTGCTAAACGGCAAGCCGTTCATCAAGAACGTGTATGCACAGGGCTCGAGCGAGGATGTGTTCGAGCTGGTGTCGAAACGCAAGAATGCCCTCGGTATTATTGGTGTTAGCTGGATTACAGCCGACATGAAGGGCAAGAGCGAACCGGTGGAACAGCGTGTGGCAAAATTGAACGAAAACGACACCACTACCATCGACTTTGAGGACAGCCGCATCAAGGTGCTCAAGGTGCGCCGCGACGACGAGCTGATTGGCTACAAGCCCTATCAGGTGTATATCTACGATGCCCGCTATCCGCTCTATCGCAGTGTGTACGTCACTTGCACAGGTCCGGTGGGCGGATTGGCTCAAGGCTTCTATTGCTTCTTGACCGGATTCATCGGACAGAAGATTATACAGAACACCGGAGTTCTTCCGGCAGCCATCCAGCCGCGGGTTGTAAGCATTGATTAAACCAAAGCGATATTAACATAGTCAAAAAAACAAGAGAGTAAGAAATAATAAAAATTTTAACAACTATAATTAAGACAGAAATGAAACTTAAGATTTTTGCAATCCTTTTATTAGGTGGCTCCCTGGTGAGCAATGCACAAGGTTACAAGGACGGTATTGAGTATTTCAAGGTCGGCAAAATCGACAACGCTAAGGAATTGCTCGATAAGAACCTTAACAATTCAACAACTGTAAAGAGCCAAGCATATTGCTATCTTGGTCATATCGAGGCTTCGAAGGGTAATGTAGCAGGCGCAAGAGACTTCTATAACAAGGGTGTTGCTGCCGATGCCAACGACCCATACAACTACATCGCACTCGGTGCGCTCGACCTCAAGGCAAACAACGAGAAGGCTGCCGAAGAGCAATTCAAAGCCGCTTTGAAGATTGACAAGAAGAATGCTTCGGTTTACGCAGCAATTGCCCGCGCCTACTACGATGCTAACCCAACAACTTATGCAAAGGAAATTGCCAAGAACATCGAAAAGGCTCGCAAGACCAATGCCAAGGACCCTGACGTTTACATCCTGGAAGGCGACATGAAGGCTGCTGAAAAGGACTACGGTGCAGCTGCCGGCCAGTATGAACTTGCATTCACCTACGAACCCGACAACGAAGAGGCTTATGTGAAGTATGCCAACACTTACTTCAACGTGAACCCTGCTATGGCAACCGAACGCCTCGAGGAACTCGTTGCAAAGAATCCTAACTCGGCACTGGCTCAACGCGAACTTGCTGAGAAGTACTACGAACGCGACCTCGGTTCGAAGGCTGCTGAACAATATGGCAAGTACATCAAGAACCCTAACCACTTCAAGCAAGACGAAATCCGTTACGTTCAGCTTTTGTTCTTCGGTCAAAAATATCAGGAATCGTTTGACCTTGCCACTAAGATTCGTTCGGCTGTAGCTGCCGGCGACAAGGACAACTTCTTCATGTGCCGTATGCAACTCTACAACATGGTAGCTCTGCAAAACTGGACAGAAGCAGAAAAATACGGTGCTGAATTGTTCGGCTTGAACATCCCCGGCACTGAATATGCTTCGAAGGACTTTGTTGACTATGCCACTGCTTTGAAGAACGTGGGCAAGGCTGAAGAATCGATTGCCCAATACGAAAAAGCTGTTGAAGTTAATCCTAACAACCTCGACCTGGTTCGCGACTTGGTTGACGTTTACGACGAAGCTCAAAACTTTGAGAAGGCTGCTGCTTACTATCAAAAGATTGTTGACAGCGAAGAATGCAAGGCTAACGACTTGTATGTAATGTCGACAAAATACTTCAACCTTGCTGTAACAACCGAAGATGCTGCCAAGAAGGCATCGGCTATCGAAGGCGCTCGCAAGTATGCAGCATTGGCAAACGAACGTGTACCGGGCAACTATCGTATCGTTCAACAACAAGCCAAGGTTGAAAGCCTTGCCGGCAACAACGACGAAGCTGTTAAGTTCTACAATGCCACTATCGACATTCTTAATGAAAAGGAAAATGGCAAGGTAGAATATAAGGACGTTTACATCAGCATCTATGGCAACTTGGCACGCATGGCATTCGACAAGGGCGACACTGCCGGCGCAAAGGAATATTACATCAAGTGGCTTGAAGTAGACCCAAGCAACGATGCTCTTCGCAAGTATGTTGAAGGTCTCAAGTGATACGATTATTCTTAGCTATTAGATAATAATTATCACATCATAATGCGGTGTTTGATTGCGTTGGCAATCGGGCACCGCATTTTCTTTTTGTAAGCGTTTGATTATGTAAGATTTTTCAAGTAATTTTGAGGGCAATATATAATTATTCAAAACTACTAAGCAACCTATTTTATATATTAAAACATGAAATTGTTCAGGAAAATAATACTTTCGGCATTGACTGCTGCGATGCCGTTGTCGATGATTGTTGCCGAAGGGCGATTGTCGAATGTCACACAGGCCTTTTTGAATAATGTGAATGCCGAGCAGGTGGCTGCCCGGCGAACAGTCAGGGCACAGGCAGCGGTGACTGAGCGCAACAGTGCGAAGCGCGCTTTGCGAACCAATCGAAGAAGCGGTTCGGGCAGAGTGGACAGCGCAGTGCCTGTTACAATGGTTGACGGCACTCAGTGCATTCAGGCTTTTGTGAGCGTTGATGGGTGGAATGCCGCGCCTGTTGCCGAGCTCGAAGCGATGGGTGTGACGGTGAATGGCGAGTATGGCGATGTGCTCACCGTTACCGCACCGGTTGAGAAACTCGAGGCAATTGCCTCGCTGGGCAATGTGCGGCAGGTGGCAGTAGCCCGTAGGGTGAATCTGAAAACCGACAAGCAGCGAAGCACGGCAAAAGTCGATCAGGTGCATTCGGGCACCGGACTGAGCATGCCCTACAAGGGCCGCGACGTGGTTGTGGGCGTGATTGATGCCGGCATCGATTTCAATCACCTTGCATTCAAGGATGCCAGCGGCAACACCCGTGTGAAGCGAGTGTATATGCCTAATGGTTCGGGCAGTAGCCCTGTGGTTAATGGCAAAACATTGCCTGGCGCTGAATATACCACCCCCGATGAGATTGCAAAGCTCACCACCGATTTGCCGAGTGAGTCGCACGGCACACACACCTCAGCCATTGCTGCCGGCACAAAAGTGGGCTTGTATGGCGGTATGGCTCCCGAAGCCGACATCGTGCTGTGTGGTTTGGCTAACGACCTCTCCGATGTTAACATCGTTAATTCGATTAATTATATTTTCAACTATGCCGAGAGTGTTGGCAAGCCGGCGGTGGTGAATATGAGTTTTGGCGACCATGTGGGTCCACACGACGGCACCACCGACTTCTGTAAATCGCTCGATGCGCTCACCGGTAGCGGCAGGCTGCTGGTGCTTTCGGCAGGCAATGAGGGCGATTATAAGGTGCATTTCGGCACCACATTTGCCAATGAAGGCACCTCGGTGGCACAGAAGGCGGTTCTGCTTATCGACAGCGATTATTATGGCGGTTCCTATGAATCGGCTATCGACATTTATGGTGCCGATGCCAGTTCGTTCACTTTTCAATATGTGGTGATTGACGCCAATGGCAATCAGAAAGCGGTGTCGAAGAAGCAGACGGCGAGCGCCAGTGGCACGACGTTCGATATGTCGACACACTCAACATTCAAGAACTACTATGATGGTTCGGGAACAGCCTGGTTTGGTGTTGATGCAAATAGTGGCAAGTATAACATCTATATTGAAATAAGTGCAGAAACCACTTCGTCGAACGATGAGGATTGGTATTTGGGCATTCTTTTCTGGGGTGGCAAAGGTCAGAGCATCAATGGTTGGGACATTGAGGGATACACCGACTTCACCAATCTTGGTTACTCAAAATTTGTCGACGGTGACTCGGAAATGTCGATAAGCAGCATGGCTACAGGCAAGAATACCATATCGGTTGGTGCGTTTGTCTCGCGAAACACCTATCCGGCTGTGGGTGGAAATAGCTATACCTACAATTCGTTGACGAATGGCACTATTGCTCCGTTCTCGAGTTATGGACCTGATGCTAATGGAGTGCAGCGTCCCGAGATTGTTGGTGGCGGAGCAACGGTGGTGTCGGCAGTCAACCGCTATGACACATCCACTTCCAGCGAATCTAACCAATATCTTGCAGCTGCGGTTGAAGATGCAGGCAAGAAATATTATTGGGGCGACATGATGGGCACATCAATGTCGTCTCCTCAGGTGGCAGGCATCTTGGCGTTGTGGCTTCAGGTTAACCCCGACCTTGACGTGAGCGATGTAAGAGAGGTGTTTAAGTCGACGTCTATAAAGGATAGTGATTTTTCGGCAGGTCCGGCTAAGAAATGGGGTTATGGCAAAATTGATGCCCTTGCCGGAATCAAGCAAGTGATATCGTCGGGTGTCGACGACGTGAAAGCCGACGACGATAATGTGGTGGTTTATCCCAACCCCAGCGATGGCAATTTTGAGGTGTATGCACCAGGTGAACAACGTGTCAGTGTCAGCCTCTATTCGGTGAGTGGCATGTTGGTGAAAAGGCTTTCGTTGCCAATCGAAGGCGGAACAGCACCTGTGACGCTTGCCGGAAAACTGTCACCGGGAGTATATCTGGTTGCTGTTGAGGGCAGTAGACTCAAGAAAACAACACGACTTATAATAAAGTGATGTGTTGCCGCAACATAACGAGAATGGCAATAGTGATGTTGGCGATTTGCATGTCGACGGCATCACTATATGCTTTTTACGGCAAATTGTCGCCACGGTCGCGCTGCGCGCTGAGCCTGTCCGATGCACGGGCAACGGCTGTGAAACCATGTTTCATAAAGATTTCGGGCGACGATGTGCTTACCCAACTCAGTGCGATGGGCGTGAAGGTCAACTGCCGTTTCGGCGATATTGTCACGGCGCAGATTCCGGTCGACAAAGTGGGCGAGGTGAGCCGGTTGGCTCAGGTGCGATATATGCAACTGGCGCAGCGTATGTCGGTGTGCAACTACAATGCCCGGCGACTGACGAGCGTAGATGAAGTGCATTTGGCAAAAGGCATTTCCCGCAGCTACACCGGCAAGGACGTGATAGTTGGCATGGTGGATGTGGGCATCGATTTCAACAGCGTGGAATTCAGCGACAAGCAGGGTGGCAGCCGAGTAAAGAGTGTGTATCTGCCAAGCGTTGAAGGTGGCGAAAAGGCTGTGATTGGCGGCAACGAATTGCCCGGTTCATCGTATACCACCTCCGACGCAATAGCTGCTTTAACCACCGATTGCACCACCATGTCGCATGGCACTCACACCACAACCACGGCAGCTGGCAGCTACAGAGGCAACGACTGCTATGGTGTTGCCACCGATGCCGATTTGGTGCTGTGCGCTATGGATGAAGAGGATTTGACCGATGTGAATATTGCCAACAGCATTTCCTATATATTTGATTATGCCGACAAGGTTGGCAAGCCGGCAGTGATAAACATGAGTCTGTCGTCGAATTGCGGACCGCACGACGGCACGTCAATGCTGTCGCAGGCAATGGCATCGGCAACCGGCGCGGGCAGAATATGTGTGCTGTCGGTGGGCAACGACGCTACATTGCTCACCAAAGTGTCGAAGCAATTCAATGCCGAGACTGACTTCCTGTGCACATTCTTTGAGAATCTTTATGCACGCTATTCAATACTTGGCGACTGCGACATGTGGGCTGATTCGTCACGTCCGTTCAAAGCCCAGTTTGTGATTTACGACAAGCGCCAAAAGGCATTTGCCTACGAGTCGGCTTGGTATGAGGCTACCGGCAGCGATGCCGACGTAGTTGAATTGAACTTCGACGAAATAGAAAAGATGAACGAAATCTATACCGGTAAGGTGTGCTTCTCGTCGGGGATAGGGAATAACGGCAACATGGAATTGTACACCACGTTCAACGTCAAGGCGGTGTGCGATGCCGACGAGGCGCAGAACTATTATATGGGAATGCGTTTCAGTGCCGATAACGGAACCACTCTCACGGGATGGACCAACACTGGCACCGGTATGGTGTCGTATGGCATCGACGGATGGGTGTACGGCACTCCCGACGGCAACATCAGCGACCTGGTAACTGGCGATGGCGTGATTTCGGTGGGAGCGTATTGCTCATGCACCGGTGTGCCCACACTCGGCGGCACGGTTGATTACGGCGGCAGCGAGTTGGGCGACATAGCTTATTTTTCGAGCTACGGCAAGGATATGAACGGCATCAGCCGACCCACGGTGACGGCACCTGGATATGTGGTGGTGTCGTGCCTGAACCGGTTCGATACAGAGGAAACGTCGTCAACGTCAGGCAAGACGTATGTGCAGGATGTTGATGGCAGCACATATTTGTGGGGCACGATGTACGGCACATCGCAGTCGGCGCCTGTGGTTGCCGGAACCATTGCTTTGTGGCTTGAGGCGAATGCCGAACTGAATCCCGACGAGGTGATGCAGCTATTCGAGGAATCGTCAACCCGCGACGAGTTTGTCAACCGAGGTAATGCCGACAAGTGGGGCTATGGCAAGCTTAATGCTCTTAAAGGCCTGCAAATCATCGAAACGAGCGGCATCGACAATGTTGCCTATGCAAGCAAGTTGTGGAATTTGAGCCATAGCGACGGTGTGTTCACCTTAGTGTCGCCATGCGATGGCGAGGCTCGAATGGAATTGTTCGACGTGTCGGGTTGCCGTGTATTGGCGGCAAGCGGCATGGCTGAAGGAGGTGTGGCTGCCATCAGGTGCGCCAATGTTTCGGCCCGAGGGGCATATGTGGCCCGAGTGGCTGTAGGCACCGCCGTACACACGTTTAAAGTGATATTATAGACAATTAATCGGTTTGATATATATATGATAGACTACATCAAAGGACATATTGCAGAAAGCAACCCAACATTCGTAGTGATTGAGAACAATGGCATAGGATATTTGCTAAACGTGTCGTTGACAACCTATTCGCAGGTGCAGGACGCAAAAGGCGAGGTGAAGCTATTTGTCTACGAGTCGCTGCGCGAAGATGCCCATGTGCTGTATGGGTTTGGCAACAAGCACGAGCGCGAGGTGTTTGAGTTGCTTATCAGCGTTAGCGGTGTCGGTCCCAACACGGCGCGTATGATATTGTCGTCGTGTCAGGTCGAGGAGCTCGAGGCTGCTATTGCGTCGGGCAATTCGTCGATGCTGAAATCGGTGAAAGGTGTCGGCGCAAAAACCGCACAACGCATAATAGTTGATTTGAAGGATAAAATAAATGTGGTAGATGTTTCGTTAATTAATAGAGAGCCTGCCGCAACCGAATCGTTTGAAGAGGCAAAGGCAGCGCTTGTTATGTTGGGATTCACGCAGCAAGCTACGCAAAAAACGCTGAAAAAACTATTTGCTTCGGAGCCTAATCTCACCGTTGAACAAGCTATAAAGAAGGCTTTGAAAATGATGTGATTGCGCTTAGGCGTTGTGGCAAGGGCAAGTGGGGCAGATGCATGGATGTGCTGTGCGATTCATTGTTATCTTGACTAACTCGATTGATGGATTTAAGCGACATCATTAAAATACTGAAAAGCAAGGGATTGCTGTGTGTTGTGCTGTGCGGGATAGTGATTTATTCGGCACTGCACGGCACTGCTTTTGCCCAATACGTCGAGTCGAAACTGCAACCGCCGCCATCGGTGCCCGAAAAGCGTGCGTCGGCCTCCACCGGCGAATCCCGGCCCGATTCGGTGCAGATGCGCTATCGGGTTAAGGAAACCATTCCAGCGGGCTACGACAATCTGAGCGAGGGAAGCTCAGCCATCGACCTCAAGACCCCGCAAAACATCACCACCGAAGCCGAATACGATGCCACCACGGGCATGTATGTTGTGCGCACCAAGCTTGGTGATAAAGAGATTACCACTCCCTTCATGCTTTCTGCCGACGAATACAACAACATTGAGTTGCGGAAATCGATGCAGGAGTATTATCGTTCGCGCAACAGCCTCACTGCCGAAGAAAACAAAAAAGACCCGTTCAGCTTCTTGGATATGCAGTTTGGATTGGGTCCGCTCGACAAGGTGTTTGGTCCGGGTGGCGTGCAATTGAAAACGCAAGGCTCGGTGAAGATTAATATGGGCATCAAGTCGAACAAAACCGACAACCCGGCATTATCGATGGATGCCCGGCGTAAGACCTATTTCGACTTCGACCAGCAGATACAAGCCAACATCAATGCCTCGGTGGGCGACAAAATGAAGTTCGACATGTCGTATAACACCGGCGCCACATTCGATTTCGACAACAAGAATCTGAAACTGGCCTACGAAGGCAAGGAGGATGAAATAATCAAGAACATCGAGGCAGGTAACGTGAGCATGACCACAGGGTCGTCGCTCATCAAAGGCAGCACATCGCTCTTCGGTGTCAAAACCAAGTTGCAGTTTGGCAAACTCACTGCCACGGCATTGGTGTCGCAACAAAATTCGCAGACGCAGACGGTGAACACCCGAGGCGGTGCCCAAACGCAGAATTTCACCGTTACCGCCGATTCCTACGACCAAAACCGTCACTACTTTCTGGCGCATTGGTTCCGTGATAATTACGACAAGTTTGCATCCACATTGCCGCTGGTGTCGAGCGGAATTAACATCACACGCATCGAGGTGTGGGTCACCAACAAGCGCAACGACTATAGCCAGTCGCGCAACGTGGTGGCATTTATGGACCTTGGCGAAAACAAGCGTCTTGCCAACTCGCATTGGGTGGGCAATGTTTCGGTTGACGTGCCTTGCAATGCTTCGAACAATTTGGTTAGCGAAATCAATTCCGACTACCCCGATGCACGATACATCGAGCAGGTGGCTTCGGCATTCGACCCGCTTCAGGCTTATGGCTTTGAGGGCGGTCGCGACTATGAAAAGGTGGAGAGCGCCCGCTTGCTGTCGGCATCGGAATATACGCTTAATGCTTCGCTGGGCTACATCTCGTTGAAGTCGGCATTGAATGCCGACGAGGTGCTTGCCGTGGCTTATCAGTACACCTACCGCGGGCAGACCTATCAAGTGGGTGAATTTGCCGGTGATGTCGCCTCGACAAAAGAGTCGCTCTACGTCAAGCTGCTCAAGGGCACCACCATCTCCACCAAGATGCCTATGTGGGACCTGGCGATGAAGAATGTATATTCGCTTGGCGCTTATCAGATACAGTCGAGCAACTTCAAGCTCAACATCAAATATATGAGCGACACCACAGGCACCTACATCAACTATTTGCCAGCCGGTGCAATCAGCGGCACACCGCTCATCAGAGTGATGAACCTCGACCGTTTGGACTCGAACAACCAAGCTAATCCCGACGGACGATTCGACTATATTGAAGGTTACACAATCAGCGCCTCGAGTGGAAAGATTTACTTCCCAGTTGTAGAACCGTTCGGCTCGCATCTGGCATCGAAGATTGGCAATCCGGCGCTGGCTGAAAAATATGTCTATCAGGAGCTTTACGACTCCACATTGACGGTGGCGCGCCAGTTTCAGGACAAGAATAAATTTGTGCTTGAAGGCGAATATCAGGCATCGAGCGGTTCGCAGATTCGGCTTAATGCCATGAATGTGGCACGCGGTTCGGTGGTGGTCACAGCCGGTGGTGTTACGCTTACCGAGAACAGCGACTACACCGTCGACTATAATATGGGCATCGTCACCATCATCAACCAAAGCATTATCGATGCCGGGACAAACATCAGCGTATCGCTTGAAAACCAGTCGACCTACAGCACTCAGCGCAAGACCTTGCTGGGACTTGACTTGAACTATAAATTCAACAAGGATTTCAACATCGGAGCCACCTTGATGCACTATGGCGAGAAGTCGCTCACCGAGAAGGTGTCGATTGGCGACGAGATGGTGAACAACACCATCTGGGGCTTGAATATGAGCTATAACACCAGCTTTATGTGGCTTACCAATTTGATTAACAAGATACCAACGGTGAACGCCACTGCACCATCAACATTCTCGTTCAAGGGCGAATTTGCCCAGTTGATTCCTCATCAGCAAAAGACGGGCTCAAACAAGGGCAGCTCGTATATCGACGACTTCGAATCGACTCAATCGGGGCTCGATTTGCGCTCGCCCTATTCGTGGTTTTTGTGCGCCACGCCTTACGACAATTCGGCAAACGCCTTGTTCCCCGAGGCCTCGTTGAGCAACGATATTGATTATGGAAAGAATCGTGCGCTGCTGTCGTGGTACTACATCGACCGTATGTTCACCCAGCGCAACAGTTCGCTGGCTCCGGGTTACATAAAGAACGACTTGGCGCAGTTGTCGAACCCATACGTTCGCGAGGTGACTTATGCCGAGGTATATCCCGGTAGAGAATTGAGTTACGGCGAATCGTCGACGCTGCAGACACTCAACTTGTCGTATTACCCCAACGAGCGTGGCCCGTATAACCTCGACGTGGCAGGTCTGAACCCCGACGGCACGCTGATGAATCCCGAAAAGCGCTGGGGTGGTATTATGCGCAAACTTGATGCTACGAACTTTGAGCAATCGAATATCGAATATATCCAATTCTGGCTGCTGAACCCGTTCCTCGACGAGAATGCCGACAACAAAGAGGGTGGCGACCTTTACTTCAATCTTGGCGAGGTGAGCGAAGATATATTGAAAGATGGATTGAAGTCATACGAAAATGGTTTGCCTATCAATGGCGACAACACCTATGTGAAAGAAACGGTGTGGGGCAAGGTGTCGGACAAAACGTCGTTGACCTATGCTTTCGACAATGCCAATGGTTCGCGCAAGCTGCAGGATGTGGGCTTGAACGGACTTTCTACCGAAGAAGAGAAGAATTTCCCCACTTACAGCGACTATGTCAACCGGCTGCGCACCAAGTTGCAGGCAACCACCATTGCCGAGATGGAAGAAGACCAGTTCTCGCCAATCAACGACCCGGGTGGCGATAATTACCATTTCTATCGTGGCTACGACTACGATGAGCAGAAGTTGTCGATTATCGAACGCTATAAGCACTACAATGGCACCGAGGGCAACTCGCTTTCGGCTGACGATGCTACCGACGGACTGTATCAATCATCGCGCAGCGTGCCCGATGTTGAGGACATCAACCAGGACAATACGCTCAACCAATACGAAAGATATTTCCAATACAAGGTGTCGATTCGCCCCGAAGATTTGGTGGTTGGTCGCAACTACATCACCGACAAGCAAGTGCAAAAGGTGCCGACTCGCGATGGCAACGGCTTGACGGTAGAGTGGTATCAATTCACCATTCCACTCAGCGACTATGAGAGGGCAGTGGGTTCGATAAACGATTTCTCTACAATTCGTTTCATTAGAATGTTCCTCACCAATTTCAAGAAACCTGTGCACTTGCGTTTTGCTTCGCTGGAGCTGCTGCGAGGCGAGTGGCGCGACTATGATTTCAACCCCGACTCGCGCGTCAACGAGCCTGCCGAAGGCGAGATGGCAATCACTGCGGTGAACATCGAGGAGAATGCCGGACGCGAACCGGTGAACTATGTGCTGCCTCCGGGCGTGACGCGAATTGTCGATTCCGGCCAGTCGCAAATCACTCAGCTCAACGAGCAGTCGATGTCGATGAAGGTGAGCAATCTGCCGGCAGGTGCGTCGCGCGCCGTTTACCGCAACACCAACCTCGATTTGCGCATCTACAAGCGCTTGCAGATGTTCCTGCACAACGAGGCTTTGATTAACAACGTGAGCATGCTCAAGGACGGTGACGTGAGTGCGTTCATACGCCTTGGCAGCGACGTCAAGAATAACTACTATGAATATGAGATTCCGCTCGATGTCACTCCGGCGCGTTCCGACTATAGCACCTATAGCACTACCGACCAATATGCCGTTTGGCCTGAGCGCAATATGCTCGACTGCAACCTCGACGTGTTCACCGAGGTGAAGAAAAACCGCAATGCACAAAAGTTGCAGGGCGTGAGCGGTGTGTCGTATAACTCGCGATTCACAGAGCCCGATCCGTCGAACGAGTCGAATCTTGTGACGGTGCTTGGCAACCCGTCGTTGAGCGACGTGAAGGTGGTGATGATTGGAGTGCGCAACAATTCCGGCTCGATGAAGGAGTGCACCGTTTGGGCCGACGAGTTGCGTGTTACCGACTTCGACCAGGATGGCGGTTGGGCTGCCAAAGCAAACATGACACTGGGCATCAGCGACATTGCCACGGTGAACGCCGGCTTCCATAAAGAAACGGTGGGATTCGGTTCGGTTGACCAAGGGCTCAGCCAGCGCAATCTTGATAATTATCAGAACTATAATGTGGCAGTACAGGTTGACCTTGGCAGATTTTTGCCTGAAAAGGTTAAGTTGAAAGCACCATTATACTATTCGGTTACGCACGAAGAAAGCACCCCGAAGTATAACCCGCTCGACAAGGACGTGCTGCTCGACGATGCCCTCGACGCTTGCCAGACCAAGGCTCAGCGCGACTCCATCAACTCGTTTGCCATCACCTCGAAGAAGGTGGAAAGCTTCAGCATATCGGGGTTGAAGTTCGACGTCAAGAGCAAGACTCCAATGCCATGGGACCCTGCCAATTTCGTGTTCAACTATTCGTCGAACAAGCGCCACGATGTCGACCCCGACAATGTGTATGAAAACACCAACGACTATCGCGGCAGCTTTATGTATAACTATGCCACAGCATTCAAGCCGTTCAAGCCGTTCAAGAATGTGAACAAGAAGAGCAAAAACAAAAACATAAAGTTCTTGCGCGAATGGGAGCTTAACTGGTTCCCGCAGCAGATTAGTTTCTTCACCAACATTTCGCGTTACTACTATGAACAGCAAACGCGCAACGAGGCTGACATCGACGTGCAGCTGCCGGTGTCGGTGAGCAAGAATTTCTTGTGGGACCGCCAGTTCTCCATTACGTGGAATTTCACCAAAACGCTCAACATGTCGTTCACGTCGAACACCACAGCCCACATCGAGGAACCGATAGGGCAGGTGAACAAAAAACTGTTCCCCGACGAGTACAAGGAATGGCGCGATTCGGTGTGGCGCAGCATCAAGAACCTTGGCACACCGTATAACTACAATCAGACATTCACGGCATCGTATAAGGCACCGTTCAACAAGATTACGTTCCTCGACTTCCTCACTGCAAACGCATCGTATAATGCTGTGTACAACTGGGAGCGAGGCACGGTGCTCGAAGACGTGGAAACGGGTAACACCATCTCCAACCAATCGTCGTATACCATCGACGGCCGTATGAACCTTGAGACTCTCTACAATAAGGTGCCTTATCTCAAGGCAATCAACAATCGGTTCTCGTCGTCGACGCGTGCCAATGCTAACAAGGCAAAGAAGCCAAAGAAGTTCACCCGCACATTCAAGCTCCTGCCCGACACATCGCTCGTGATAAAGCATAACCTCAAAACCAAGAAACTGAAGGTGTCGGCAATGACCACCGATGGCAAACCCTTTGTGGTGAAGACACGTATAATCGACGATAACTCCATTGAGGTGCTCACTCGCGGCGACAAGAATGTGAAGTTCAATATCGTTGAGGTGATAAATGAAAAGAAGAATTTCTTCACCGAGTTTGCCCAGTATTCGTTGCGAGGCTTGATGATGGTGCGCAATGTGAATGTGAAGATTCGCAACACGCAATCGCTGTCGTTGCCGCAGTTCATTCCTGAGATTGGCGATGTGTTCGGACAATCGAACAACTACGACATCCTGAGCCCGGGTTTGGATTTTGCCTTTGGATTTGTTGACGAAAGTTATGTTGACAAGGCAAAAGAGCGCGGTTGGCTCATGTGCGACGAAAACCAGACCTCGCCTGCCATATTCTCGCGCACTCAGGAGTTCACCATCGATGCTACGCTCGAACCGGTGAAGGGCTTGAAGATTCAGCTCACCGGCAACCGCACCGACAACCGCAACAATCAGTTGATGTTTATGTACGACAACGCAGCGAACATCTATTCGGGAACATACACCAAGACCCATATGGCAATAGCAACAGCCTTGAGGGGCTGCTCGTCGAGCAACGGCTATAACAGCGACGCATTCAACAAGTTCATTGCCAACATTCCTGTTGTGGCAGAACGTGTGCGAAACCAGTATGTGGGACGCAACTATCCGCAGCGAGGTTTCCTGGCTGCGTCGGTGTGGGCTAATCAGCCGTTCTCGACACTGGTTGGCGATGTGAGCAGCATCAGCAGCGATGTGCTTATCCCGGCATTTGTGGCAGCCTATTCGGGCAAAGATGCCAAGAAAGTGACGTTGAACCCATTCCCGTCGCTCAGCGCTATTTTGCCTAACTGGCGCGTGACATACGATGGGCTTGGCAAGATGGAAGTGTTCAAAAAATGGTTCAAGTCATTCACTTTGTCGCACGCCTATCAGTGTACCTACAGCGTGGGTTCTTACACCTCGTATAGCGACTGGGTGTCGGTGGGCGACGGCATTGGTTTCGTGCAGAATGTAAGCACCGGCAATCCTATGCCTTCGTCGCCATACAACATCACGTCGGTCACCATCACCGAGAAATTTGCTCCGCTCATTGGCGTTAAAGCCACGTTGCGCAACAACATGACGTTGAATGCCGAGTATCGCGACAGCCGCACGCTCTCGCTCAATGCCTCGGCAGGACAAATTGTAGAAAACGGGCAGAAGTCGCTGAAGATTGGCGCCGGATATAAGATTGCCAATTTCAACACCGTGCTCAAGTTCAAAGGCAAGCAAAAGAATGTGAACAACGACCTGTCGTTGAACCTCGATGTGTCGCTCAACAGCAACAACGCACTGATTCGAAAAATCGAGACCGGCTTGACACAAGCCACAAGCGGCACCCGCTCGCTCACCATCAACCTCACGGCAAACTATGTGGTGAGCAAGCGTCTGACTCTTGGAGCATATTTCGACCATCAGGTGAACACTCCTCTTGTGTCGTCGACAGCCTATCCCACGTCTAACAGCAACTTCGGTGTGTCGATGAACATGTCGCTCGCCAAATAAAATCCCACCGTTGTATTGAATTTTTTGTAATGCATGCTCATAGTTTTTCATCATTTATGAGTATCTTTGCACGCAGTGTAATTGCCTGTGGCATCGCGCATAATGCCGCTCTCGTGGTCCGCTATTGGATGACTTGCGAATATTTCGTATATTTGCAACAGATTAATGCCTATGCATTGCCGCAGGTTTACAGGCATGATTATTAAACAATAACAGAAGTATTATTATGGACGATAGTTTAAAAAAACAGTTGTGTAAGGACGAAACCGGCTTGACCACATACGAGTATATAGCCAATAACATCGACACTATCGATGACGATTTGCCCGAGTTGGTGGCAAACATCATCAATGTTGACCTCAATGGGCAGTTTGTGGTGAGCACGGCACGTTACCTCTATGCTATCGATTCGGAACGATATGCCCAAAGCATCGACGCTCTTGTGAAGGCGGCTATCGAAAAGGATAGGGAACACAAATATCTCGGCGACCTGATTGCCGGCATCTATGGCGCCGACTACAAGGAACACGCATCGGAGTTGAGCCGGACTGACGACAATTTCCGCCGAATATACAAGCGATTGTATCCGTCTAACGGCTTATAAATGCAAGAAAATAATGAACACTATGATTAAATCGCTGATAATGGGTGTGCTTGCTTTGACTTTATCGGCAGCATGCACTCAAGCCAAGACATCTGATTCAAAAAAAGAAAATTTAAAGAAAGTGGAAACAGTAGATATAAAGAAGTGCAAGAAGGTGGAAATTAAAACCACACTTGGCACTATAGAGGTGGCGTTGTATAACGAAACACCCAAGCATCGCGACAATTTCATAAAGTTGGCAAAAGAAGGCTATTACGATGGCGTGCTTTTCCATAGGGTGATAAACGAATTTATGTGCCAGGCAGGCGACGGCAACTCAAAGACTGCCACCGCCGACACTCGCCTGGGCGACGGCGACCCGGGCTACACTGTGGAGGCCGAGTTTGTTTATCCCAAGTTGTTCCACAAACGCGGTGCATTGGCTGCTGCCCGCACCCCCGACCAGGTTAATCCCGAGCGCCGCTCGTCGGGCTCGCAGTTCTATATCGTCACCGGCAAGAAATACACTGCCCAGCAGTTGGCACAGATGGAGCAAAGCCGTCGCAACCAGCAGATGCAGGAAATTTTCAACGGTTTGGCGGCATCGCATCGCAAGGACATTATGATGTGGCGTCGCGAAGGAAATACCGCTGCTCTCGATTCGCTTCAGGCACAGTTGGTTGACCAAACCAAAGCCCGGGTTGAAAAAGACGGTGCCTTTACATTCACATCGGCACAAATCGAGGCTTATCAGACTGTTGGCGGCACTCCACACCTCGATGCTCAATACACCGTGTTTGGCGAAGTGGTGAAGGGTATGGACGTGGTGGAAAAAATCGAAAAGAGCGAAACCGGTCGCAACGACCGTCCCGTGCAGGACATCAAAATCATAAAGATGACTGTAAAGAATTAAAGTGAAGTCGACCATTGCACATTGCGTTTAGCCTATTGAATGATAAGTTTTAACAAATATGTTTTGAGCAACGGACTCAAGTTGCTGCACCACTACAATGCTACCACTCAAATGGTGGCATTGAATTTGCGCTACGATGTGGGTGCTCGCGACGAGAATCCTGAACGCACCGGGTTGGCACATCTGTTTGAACATCTGATGTTTGGAGGCTCGGCTAATGCGCCCGATTTCGACGGCGCCTTGCAGGCGGCAGGTGGCTCGAGCAATGCCTGGACCGGCAACGATTGCACCAATTTCTATGAGGTGCTGCCGGCTCACAACATCGAAACGGCCTTTTGGCTGGAGAGTGACCGCTATTTGAATCTTTGCCTCGACGAGCAGTCGGTGGCAACGCAAAAAAGTGTGGTGATTGAGGAGTTTAAGCAACGCTATCTCAACCGACCATATGGCGATGTAAGCCATTTGATGCGCAGCCTTGCATATAAAAGTCACCCCTACCGCTGGCCGGTGATTGGTGTCAAGCCGGAGCATATTGCCGAGGCATCGATGCAGGAAATTGAGGATTTCTATAATACACATTATTCCATCGACCGCATGGTGCTGTGCGTGTCGGGCAACGTGACGTTTCAGCGGGCAGTAGAACTCACCGAGAAATGGTTCGGCGACCTCGCTCCGCGGGCTTCGCGCAAGCGCGACTTGCCGGTGGAACCGGCGCAAACGCAACCGCGGGTGCTGAAGGTGCACAGCGATGTGCCCGAAAACATGATTGTGCGCATCTATCATATGTGCGGAGCTAACGACCCCGACTTTGTGGCTTCCGACCTGGTGAGCGATGTGCTTGCCAACGGCCCATCGGCACGATTCCATCGCAATGTGCTCATGACCACCGATTTGTTCACCGAACTCGATGCCGTGATTTTGGGTTGCGACGACCCCGGATTGCTGTACGTGACAGCCCGTTTGGCAAATGGCGTTGATGCTCAAAAGGCTCTCGATGTGATTGATGGCGAGATAGACAAACTGCTGCGAGAGGGTGTTAGCGAGCGCGAACTGAAACGCTATGCCAACCAGCATGTTGCACGCGAGCTTAATGAAAACATTCTCTACGACGCAGTGGCTGAAAAGCTGTGCAAATATGAGATGCTTGGCGACGCCTCGCGCATCAACACCGAGAACGACGAGTATCAGACGGTGACCGTTGACCACTTCAACCGTGTTGCCCGCGAATTGTTCCGCGCCGAGAACTGCAGCACGCTGTACTATGGCCCTATGGTGAACGAGTGAAGCGGCAAAAGCCGACGAAGCGTTATAATGCCTTATTTTATTGGTCGTGACGACATTATTTAGTACTTTTGTACAATTATATATAGCAAATAATGAGGAAAATTACAATATACACTATAGCGTTGATGGTGCTGATGCCGTTAACCGCAGCATGGGCGGCAAAGCGGCAGAAGGTGGAACCGTCGTATGCGTGGACCATCTCGCAACCGCTAGGGTTGCATTTCCCGGGAACTATCGACACCCTCCAGTATAATTACTACCGGTCGGTGGTGCCCTCGTTGGTGAGCAATGCCTATGCTACCACCGGCAACTATGGCGCTCAGGGGCAGAATCAGATTTTCTTCGACCGTCAGCAGTCCTCCGAGTTCTTCTTTGAAGATGCATTGGGCGCATGGCTTCCTTCGGTGGCCAGCCAGGTGTATTACAACACCCGAATACCAATGACCATCATGTCGTATACCTTCGGCGGAAACCGTTATAGCAATCAGGACCGATTCCAGACGCTGTTTTCGGGCAACGTGAACAAGGCCATTCAGGTGGGTGCAGCATTCGACTATCTATATAGCAAAGGCTCGTATGATGCCCAATCTGACAAGAATATCACATGGCGTATGTTCGGGTCGTACATCGGCGACCGCTACGAGATGCAAGCCTTCTTCAACAACTACAACTTCTTGACGAAGGAAAGCGGTGGCATCACTGACGACCGCTACATCACCGACCCGGCAGAGGTGCAGGGCGGTGTAACCAAGGTTGACACAAAAACAATCCCTACCAACCTAACGAAAGCACACTCGCAGATTTGGGGTAAGGAGTTTTATATGAATCATCGCTACAAGGTGGGCTATTATAGGCATTGGAACGACACCTTGCCCGACACCATCATAGCACAAAAGGAATATGTGCCGGTAACCAGTTTCATCTGGACTATGAACTACAAAAGCAACAAGCATATGTTCCTGAACGAGCAAGCATCGGAGGACAAGGAATTTTTTGGCGACGTAAACTATCTGTGTAACAACGGTACACGCGACTACACCAAGGGCTCGCGATTCACCAATACCATCGGCATCGACTTGCTTGAGGGCTCGCGCTCGTGGGCAAAGTTTGGCGTGTCGGCTTATGCCACCTACGAAATGCGCCGCTACACACAGCCGCTCGACACTGTGTCGGGTCTGCCTGTCGACGAAACCAACCTCACTCCATTGCCCGAAGGCTTCAGCATCCCTGACAAGGAAACCGACAACGTGGCTTGGGTGGGCGGACAGCTCACCAAGCGAAACGGTTCGATACTCACTTACGATGCCGACGCTCGCTTTGGTATTCTTGGTTCGGTGGTGGGCGACTTCAGTGTGGTGGGCAATGTGCACACCAAGATTAAGATGCTTGGCGATTCGGTTCGCTTGAGTGCCTATGGCTATTTGAAGAACGAAGAAGTGCCTTATTTCATGAAGCGCTTCAAGAGCAACCACTATGTTTGGAACAACCACTTTGGCAAAACACGCCGTTTTCGTGCCGGTGGCAAATTGTTTGTGCCTCACACGTCAACAAACATCAACGTGGGCTACGAAACATTGCAGAATTATGTTTACTTCAACGAATCGGGATTGCCTGCGCAATCGGGTAGTGCTGTGCATGTGTTGAATGTCACACTCGACCAGCGCTTGCGTGCCGGCATATTGAATTGGGACAACAGCGTGACCTATCAGACGTCGTCGAACGAAAATGTGCTGGCGCTGCCAAAACTGGCAGTATACAGCAATCTGTATTTGATGTTCAAGGTAGCAGGCGTGCTGCATGTGCAAATGGGCGTCGACTGCAACTACTACACAAAATACTATGCTCCGGCTTATAATCCTGCCACTTCGTCGTTCCACAATCAGCACGAAGTGCAGTGCGGCAATTTTGTGTTTATGAATGCCTATGCCAACATGAAGCTGAAGAAGACGCGATTCTTTGTGATGTTCTCGCATTTCAATCAGGGCTTGTTTGGTGGCGACAACTATTTCTCGTCGCCGCATTATCCGCTCAATCCGCGTCGCTTGCAAATGGGATTGTCGGTTGATTTCACTAACTAATTAACAATCTTCGGGCATGATTAACAGAGCAATGAAACCGAAAAAAGGTAAACCTGTGGTGTACGTTGTGCTGCTGGTTGCAGTGATTGCCACAATGGCGTGCCTGCGTCGATGCGGTGGCGACGGCTCATTGTCGAGCAGGCTTCGGCAGAGTGGCGGCGACACCATAGATGTGGCCATTGAGTATTCTCCTATGATGTGCTACACCTATGACGACACGTTGGGTGGTTTCAACTACGATTTGCTTCGACTGCTCTCGAAGCGCTACGGCAAGCCAATGAAGTTTCATCCTGTGGTGGCGTTGCAGGATGCGCTCAACGCTCTCGACGAGGGTGGGGTGGATGTGCTTGTGGTACAATTCCCGGTTACAAAAGAAAACCGTCAGCGATTGCTGTTCACCGACGAGGTGTATATCGACCGTCAGGTGCTGGTGCAGAAAAAACGCCCTGACGGAAGCGTAGCCATCACCACGCAGCTCGATTTGGCGGGCGACACGGTGTATGTGGTGAAGGGTTCGCCAATGAAGGAACGCATCTACAATCTGAGCCGCGAGATTGGCGATTCGATTTTTGTGAAGGAGGACCCGGTTTACGGACCCGAGCAGATGTTTCTGCAAGTGGCAACCGGCGAGATTGCCTATGCCGTGATTAACCGGCGCATTGCTATTGAGATGGCTAAGCGATATGCCGATGTGGATATTTCCACCTCAATCAGTTTTTCGCAAATTCAGGCATGGGCTTTGGCAAAAAACAATGCCGAACTGCAACTGAGTTTCAACCGATGGCTGAAAGAGTTCAAGGCTACCGATGAATACCAACAGTTGCTTGAGCGTTATCAGATGAAATAACCCCCACATTTACTTATAGAAATAAAAAAAGGCAGGTCGCCATCGCGACCCGCCTTGATGCGTTTGCGGTCGTAAATCTTCTTTGATTTGTGCACTCGCTTGTGGCAAATGGGATGCCCATAAGCAGCAATCTCGGCCTCGCGACTCGCTTTGCGATTGGCCTTGATGTAATCGTCTTGCGTGATACGCATTTTCTTTCGGTTTTTCATAATTATTCGCTTATTCAAATTGTGGTGTTTGCTATATTAGAGTGCTTTGGCAAGCCAAAGGTTTAAATGCATTACGCAGAGATGTGTGGCAGCAATTATCGTGCCACACATCTCTGCAGAGTAGCTTCGGAGTTGAACACCTCAGGGTTATTGCTCGTCGGAGAGTTGGGAGAGGATTTTCTTGAGTTCTTCGTCGGTTTTGGTGAGTTTGTTTTTGCAGATTGTGAGCAACTGCAGCGAGCGTGATGTGAGTGCCGACAATTCGTCGATGGTGCATTGGTTGCTTTGCATCTTTTGGATGATTTGCTCGAGTTCGCTGATGGCTTTTTGATATGTGATTTCAGTTTCCATGATTCTTGTTTGCTGTTTGATATGTATTATTAATTAGTTTACGGTTGACGATACCTCGCCCGATTTTAGGCGGGTGATTATTTGGTCGCCGGGCTTGAGTTGCGAGGCATTTGTGATGGCGTGCCCGTTCACGGTTGTGATTGAATAGCCGCGGTTGAGAATATTCTGCGGCGAGAGTAGTTCAATCTTGTCGGAGAGGTTGCAAAGGCGCTGGTTCTCGTTGTGGAGCATTTGCCGTAGGGCATTGGATAGCATCTGTCGGAGATTTGCAAGTTTGATGTTTTCGGAAGAGATTCTGCCCGAGAGTGTTGCAGGAATCACCTGAAGCATGCTTGATAGTTTCTGTTGCTCGCGGCTGATGATATTGTTGGATAGTGGCGACAACTGGTTGGCGAGGAAGTCGATGTGTTGTTTTTCCTCTCGCAGAAGTGATGTCACCTTGTTTACGATGGCAGTTTGGTAGTCGCCTATGGTGTTCAGGCAAAGACTGCACTGCTTGATTAGCAGTTCGGCGGCAGCGGTGGGAGTTTTCACGGGCAACGAAGCCACATCGTCGAGCACAGTACGGTCGCGTTCGTGCCCGATGCCGGTGATTACGGGCAATTGGCACAGAGCCACTTGTTTGGCAAGTTCGTAGTTGTCGAATGCGTTAAGGTCGGTGGTAGCGCCGCCGCCGCGGATAATCACCACCACGTCGAACAACTGGCGGTGTGCATCGATTCGGCGCAGTGCGTCAATCACGGTAGGCGCAGTGTCCTTGCCTTGCATAGTGGCGGCAAACAGGCAGGTGTAGAATTTTATGCCATAGGGATTGTGACACAGCTGGTTGCAGAAGTCGCCGTAGCCGGCGGCTCCGGCTGCCGAAATCACTGCAATGCGTTGCGGTGTGGCGGGTATGCTGAGTTCTTTGTTCAGGTCGATAAGTCCTTCGCGAGTGAGCCGTTCAATGATTTCGCGGCGCAGCCGTTGCATGTCGCCCAAGGTGAATTCGGGCGATATGTCGGTGACGTTGAGCGACAATCCGTATTGCTCGCTAAAGTTTGCCGACACTTGCAGCATCACCTTCAATCCGTTGGCAAGAGGTTGTCCGGTAGCAGCTTGGAATTTGCTGTTTACTGCCAGGAATGTGCTGTGCCAAATGGTGGCGCGCACTGTGGCAATGGTGTTGCCGGCGGTGTCTTTCTCAAGCAGTTGCATATAGCAGTGCCTATTATAACGCAGGTCGCTGATTTCGGCAATCACCCATTGCTGCAGCAGCGATTGCTCGCGCATAATCACGACTTTGAGCCGTGACAGAAAATCGTGCAGTGATATGCCTTGTGGAGAATCTGCCATTGTTGCGGTGGGGTTTATTATTTCTGAAGTTTGAATTTCGCGCTGCGTCCTTTGCGGCTATAGGTGAGGGTGGTGCGCAGATGTGTTTTCACCTTAGCCCAGTCGTCGGCGCTGAGAAATTGCTCGAGATTGAGGTGTGCTGTGATTGTGGTGGCATCGGCGTCGGCAATTTCGTAGGAGATAATTGGGAATTTCACAATATCGTTGATGGTTGCCACAGCATCTTTGTCGGTGCCCGGCACGATGAAATCGTCGAGTGCGGGTTCTTCGAAGATTTTTGTTTTGCTTAGCAGATTCCAGTTGGGGTCGTAAAATGCTATTTGGCTGTCGGGCGCAGGCAGCAGGGCAGTTCTCACCACAGCCACAACCGAGTCGTTGCCTTGCTTGTAGAGCAGCATGTCGATGCGGGTTGCATCGGTGAGTTGCAGCGAGATGCTGTTTTCGGTGACATCAATCAACTGCGATGATGTGTCGTTGCCCGACAGGCGATTGCTGGCAGCTACTTTCTGCCCCGAGTCGTAGTAGTCGAGCATATCGAGCCTTGTGCGATTCGATAGTAACATAAATATGTTGTTTGGCTCCGAGGCAAACAGGTCGCGTATGGTTTTTGCCTCACCTGCATTGGTGAGGCAAGCAATCAGGCACAATATTGTGAGTGTAATAAACCGCATTATTCTTCTTTGAAAAATGGTTGATAATAAAAATGTAGTGTGAAGTTAAGCAATTTATTAAGAATAATCAGTGTTTTTTCTTTTTAAATTTGTCGTAGTTGCCGTGAAAGTCGGGCTTTTCACCTTTTTTATCTTTTCGGTCGCGTTTGCGGCTGTCTTTCGACTTGCCAAAACGCTCCTCGCGGCGCTCGCGTCGCGATTTCTTCGATGATTCGGCATCGCCATCATGTTTGCGGCGCTTGAGTGCTTTACCCTTGTTCTCGCTTTCGTAGTCCTTGTCGGGTACAGCAATCTCGCAATAGATGCGTTTTCCAAAGAAGTCCTCGCCTTTGAGCGCCGACACCACGCGGTGAGCTTCGCCCTTGCGAATGTCGAACAGCGAATAGCCCGACAGCAGGTCGATTCTGCCAATGTCTACGCGTTGGCCTTGCACCGTTTTGTTGATAAGTTCGATTAGGTTAGGTGCGAAGAAACCATCGGCTTTGCCACAGTTGATGTAGAGGCGTTCGTAGCCTTCTTCGCCCACGCGGCGGTCCTTGTCGTCGTTGCTGTGGTTGCTGTTTCGTTCGTTTTTCTTTTTGCTTTTCTTGTCGGTTTCGGGCACGTCGAGCACGCGAGCGTCCTTGTAGTATTCAAGCAGGCGGTTGGCTTCGAGCGAGAGCACGCGCTTGAGCAGGTCGTCAGAGCTGAGCCATTCGAGTTTCTTGACGATTCCGGGCAGATATTCGTTTATCTGGTCCTCGTCAACGCTCACCTTTTCGAGGCGGTCGGCAAGGTTGAATAGTTGCTTGGTGATGATTTCTTTAGGCGAAGGCACTTCTTTGCGTTCAAAGCTTTTGCCAATGCGCTTTTCTATGTCTTTTATTTTGCCTTTTTCGCGAAGATGTACAATCGAAACCGAAACACCGGTTTTGCCGGCGCGCCCTGTACGCCCGCTGCGGTGAGTGTAGGTGGCAATGTCGTCGGGCAACCCGTAGTTGATAACGTGAGTAAGGTTGTCTACGTCGAGGCCGCGAGCAGCCACGTCGGTGGCAACAAGCAGCTGTATGGTGTGTTCGCGGAACTTCTTCATCACCAGGTCGCGTTGAGCCTGCGAGAGGTCGCCGTGAAGCGAGTCGGCGTTATATCCATCAGAAATCAGCCAGTCTGCCACTTCCTGTGTTTCGCGTCGGGTGCGGCAGAAGATAATGCCGTAGATGCTTGGACAATAGTCGGCAACGCGTTTGAGTGCGAGATATTTGTCGCGGGCATGCACCATATAGTAGATATGTCGCACGTTTTCGGCGCCTTCGTTGCGCGACCCTACGACAATCTCCTCGGGGTTGTGCATATAGTTCTTGGCAATAGCCTCTATTTCGGTGGGCATAGTGGCTGAGAACAGCAGCATTTTGCGGTCGTCGGGCACATAGGTGAGAATCTCGTTTATGTCGTCGACAAATCCCATGTTCAGCATTTCGTCCGCTTCGTCGAGAATCACGGTGCGCACCATTTCCATGTTCACGGTGTTGCGCTTGATGAGGTCGAGCAGACGTCCCGGGGTAGCAACCACAATGTGCACGCCGCGGCGAAGCATCTTAATTTGGCTTTCGATGCTCGAACCGCCGTAGACGGGCAGCACGCGCAGGTCGTCGATATATTTCGAGTAGTCGGCAAGGTCGCCGGCAATTTGCAGGCAAAGTTCGCGCGTGGGCGCAATAATCAGCGCTTGAGGCTTTTCGGTTTCTACCTCGATGCGCTGAAGCAGCGGCAGACCGAATGCAGCAGTTTTGCCGGTGCCTGTTTGTGCCAATGCTATGATGTCGTTGATTTCGTTGAGCAAATGTGGAATCACCTTCTCTTGTATTGGCATAGGGTTGATAAATCCCAACTCGGTGATTGCTTTGATGATATCCTCGCGGACTCCTAATTCTTGGAATGTCTTCATTAAAAAACTATTGAAAAAATAATTATATAAATCGATTGTGCGTGCCGTCGGTTAAGCCTTTGTGCAACATTCTGTTGCCCGCACAAATGTTGGCCTTTTACGGGTGCAAAGTTACCTAATTTTTCATCATTATGCAATAGCACAACCAAAGCTATTGCCCAAAAACGCAGTGGCATGTGATGCATGCGTCGTTGGGCAATGGTATTGGCACGAAAAATGCTTTGCGCTTTATTTCATTTCAACCTTGGTGGTTGGTGGCAGCGATGCGTTGCGCTCGTCGATTGACTGAACCACCGCGCGTGCCAAGTTGAAGAATGCGGCTCCCGACACTGAGTTTTGCAACACCACTGGTGTGCCGTCGTCGCCTCCGCGGCAGATGCTTGCCACCAGCGGAATCTGTCCGAGCAAAGGCACTTGCAGCTTCTCGGCAAGGTTCTTGCCGCCGTCTTTGCCAAAGATGAAGTATTGCTCGTCGGGGTGGGCAGCCGGAGTGAACCACGACATGTTTTCAACGAGTCCGAGGATGGGCACATTCACTTGGTCGCTTTGGAACATGCTGATGCCTTTGCGAGCATCGGCGAGTGCCACCTCTTGTGGTGTCGACACCACGATGGCGCCGGTGATGGCGAGTGTCTGCACAAGGGTGAGGTGGATATCGCTTGTGCCTGGAGGCATATCAATAACAAAGTAGTCGAGGTCGCCCCAGTTGGCTTCGGTGATGAGTTGCTTGAGGGCGTTGCTTGCCATTCCGCCACGCCACAGCACGGCTTTGTCGGGGTCGACAAGAAACCCGATTGAAAGCAGCTTTACGCCATATTTTTCGATGGGCAGAATCATGTCGCGTCCGTCCACCTTTTCCATATACAGCTGTGCCGATTCAACGCCAAACATTTTGGGGGTCGATGGGCCGAAGATGTCGGCGTCGAGCAAGCCTACTTTGTAGCCAAGCTGGGCAAGCGCCACTGCCAGGTTGGCGGCAATGGTTGATTTGCCCACACCGCCTTTGCCCGACGACACGCCGATGATGTTCTTAACGCCGGGCAGCGGGTTCTCCTGTTTGGGTGCAACCGGATTGCGTATGATGGTTGATATGTTTCCTTTGATGTCAACCTCTTCGCTGATGAATGTGAGTATGGCAGCTTCTGCCGATTTCACAAGCGACTTGATGAAAGGGTCGGTGGGCTTGTCGAAAATCAGCGAAAACGACACCTTGTTGCCGTCGATGCGAATGTCGTCGGCAACCATTCCTGAACTGACGATGTCCTTGCCGGTGCCGGGGTAGCGCACTTTCGACAGCGCATCGAGGATGAGTTTGGGATATAATCTTTCCATGTTGTTCAAAGATAAAAAATTGATGTTTATTCTTTGTTATGCTGCTGCTCGTCGATTAGTTGCGGGCACTGAATGTATCCGCGCGAGAAGCTGCGATATGTGTCTTCTTCAATCTCGATATCGGGTTCGATGAGTTCGCCCGACGAGGGGAGATGAAACTTGATATATTTGATTGTCAGACCACGGCTCAACCATTGGCGCTCGTAGTATGTCTTAATCTCAAGAATGTCGTCGGCAATGCCCGAGCCGTAGAGGTCCGATGTGTTGATGTCGGTGCTGAAGCCGTTGGCTTTCACAAGCGCATCGGTGTAGGTGTAGAGAAAAGGGCTGTCGGTTTTCAGATGCACGTTGCCGTTGTGGGCAAGCAGTTGCCGGTAAAGCGCAAGAAACCGGGTGCCGGTGAGGCGTTTGCGCACCTTCTTCATCTGCGGGTCGGGGAACGTAATCCATATTTCGCTCACCTCGCCGGGGGCAAAGAAGTGGTTGATGAGTTCGATGTCGGTGCGCAAAAAAGCCACGTTGGTGATGCCTTCGGCTGTAGCCTCCTTGGCGCCGGTCCACATGCGGGCACCTTTGCAGTCGATGCCGATGTAGTTCTTATCAGGGAAACGGCGTGCCAATCCCACGGCATATTCGCCCTTGCCGCAACCCAGCTCAAGCACAATGGGGTTATCGTTGTGAAAAAAATCTTCGTTCCAGCGCCCTTTCATGGCGAATTGCTCTTTTTGCAGGCGCGCAAAAGGATATTGGAGAACGCATTCCAGCGTTTCCATTTCGGCAAATTTCTTTAGTTTGTTTTTACCCATCAGTTTCGATAAATGTTGCTCATTGGGGTGCTTTATTGCACCAATACTTTCTCAGTTCCTACGATGTACATACCGGGCTCAGTGACGTCGAAGATGTTTTTGCCGGCCTTGACGTTGAGCGTGGATGTGATGCCTGCCACTGTGGTGAATTGCAGAGTGGTGTCAGAAGGAGAGAGCACAATGATGTGCATGCCCGAGGCGTAGATTTTCAGTTCGGTGATGTTCACTGCATCGATGCCGCTCACGGTGGTGTTGAATGTCAAATCGTCGAAGATGTGTTCTACGCAGTTTGGCGTGTCGGCGCTATTGTCGAGTTGCGAAAACACGATGTTTGATATTCGTGTTTGGCTCGACGAATCTTCGTCGGGGTTGATGGCGCTTATTGCATAGCTGAACAGTGTTTCGGTGTCGTTGCCGAAGGTGCTGTTGTCGGTGGAGTAGACAATCAAGCGCAGGGTGTTGTCGTTGATTTTCGTCTCTACTATCTTGTGCGTTTCGGCAAAGCGAGCCGACGGCTTGATGATGCCGTCTTGGTTGACGAATGATACGGTTTGCGGTATGGTGATGTCGCACTGGAATGCTGTGAAATCAACATCGTTTTTCAATGCAATGTCCACTGTTTGCACTTCATTGCGGCTGACCGTTGTGCCGGCGCATTGCAGACTGTTGGTTTGGGCATTGGCATCCCAGAGGCTGCAAATTGCAACCACAAGCGAAATGCCGAGTCGAGAGTTTATATTAGTCATAGTGGTGTCGGTAGGGGGTTAATTTGTTTCTTGCTTAGGCTCGGAGCTTACAATGATGTTAAGCACGTCATTCAAGTCGGAGTTGTTTACAATATCATCGACATTGGCGTCGGCAGCTTCAAAGATGAAGTTGCTTGGTGTCTTGCCATTGAGGTGGCTGATTATGGTGGCAATGTCGTTGATGTTGATGCGGGTGTTGTTGTCGGCGTCGCCGTTGAGCGTGTGCATGAAGTCTTTCCATTGTTCGGCGGTGGTATAGCCCAATGCGTCGGGGCGAGTGGTGAGTCTCACTTCCGATGGGGTTACACCTTCAAAAACCGCTTCGCCAAGTTGTGGCGCTTCGGGGTTTTTGCTGGTGATTTTTGCAAGCGATTTCATGTTGGCAAACGCGTGGTCGCCCACATAGGCTACTGCTTCGGGCAAAACGAGCTTTTCTGTCTTGTCCCAACCGTAATAGGCATATTTGCCAATCTCGTTGGTGGAGTCGTCGAGCCCTGTGGATGAAGCATTGTTGCAGCCGGCAAACTGCAGATTGCTGATGCTTGCGCTGCAATCGGCAAGGCTGATGGTGGCGATGTCGGTGCCATAGAAAAATGCGCCTTCGCCAATGTGCTTCACTGTTTCGGGAATGGCTACCTCGGTGAGCGATGAGGTGGCAAAAGCATATTCAGGAATGACTGTGAGTTTCGGGCAGTTGGCAAAGTTGAATGCTTTAATGCCGCTTGCCATGAATGCGCCTTCGCCAATCTCGCTGAGCTGCGAATTTGCCGCGATGGTCACTGCAAAGTCGGCATTTGAGCATCCACTGAAGGCACGGCTGCCAATGCTTTGCGTCATGCTGCCGAGAGTGACTTCGGCGAGTGAGGTGCAGTTGACGAACGACTGGCTGCCAAGCACTATATTTTCAGTTCTTCCTTCATCGTCAATGGCGAGCTTGGCGAGGTTGGTGCAATGGGCAAAAGCCCCTTCGCCAACCACTGTGACTTTTGCGGGTAGCACTATTGCGCTCAAATGTTGGCATGCCGAGAAGGCGTGTGCTGCAATCGAATCGACTTCGGCGGGAAGGGTGATTGCTTCAATGCCGTTGCAGCATGCAAATGCGCCTTCGCCAATCGACTTCAGCGAGGCGGGAAGAACAAATTGGCTTATAGTGCTGCCGGCAAAGCATGTTGCCGGTATCTCGTTGGCTTTAAAGCTGTGGGCATTGCCAAACAATGCCTTGTTGCTGCTATAAGCATCGATGTTGCAATTGGCAATGTCGAGCGATTGCAGTTGCTTGAGGTTGTCGGCAATATACTTGAAGTCGAGAGCATTGATTGCTCCTGACAATTGAAGGCTGGTGACATCTTTGTCGGTAACCAAAGAGGACAATTGCCCGGGCGAACAAACTATTGTTTCGGCTGAAGCACAAAATGCTATCAGCGACGAAGTTATGAAAATGAAAAACTTGCGCATGTTGTTATTTATATTATGTACAAATTTACTAACAAAATTTCGATTGGCAATGTTTTTCACGTTGTAATAGAAATAAAAAATGAGGGATAAATCATTGATGATTCATCCCTCATTAATTCGGTTGCACTAATTGTCGTGAAAAAATATACTGTGCCGAGCAATTAGTTGTTTTCGCTTTGAACTGGGTCAACACAGATGTAATTGCGACCGGCTTTGGCCTTGAAAACTACTGTGCCATCAACAAGAGCGTAGAGAGTGTGGTCCTTGCCCATACCCACGTTTGCACCCGGGTGGTGAACTGTGCCACGTTGACGCTTGATTATGTTGCCAGCTTTTGCAAAAGAGCCACCAAAAATTTTAATGCCGAGTCGTTTGCTTTCTGACTCACGGCCGTTCTTAGAACTACCTACACCTTTTTTATGTGCCA
>JBJECX010000050.1:0-34916 GCA_051871535.1 Muribaculaceae bacterium | reverse complement strand
CTTTTTCCTTTTTCATACGGCAAAGTTATCGGCGGTAAGTAACATCTTGAAAGACTATGACGTGAAGCATCTCGTTGAAGCGGTCAGCGATACGGTCACCATACTTCTTGCGAATTTCAGAGGGCGTGAGGTTCGTTGTGATGAACGTGAACGACTGGGATTCGTAGCGGTGCTCGATGAGCCTCACGACAGGATATATTGGATTGCCATAATCCACGATTTCGGCAGGTTCTGTGCCGAGGTCGTCGATTCCGAGCATTGAGAGCCTTTTAAGGTCTCTAAATGCCTCCACGTCGTGGGCGAGGTCTGTAATCTCGCAAGCGTGAACAATCCGCATACGAGGCTTGAAATATTCGTCCATAAACGAGAAGTGCTTTCGAGAGGCAAGATGATTCAACGCTTGTTGAAAAGCGTACATAAGCGTCGTCTTGCCGTTGCCGCACGTTCCCGACAGCATAATGCCAAAGCGAGGGGCTTCCGACGTGAGGTATTCGGCGAGTTGCAAAAGGCTCTTTTGAGTGTTTGCGTCGAATTTGAACTGCCGCAACCGGCTTTCCACTTCGATTTTATAGAACGCCGTGAGCAGAGTGACGGCATCGTCCGCCGACATATTGAACCTAAAACGACTCTTGAAAGTCATCTGCCGTCTTAGCACTGACTCCAGTTCCGCGACGCGCTTCATATTTATCGCCGCCGGCTTTTTGTCTTGTTCTTCCATTTCGTTCAAGTATTATTTTCACCCAGTTGAAGAAGTGCCTTCTGAAATCAGCACTATCAGAGTGCGTTTTTTGAGTAATTATCATTTCGTTGGCAAAATCGTTGAAGTAAGACTTCAAAACGTCAATATTGCACGAAAGCGATTCCGCTGTCTGTTCAAAGAAAGAATCAGAATTTTTTACTTCATCAATAAATAATTTTTCTCGCGCGGTGAGAGTAGAATTATTTATTTCGTCTTTATTTTTTTCTTCTTCTACTTCTTTAATCGGATTAGAATTTTGATGCGGCGATTTTGATTTTCGCTGCGATTTTACTTCATCTTTGTTGACAATTTTGATGTCGTCAAGTATTGTTATCACTGTATATTTGGGAGTCATTCTAACCGCAATCGTTCCATTTTCTTGGAGTATGTCAAGAAAATTGTGGAGAGCCCGGTTAGATATGCGTAGCTTGTTCATTAAGTTGGAGAACGTGGAAACAATTTGCCCCGGGCGGTAGTGGATTTTAGTGTTTCCGACGTATGTTGTGCCGTCCTCGTAAGCAGCCATAAAGAGCAGTTTACTCCACATCCAATATCTGCGAGGGTTGTCCCACACCCAAGAGTCTTGAATATCACGAGGTATCTTAATGAAACCAGCCATTCTAACAGTGAATTATAAGTGTGATTTCCAGAAACGAAGGATTTCATTGCCGTAATAGAATTTTTGAGCCTTACTTCCGGAAGTGCGACGGAAGCCACACTTAATCATATTCATCTCGGTGTATTTACGCAATGTGTGTCGGTGTATTCCGAGCAGAGTGGCGGTTTCCGCAATGGAATACTTGTAAGTGGCGACAACATTAGGTTCAGCAGAAGTAACCATAATTATTTCACACGTGTAACGACCACTGAGCGAGTGGTGCGGTCAGTTTCAGTTGTAAACTTGCGCTTCCATGCGAGCCCAAATTCGCTGCAATAAGTGCGTATCGTAGCGCGTTCTTCAACGGGGAAAATTGCTCGCTGTCCAATTTCGAGACGGCGAAGTATTTGCAATTTTGACATTCTGTAATCAACCTGATTAGTCATTTTTCGTTGTATTTATTTGTATATTATGTATTTATTTACTAACTTTGTGGTGCAAAGTTACGTATTTGTGCTCAATTATAAAACACTAATTGCTCAATACATTTAACTTTTTAACATATCAATCTTCACGAAATAAAGAATAACTAAATGGATTATAATTTGTTAAGTCAAAGCGTTGGTTCGTCAAATTTAACAAAACGTGAAATTGCGCAAGGTCTTGGCATTTCACGGAATACTCTTGATGCGATTTTGAACGGCAAAACTGACGCAAGAGTAAGCTACATTGAGCAGATTGCTCAAATGATTGGCGTAAAACCTGCTATCTTCTTCGATGGTAGCGACGTAGCTGTGATGAGCATTGGAAACAAGGATTCCAACATTGCAGGTCGTGACCTTAATCTCGGAACAGCAAACACAAAGCTCCTTCTAAGAATAAAGGAACTCGAAACAAAACTGGAGGCAATGGAGCATCTTGCCAACGAAAGAAAGGAGATGCTCGACTTCATAATGCCCCTTGTTCGCAACTTCAGTGAAGCCGGACAAAAGGGGTAAAGTATGCAATAAAAAAGTTACAATATAATCGGTATGCAAATACCTTGTTAAGTTAAAAATCGGCATTTGCATCACTCTCAGCCACAAGTATTTACAAATATTTAACAATTCCTGGAAAGCGTGTAACCGTCAAAAGCGGTTCGGGAGTTCGAATCTCCCTCACTCCGCCCCAACACGCTAACAATCACCAAGTTAGCGTGTTTTTATTTTAACCACCATTTCACCCGATAGTTTTAAAAAAGCCCTACTTTTACGATTTTTGCCGATTGATTGACGACCTTTTATGATTGTTGCCAAAAGAAACTTGAAAAAAACTTGAATAATTTTTCTGTCAATTTTTAAAGGTAAGTCACTGAAAATCAAATTCGTAGTGAAAAAAGGCGACCCTTTTAAGCTATGGCAAAGATGAAAGGGGCTTAGTAGAAAAGCTGATACTGAACACAAATAACCCTGATGATTTAGAAATAATCCGTTTGCTTGAAGAAGTCTAGATAGGTCTAAATCAGGGGATGAAACAAAGAAAGTAGGCAGAATCCACTGGTTCTGCTTATTTATTTGTAACTTTGCACACAAATTATTTAATATGCCGAAAAAGAACCTTAAAATAATAAGTCTATTTTCAGGTGCAGGTGGTCTTGATATTGGCTTTGACAGAGCTGGTTTTAAGACTGCTGTAGCTGTTGAACTAGACCCTTCTTGCTGTGATACCCTTAGAACTAATATGCCTGACCTTCCTACAGATATTACAGCAAATGATAGAGAGAAGCGAAAGTTTGTAAACCGATTAAGGGTTATAATGAAGTTAGCCAGACCCAGTTTCTAAGACAATAGTACAAACGACTAAATAAAGCATTGATATGGGATTAGTATTCTATTTAATTCTTGGTACCTTAGTAACGGCTGCTATTTGGTACTTTCTTTGTGGGGGTGAAGAATCCGATAAAGCTGAAGCTGCAAAAAAGGAAGCAGAAGGGAAAGAACCTGAAAAAGGCTTGGGGTCAGGCTGTATTACTTGCCTGATTATAGGTTTCATTATGACTTTATGTTATGTCGGCTGTACCGCTTTAATGGCTAAGTAGATGGAAAAGCTAAAGGGTAAATTTACACAGCGGTGGCTTAGTAGAAGTGATGAATATTACAGCCCTATATTCAGCAGGCTTTTCTATGCCCAGTACAGCTATCTAGAAAAGAAAGGATATGCTATAACTTTGGATATTAACACCCCTGAAATGATTGAAATAGGCGATGTTACTATTACTAAGGAAAAGATAAGGGCAGTAGTTGAATCTAAAGGCTATATCTTTAATGAAAATGAATATAGGGGTATGGGCTATTTAGAAATAGGGTTAGGTGATTTTTACGAAATAAGCACTTCAATCAATGCCCTTAACAGAGGATTCATTAAACTACTGGAAGCTGCTGAACCTTTAGCTGCTATGCCCCTGATTCGGCTACAGCTTGATAATCTGACCTATTTAGCAGCAGAACTTAAACACCCATTCAGGGTACTTTATAAAGTATTCATAGAGGGGAAGTCGCTGATAGATGTGAAGATAAAGAATAAGCCTATAGTTCCTTCTGCTATTAGGGCTGAACTTGATGAACAGCACGGCTATAATCTGAATGACCTTTATAGGGAATATTCCAGTTTTGTTCACCCTTCTTCAGGTCAGACAAACTTTGAAGTAAACAGCTACTATAGTTATACAGAAGGCAAAGATGTTCTTACAAAGGCTGAAATAAAAAGGCTATGTAAGGATATGATACAAATAAATAGAATTATTGCGGTACTTCTACAGTGCCAAATATTCAGTTATAATTCAGGACTAAAAGTTAGATTATGAAACCTATTATTAAGACGGACTACAGAAATAATAAAAAACATAACAATATCTATTTCATTAAATTTATGCGTTACTACTTAATTATTTTGCTTATCTTTATACTCTCTAGCTGTGGAGGTGGAAGCTATAGAAGCACAAATAGCGGAAATGAAGAATCTTCTGTTACAGAAGATATATCTTCAGCTAGACAGCAGGGATATAATCAGGGCTATGATGATGGCTACAGAGCAGGCTATGGCTGGTGTGAGCACGGTGTTTTTTATACTGACCAAAACAATTATCAGACAGAAGATGGTCAGAACACTTACAAAAGGGGGTACTCTGAAGGCTATGATGAAGGTTATAATGATGGGGAAGCAAAGATTATAGCAGAAAGGAAGGCTGAAAGGGAGGCTAGAGAAGCCCATTATGCTGCAATGGAAGCAGCCGCTGAAGAAGAAAGAAGGAAGAACGATTTTCATAACTGGGAAGATGAAGATGTAAGACAATTTTATGCAGAATTTTCAGCTTACAATGATGATGACGCTAAAAATAAACACTACATTTATAAAAAGGTTGATGATAGATATTTCTATGAAATAGACTTGGGGTTTGACACTTATGAAGTTATAATAGAATATAAATTAGAATCAAAATTTTACAAAGTAAGGGGAAGTAATGTGTTCTTAGAATTTAGATTTGAACCATACCTATATAGGTGGGATGAAGGTGTATTAGACTGTTCAGGTAGTAAAGGAGTGTTCTATAAGAAACCTTCTTAATTATATTAAAGCCAGCCTAACTGAATAGACTGGCTTTTTCTTTTAAGGTCTGACCTTAGTCCGCTTTGCTTCTGCAAAGAAACCTTGTGCAACTACAAAGGAGTTTTTCTTAAAAAAGTTACCGGCTAAATTGCCGTTATATTTCTTCCTATTTTTCGGTCATTCTCAGAGTTTAATGCTTGATTACAAAATTACGAATTTTTTCCTATATAATGTATAGGGGCAACGTATGTTTTTGAGCATATCGCTTGCAATGCCGATTGGCAAGGGGGCGGCAAGTCGGTGAAAAAACAGGGTAGCACGGGGGCTAAACAGAATCTTGTTTCGATATCAATGGGTATATGAACGTAGCTCGCCACATTTTCCACTCACTGAGTGGAAAATCTCAGTAAAGAACTCAATGAAATCATCTTGATTATCACGTTGCAGAGATAACTAAAAATTACGTCCGAAAAAATCCAATGCCGGAATAAACTTAAGTCAGCCTCCCCACGGCACGCTGCTCCTTGACGAGAAAGGCAACACGGCAGTGCACATTTTCACGCATCGCACTAATCCGGAACAAAAACTTTATTAATGGTAATTATTTCCAAAATCCGGGTATAGCAACCTTGTTATAATTGTTGTAATTTTGTCTTGAAAACCTACTCACAAACGAATATTCGCCCGATAGCGAAGCAAAAACGAATTAACTATTATAACAAACCATAGCATGGAAAATTTTGATTATCAAACTCCTACGCGCTTGATTTTCGGCAAGGGCGTAGTGAACGAGAAACTTGCAAGCGTGATTAACCGATATGGCAAACGGGTGCTTGTGACCTATGGTGGCGGAAGCATAAAGCGCACTGTGGCAGGGCACGCAAAAAGCCTCTACGACGAGGTGATGACACTGCTGGCAGGCAAGGAAGTGTTTGAACTTCCCGGCATTCAGCCTAACCCAAAGTTCAATCCGAGTGTGCTCGAAGGTGTGCGACTGTGTCAGGAGCATCACATCGACGTAATCCTCGCGGTGGGCGGAGGCTCGGTGCTCGATTGCACCAAGGCGATAGCCGGAGTGTCGGGCACGCTCAACGGCGATGTCTACAGCCATGTTGAGGAGGCTTGGGACATTGTTCGAGGCATAAAGCCCACCACAGCAGCAGTGCCCATCGTTGACATCATCACCATGGCTGCCACCGGAAGTGAATACGACATGGGCGGCGTGATATCGCGCACCGAGACCAACGACAAGCTGGCTTATTTCTCCCCGCTCGTATTCCCTGCCGTGAGTTTCATCGACCCCACCTACACCTTCTCGGTGCCGGTGAAGCACACCTTAGCAGGAGTTGCCGACTGCATCAACCACATCATGGAGTCATATTTCTGCGGCGAACACATCGACATGAACGATGCCTTTATGGAAGGCGCCGTGCGCTCGCTGGTGAAGAACGTGGCTAAGGTGCTGGCGAATCCGGAGGACTACGATGCTCGCGCCGAGATATTCTATGCCACAACACTCGGCTGCAACGGCATCTATTGCCTTGGCAATAGCCCCGGCGGATGGCCTATGCACGCCATGGAGCATGCGCTGTCGGCATACTACGACATCACCCACGGCGAAGGTCTTGCCATTATCACCCCACGATGGATGCGCCATATCCTCACCCATTCGGCAGGACTGCTGCACAACCAGGTGGTTGAGCGAATCGAGAAGTTTGGCAAGAACGTGTTCGGCGTGGAGGGCTGTGAGGCTTCAATCAATGCCATACACGACTTCTACCGCGGGCTGGGCATTCCAATGACCCTGAAAGAAGTGGGCATCGACGACAGTCGCCTGGGCGAAATGGCAAAGCACGTGGCAGAACTCGAAGGGCTTGACAAGGCATGGGCACCACTCCACGAGAATGACATCCTCGACATCTTCAAGGCTTGCCTGTAGATGGCAACCGAAATATGATAGAACTAAATTGTAAACACAAAAACCAATAGAAAAATGAAAAAAGTGATAGTTATTTCCACCAGTCTGCGTGCCGGCTCTAACAGCGACATGCTTGCCCACAAGTTTGCCGAGGGAGCCAGGGCATCGGGCAACGAGGTAGAGACGGTTTCACTTCGTGGAAAGGAAATCAGGTTCTGTGTGGGTTGTCTGAGTTGCCAGCGCACCGGAGCGTGTGTGTTCAACGACGATGTGCCTGCCATTATGGACAAGGTGCTGCATGCCGATGTGGTGTGCTGGGCTACGCCTATCTATTATTATGAGATGAGCGGACAAATGAAAACTCTCATCGACCGCATGAATGCCATGTACCCCAAGGACTACCGTTTTCGTGACATCTACCTGCTCACCACAGCAGCAGAGGACGAAGAGCATACTCCCAAACGTGCCGAGATGGGGCTGACGGGATGGATTGACTGCTTCGAAAAGGCTTCGCTCAAAGGTCACCTGTTTTGTGGCGGCGTCACCGACCCTGCCGACATTGAAGGCAATGCCGGTTTGATGCAGGCTTACGAAATGGGTAAAGCGATTTGACAGGCGAATAAGAAAAAGCAATTTCTACAATGTATGACAAAACGACTCTTAATATTCACATTATCAGCAATAATCACTTATAGTGTTATGGCACAGCAAAAGATAACACAAACGGCAGGCCGCACACAGTTGGGCGAGTTTGCCCCCGAGTTCGCCCGACTCAACGACGACATACTCTTTGGCGAGGTGTGGAGCCGCAACCACCTGCTTGGCCTTCGCGACCGCAGCCTTGTCACCCTCACCTCTCTCATCAGTCAGGGCATAACCGACTCGTCGCTCACCTACCACTTGCAAGAGGCGAAAAAGAACGGCATCACACGAACTGAGATATCAGAAATCATCACCCACATAGCCTTCTATGCCGGATGGCCCAAGGCATGGGCTGCATTCCGCCAGGCCAAGGAGGTATGGAACGAAGATGTTCCGTTGCAAGATGCCAAGGCTCGTTTCCAACAGGAAATGATTTTCCCCATCGGCGAACCCAATACTGCCTATGCCCAGTATTTCAAGGGCAACAGTTATCTGGCACGCATCTCTGGCGAGCAAGTTGTTATTGCCAATGTAACCTTCGAACCCGGGTGCCGAAACAACTGGCACATACATCATGCCACCAAGGGCGGAGGTCAGATGCTAATTGGCGTTGCCGGACGCGGATGGTATCAGGAAGAGGGCAAACCGGCAACGGCGATTCTCCCCGGCACAGTCATTCACATCCCTACCGGTGTGAAGCATTGGCATGGAGCCGCATCCGACAGCTGGTTTGCACACCTCGCAGTTGAGATAGAGGGAGAGAACGCATCCAATGAGTGGCTGCAACCCGTATCCGACCAAGAGTATACTCAAGTCAACGGGGAGTAATCGATTTTATGCGGTTTCATCAGCACCGGTTGCATCGGTGCCGAGGCGGTTCATTGCTCGTCGACGGGGATTGCTTTGAGCGAACCCATTCGCTTGACACTGACGTCCGACGGCTTGCCCTTGTAATAGAGCTTGCCGGTGCCGGCACCATTCAGGCTGAGATTGCCACCATTCACCAGACACGACACCGAGCCGGTGCCGATGATTTTACACTTTACGTCGGTGGCTTGCAACTCGTAGGCGTTGATTTCGCCGGTGCCCACGTTGCTGACATTCAGTTTCTGGCATTTGCCCCCGGCGTTGATGCGCCCGCGGCCGGTGCTCACAGCAAGGTCTACAATCGTGGCATTGATGCCGCGAGCCTCAATGCGTCCGTTGCCCGACGTCTTGAGTTTGAAATCAAACACCTTCACGTCGTTGGCAAAGATGGTGACAGTGCTGTCGCTGGCGTTCTCAACCTGAGCCAGTTCACCCACATATACAGTCACCTTTGGCAACTGCATGGCGTCGATGGTATTATCGGTCTGCACGGTGAGCTTGCCCTTTGAGTTGTTGCTGAAAATTATTCGGGGCACGGCTTTGTCCTCGGCAACAAACACCACCTTGCCGGCAGAGTCGCTGTTGCAAACAATGTCGACGTCGATGTCGTTAAGCACACGCACGTTGTTATATTGTCCCATATCCATCTCGTAGCGACGAGCCTGAGCAGCCACCGTGACGGTGGCAAGCAAAAGGGTAAGACAAGCAAAAACATATCGTTTCATAATTGCAAAATATTTTTCGTTTTTTAAGAGGTTAGAATATCGTTTTCAATATGATTGAGAATCTTGTCGAGTTCGGCATAGGTATTGGCTTGCAACATAGCCACACGCGTGTCGCGGAAGTTTGGAATGCCCTTGAACAGTGGCGTGGCGGCAAGGTGGCGACGTATGTGCAAGATGCCCCGGTACTCGTCGATGCGGTCGATGCTCTCGTTGATTTGCCTGCGCAGCAACAGCATCTTTTCATGCTCGCTGATAGGGTCGATTGGCGTGCCGTGAGCAAGGAAATGCTTCATCTCGCGAAAAATCCACGGACAGCCGATTGAGGCACGACCCACCATCACGCCATCCACACCGTAGCGGTTGTAGTAGTCGGCAAGTTTTTGCGGAGTGGTGATGTCGCCGTTGCCTATGATGGGGATGTGGATGCGAGGGTTGTTCTTCACCTCGCCGATGAGCGTCCAGTCGGCTTCGCCGGTATACATCTGCGAGCGGGTGCGTCCGTGTATGGTGAGCGCATGTATGCCACAGTCCTGCAGCTGCTCGGCAAGCGTGGTGATAATCAGGTTCTCACAATCCCAGCCCAGACGAGTCTTTACCGTCACGGGTATCTTCACCGCCCGCACCACGGCAGCCGTGATTTCGAGCAGCAGAGGCACGTTGCGTAGCATACCCGAGCCGGCACCTTTGCGTGCCACCTTCTTCACCGGGCATCCAAAGTTTATGTCAAGTATGTCGGGACCTGCCGCCTCGGCAATCTTTGCCGCTTCAACCATCGAGTCGACATCGCGCCCGTAAATCTGAATTGCCGCAGGGCGTTCGCCGGCTTGTATGCACAGCTTGCGGGTGGTGCTGTTCACGTTGCGAATCAGCGCATCGGCCGACACGAATTCGGTGTACACCATATCCGCCCCCTGTTCACGGCATATCAGCCTGAACGAAGGGTCGGTGACGTCCTCCATCGGAGCCAGCATCACGGGGCGATTGCCTAAATCGATATTGCCTATCTTCATTGAAAAGTCGCTTTTAATTTGCGAAATTAGCAAATATTTCCGTAGTATTCAATAATATGCCGACATTTTGAATACCTAACAAGAAAAATTGACCATCAATATCCGAGTATGCCTTCATTCCAAGAGCCGGTCTCGCAACAATCAACCGCCAAGCGTGGCGTATCGCACAGGACGCTAATTATCTGAATCTGCAACCGCGGAGCGGTTGTGCGTCGGAATGGGTTATCCTGAACATCGTGGGGCAGGTGGATGTAATTCGCGTCCTCTGCGGACGCAATTTCGGAGAGGGGACATTGTATCCGTGGGTTACGCTATCGCTCACCCACGGCTAAATCCCGTCGGCATCCTGCCTCCGGGGTCACGTCCTTCGGACGTCCATTCCGGCGGTATTATCGGTGTTGTGGATGCGATGACATGCGAAGCATGTGAGGCCGAGACGCAGGCGAGGCATATAGCCCGGGGTAAGCGAAGCGCAACCCCGGGTTGCCATCATCCCCCACCAACCCGGCATCCGTATAGGATGCGAATTACATAACATCCTCGGCACGATTCTGCGCCCCTACGGTATGCGTCAACCGTCACCACACCCGACATCCTGCGATATTAACCGCTCTGCGGTTAGGGACTGGCGGCCTACCATCCAAACACGTTGCGCAGAATCCACCACAGCATCACCACGGCAAACACTATCCACACCGCCCAAATGGAATTGAGCAGACGGTAGAGCCGGTTGAAGCGCTTTCGCGATATTTCGCTCGCAACATACAACACCATCACTGGCAGCATTGCCACCATGAAAGCATTGTGATGCCATGCCGTAGCCACGTCGCCGTTGAGCAGCGCATGCACCACGCGTTGCGAGCCACAGCCCGGGCATTTCAATCCCGTGAGCATAAGGAATGGACATTTTGGGAACAGGTCGCACTGAGTGGGGTCGAAAACCAGGTATATGACAATTATGCCCAACACCAGCAAAGCGGCACACGTCAACATCAGATTCCTCATCGATGTCATAGCATCATCATCAATAGAGCGACAGGCATATACACAAGTCCCAAGGCAATCGACACCATCACCCATATTTGAGCTATATCGCTGTAATGTCGCGCTTTCTCGTAGTTGCCTGCCGAGTTTGCCGTAGAGGTCATCACACCGTAAACAATGGCAATGATGCCCGTAATCTGGCAACACATCACGGTGACAATCACCGCCCACACAAGGTTGGTTGGCGCCTCCGCCTCAGATGGTGCAGGCACCGGGGGCACCGGCGGTGCCGAAGGCTCAAGCATCGGGGATATTTCAGGCACCGAAGGCACAGGCGGCACGATGGGCTCTTCAGGCTCCGAAGGCACAGGCGGCACAGGCGGCACGATGGGCATTTCAGACTCCGAAGGCACAGGCGGCGGTGTAACCGATTGCTGCACGCTCTTGCCAGCAACTATGTCGGCAAACTCGCTCAGCTGGTCGATGCGATGCCAGTCGTCGAGCTCCTGATGCCACACATAAGTCACTTCGGGATTGAAATCCATGTCAGCCAATTCGTCGCGCGAAATCGGTCCGCTTTGTATACCGTCGATGTTAACCCAATATTTCGTAGCCATGATAATTCCGTTTAAATGGTAACCAACTATGCGTATGCAAAAATAGCACAGCAATCAATGCAAAGATAAGGATTTATGTGGGATTTTTGAAATTTATGAGTAAATTTGCAATCTATAATTATAACGAAAATTATAACGAAATCAACAACCGCAAATGAAACAATACCTCGAATTGGTGAAGCATGTGCTTGAACACGGCACGTTCAAGGGCGACCGCACAGGCACCGGCACCAAGAGCGTTTTTGGTTATCAAATGCGCTTCAACATGGCTGACGGGTTTCCTTTGCTCACCACAAAGAAGGTCCACCTGAAGTCGATTATCCACGAACTGCTGTGGTTTCTGCAGGGCTCAACCAATGTGCATTACCTGCAGGAGAATGGTGTGCGCATCTGGAACGAATGGGCTGCCGACGACGGCGAGCTCGGACCCATCTACGGCTATCAGTGGCGGTCGTGGCCCAACTACGACGGCGGACACATCGACCAGATAGCCGATGTAGTCGAGCAAATCAAGCACAACCCCGACAGCCGACGCCTGATTGTGAGCGCATGGAATGTGGCGCAAGTGCCACAGATGGCTTTGCCGCCATGCCACACGCTGTTTCAGTTTTATGTTGCCGATGGCAAACTGAGCCTGCAACTCTATCAGCGCAGCGGCGACATATTCTTGGGCGTGCCTTTCAACATCGCCTCATACGCCTTGCTGCTGCTGATGGTGGCACAGGTGACGGGGCTCGAACCGGGCGAATACATCCACACGCTGGGCGATGCTCACATCTATAGCAATCACTTCGAACAAGTGAACGAGCAGCTGCAACGCACGCCGCGCCACCTGCCGCGCATGGTGCTCAACCCCGACGTGAAGAGCATCTTCGACTTCCGCTACGACGACTTCAAACTTGAGGACTACGACCCCTACCCACCCATCAAAGGCGTGGTGGCTGTGTGAAAGCCTCATATACGGCAACCCCCCTCATTAATCACGTTTAATCAACCCTCCCCGATTATATGTCACTCTCAGCAATTGTGGTGATAGCCGAAAACGGCGCCATAGGCAAAGACAACGACCTGCTGTGCCACCTGCCTGCCGACTTGAAGCATTTCAAGCAAATTACTATGGGGCACACCATCATCATGGGCAGACGCACCTTCGAGTCGCTGCCTAAAGGCGCTTTGCCCGGACGCGAAAACATTGTAGTGACCCGCAACGCCAACTATGTGGCTGAGGGCGCTGTGGTGTGCCACAGCATCGACGAAGCCCTTGAGCGCGCCTCGATGCCCGGCGAACGGTTTGTGATTGGCGGTGCACAGCTCTATGCCGCCACCATCGGCAGCGTCGACACGCTGCACCTCACTGCACTGCATGCCAGCTTCCCCGATGCCGATGTCTTTTTCCCTGCCATCAACGCCGATGAGTGGACCGAAGTGGATTGCGAACATCACCAACGCGACGAGCGCAACCCCTACGACTATAGTTTCGTTACACTAAAAAGGAAGTGAGGCTTTGTGTAGACAAGCTGTCGCAGCTCGTTTTTCATTCAGCCCCACCCGAGAGAGATATTGAAACTTAACAGAAATGCTTAAAGATGTGTTATTGTCATCGTGTATAATAACAACAACCTAAGCACGCATTTGGTTCATCACTATTTTCACAAACATTTCCACAAACCCCATTTTTTGCACTATATGCCCGAAGCCCCTACACCCGACACCAACGAGCAGCCGTCGCTGAAACTGAAAACAGCACGCACGCTAAAGTGGAATAGCATAAACAAACTTGCCGAGCAAGTGCTGTATGCTGTCACCGGCATTGTGCTTGCCAACATAGTGTCGCAAGAGGACTTTGGCCTGGTGGGTGCGATATTGGTGTTTCAGGCATTTGCAGCGCTGTTTGTCGACAGCGGTTTCTCAAGCGCCCTCATACAGCGCAAGCAGCCCACCACGCTCGACTACAGCACTGTGTTCTGGTTCAACCTGGGCGTGAGCATCGCGCTCTACGCCATCCTGTGGTTTGCCGCCCCGCTCATCGACCATCTGTTCCACGCCGACGGCCGCCTGGTGCCGCTCAGTCGCGTGATGTTCCTCACCTTCATTCTCAACAGCACGGCGCTGGTGCAAACCAACCGCCTCATCAAGCAGATGAACGTGCGGCTGGTGGCAGTGAGCAACGTGGTAGGGCTGGTGATTAGCGGCGGCATAGGCATATGGCTTGCCGTCGACGGCTACGGCGCCTGGGCAATGGTGTGGCAATCGGTGTCGCTGGCTGCCGTCAAAAGCATCATCCTATGGTGCTGCACCCACTGGCGCCCGACGATGCAATTCAGCCTCGGCTCGCTGCGCTCAATCTTCAAGGTGGGCGCCGGGGTGATGACCGGCAGCCTGCTGAACATTACCTCACAAAACATCTATTCGTTCATCATAGGCACATTCTACAACCTCACCCAACTGGGATGCTACACCCAAGCCGACAAATGGAGCAAAATGGGCGTGGCATCGCTGTCGTCGATTCTCACCACCACCTTCCTGCCGGTGCTGAGCGGCGTGCAGGACGACCGCCAACGCCTGCACCGTATGGTGTCGAAAACCAACCGTCTGTCGGCGTATATGGTGCTACCCGCCATGGCGTTGCTACTGCTCACCGCACCCGCCATCTTCCACGTGCTGTTCGGCAACAAATGGGACAACGCAATAGTGCTGTTCCAGCTGCTTGCCCTGCGCGGCATCTTCACCATAGTGGCAGCCGTATACTACAACTTCATCCTTGCCGTGGGCGATACCAAACGCCTGGTGTACAGCGAGGTGGTGAAAGACGCCATCCTGGTGGCTGCCATTGTGGTCACCGTGCCCTACGGCATCACATGGCTGGTGATTGGGCAGGTGGTTGCCGGGGTGATTTGCTACGCCTACAATGTGGTGCTCGTGCAGCACTCCATAGGCTACGGCGCCCTCAAGCTGGTGGGCGAAACCATAGTTTACGCCCTCATGGCTGCCATGGCAGTGTTTGTGGCAAAGATGCTCGAACTCTTTATCTTCGACGCCCGGCTACTGCTGCCGGCGCAGATAGCAACGGGCATCGCCCTGTATATGGCAATGAATGCCGCCATCGGCGGCGACATACAGCGCGAGGTGCTCAACTACGCCTTCGGCCGCTTTATGCGCAAAAAAGCCTGACTTCAACTGTTTTTTTGCACAAAACTCAACCCGTATTGTTCCTTTTACCCAAATTTGTCACTATATTTGTAGGAACGATTTATTTCGCCTGCAAGCGTGGTGCGCAATTTGCCGGCAGCACCGGGCGTTTGTGGCATGCTATATACCCATCAACCTGAAACAAATAACCAATAAATAAAATACCAAAATAATGTACGAACAAGACAAACGAATCGTTATGACCCTCGATGCCGGCGGAACCAACTTTGTGTTCTCCGCCATTCAGGGCTGCAAAGAAATCATCTCGCCAATCGGCATCCCTGCCGTTGCCGACAATCTCGAAGGATGCCTTCTCACTCTGGTTGAAGGCTTTGAACAAGTGAAAAAACTCCTGCCTGAGCCACCCGTTGCCATCAGCTTCGCATTCCCCGGTCCTGCCGACTATAAGAACGGCATCATCGGCGACCTGCCCAACTTCCCGGCATTCCGCGGCGGCGTAGCCCTCGGCCCGTTCCTGCAGAAACATTTCGACATCCCCGTTTATATCAACAACGACGGCGACCTCTTTGCCTATGGCGAAGCACTTGCCGGCGCGCTGCCCGAACTCAACGCTGCCATCAAGGCGGCTGGAGGCACCAAGCAATATAAGAACCTGCTGGGCATCACCTTCGGCACCGGATTCGGCGGCGGCGTGGTGGTGGACGGTCGTCTGCTCACCGGCGACAACAACTCGGGCGGAAACGTGTGGTGCTGCCGTCACAAGGACTACACCGACAAGATTTGCGAAGAAGGCGTGAGCGTGCGCGCCGTGAAGCGCGTGTATGGCGAACTCGCCGGCGTAGATGCCAGTGCCCTCACCCCTAAGGACATCTTCGACATTGCCGAAGGCACCCGCGAAGGCGACGCCAAGGCCGCTGCCGCCTCGTTTGCCAAGTTAGGCGAGATTGCAGCCAACACCATGGCTCAAGCCGTCACCCTGTGCGATGGCGTGATGGTGATTGGCGGTGGCATTGCCGCTGCCCACAAATACATCATACCGGCAATGATGGCTGAATTCAACAGCACGATAGGCCGATTCTCGGGCGACACCTTCCCACGCATGGAAATGAAGGTGTACGACCTCACCGACATGAGCAATATCGACAGCTTCGTGAAAGATGCTTCGGTGACCGTAAAAGTGCCTGTCTACGGCGACGAAATCGTCTACGACAAAGAAAAACGCAGCGCCATCATGGTGTCGAAACTCGGCGCCAGCAAGGCTATCAACCTGGGCGCCTACACCTTTGCCCTCGCACAAATCGACGCCTGAGCACTGGGCATATACAGCCCCACCGATAACACATTCGCCGGAAGTGACGCGATCGTCACCCCCGGCGAATTTTTATTATACTCCCCCACGCGCGGGAATTATTCATTAGTTAATATATACAATAAAAAAAGACAATGGCGATGAACCAATCATCGCCATTATACCTTAGTGTCTTCTATTAAAACTAAGATTAAGTGCTTTTAATTTATATGACCTAATTATGAATATCTTAATATCTTCGTACTGCATCACGCAGGCCTAAATATTTGAAACATAGTTTGATGTCGCAAAGGTAATACAGAAATGTAATATTGCAATATGTTTTATCGTCTTTAATAGTCAATTAATTAATATTAAGATATAATTTAACATTATAAAAATACAAAATATGCCTATATTGCTGATTACCAGCAGAGATGAAAATTCAACGGATTTGCAAAAAGATAAGATACGAAATCAAACAAGCCTACATAATGTGAAAAACAGGAGTGGCATGCCGCAGCGCAAAGAGCAGCAAAATGCACTAATTCAGGCTTTTTAGTCAAGAACCCGTTTCAACGCAGTTACAATCATCTGAGGCTGAATGCCTGTCAGGCAGAAGAAATCGTTGTAGTAGCAGCGCTTGTCGCCGAAGAGCGAGCAAGGACGGCACGCCATATTGAGCTGCACAACCAAGTCGTCGCGCTGTTTCCAACCCATAAACCCACAATAAGGATGCGAAGCGCCCCACACAGACACCACCGGCACACGCACCAGCGATGCCAGATGCATGTTCATGCTGTCCATCGACAGCATCACGTCGCAATGGCTCAGTAGCGCCAGCTCCACAGGGAAGCCGTTGCGCTTGTCGCCCAGCGATGTGGCATTGGGATATTTCTGCACCCATTTGTCGAACTGCCTGCGCTCCTCCTCGCCTTGCCCGAAAAAGAAGAGCCTCACGCCCTGCCAGGCTGCAATGATGTCGAGGGCCTTTTCCATGAGATGAAGCGGATAGATTTTACCTGCCCACTTGGCATACGGTGCCACGGCAATCCAGCGCTCGCCGGCAGCTTTTGCACCCACTATGTGGGCGAAAGCCGAGGCATCGCCCTTGCCGCCGTCGAAAATCGACGTGAAGGTTTCCTCGAACGCAAAGCCCATACGGCGGAACACCTCGCGATAGCGATCGAGCGACGTGCGCAGCGGAAACATGCGTTTGTTGCGGCGGCGCGTGAGGGCTTGCTTGCCCTTGTTGCCCATGTCGATGCGCATCACCTTGCAGCCGCGCAGCCTCATTGCCGCACCCAGCAGCCACGAGCGGCGGTCGCCCTGAAGGTCAATCATGGCATCGGGTTGCTGCTCTTGGGCGAGGTACCCCGCCAACCGCAGCATGCCGCCGTAGCCACTATACGCCTCGTGATGGTCAACTGCCACCACGCTCAGGTTGTCGGGGGCATTGACAAACAGCGTCGACGCCACCTGCTGAGTGACTATAACAAACTGCGTGGCAGGATGTGCCGCGCACACCGAGTAGACAACCGGTATGGTCATAGCCACATCGCCCAAGAGCGAAAAGCGCACTATCAGCACCTTGCTGTAAGGCGCCGACACATTGACCGGTGTGGACGAATGACTCATTGTATGCTATCTCTTTCGTAATGGGAAAACTATTCCAACGCAAATCTAATGCAAAACCTTTAAATAAGCAAATTAATTTTTTGCAAGCCGCGCCCAACAATGGCATTTGAGCAATCCGGTTGGCATATTTGTGCAAAAAGGCGGCGGCATACCGGATTGTCGACTCCGAAATGCCACCGCCGCAGATGGTGCTTGGCGAATCGCTATGGATTATGCTCACACACCATGCGTTATGCTTGATGCATCACTTTTCGCGCATAAAGATGTTGATAGGCGTACCGGTAAACTCCCAATTCTCGCGAATCTTGTTTTCGAGGTAACGCTTATATGGGTCCTTGACCCACTGAGGCAGGTTGCAGAAGAAGATGAATGTTGGCACCACCGACTCCTTGAGCATAGTGATGTATTTAATCTTCACAAACTTGCCCTTGTTGGATGGCGGCGGATAGGCAGCGATGGCTTCCTGCATCACGTTGTTGAGCTTCGAGGTAGGCACCATGCGCTTGCGGTTGTTATACACCTGCACAGCCGTTTCGAGCACCTTGTAGATGCGCTGCTTGGTGAGCGCCGAACCGAAGATGATAGGGAAATCGGTGAACGGAGCAAAGCGGCTGCGTATGGCATTCTCCATGGTGCGGATAGCCTCCTGGCTCTTGTCGGTCACAAGGTCCCACTTGTTGACGCACACCACCAGGCCTTTCTTGTTCTTCTGTATGAGCGAGAAGATGTTGGCATCCTGGCCTTCGATGCCGCGGGTGGCATCAATCATGAGCACACACACGTCGGAGTTTTCGATGGCACGGATGCTTCGAATCACCGAATAATACTCGATGTCCTCGTTCACCTTGGCTTTCTTGCGAATGCCGGCGGTGTCAACCAGATAGAAGTCGAACCCGAACTTGTTGAAGCGGGTGTAGATGCTGTCGCGGGTGGTGCCGGCAATGTCAGTGACAATGTTGCGTTCCTCGCCGATGAAGGCGTTGATAATCGACGATTTGCCGGCATTAGGGCGTCCCACTATGGCAAAGCGCGGGATGTCCTCGGTCTGCTCTTCCTGAGCGGTTTGCGGCATCAGGCGCAGCACCTCGTCGAGCAAGTCGCCCGTGCCCGAGCCGTTGATTGCCGACACCGACATCGGGTCGCCCAGACCGAGCGAATAGAACTCGGCAGCGGCATACACGCCCTCATTGTTGTCGGCTTTGTTGGTGACCAGAATCACCGGTTTCTTGCAGCGGCGCAAAATGTCAGCCACGTGGTCGTCGAGGTCGGTCACACCGTTTTTGATGTCCACCATAAAGAGAATCACATCGGCCTCTTCGATGGCAAGCGCAACCTGCTTATTGATTTCTTCTTCGAAGATGTCTTCGCTGTTTACCACCCAACCGCCGGTGTCGACGATTGAGAATTCCTCACCATTCCATTGCACCTTGCCATACTGGCGGTCGCGAGTGGTGCCCGACGTGTCGTTGACGATGGCGGCACGCGTCTCGGTGAGACGGTTGAAAAGGGTTGATTTGCCCACATTGGGGCGGCCTACAATGGCAACTAACTTTCCCATTTTGTTTTACTTTCGTGTGTTAGAGGGTTAAAAAAATCATTCAGTATCCACATCGAACAAACTGCACCTCGAAGCCGGGCGGCACTGCGGCGGCGTGCAATCAATCGATGTAGCCAAATTCGCGGAGCTTGTTATCGCGGTTGCGCCAGTCGTTTTCCACCTTCACAAACAGTTCAAGGTAGATGTGCTTGCCAAAGAAGGTCTCGATGTCCTTGCGGGCATCGATGCCCAGTCGCTTCAGCTTCTTTCCGGCTTGACCGATGATAATGCCTTTCTGGCTGTCTCGCTCCACGTAGATTACCGCCATAATGTGGATGTTGGTGTCGCTCTCGTCGAACTTTTCAACAATCACCTGGGTGGCATAGGGCACCTCTTTGTCGTAGTTGAGCAGAATCTTCTCGCGAATGATTTCGGTGACAAAGAAGCGCGCCGGCTTGTCGGTAAGGGCATCCTTGCCGAAGTACGGCGGCGAGTCGGGCAACAGCTCCACCACGCGGCGCAGCAGGTTGTCGACGTTGAAGTTCTCCTTTGCCGACGTGGGAAACACCTCGGCGTTGGGCAATATGCCTTTCCAGCGGTCGATAATCGCAAGCAGGTCGTCCTGACCTTTGAGCAAATCGATTTTGTTGATAATCAAAATCACAGGTATCTTCTCGCGCGCCACCTTGTCGAGGAAGGTCTGGTTCTTGGTGGGGGTCTCAATCACGTCGGTGACATACAGCAGTATGTCGGCATCGATGAGCGCCTCAAGCGAGAAGTCGAGCATGGCTTCCTGCATCTTGTATTTGGGGCTGAGCACCCCGGGGGTGTCGCCAAACACAATCTGATAGTCGTCGGTGTTGACAATGCCCGTAATGCGGTGGCGGGTGGTCTGCGCCTTCGAGGTGATAATCGACATACGCTCGCCCACCAGCAGATTCATCAGGGTGGATTTACCCACATTGGGGTTACCGACAATGTTCACAAAGCCTGCTTTATGTGCCATAACACAATCTCCTTGTTTTTTTCAGCGCAAAGCTGAATTTCTTTTTTTGATTAATTCTTGAAAACCGATATTATATCAACTGTTTCGGGGCGGGCGGTGTACAGCACCGGCACGACTGTCACGCCGGCGGGTTTTTCGCCTCTCAACCCCATATAACGCACAAAAAACGCATCAGTCAGTTTTGAGTGCCGAGATGATGCATTTTTTGTGGATTATTATCTGAGAAAAAGCAGCTCAGCATCTCCCTATTGCTTCCACCAGTATTGCCACACGCCGGACTACCCTACAGTGTATGTCGGGACGGCGTGCCTCAACGTGGCTAATGTGAATGCCGGCTCTTTTTTCCGTTTAGCGTTGTTGTGTGTGAGATACAAATCAATATCCCCAAACCAGATACATTGCGCCCCAGGTGAAACCTGCGCCGAATGCTGTGAGGAGAATCTTGTCGCCCTTCTTGAACTTTTGCTTGTTTTCGTCCATACACAACGGAATCGAAGCGCCACTGGTGTTGCCACGATATTGTATGTTCACAAGCACCTGTTCGTCGGTGATGCCAAGACGCTGGCCAACGGCTTCGATGATGCGCAAGTTGGCTTGGTGAGGAATGAAATACTTCACATCCTTGATGTCGAGGTTGTTGCGCTTGAGAATATCCTGGCTCGAGGTGAGCATGTCGGTTACGGCGTGCTTATACACGGCGCGGCCTTCTTGATATACGAAGTGCTCCTGAGCATCAACTGTTTCGTGCGAAGCCGGACGAGCCGAGCCTCCGGCCTTCATCACCAGGTGTTCGTGGTCAGCCTCAACGTGGAACACGCCGTCAATCACTCCGATACCCTCTTCTTCGGTGGGTTCAACCAGCACAGCGGCAGCAGCATCGCCAAACAGCGGGCAGGTGGTGCGGTCGTTGTAGTTGGTCATACTTGTCATTTGCTCGGCTGCGCACACAATCACCTTCTTGTACATGCCGCTGCGCACATAGGCGGCAGCTTGTTGCAAGGTGACAATGAAACCGGCGCAAGCCGCCTGCACGTCGAAACCATAGCAGTTAACAAGTCCGCAATTGCCAATCATAATCGAGGCAGTCGACGGGAAACGATAGTCAGGATTGGTGGTTGCACAAATCAGCAAGTCAATCTCTTCGGGCTTTACGCCTGTTTCGGCGAGCAACTTGTTGATTGCTTTTGTACCCATAACAGAGCTGCCTTGTTCGTCACCTTTGAGAACACGGCGTTCCTTTATGCCGACACGAGTAGTAATCCACTCGTCGTTAGTTTCCACCATTGTTGCCAACTCGTCGTTGGTGAGAATGTAGTCAGGAATATACGATGCTATTCCGGTTATTTTAGCATTCAGCATATTGTTAGGTTTGAGTATATAAAAAGAAAATCATATCCTAAATTTAATGTCCGATTACTCGAGGCATCGTATTATTTAGGATATATGGATTTTTATTTTTCTCTATCGGGAAAATAGTGTGTGAAGATTTAATAATCTGATTTATTAAACCGCAGCACCTTTCTCGATAGCGATTTGGCCTCTATAATAACCACATTCTGGGCATACAGTGTGTGATACATGCCATGCGCCGCAATTTGGGCAGATTGCCAAAGTTGGTGCTACAGCCTTGTCGTGAGTTCTTCTCTTGGCTGTGCGAGTCTTCGATTGTTTTCGTTTAGGATGTGCCATTTTCTTGTTATTTGTTTTTTAATTTGTTATCTTTTAATTTCATCAGCTCCGCCCAGCGCGGGTCGATGTTTGTTTCGTTGTCAAGTTGGTCGGCGTCAGCGTCCTCGTCGGCATAAGTGCCATATTCGTCAGGCTCGTCGTCAAGGTCGTGTGCCGTGTGCGCCTGCAGCGCCTGCCATGTTGCCTCGTCGCATTCGCCCTCGGCATGCACATGCTGCAATGGTATGCTCAATGCAACAGTGTCGTAGACAATCGGCGCCACATCGAGGTCGTTGTCGCCCTCGGGCACGATGAGCACGCCGTCGTTGCTGTCGTCGTATTCATCGCCGTATTTAACTGCCAAATCATAGTCGGCTTCCACCGCGTAGTCCATAGGCTCCAGACAACGGTCGCAAACTATCTGTATCGTGCCTTGGCAATGAATGGCAAAATAGTTTGCCTCATTGGCGCGACGCACAGCAAGGCTCACCTTAACCGCACCACCGAGTATGTCGATGCTTTCCATTGCGCGGAAAAAATCATCGTCAAGCAGGAACTCGTAATTGTCAGTTCCTTGTTTTGCGCCCCTCAAGGGGATACGGAATGTAGCGAGTTTTGCCAAAATTTTTTCGTTAAATCGGTGCAAAGTTACAAACATTAGTGCTAATTATCAAACATTTCTGTTCATTTTTCTGTTTTTAGCCTCGATTTGTGCCCTTTTTCAACGCTTCGGCACCTATTCGACACCGTCAATCCGACCCTTTACTATGGCAAAAACGCCTATTTTTGCGTAAATTTGCATCGCCATCGGCTTCTGCCCCGGCATAATTCTCATTAAATTATAAATATAAACAAGACGTAGACAATGAACAACAACCCGCCCATCTCAACACTCTATGTGAGCGACCTCGACGGCACGCTGCTCAACGAGCACTCGCAGGTGTCGGCTGAAAGCGCTGCCATGCTCAACGAAGCCATCGGGCGCTTTGGCGCACAATTCACCTGTGCCACTGCACGCACCCCTGCCACCATTGTGCCGCTGATGCGCCACATAGGCATGAAGCTACCCATGATTGCAATGGCGGGTGCAGCCATGTGGAACCCAATCACAAGCACCTACGAAAACGTGCGCACCATAGGCGAGCAACAGATTCGCGATATTGTGGGCATCTACGAGCGACACGGCGCCCGCCCATTTGTATATCGCCATCGCGGCGGCATCATCGAGGCATACCACAGCGCGCATCTGTCCGATGCCGAGCGCGAGTTTGTCGACCCTCGCAGCCACACACCGCTCAAGCGATTTGTACTGGGCGAAGGCTACGGCGCTGCCGACGACGAGGCCATGATAATCTTCTCAATCGACCGCTACCACCTGCTCAAGCAAGTCTACACCGACATTGTGGCGGAGGTATGCTGTTCGCCGGTGTGCTACCACGACATCTTCGACCCCGAAATGGGCATCCTCGAGGTTTACTCGCACGGCACCACCAAGGCATCGGCAATTCGCACCCTCGCCAGCCAAATAGGTGCCAACCGAATTGTGGTGTTCGGCGACAACCGCAACGACCTGCCCATGATGCAGATTGCCGATTGCAGCGTGGCTGTTGAGAACGCTTTCCCCGAAGTGAAACAGGCTGCCGATGTGGTGATTGGACCCAACACCGCCAACAGCGTGGCGCAATGGGTGCTCAACGACGCGCAAGCACACTACCACCCACAGTGAACGCCCTCACACCCCACGCAAAAGTTAAATTACACAACAACTACTGCAGCCTTAGACAAGGTCGCATAGTAATAAACGATGTATACACAGAAATGTGGTAGCCTATATCGTGCTGGCTAAGTGCAAATAATAAACATTGTTACATCTGAGTATCAAATAATTAAAGACACCATTTCTTATCTAAGACATGCTGATGCCGTCACTTTTTCAAGGCACTTTTCCCGTTGCAAATATACATAACCCCCCTCCAAAACAGCAATAGAACCACCACCATTTTTGCAAAAAACGCCGCATAAAAACCGCCACGCCACTTACACAATTTTTGCAGATTCTTGCCGTTTTTTGACAAGATGAGCATTTTGTGGCAAAAAACCGTTTGATATACAATTATTATAACTACCTTTATGCTACAAATAAATGCGGCACCACTGACGATGCAGCACAATACGAACCTATCAAGAACCTCCGACATGAACCGTTTATTGTTTTTTATTACAGCTTTATCACTTATGATGTCACAAAATCAAGTTAACGCCCAAACGAAACCAGCCATCGCAACCGATGCTGCAATCGAGAAGAAGATTGATGCAATCATGCAAAAGATGACACTCGACGAGAAAATCGGTCAGATGTGCGAAATCACCATCGACGTGCTCACCGACTACAAGAGCGCCAATCCGCTGAAGTTCAGCGAGGCGATTCTCGACACGGTGATTGGCAAATACAAGGTGGGCTCGATTCTCAATGTGCCGCTCAACGTGGCGCAGAAGAAAGAGGTGTGGGCCGACGTGATACGTCAGATTCAAGATAAATCGATGAAGGAAATAGGCATACCGTGCATCTATGGCGTCGACCAGATTCACGGCACCACCTACACGCTCGACGGCACCCTGTTTCCGCAAGGCATCAACATGGCTGCCACGTTCAACCGCCAGCTCATGCGCCGCACTTGCGAGATTTCGGCTTACGAAACCCGCGCCTGCTGCATCCCCTGGACCTACGCGCCGGTGATGGACCTCGGCCGCGACCCGCGCTGGTCGCGCATGTGGGAGAGCTTCGGCGAGGACTGCTACGTAAATGCTCAAATGGCTATCGAGGCTGTGAAGGGTTTCCAAGGCGACGACCCTAACCACATCGACCGGCACCACATCGCTTCGTGCGCTAAGCACTATATGGCTTACGGCGTGCCCGTGAGCGGCAAGGACCGCACCCCGTCGTCGGTGTCGAACATCGACATGCGCGAAAAATATTTCACCCCGTTCCTCGAGGCGATTCGCGCCGGCGCCCTCACGCTCATGGTGAACTCGGGCGTGAACAACGGCATGCCGTTCCACGCCAACCGTGAACTGCTCACCGGCTGGCTCAAGGAGGACCTCAACTGGGACGGCATGATTGTCACCGACTGGGCTGACATCAACAACTTGTGCACCCGCGACCACATTGCCGCCACCAAAAAGGAGGCTATAAAAATAGCCATCAACGCCGGCATCGACATGTCGATGGTGCCTTACGAACTCACCTTCTGCACCCTCCTCAAGGAGCTTGTCGAGGAGGGCGAAGTGCCAATGAGCCGAATCGACGACGCCGTGCGCCGCGTGCTACGCCTCAAGTTCCGCGTGGGTCTGTTCGACCATCCCTACTGGGACATCGACTCTTACACCCGCTTTGCCTGCAACGAGCACGCACAGGTGGCAACCAAGGCCGCCGAGGAGTCGATGGTGCTGCTGAAAAACGACGGCAACGCGCTGCCGCTTGCCAAAGGCACGAAAATCCTCGTAACCGGGCCGAACGCCAACTCGATGCGCTGCCTCAACGGCGGATGGTCGTACTCGTGGCAAGGCGACAAGGCGGATGAATATGCCGCAGCCTACAACACCATTCGCGAGGCATTCGTCAATAAGTTCGGCGCCGAAAACGTCATCTACGAGCCGGGCGTGACCTACGCCAGCGGCGAAGGCGCGCTGTGGTGGCAAGAGAACGCTCCGGAAATCGACAAGGCAGTGAAAGCCGCTGCCAAGGCTGACGTGATTGTGGCTTGCATCGGCGAGAACTCTTACTGCGAAACGCCGGGCAACCTCACCGACCTCACCCTCTCGGAAAATCAACGCAACCTGATAAAAGCCCTTGCCGCCACAGGCAAGCGCCTGATTCTGGTGCTCAACGAAGGCCGCCCGCGCATCATCAACGACATAGTGCCGCTGGCTGATGCCGTTGTGCACATCATGCTGCCGGGCAACTATGGCGGCGACGCTCTTGCCAACCTCATTGCCGGCGACGCTAACTTCAGCGGCAAGCTGCCGTTCACCTATCCGCGCCTCATCAACTCGTTGGCGACCTACGACTACAAGCCTTGCGAAAACATGGGCCAGATGGATGGCAACTACAACTACGATGCCTTGATGGACGTGCAATGGGCGTTCGGCGACGGTTTGAGCTACTCCGAAATCAAATATAGCAACCTGCGCGCCAACCGCACCACGTTCGCTGCCGACGACAGCATCACCTTCAGCGTCGACGTCACCAACACCGGCGAGCGTGCCGCCCAGGAGAGTGTGCTGCTCTTCTCGCGCGACTTGGTGGCAAGCCTCACCCCCGACAACAAGCGCCTGCGCGGATTTGAAAAAGTAAGCCTTAAACCGGGCGAAACAGCCACCGTGGACATCACCATCAAAGGCAGCGACCTAGCATTTGTGGGCTACGACGGCAAATGGATTCTCGAAAAAGGCGATTTCAAAATCTTCTGCGGTAGCCAAAGCCTCAACATTGCCTGCAGCGAAACCAAGAAATGGCTGACGCCTAACCGATAACTCCCCCACTAAATACAACTCTGACATGGTGAAGTTGCACAGCATATACGACTCTCGTCGCATCTGGAAGATGGTGTTCATTGCCATCTCGGTGCTGCTCGTGACGTTGTTTCTATACATCAGCAACCGCCTGGTGAACGACTTGGCTGTTCAGGAGCGTGAACGAATGGAAATTTGGGCAGATGCCACCAAGCAGCTGGCGTCGACGTCGAACGGCAGCGATGGTATGCCCGACCAGCAAATCAACTTCCTGCTTAGCATCATCGAGCGCAACCACACCATTCCCGTGATGCTGGTAGACGAAAACGACGAGATTCTGCTGCACCGCAATTTCCGCCTGCCCGAAGCCATCGACAGCGTGTCGCCCTGGGAAATATCGGAGGCGAACATGAACTACCTCAAAGAGAAACTCAACAAACTCAAGCGCTCGCACAACACCATCACAATAACCCTCGACGAAGGCACCACGCAATATCTCTACTACGAAGATTCCACCGTGCTTCGCCGCCTGGCATTCTTCCCCTACATCGAACTCATTGTGATGCTGGTGTTCATTGCCGTGGTATATTTTGCCTTAATCAGCGTGAAAAAGGCCGAGCAAAACAAGGTGTGGGTGGGTCTGTCGAAAGAAACCGCCCATCAGCTGGGAACACCCATCTCGTCGCTTATGGCGTGGACACAAATGCTCGACTCGCTGGGCGTGGATGCCGACATAGTGAAGGATATGGACAAGGATGTACACCGCCTGAGCGTGATTGCCGACCGCTTCTCGAAAATCGGCTCGCGGCCCGAAATGGAGCTGGCGTTCATCAACGAGAGCGTGGTGTCGAGCATGGAATATATGCGCTCACGCATCAGCAAACGCGTGGCACTCACCATCAACGTCGACCACAGCCGCAACTGTGGCGTGATGCTGTGCCAGTCGCTCTTCGAATGGGTGATGGAAAACCTCACCAAAAACGCCGTCGATGCCATGCAGGGCGAAGGGAACCTCACCATCACCGTCACCGGTTCGGCATCGATGGCAATCATCGACGTGAAAGACAGCGGCAAAGGCATTGCCCGCAAAAACTTCAAGAACGTGTTCAACCCCGGCTACACCACCAAGAAACGCGGCTGGGGTCTGGGTCTGACCCTGGTAAAGCGCATTATCGAGGAATATCACGGTGGCAGAATCTATGTGAAAGAATCGGAAATCAACCAAGGCACCACCTTCCGCATCGAACTCCCCAAAGTGCAACAATAACCACGCCCGACTCCCCTGCCACGCACCTGTGGGTGATGGCATAGCAATGCGATATAACACAACAATTCCCGACTGACGCCTGCAGAAAATGGGCGTTTGCCGGGAATCGGTTATTTTGGGCTACTGTCTGCCGCAAGGCAGCAGCATGGTTATTTCACTTGAGCACCGGGCTTGACTTCGCCGTTCGGCCCGATAACCACCAGGCGGCCACCGGCATCTTCGGCGCTGAGAATCATGCCTTGCGACTCAATGCCCTTGAGCTTGCGCGGAGCCAGGTTGGCAACAAAGCACACCTCCTTGCCCACCAAGTCCTCGGGGTTGTAGTGCTTGGCAATTCCCGACACGATGGTGCGCCCGCCCATGCCGTCGTCAATCTTGAATTGCAGCAGTTTGTCAGCCTTAGGCACCTTGGCACATTCAACCACCTTGCCCACGCGAATGTCGAGTTTCATAAACTGCTCGAAGTCGATGTTCTCAGCCACCGGAGCAGGCTCAAAGTTGTCGATTTCGTTTTGCTTCTTGATGTTCTCAAGGCGCTTGATTTGCGCTTCTATCACGTCATCCTCAATCTTTTCGAACAGCAGTTCGGCCTTGCCAATCTCAGTGCCGGCAGCAATGATGTCGGTCGAGCCGAGCTTGTTCCAGTCGAGCTTGGTGAGGTTAATCATGCTACGAAGCTTCTCGGCGCTGAATGGCAGGAACGGTTCGAAGGCAATGGCGAGGTTGGCAGTGATTTGCATAGCCAGGTTCATCACCGTTGCCACACGAGCCATATCGGTCTTGGCGAGCTTCCAAGGCTCGGTTTCGGCAAGATATTTGTTGCCGATACGCGCCAGGTTCATAGCTTCTTTCTGCGCTTCGCGGAAGTGGAAGGTGTCGAGATGGCTCTCCAAGGCTTCCTTCACGCCCACAAACTCGTCGATGGTGGCGCGGTCGTAGTCGGTGAGTTCGCCGGCTGCCGGCACCTTGCCGCCAAAATATTTGTGGGTGAGCACTAATGTGCGATTAACGAAGTTGCCAAGTATTGCCACCAGCTCGTTGTTGTTGCGAGCCTGGAAGTCCTTCCACGTAAAGTCGTTATCCTTGGTTTCGGGCGCATTGGCGGTGAGCACATAGCGCAGCACATCCTGCTTGCCGGGGAAATCGTCGAGGTATTCGTGGAGCCATACAGCCCAGTTCTTCGACGTAGAAATCTTGTCGCCTTCGAGGTTGAGGAACTCGTTGCTCGGCACATTGTCGGGCAGGATGAACGAGCCTTCAGCCTTGAGCATAGCCGGGAACACGATGCAGTGGAACACTATGTTATCCTTGCCAATGAAGTGAATCAAGCGGGTCGACGGGTCTTTCCACCAGGTTTCCCAAGTGTCGGGCAGCAGTTCCTTGGTGTTGCTGATGTAGCCGATAGGCGCATCAAACCACACATACAGCACCTTGCCCTCGGCGCCCTCTACAGGCACCGGAATGCCCCAATCGAGGTCGCGGGTCACGGCACGAGGCTGCAAACCGTTGTCGAGCCAGCTCTTGCATTGTCCGTAGACGTTAGGGCGCCACTCCTTGTGGTCCTGCAAAATCCACTTCTCGAGCCATTGCTGGTGCTCGTTGAGCGGCAGATACCAGTGAGTGGTGGCTTTCTTCACCAGCGGATTGCCGGTGAGCATATTCTTTGGGTTGATAAGCTCCTCGGGAGTGAGCGTGCTGCCGCACTTCTCGCACTGGTCGCCATAGGCGCCCTGAGCGTGGCAACGCGGACATTCGCCAACGATGTTGCGGTCGGTGATAAACGACTTTGCTTCCTCGTCGTAGTATTGCATGCTTTCCTGCTTCACAAACTTGCCGTTGTCGTAGAGCTTGCGGAAGAAGTCGCTTGCCACCTGGCGGTGAGTTGCCGAAGTGGTGCGCGAATAAATGTCGAACGATATACCGAAGCGCTCAAACGAACTCTTGATGAGCGAATGATAACGGTCCACCACATCCTGCGGAGTGCAGCCCTCTTTCTTTGCACGTATTGTCACAGGCACACCGTGCTCATCGCTGCCGCCAATCATAATCACGTCCTCGCCCTTGATGCGCAGATAGCGCACATAGATGTCGGCAGGAACATACACGCCTGCCAGGTGTCCGATGTGTACCGGTCCGTTGGCATACGGCAGAGCAGTGGTCACAAGTGTCCTTTTGAATTTATTGTCCATATTTGCTGTAATAGTGTTAGTGATGATGTTTTTTGCGGTGCAAAGATACTGATAAAAAATGAATTATCGAGGATAATCGCCATACAATCATCGCACCAAGTCGTCGAAGCGCGGTATGGAGGACAACGCATCACGCCCAATCACTACCAGCCCGCTGCCGGGACGCACCACCGCCAACGCCCTCTGCACCACAGGCTCGGCACCGGGAGCGATGCTGTAGAGCATCACCCTGTCGGCATGCCGCACTGCCACGGGGCACTCACCGCCACCACGCAGCCACGGCGAACTCTGCAACAGCGCCTCAGCATTGTCGGGATTCAACAGGCGTGTGGCAGAGCATTGCCAGCCCTGCATCTGCACCTCCAGCAGCCTCACACATCGCGCCGGCAACGTGAGCGTCACCACTCCGCTGCTATCGGCTTCGGCAACCGCCTCGGCGCTCACATCTGCCACGGGCAGCTGCTCGGGCGGCGCTGTGAGCAGCAAGTGCTCATACCACAACCGCACATTCGTCAGCAGCAGTCCATCGAGGTCTACACCATCGGCGCGTTCCACCCGGCAGTCGCTTCGCGGCACATCGAGGTTCATCATCTGGCGCCATACCGCCACCATCTCTTTCTCACTCATTGTCATCAATTCTTTCATCGCTTTTGTGTTGTTTGTTGATTGTTCCGCTAAATTACCGCATTGTCGCCGGCAGCGTTTCTCCAACAAGTCACAACACCCCACAAAGCAATCAAATAGAAAGCATTTGCAACTATTTTCAATCTTTTTGAAAAATATTTTTGAAATTTGTTTGCAGTTTGAAAAACTATATATATCTTTGTGCACAGAAAAGAACCAAATATGCAGTTTTGATAGTTGTTTAATAGAATAGTTGTTTAATAGATTCGTTTTTTATATTGGTTATATAAATAATTAGAGATTGTTTTAGTTTGTTTTTAAGTCGTTATTGAATCTAATTATTGAAAAACACTATAATGCGGGGCAAGGTCGTACAGCGGCTCTGCCCCGCATTATTTTCCGCCCCGCCACCGTCTGCACCTACCCACACCACCAACTTGCAGCTATATGATGGACGTGATGCAACAGGCAACAATGCCCAACGCATTGCCACCTACATCAGCTTATTGAATTGACCGGTGATTTCACTATCGAAACAAACTTCAACCCTATATAAAGCGAAAGTGCACATTTTCACAAATGCACACCCTCCTCATAACCAAAATTCAAGTATATATTTCGTTGTTTGTAGCTTGTTCTAAGTTTATTAAATTTTTAATTGTTCCTTTCGACACTGCAAATTTACAAACACTTTTTGAAATAAAAACATAAAATAAGTAAACAATTCATAAATTATGTAAAATCGCGTATTTTCTACATATTTCATCGATTCAAATATATAAGAACAATCAAAAATATACAACTTTTCACTTTTTGTTTGAAATTTTTGTTAGCCAGCGGCGAACAGGAATGTCAAAGAACTTCATGCAGACCCATGCCAACAAAAGACTGGCGGCATACACCAACAACGCCACTTGCCAAGTTTCGCCAAACGAATATTGGCGCGTGTCGATGAGCCACTTATAGAACAGATACATAACCGGATAATGCACCATATATAGCGGATACGATAGGTTGCCGAGAAAATCGCACGCCTTGGTGCTGAAGCGGTCGGTGGTGGAGCCTGATGCCGCATACCACACAATGACGGGGAATATGACCGCTATGCACACAATCTCAAACACGCCATTGAGGCACAGCGCCCCGCTGCCGGCAATGTAAGGCACATGAAACAGAGCCACAAGCGCCAAAGTGCACAACCAGAACACGCCGCGCACTTCGCGACCCTTCTTGAACAGGCGCGACAGCAGCATGCCCATGCTGAACGGGAACAACATGCGCAGCAAGCCGCCCAACACATTCACTTGGTCGATGGTCCACCCCACCCCGATGCAGCCATACTGCGACACGTCGCCAACGGCAAACCATGCCAAGGCGCAGCCCAGCAGCACTGTGAACACTGCAAGCACCGGCGTGCTGAACCGCCGTATTATCAATGCGTACAATATATTGCCTATATATTCGAAGAACAGCGACCAGCACGGGCCATTGAGCGGAAACATCTCGCCATTGCCACGCACGTCGCGCATCTGACCCGGCAGCGCCGGTATCATGAACATTGCACACAGCAGTGCCAACATAACCATCGATGTGGACGATTGGCTGCCATCCCAGCGGGCAAACCCCGAGAGTGCAAAGCTGACGGCACCAATCACCGCTCCCATAATCACCATGGGATGAAGGCGTATGATGCGACGCTTGAAAAATCCGCCAAGCGTGAGTGTCTTGCCCCAACGGCTGTCGTAGGCGTAGCCCACCACAAAACCCGACAAGATGAAAAAGAAATCCACTGCCAGATAGCCGTGGTTGGCAAAATCGATGATAGGTTTACCGCCGGCAAACTGGTATCCCTCAAAGATGTGATACCACACCACCAGCAACGCCGCCACACCGCGCAACCCGTCGAGCAACGCATAGTGAGGCTTGGAGTCGGAGTTAATCAATTGAATCTGATTCATTTCTGTGTTGACTTTATTAATATTTAAGTTTATTGTCGCTACTATCAGACAATTGCGGCAGTATGCAATGTCTTACCGGTTCAACCTACGACAAAGATACAACTATTTCTTCTACACCCCAAACAAATGCCCGCGGCACTGCACGGCAAATCGCACCGCAAGCCGCGCATACCGTCGAAAAAATCACTCATCCCTGCCCCGCAAGTTGGCTTTTATCGGAAAGTGTTGCTATCTTTACACAAACAAATTGAAAACGCTATGACAAAGAATCATAATTGCGAGCAATGCCCCATGAGACGCCGATACGACCGCTCGCCAAAGTCGCTAATTGGCAGGTTCTGGCGTTGGCACATCGGGTTCTGCCCCGGCTGGAAGGCATATTTCCTATCGCTTGGCACGGCTGAGCAGGAAGAACTGCGAACTAAATATAACTTCAACAAATACTAAAACCTCGGGTCATGATTCAGCAAGTGGAATTTCAGCTGTCCGCCAAGCATCGTGGCTGCCACCTCGTGACACATGAGATAATGTCGCACCTGCCGCAACCGCTGCCTCAGACAGGCATGCTGCACCTGTTTGTGAAGCACACCTCGTGTGCCTTGAGCATCAACGAGAATGCCGACCCCGATGTGCGACACGACATGAACCGGATAATGGACCATCTGGTGCCGGAGAACGAGCCTTATTACAACCATGTGCTGGAGGGCGACGACGACATGCCAGCCCACGCCAAATGCTCGCTCGTGGGCGTGAGCATCATTTTGCCCATCACCAACGGCCGCCTAAACCTTGGCACATGGCAAGGCATTTACCTGTGCGAGTTTCGCAACCATGGCTGTCAACGCCGCATAGTGGCAACAATATATTACTAAAATTAATTGAATAGAACAGAATATGGGCTGTAGCAACAATAATTTCATCTATGAATCGGATGCCGAGACGCTATTCTCGGTTGGACGCAGATTCCTCAACGGCGACTGCGTGGAAAAAGACTTAAAAAAAGCCAAGGAGATTCTCTCGCGCGCTGCCGAGATGGGACACCCAATGGCATCCAAACTGCTGGAACGCATCAAGGAGGAGGAACCGGCTGCTGCCGAGCTCTCAACCGAATGGAACAAGATGCGCTCGGGCGTCTTGTACGACTGGACCGACCCGATGATTGACAGCAGCCTGAAACACTCGCGCCTCGCCTGCGAACGATTCAACAAACTGGGAATCGACCACGAGGGATATCGCGAAGCATTGGAGGACTTGATACCCGGGGTGCCACAATCGGTCACCATACTGCCACCGTTTCATTGCGACCACGGCAACGGGCTGCATCTGGGCGAGGGCGTATTTGTCAACTATAACGGAATGTTTCTCGACGCCGGCAATATCACCATCGGCAGCAACACCCTGATTGGACCTAATTGCTCGCTATACACACCGCAGCATCCCATCGACTATATGCAGCGCCGCAAGACCATCGAAATGGCACTCCCAATCACAATAGGCAAAGACTGCTGGCTCGGCGGCAACGTCACCGTATGCCCGGGTGTGACAATTGGCGACCGCACCGTGATTGGTGCCGGCAGCGTAGTCACCCACGACATACCATCAGACTGTATGGCTGCAGGCAACCCTTGCAAAGTAATCAAAAACCTTGCCTGAACCGACCTGCCTCAACGCAGCAGTGTATAAGCACAACAGAATTTTACAGGTGTCGACGAATTTGCCAGGTGAATCAGGCTTCGATTTTCCAGTCGGCGATGGTGTGGCGCTCGAGGTCGAAGTTGAGACCGACTTTCACGATTGGCAGACCGCTGAGCGCAAAGCGCGACGGATAGTTCTTCAGATTAATCTGATTCATTGCAGCCTCAGCCGATTTGTTTAGCTTCAACTCGAACAGATAGAGCGCCTTGCCCGAGTTCATCACCATATCCACACGCCCGCTTGAGGTGCGCACTTCCACATCGACATATCGGCCCAGCAGCGAGAAAATTACATATAGCAGCTGTTGGTAGTGCCCTTCGTAGTTGGTATTGTCGCATTGCGGTATGGTGAGCAGATAGGCTTGCAGCAGGCTCAGCATCTCGTTGAGGTCATCTTTCAGCAGCGCCAGATACATCTCGGCAACCGCAGAGAACCCTTTGTAGGTATCGACCTGTACATAGTTTGGCAACAGGCTCTGCATCAGCCCAATACGAATCTCCTGGTTGGGAATGTCGAGCATATACAGGTCGGCATCCTCGTTATAGTCCTTGATGGTGTAATATCCCGCTTGATAGAGCAGAGGAATCACCGACGTCATATTTTCGGTGGGGGCATCGAATGCCGCTGAGATACTGGAGGTGGGCTTGAGCATCGACGGCAACACGTTGAATTCCTTCAGTTTAGCGATGAGGAACGTGG
>JBJECX010000049.1:0-6260 GCA_051871535.1 Muribaculaceae bacterium | reverse complement strand
TTACAACTTCAATAACCCCACATTGGCGCCGCAGGCGACTATGTGGGGACACGCGTCACCCCCCACAACTCACAACCGCGGCGCGGTTGCAGGCCCTACAAACCATGGACACACCCCACCGCAACCGCGTGGCGGGTGATTGGCTGATGGATAAATTGCGCCCTTTAGGCGTCTAAATGAATAAATGATTATGCCACAGCCCATTGTAAAGCTGCATATTGGCGCTTACTTGATTTCTTCGTATTCGGCGTCGGAGATTTGCGACTCGCGGGTGAAATCGTCGGCATCGTCGGTGTCGGCATCGGTTTCTTGCTGCGATGTCCGGGGGTTGGTGTCAGTCACTTCCTCGAAGTCGACATATTCGCCGTAGGTTTTGTCAAATTTTTTGCCACGCTCGCTTGGGCTGGTCGGCTCGTCGCTGTTGGCGGCGTTGTTGAACCGGTGGAATGTGTTGCGCAGGTTGCGCGTCTGGCGCCAGATGCCGAACATAAATCGCAGCACAATCCAAGCCACATAAATCATTATGGCAAAAAACAGATATGTAATGAATGTCAACATATTATTTTTCCCAAATATATATAGTTATAACACAATTTGTTGTGATGAAGTTGATGTGCCGAGGCATTAATTAGTCTTTCACCAGCGCCGATGCCAGCACGTAGAAGATGATGGTCCACGACAATCCGGGTAGGTGTGATGTGAACACAAACAGGAAAAAAGCAAACACGAGGAAATACACTTTGTAGTTTTCCTTGAAATTGAAGTTCTTCAGTTTGAGCGAGAACATAGGTATTGAGCTCACCATTAGCAGCGACATCACCACTATGAGTGCCACCACAAACCACTGGTTGAGGAATGTGTTGTGGGCATACCACGAGATGAAGCCAATCCAGAAGATGGCATTGGCGGGTATTGGCATACCAATGAAGCTGGAACTCTGGCGGGTGTCGACGTTGAAATTGGCAAGACGCACGGCGCCTAACACCGGAATGAGCAGCGCGGCATAGCAGAGTATGCTGTCGGGGTTGGCGTAGCTCATGGCAGCATACACCAGCAACCCCGGTGCCAGCCCGAAGCTCACGCAGTCGCACAGCGAGTCGAGTTCTTTGCCTATTGCCGACACCACGTGCAGCAGGCGTGCCACCAGCCCGTCGAAGAAGTCGAACAGAGCCGCCAGGGCAATCATAATGAAAGCTGCCTGATAGGCGTTGATTCCCCACCACACTTGCTCGTCGAAGCGCAGTGCCATGATGCACGCCACTGAGCCGCAAAGCAGGTTGAGGCAGGTGATGGTGTTGGGTATGTTCTTCTTTATTGCCGAAAGGATGTTCATGATTAATGCTGTTTGAGGCGTGCAATTTGCGTGACGCCACCCATGGTCTTGTCGCCAAGCTTCACCAAAATTTCGGTGTCGAGAGGTAGGAAGATGTCGACACGCGAGCCGAATTTGATGAATCCCATGTGTTGCTCAACGCACACTTTGTCGCCAGGTTCAACGTAAGTGACTATGCGGCGCGCAATGGCACCGGCAATCTGACGCACAAGCACATCGCTGCCGCAGCGTGTGCCAATCACCACAGTAGAGCGCTCGTTTTCGGTGCTCGACTTGGGCAGGTATGCCGAAAGGAATCGGCCGGAATGATGTTTTACATATTTCACTTCACCCTCAACAGGCACCCAATTGGCATGCACATTAAACACGGTCATGAACACCGACAGCTGTATGGCGCGTGCGTGCAGGTATTCGTCCTCGTATACCTCCTCGAGAGCCACCACGGTGCCGTCGACCGACGAAACCACGGCGTCGGCAGTGTCGCCACGGAAGCGACGTCGCGGGCTTCGGAAGAAGTTCACCACCAGTAGGAAGAGCACCAGCGAGATGCCCATGAAGATGTAAGAGATGATTTTATATGACATTATCACATAGGCTGTGACATTCACTACCGCCAAAATAAACAGCAGCATGAATATGATGTTTGTGCCTTCGTGATGTATCTTTACTCTCATTGTGTCTCTTTATGTGTGAAATAAAGTGATTTAGCATATACTTAATTATACAAAGGTAATTGTTTTTTGCCGATATGCAAAACCAAAAGCTGTAATGAGGCGCCTTTTTTGGGCAAAAACAGGTTTTTTGAGCTATTTCGTGATATGTGGTGTGGCAATATCACTTTATTTCGCGATGTTCGCCGTGGCGCACCTCGTCGACCTTCTTCCACAGGAAGAGCTTGTCGCTGGGGCGAATTTTCTCAGCCACCTTTATCGAGAATCGCTCGCCTTTCACCGTCTTTTCCACAGGCTTGAGGTCGACGCGAATCTCGTCGACGGTGACGGGTACGGCGCCTGTGGTGGGTCCGGTGATGATTATCTCGTCGCCTACGTGCAGCTCGCCCGTTTCCATCTGAAATTCCGCCACCCCTATCTTCGAGAAGTATCGAATGCCCTTGGCGGCATACACCTTCACGCGCGTGGCCGACGAGCCGTATTTCGAGGTCCATTCGCCCAAGCGTTGACCCAGGTAGTAGCCGTTCCAGAATCCACGGTTGAAAATCTGATTGAGGCGTTCGTCCCATCCGGCAATCTTCTCGGGGGTGAACGAGCCGTCGAGCACAGCGTTTATCGCCTCGTTGTAGCAGCTCACGGCGGTGCGTACATATTCCGGACCGCGGGCGCGGCCTTCAATCTTGAACACGCGCACGCCGGCATCAATCATCTTGTTGAGGAAATGGATGGTTTTCAGGTCCTTAGGCGACATGATGTATTTGTTTTCGATGTCGAGCTGGTCGCCCGTATCGCGGTCGGTGACGGTGTAGCTTCGGCGGCAAATCTGACGGCATGCGCCGCGGTTGGCGCTGGCGCCTGTTTCGTGCAGGCTCAGGTAGCATTTGCCCGAAATTGCCATGCACAGAGCGCCATGGCAAAACATCTCTATCCGCACCGGATTGCCGTGAGGGCCGCAGATGCCATCGCGCACGATGGTTTGATGTATGTTGTACACCTGCTCGAGGTTCACCTCGCGGGCAAGCACCATCACGTCGGCAAACTGGCTGTAGAATCGCACCGCCTCGCTGTTCGACACGTTCACCTGCGTGGAGATGTGCACCTCCACGTCGATGCTGCGGGCGTAGGTTATTGCCGCCATGTCGCTTGCAATGATGGCAGAGATGCCGGCTTCTTTGGCGGCGTCGATGATGCGGCGCATCAGCTCCATGTCGTTGTCGAACACCACCGTGTTAACCGTGAGATAGCTTTTCATGCCACGTTCGTGGCACCATGCTGCAATTTGGTGCAGGTCGTCGATGGTGAAGTTGTTCGACGATTTTGCACGCATATTCAGCCCCTCAATGCCGAAATATATGGCATCGGCACCGCCTTGATGCGCTGCCACAAGACTCTCGTAGCTGCCCACCGGCGCCATTATCTCAAAATCTTTTCTTTCCATGTAGTTAGGGATTTGATGGTGCAAAGATAGTGACAATCGGGCGAACTAAGGGGATATGAGGCAGAAATATATGCCGTAATTGTGTGATTGGGCAGAAGAAATTGCAGCATGTTACATAAGAATTAACAGATTTTAACCCTATGCCCAAACTGCTATGACTATATTTGCAAAATATTAAGGTTGCTATAATTACACAAGTGCCCCCTAATTATGACTAAGTGCTTATCAACGATTTTCAGGTCGGTGTGTTTAATGCTAATATTGTTGTTGGCATGTGGCTTTGTAGCACTATCACAGAACAATCACTATAAGATTAACGACCGCCTTTACGGCGACTTTATGCGGCTGCAGCGTATGGGCAAATCGCCCAATTGCATTGCGGTAGCCGATTCGCTTTATGCCGAGGCGGTGAAGCTGGGCGACAAGAAGGCGCAGGTGGCAATCCTGTGCACCCCGCTGAAATATGCCCAGAACTCAAACAACTCTCAGTTGGTTGACCGGCAATCCGACAAGATACGTGCCGAGGCGCTTAAATACAACTATCCGCAATACTATTTCTATGCCAGCAAGGAGCAAGCCACCTACTATATGAACAAGGGCAACTTTGCGGTGGCGGTTGAGCACATCAAAAACATGGAACGCGACGCCAACACCATGTTCAACGGCTACGGGCGCTATCTGTGCTATCAGCTCTACGGCAACTACTATCGCATTCTGCACAACGAGGTGGAAGCGATTAAATTCTACGAGATGGCGCTTGATATAGCCAAACGCGACCATCCCGAACAGGACCTTGAGAATATCTACACCAACCTGTCGATTTGCTATCGCTACCTCGACAACTACGACAAGGCATTGGATGTGCTCGACGAAGGGCTGTCGCAACTGAAGGACCGCAACCTGCTGCTGCGCGAATACCGCTTGCTCGACACCAAGTGCTTCACCCTGTACATGGCGCATCGCTACGAGGAGGCAGAGTTGGTGTACATGGCGCTGCACGATTCGCGCTTCAAAAATATTACCAACCCGAAGCAAATGTTGTATAACGACATCTATCACTATTCCCACATCGGCGAGTATGATAAGGCTTTGGAGATGTCGAAGAGCATCCCCGAGGATTACACGCGCTATGCGTGGATGAGCAAGGTGGAGATGATGCGCGGCAATCCTGCTCTGGCGCTCGATTATGAAAACGAAGCATACCGCCTGATGCAGAAATTCTATGCCAACCAGCGCGAAACCGATTTTGCCCGCGCCAATGCCGACATTGGCAATCACCTGTTGCAGGTGAAGAATGCCGAGCTGAAGTTGCGCAGCAACGAGTTGGAATTGCACAACTCGCGTCTGGCTCTCGAAAGGCAGCGCGGCATCATCGACATGGAACGCATAGCATCGGAGAAAAACAAGCTGGAGCTCGACAACAAGGAGCTGTCGATACAGCATCTGCGCGCGGTGGTTAAGGAACGCGAGTCGGAGAAGAAGTTGCATTATGCCGAGATGATACGTTTGCAGACGCTCACCCGCACCCGCACCACCATTGTGGTGTCGGTGTTCATTGTAGTGCTGCTCATAATCATCGGTCTGGTGTCGTATTTGCTGTTGCGCCGCCGTGCGGTGAGAATGCTCACGCAGAAGAACGACGAGCTCACGCAGGCGTTGCATCGCGCCGAGGAATCGGAACGCACCAAGATGCGTTTCTTGCAGAATATGAGCCACGAAATACGCACTCCGCTCAATGCCATTGTGGGCTTCTCGCAGATGCTTGCCCACCAGCAGGAGAACGACGACCTCACGCAAGCCCAGCGACAGGAGTTTGTCGACCTCATTGACGAGAACACCGAAACGCTGACCACGCTCATCGACGACATTCTGCTGCTATCGGCAATCGAGAACGGTTCGGCAATGAAAATCAGGCTTTCGCAGTGCAATGTCAATGCAGTGTGCCGTAGGGCGCTGTCGAGCGTGAAGCACCGTTGCCCCGAAGGCGTGCGCCTGTATTACACCACCGAGGTGGCGAACGACTTTGCCATCGTGTGCGACAGCCAGCGCTTGCAGCAGGTGCTGGTGAACTTCCTCACCAACGCCGAGAAACACACCACGAGCGGCGAGATTCTGCTGCACGCCTCGTTGAGCGAGAACCCGGGCAAGGTCACTTTCAGTGTCACCGACACCGGCGAAGGTGTGCCTGCCGAGAATGCCGAAAGCATCTTCAACCGCTTTGAGAAACTCGACACCTTTGTGCAAGGTGCCGGTTTGGGGCTTAACATCTGCCGTACGATTGCCGTGAGGCTGAATGCCATAGTAAAGCTCGACACGTCGCATCCCGGACCCGGTGCCCGATTTGTGTTTATTGTTCCGCTCACCCAGCCCGCCAGCGGCAAAAATGTGCCGTGAACATCGTAGTGGCGTATGGCATACATAGATACCACGCCGCGGGTGGGCGTCCGAAGGACGCGACCCCGGAGGCAGGATGCCGACGGGATTTAGCCGTGGGTGAGCGATAGCGTAACCCACGGACACAACGCCACCCACGACATTGCATCCGCATAGGATGCGAATTATCTGAATCTGCAACCGCTCCGCGGTTGTGTTTATTGTGGTGATTGATGCTATCCCCACGTAGCCGATTGCGCTTCGCTTATCGTCAACATGGGGTTATTGAGGTTGCAACCGCTCCGCGGTTGTGGGGCGAGCGGGTGATATGACCGGGCCGAGGGGTGGAATCGTAATTCGCGTCCTATGCGGACGCCGGATGGTGGGAGATGATGGATACCCGGGGTTGCGCTTCGCTTACCCCGGGCTATAAGCCTCGCCTGCG
>JBJECX010000048.1:0-36701 GCA_051871535.1 Muribaculaceae bacterium | reverse complement strand
TGATTGCGAAGAATTCGTAACACAGCATTTAAAAGAGCTGCATTTTCCTTTTGGCAGCGAAGCCGATGCAACCTTGGTTTGAGGTCTGCAACCGCTCGCGCGGTTGCAGATTCAGCAATAAAGGTAATTCGCTTACTGTCCGGACGCCAAGAAGCAAAGCGAGGCTCTTGAGGCTCAAAGCGAGGACTATCGCCAGGCTGTGTAGTAACAACGAAGGTGCATCAAATTTATGACACACCTTCTCGCATTTATTCTATGCTATTTATCTATTAGAGGATGGAGTTGACAGCCCGGGGGCGTGCCGAAGGAGCAGAGCCGAACTTCTTGTTTGGCTTGGCGCCCATCACAAATGTGAGCGTGCCGCCTTGCAGCAACTCGTGGTAGGTGATATAGCTTTTGTTATACGGTTTGCCGTTGAGCATCACCTTTTGTATGTAGATGTTCTTGGGGCTATTGCCACGAGCCTCGACGATGAACTTGATGCTGCGCGCATCGTTTGTGATTTTGAGTTTTGGGCTGCTCGTTGTGCGCACATCCAAGATAAACGCACAGGCAATTTTGTTCCATTTATTTTGAACAATGCGCAAAGAATAATTTATGCTGAATGTGCCGAAATGATGGCAAAGCATCAGCCAATACGAATTATTGTTTTGAAAGCACGGCAAGTTGGTTCGTCGACTTTTGCATGTGCGTTTGCGTTATGGCTTATGCTTTGCCGCAATTTTTCGTGGAATACGGGAATTTGTGGGCATAACAAAGATGTTGCGCTGAATTTCATTGAAACTATGCAGAACATTATAGTTTTCTATCCCGAGGAAATGAAACCTAAATCGTTTGCTGCAATAAGGCAATTGAAAAACTCACAAAACCAATATCAACTAAAAGAGCGCAACTGCAAAATTATAGCAACAAGTTCGCTAACGCCCGATAGCTTGCGTTCGAACAACTTGAAAATTGCGCTGATGACTGAGGTTGCTTTTTGGAGCGGTACTGCATCAGATATTGTGCGCTCAATTTGTGGCAGCATCGAACCGGTTGATGAAACATTTATTGTATATGAAAGCACGCCAAATGGCTGTGGCGGTTTCTTTTATCAAGAATATAAACGAGCCATTGAAGGTGCAAGCGACAAAAAAGCGGTGTTTGTTCCGTGGTGGAAAATGCCGCTTTATCGTGTTGAATTAAAAGACCCTGCTTCGTTTTTCTTAACTCTGAATAGTTACGAAAAATGGCTGTGGGGCATAGGATGTTCTTTGCAGCAAATTGCATGGTATCGTAACAAGCGAAAAGAATACCAAAAATCGCAGCAGATGTTTGCCGAATTTCCATCGAGCTACGACGAAGCCTTTCGTTATTCGGGCCATACTGCATTTGCTATTGAATCAATCGAAAAGGCAGCCGAAAATGTGACTATGCCAACGCTGAAGGAGTACGGAAATTTCACACTCTCAATTTATCGTGAACAATGCGATAACTGTTTTTTGGTTTGCAATATTGGTGGTGTGGATGTCGACTCGCAAATGTTCAGCATAAATGTTTTTGGCGCATATTCAGCTGACGAAAATAAAATGGAGGTTTGTGCAGAGTGGGCTGGATTCTGTGATTATGATTTGATGGTAGAGTTTATTGAAAAAGTTTGCAATTTCTATGCAACAAAGTTCGTAGTTTTCTGTTCGTTCAAAGGAAATGAGGGCGATGGTGAAGCAGGTTTGCAACATTGCTACAATCTTGCTGCTGAAGCACAACTAATAGTTCCTCAATATAGCAAGCAATGGAAAACACGACAGCACACTCGCACAAGCGCTCTGATTGCCCTTAACGAGGCTTTAAGGCGTGGGGCGGTAGTAGAACACTCCGAGAATGCAATAGCGCAATACAAGGCATTTATGAAAGATTTGAGCGGATATAGCACAATAGCCGACGACAAAGGCGAATATCTTATAACAAATCGAGCCATAGGTTTAATGCTGTATAAGCGTTTGATTGCTCACCAAAAGAAATTGAAAAATCTATACTGTGAAAAGCACTATTTGATATCTTCATCTTACTGAAAATGTGAAATACTAAATTAGGTTTTAGGTCATGATTATTCAACGCCCGTCTGTGAAGATAGGCGTTTTTTTATTATTGCGTGAGGACTTGCGAGGCAGAACCGATTTGCTTTGCAGCGTCAGGAGATAAAACCGTTGATGATTTGCGCCACGGTGATAGCGTCGGCTTCGGTGAACGGTGCTCCGATGGGCAGACTCACTTCGCAACCAGCAATATACTCGGTTATGGGCAGAGCGTGGTGCTGAAGGTTGCAGTAGCAGGGCTGAAGATGAGGCGGCACGGCATAGTGGATGTCGGTTTCCACGCCGTTGATTTTCAGATATTCGCGAAGCTCTTGGCGGGCGGTTGTCATTATTGGGTATTGGTGCCACACTTGGCGCATCCCGTCGAATGCAGCAGGCGTGGTGACGGCAGGGTTGCAGATGTTAGCCCGATAGGCATGAGCAACGGCACGGCGGCGCGATGTTTCCTCGTGGAGGTGCCGCAGCTTCACGCGCAGAATGGCAGCTTGAATCTCGTCGATACGGCAATTCACGCCCTGATAGATGTTGTGATAGCGGCGGTCGGCACCGTAATTGGCAAGCGCCCTCACGGCATCGGCAAGCTCCCGATGGTTGGTGGTGACGGCACCGGCATCGCCCATTGCGCCAAGGTTCTTAGTGGGGTAGAAGCTCGTAGCGGCAGCATGCCCGAGCCCGCCGGTGGCATAAGTGCCCCACAGCCCTGCCACCGCCGATGTGGCATTGATGGCTTGGGCGTTGTCTTCGATGAGCAGCAGGCCGTAGGTGCGGGCAAGGTGGATGAGCGTGGCGTCGCAGCACGGTGTGCCGTAGAGGTGCACCGGCATTATGGCACGGGTGCGTGCATTAATTGCTTCTTCAATCAGTGATGTGTTGAGGTTCAGCGTGGTGGCATCGGCGTCGACCAGGCGAGGCACCAGAGCGCATTGGCTGATGGCGAGCACCGAGGCGATGTAGGTGTTGGCAGGCACGATAATCTCGTCGCCGTCGCGCATCAGCCCCAGCTCTTTGTATGCCATGATGATGAGCCGCAGAGCATCCAACCCGTTGCTCACCGCCACACAATGCTGTGTGTGGCACAATTGTGCAATGGCAGCTTCCAGCTGGGCTGTTTCGTCGCCGAGCAGATATCTTCCGCTGTGCAGCACGCGGCTCACCGCTTCCTCTATTTCGTCGATATAGGGCGCATTTGCGTTCTTGAGATTGAGAAACTGATGCTTTTTCATTGGTGAGTGGTTGTGGTTATGCCTTTGGAGAGCAGAAATTCGTCGTAGCAACGTATGTAGTCGTCCTCGGCGAAAAAGTGGGAAGCCAGCACAAGGCACACCGAGCCCGAGGCAAAGTTGTTGAGCACACGCCAAATGCCCGGCTCAATAATCAATGCGATGTTTGGCCGGTTTAGGGTGACCGTGCGTTGGCTGCAGCCATCGTCGAGCAGCACGTCGAAGCTGCCGCTGACGGCAATGAGCATCTCGCGGCATTGCTTGTGGCTGTGACCGCCGCGTTCCTCGCCCGAAGGCACGTCGTAGGTCCAATACACTCGGCGCACTTCAAACGGAACGTCTTTCATATTTTCCACCACCGAGAGGTTGCCACGCGGGTCGCATATCTTGGGCAGATTCACAATTTTTGCTTTACCTGTTTCCACTGTTCGTGTTAGTATTTGATTGTAACGTGCCTCGATGTAAAGGGGTGAGGCCACTGGCAAAATTACTTATAAAATTTGATATTTCACCTTCCTGCCACAAAAATTAATGGCTAAGAGCGCCTGAAAGCGCACCAGCGGGTGCAATGCCCCGATTGAAAACTGCGTGAAAAAGCCATCGTTTGGCTGCCCGCGTAGGGCGAGGATAGTGCAGTTTCGATATCGGTTTTCAGGGCAGGTGGCGGTGAACGGAAACGACGGTTTGCGAAATCGGCGCTTTTTTTGTATCTTTATCGGCTAAAACATAAACATGAAAAATCGAAGATGAAGGAAGACGATAGCGAAGATTACGAAATGGAAGGTGCCGAGGGTGGAGCTGACGAAAGCGAGAAGGCAGGGCACTCGGCATACGTTGTACCCAAGGACCAGAAACTGCACCTGAGCGGAATGTTTCAGAACTGGTTTGTTGACTATGCCTCGTATGTGATTCTGGAACGTGCCGTGCCGCATATCGACGACGGCTTGAAGCCTGTGCAGCGCCGCATACTGCATGCCATGAAAGAACTCGACGACGGACGATATAACAAGGTTGCCAATCTGGTGGGTAGCACTATGCAATACCACCCGCATGGCGACGCGTCGATTTACGGCGCCCTGGTGACTTTGGGTCAGAAGGGCTTGCTCATCGACACGCAAGGAAACTGGGGTAATGTGCTCACCGGCGACCAGGCTGCTGCCGGCCGTTACATCGAGGCACGTCTTTCGCAATTCGCTCTGGAAACGCTATATAGCCCTAAGGTGACCGACTGGACAAAAAGCTACGACGGCCGTAAGGACGAGCCGCTGACATTGCCTGCCAAATTCCCGCTGCTGCTGGTGTTTGGTTCGGAGGGCATTGCTGTGGGCCTGTCGTGCAAGATACTTCCGCACAACTTTGGGGAGGTGTGCGATGCTGCTGTGAGCTATCTGCGTGGCGAGGAGTTTACGTTGTACCCCGATTTTCAGGCTACAGGCGGATTGGCTGACGTGAGCCACTACAACGACGGCGAACGCGGTGGAGTGGTGAAAGTGCGCTCGAAGATTGAAAAACGCGACCAAAAGACACTTGTCATCACCGACTTGCCTTACGGCAAGACCGGCACGGTGCTCAAGGAATCGATTCTGAAAGCCGCCGAAAAGGGCAAGATAAAAATCAAAAGCGTGGTTGATTACACTGCCGAGCGTGCCGAAATTGTGGTGACGCTGCAACCCGGTGTGTCGAGCGACCGTACAATCGATGCCCTGTATGCCTTCACCGATTGCGAAGCAAGCATCTCGCCCAACTGCTGTGTAATCAAGGACCACAAACCGCAATTCCTGACCATAAGCGATGTGCTTCGGTTCAGTGTTGACCGTACAATGCGTATTTTCCACGACGAACTGATGATTGCGCGCGGCGAAACGCTGGAGTCGCTGCATTTTGCATCACTTGAAAAAATATTCATTGAACAGCGCATCTATAAGGACAAGGAATTTGAAAACGCGCCCGATATGCCCGCGGCTGTGAAGCACGTTCACAAGCGCCTTGCGCCGTGGACAAAGGATTTCTACCGCGAAGTGACCGACGACGACGTGCTCCGGCTGATGGAAATCAAGATGGCGCGGATATTGAAATTCAACACCGACAAGGCGGATAATTACATCCGGACATTGAACGAACGAATAGCCGAAATCGACTATAAGCTTGCCCACATGGTGGAACACACCATACAGTGGTTTGAGTATCTGAAACAGAAATATGGGCACAAATTCCCTCGCAATACCCAGATTCGCAATTTCGACACCATCGTGGCATCGAAGGTGGCTGAGGCTAACGAAAAGCTGTATATCAACCGCGAGGAGGGATTCATTGGCACAAATCTGAAGAAGGACGAACTGGTGTGCAGCTGCAGCGACATCGACGATATAATAATATTCTATCGCGACGGACGCATGAAGGTGGTGCGCGTTGCCGAAAAAATTTATGTGGGCAAGAATGTGCTGTATCTTAACGTGTTTAAGCGAGGCGATGAGCGAACAATCTACAACGTGCTCTATCAAGACGGACGCGGCGGAATCACATATATGAAGCGTTTTGCCGTGACCGGAATCACTCGCGACAAGGAATACAACATCACGCAGGGCAAACCCGGCAGCCGAATTGTATGGTTCACGGCAAATGCCAATGGCGAAGCCGAAACGCTGCGAATTACGCTCAAACCAAAGCAGCGCCTCAAGGTGTTGCAGTTTGATATCGACCTTGCCGATTTGATGGTGAAAGGCAAACTTGCCAAGGGTAATGTGGTGACAAAGAACGAAATACACCGAATCACGCTCAAGGAACGCGGTGGCTCGACGCTTGGCGGTCGCGAAGTGTGGTTCGACCGCGATGTGCTTCGCCTGAACTACGACGGCCGAGGCGATTTGCTTGGCGAATTCTTTAGCGACGACCGCATTCTGGTGGTGATGCAGAATGGCGATTTCTTCATCACTACATTCGATGCCGAAAACCACTACGACGAGGGAATTATCCGCATCGAAAAATATCGGCCGGGCATTGTGTGGACCGCAGTGCTGAACGATGCCGACCAAGGTTATCCCTACATCAAGCGCTTCACGATGGACGCAAGCGCAAAGCATCAGCGCATGATTGGCGAGAACCCGAAATCGCAGTTGCTGATACTCACCGACGAGAAGTATCCTCGCTTCGAGGTGAAGTTCGGCGAAGCCGATTCGTTCCGCGAGCCTATGGTGATTGATGCCGAGCAGTTTATTGGCGTGAAGAGCTTCAAAGCAAAGGGCAAGCGCGTGAGCAACTGGAGCATTGCCGAAATCAAGCAGATTGAGCCGCGTGAAGTGGACGAAGAACAAGAAACGCCACAACCGCAGCCGGCTACCGATGGCGAGGTTGAGGTGGTGGACAGCGATTCGGTAATCGACCAAGGGGCTGTGCGTGATGCCCTCACCGGACAGATGCGTATGTTCGACGAAGATGAGTTTGAAGATGAAAAATAAAACAGGAATATTGCCACGGCTTTGCCTCACGGCGCTGCTTGCCGCATGGGTTTGCTGCGCGGCTCATTGCCAGGAGCCTGAAACCGAGGTGAAGCGGCCCGTGACCTCATCGTTTATGCTTGAGGCGGGTGCGTCGTCGATTCTCGACACCTATCTGAGTCCCATCAAGAATACAGGCGCTCATGTGCGATTGGAATACGAGCGGCTGCAAGCCATGCGTTTCAATCCCGAAAACTGGTTGATGCAGCTCGACGCGGGCGTCGACTATGATAATGTTACAAACCCTGTGGGAAACCACACCGAGCACTCGTTGATGGCTGATTTCCGTTGGGGAATGATGCGCCGCTGGCAAAATGTGTACACCCAAGGCTTGCAACTGGCGTTGGGCGGAATGGCACAATTCCGCGGAGGCGTGATTTACAAGCCATCGAACAGCAACAACCTGGTTTCGGCAAAGATTCACTTTGCCGTGGGCTTGTCGGGCATGGCTTCGTATGGAGTGAAATTGCTTGGCGTGCCTGTTACCTTGCGCTATCAAGCCACTTTGCCGGTGGTAGGGGCGTTTTTCTCGCCCGAATATGAGGAGTCGTATTACGAGATATATGTGGGTAACCATTCGGGACTGGCGCACTTTGGATGGTGTGCAAATCGTTTTGATATGACTAATCTGCTCACTGCCGATTTGCATCTGGGCAGCACCGTGTTGCGCCTTGGCTATCGCAATCGCATCGAAACCTCGTGGATAAACCACCTGAATACGCAGATATTCACGCACGCGGCGGTGATTGGCGTGGGTGGTGAATGGCTGAGCCTGCGCAAAGGCACTCAGATTAGCGGAAAATCAAAAATCATTTCGGCAATGTATTGATGATGAAACACAGAATTTTTTACATATTACTTTTGATTGGCATGGCGGTGACAGCCGCTTCGTGCCACGATGAGGTGGAGTACAAAAACAATCCTTACGGCAATTTCGATGCCTTGTGGACCTCGATTGACGAGCATTATTGCTTCTTCAAATATAAGGACGTGAACTGGAAAGCTGTAGGCGAGGCTTATCGCGCCAAGTTGCAGCCTAAGATGACCGACATGGAGTTGTTTGCCGTTTGCTCGGAGATGCTGAAGGAATTGGAAGACGGACACACCAACCTGATTTCGCCTTGGGATGTGTCGCGCTATTGGATTTGGGAGCAGTATCCGGTGAACTACGACGAGCGAATCATCGACCAGTATTATCTGAATTTCGACTACAAGCGCACTTGCGGCATAAAGTATCAGATTCTGAAGAACAACTACGGATATATGTATTACGGCGATTTTTCGGTGTCGATTGGCGAGGGCAATCTCGATATGATTTTTGCCACGCTGGCTTCGTGCGACGGCCTGATTATCGACGTGCGCAGCAATGGCGGCGGTTTGCTCACCAATGTAGAGCCGTTGGTTGCTCGATTCATCAATCAGAAGATTCTTGCAGGCTCTATTTCACACAAAACCGGACCCGGGCACGACGACTTTTCGAAGCCTTACGAATATTATTTTTCGCCAGCTTCAACCAGCCGTGTGAAGTTCAACAAGCCTGTTGTGGTGCTTGCCAATCGGGCATCGTTCAGTGCCACCAACAATTTTGTATCTATCATGAAATCGCTGCCGCAGGTTAGGGTGGTGGGCGACACTACCGGAGGCGGTTGCGGGTTGCCGTTCACCAGCGAGATGCCTAACGGCTGGAGCGTGCGTTACTCGGCAAGCGCCATCACCGACCCGTCGGGCAACTTGACGGAGTTTGGTGTCGAGCCCGATTATCGGGTCGATATGACCGAGAGCGAGATGGCTATGGGCAACGATGCCATTCTGGAAAAAGCATTCGAGGTGCTGAACAATCTCATTACGCAGGGAGTTAACTAAAAAAGAATGATTAAAAAAATAAATAATGTATGGGAATGGAAAAGTCAATGAACAAATACATCGAGGAGTCGGTAAAGCATAATTGGGCAGGCAAGGCGCTGAGCGATTTGCAGGGCGTAACCCTCAGCTACGAGGACCTGGCTGTGAAAATGGCTAAGTTGCAGATTGTGTTCAAGGCTGTGGGCATCAAGCCGGGCGACAAAATTGCTTTGTGTGCCAAGAACAGCACGCAATGGGCTTCGGCTTTCTTTGCTACGCTCACCTACGGCGCTGTGGCTGTGCCGTTGCTGCACGAGTTCAAGCCCGATGCCTTGCACCATCTGGTGAATCACAGCGAGGCAAAGTTGTTCTTTGTTGACGACAGCATCTGGCGAAACCTCGATTCCGACAAGCTGCCTGAGCTGGTGGCTGTGGTGCGTATGAGCGACTATAGCTTGGCTCTGTGCCGCGATGCTAAGGTCCAGACAGCTCACGACAATATTGAGCAACTCTTTAAGCAAGCCTATCCTAGAGGCTTGAAACCTGAAGATATAGCTTATCGCGATGCCGAGGCTGAAGATTTGGCAGTGATTAACTACACATCGGGTTCTACCGGTAACTCGAAGGGCGTAATGATTCCGCAGCGTGCCTTGTCGTCGAACATGAAGTATGCCATCGAGCATCTCAGTTTCTTGCTGCCGGGTGATGGCGTGGTTTGCATGTTGCCGTTGGCGCATATGTATGGACTGATGATTGATCTAATACACCCGATTGTGAAGGGGTGTCATGTGTATTTCCTTTCCCGCAATTTGTCGCCAAAAACCATCCTCGAGGCATTCCGCGAGGTTAAGCCCAAACTGGTGGTAACTGTTCCGCTCATCGTGGAAAAAATCATCAAGGGCAAGGTGTTCCCGCTGTTGGCTACGCCCAAAATGCGCGTTTTGTTGCGAATACCTATTGTCAGAGGTCTTTTGTTGAAGAAAATAAGAAAGAGCATCATCAACGTGTTTGGCGGCAATTTAATGCAACTGATTGCCGGCGGCGCTGCCTTAGACAAGGATGTGGATAAGTTCCTTTCGTTAATCCGTTTCCCGTTCACTGTGGGCTATGGCATGACCGAGTGTGCACCGCTGCTGGCTTATTCACCATGGCAGGAAACCAAAAGCGGCTGCAGCGGACGCTTGGTCGACCGCATGGAAATGCGTATCGACTCACCCGACCCGGCAACCATCGCCGGCGAACTGTGGGTGAAGGGTGAAAACGTGATGCTGGGCTACTACCATAACGAGGAAGCAACCTCGGCAGTGATGAAGGACGGCTGGATGAACACCGGCGACCTTTGTAACGTGGATGCCGACGGATTCATATTCATTCGCGGGCGTAGCAAAAACATGATTCTCGGCCCTTCGGGTCAGAATATCTATCCCGAGGAAATCGAACCGGCAATCAACAACCTGCCATATGTGGTAGAGTCGATTGTAATTGAGGATAAAGGCAAACTTATTGCGTTGATTTATCCCGACTTCGATGCTGCCAAGGCTGACGGTTTGGAAGGCGAGGGCTTGTATAACGCATTGAAGGCGAGCGTGATGCAGGCTAACAAGAACTTGCCGTCGTATGCCCGCGTTGCCGATGTGCGCATCCGGCAGCAGGAGTTTGAAAAAACACCTAAACACAGCATCAAGCGTTTCCTCTATCAGAAATAAGCTTGTATTTTATAATGTGTTCGAAAAGAAACATTAGATACTATAAGTTTTAACTTGCTTGCAGCATAGGCATGCCTTTAGGGGGCTATGCGATACGCCCCTACAGAGCGGAATGCTGTGTTGCTATCAACTTTTTTATATTAATCTTCGGTGAGCGATTGTATTATGGCTTGGGCGAGGAGTTTGCCTTGCAGACGATAGCCCTCGGCGGAGCAGTGCACATGGTCGCGCTTCGCTAACAGCGAATTTGCCACCCATTTTGCTGCCGACCCTTTGCCGCCTGCCACTGTGTAGAGGTCCCATACAGCAATGTTGTTTTCTGCTCCATATTGCATGATTATGTTTCGCACAGTCAGGCAGTTGGCGTTGGTGGCGAACACCGTGCGGCGGCGACGGCGGCGACCTCTTCTGGTGCGTTGTCGGCGGTCGCATTCCATTGGGGTGGTGAGCAGAATTGCCGCCTCGGGGTTGCATTGCTTTAGTGATGTCACCAGGGCGTCGATTTCGTGCTTTATCGCTTCGGTGTCTCGGCAACTGCCAAATGCTTCGTTAGTGCCGAGCGAAATAATGATGAGGTCGGGCGCAAACAGCCGGGTTCGTGTTGCGAAACTGTCGAGTCGGTTGTAGTGCTGATAGCAAGCGCCGTTGTTGCCTATTGAGTGCAGAACCACGCCGCTGCTGTTGTTGTGCAGTATTGCGCCCCACAATTCGTTGATGCCCGACAGATTGTAGAGCGTAAGTTGCCGGCATGGCGAGGGCATGGCAAATGTGGTTGCGTAAGGCAAAGAGTCGGTTCCCGTTTTCGTTATCGACATGCTCGGTGAGTGGGCTGTCACGTTGTCGGCAGTTGGCGCATGTAGCAGCGTGAGCGAACCGAAACTATGGTCGGCATTATCCACACCGATGCTCAGCGAGAGTGCTGAGGAAGCAAATGCCACCGAAATGCCCGTGAGGCTTGCGCCTTCGCGGCGCTTGTTGCTTGTGAGCTTGGTGGTTTTCCACGCGCGGTTAGCCGTGGTGAAGGTGTAGTCGGCAGGCTGGTTTGTGCCTGCCATTTTCAGTGGTGCAATCAAGCCTCTGCCGCCGTTGCCGTAGGTGCCCTGCAGCGTTTGTCGCAGCGCCTCGCTTAGCCATCCGCCTTGAATGTGCGAGTCGCCGATGTGCAGCACCGCGAGTTTTGTGGTTGTGCTGTCGGCTTGGCTGAGCGACTGAGCGACGCGTTTCAGTCGGCTCCAATCGCAGTTGTTGGTGATAATGCGGTTTGAGTCGCAGCTGATAAATGGGTATTTGGCACAGTCTTGTGCCAAGGCAAAAGCGGTTTGCAGGGCAATGGCTATTCCCAAAACGATTATGCGAGGTGACATTTTGCAGGGTTTGGTTCTGTAATAAAGTATTATAAAAAACAAAAAGCGTCAAGATGATGGTGTCTTGACGCTGTAGTTTTGCATCGTGCGCATGAAGGGACTCGAACCCCCACGCCTTACGGCATTAGATCCTAAGTCTAACGCGGCTACCAATTACGCCACATGCGCAAAACTTTTGCAAAGATAGGCATTTTTTCTGAATAAAACAAATAAAGCCGTGCATTCTGCCTAAAATCAAGATTTTTGTGTTTTTGCAGCAAAAATAATCGGTTTTAAATTTTGTTGTGTTTGATGGGTAGAAAATTTGCCCATATGTTTTATTCCTTTGCAATGTCGGGAGAGACAAGATGGGCAAAAGGCCATCGCGTTAGCCGGCAAAAGTGAACATTGTAGAATGTAGGATTAAAAAAACGAAAAGATATGTTAGTAGTAGCAATTTGTCTGGCTGTTTACACTGTGTGTGTAGTCACTTCGCCCGAGTTCAAGAAATTGGACGGGAAAAATTGAGTATGAATTATTAATGTGGTATAACGTCTTTTGAGTTACTGCCTGTTGAAGGCTAATTTCATTTTTTTCTAAGTTTTAATTGTTAATGACATTATTTTGAGCGTTGGTGCATAGTGCACCGTCACACGATTAGTGAGAATTCAAACATCGGCTTCACGGAATCCTGAGGCCGGTGTTTGTTTTAATTATGCCGAAAAAAACGAGGATGAAAGCTTTTCAATGCTTTCATCCTCGAGAATTATGAAACAAAGTCGTGCTTTGAATTTATTGCTTGTTGGCGCGTTTTCTTTCGAGCTCGTCGAGGATAATCTTGCGTAGGCGCAGGTGGTTAGGTGTCACTTCCACATATTCGTCGCCCTTGATGTATTCGAGAGCTTCCTCGAGGCTGAACACCACCGGGGGCACAATCTTGGCTTTTTCGTCGGCGCCCGAAGCACGCATGTTGGTGAGTTTTTTCGACTTGGTAACATTCACCACTATGTCGTTTTCCTTGGCGTTTTCGCCCACAACCTGTCCGGCATACACTTCCTCCTGCGGGAAGATGAAGAATTTGCCGCGGTCCTGCAGCTTGTCGATGGCGTAGGCGTAGGCAGTGCCGCTTTCCAGGGCGATGAGCGAACCGTTTGTGCGGCGTTCGATGTCGCCCTTCCAGGGTTGATATTCCAGGAAGCGGTGAGCCATAATAGCTTCGCCGGCACTGGCGGTGAGCACGTTGGTGCGCAAGCCAATGATGCCACGCGACGGAATTTGGAATTCCATGTGTATGCGGTCGTTCTGTGTGCTCATCGACACTAAGTCACCTCGGCGACGGGTGACCATATCAATCATTTTGCTTGAATATTCTTCCGGGACGTTGATGGTGAGTGCTTCGACAGGCTCGCATTTCACGCCGTCGATTTCCTTTACAATTACCTGAGGCTGACCCACTTGCAGCTCGTAGCCCTCGCGGCGCATTGTCTCGATGAGTACAGCCAAGTGGAGCACGCCACGGCCGTAAACAATCCAAGCATCTTCGCGTTCGGTCTTTTCAACACGCAGGGCGAGGTTTTTGTCCAGCTCCTTAACGAGGCGGTCGTTGATGTGGCGCGAGGTGACGTATTTGCCGTCCTTGCCAAAGAATGGCGAATCGTTGATGGTGAATGTCATCGACATGGTAGGCTCGTCGATGGCGATGCGGGGCAGTGGTTCGGGGTTGCTGAAATCGGCAACTGTGTCGCCGATTTCGAAATTCTCGATGCCGATGAGTGCGCAAATGTCGCCGCTCGCCACACTGTCAACCTTTTTGCGGCTCATGCCTTCGAATGTGTGCAGTTCCTTGATGCGTTGCTTCACCACCGAGCCGTCGCGTTTGCACAGCGCCACGTCCATGCCTTCGCGAATCACACCGCGGTGAACACGGCCGATGGCAATACGGCCAACGTAACTCGAGTAGTCGAGCGACGTGATGAGCATCTGGGCGTCGCCCTCAATCACTTTTGGTTCGGGAATGTATTTGATTATGGCATCGAGCACGGCGTTGATGTTGTCGGTGGGTTTGCTCCAATCGTCACTCATCCAACCTTGCTTTGCCGAGCCGTAGACGGTGGGGAAGTCGAGCTGGTCTTCGGTGGCATTGAGGTTGAACATGAGGTCAAACACCATTTCCTGCACCTCGTCGGGGCGGCAATTCGGTTTGTCCACCTTATTGATGACCACGATTGGTTTCAGCCCTATTTCGAGAGCCTTTTGCAGCACAAATCGGGTTTGAGGCATAGGGCCTTCAAAAGCATCTACAAGCAGCAGGCAACCGTCAGCCATATTGAGCACGCGCTCCACTTCGCCGCCGAAGTCGCTGTGTCCCGGAGTGTCGATGATGTTGATTTTGTAGCCGTTATAGTTGATAGAAACATTTTTCGATAGGATGGTGATACCGCGTTCGCGTTCGAGGTCGTTGTTGTCGAGGATTAAATCACCCGTATTCTGATTGTCGCGGAAAAGATTTCCTGCGAGCAACATTTTGTCAACTAATGTTGTTTTGCCATGGTCCACGTGGGCAATAATGGCAACGTTCCGAATCTTTTGCATAAAAAATAAACCTAATTTTGAGAATGCAAAGTTAGTCATTTTAATGCAATTATGACGATAAATGAATAAAAAAATAGACGGCGGGTTGTATAAAAAGAAAAAAATTGCTACCTTTGCACCCGATAAATTATTAACAAACAAAAAACACCAATTAGAATGTATTTAGATTCTGAAAAAAAGAAAGAAATCTTTGAGACATACGGTGCGAGCAATACTGATACTGGGTCTCCAGAGGCGCAGATTGCATTATTCTCTTTTCGTATCTCTCATTTGACTCAACACTTGAAGTCAAATCACAAAGATTATACTACTCAACGTGCGTTGAAGAAATTGGTAGGTAAGCGTCGTCGTTTGTTGGATTATCTTATCCGCGTCGACATCAACCGCTATCGTGCCATCATCGCTAAGAAGGAACTTGGTATCCGCAAGTAATCGAAGCGTTATTCGACACAAGTAGTAAAGAAAAGTTATTTTGAGCATTGCAGGTCTTGAATGAAAGTCTGCAATGCTTTTTTTGTGTCCTATTTTGTGGTGTTTTGGGCGATTTAAAAAATATTATGATATTTTTCGGCAGGTTTATGTATTTTTTACTTATCTTTATTGTTCCATAATAAACAAGTGATTGAAAATGTAATTCTCTTAATGTTTATCGTGACAATGCGAAAGTGAAAAATTTGAAATTCAATAGAGTTGTAAAAACATTCGCAAAGGTGCTGGGCATTGTAATTTTGGTGCTCGTGCTTTTGCCCATGTTGCTGTATATCCCTTTCGTGCAGAATTATGTGAAGGATGTGGCATGCCGTAAGGCGAGCGAGGCCACGGGATGGGACGTGAGCGTGGATAGGATATTGTTGAAGTTCCCGCTCGATGTGAGCATTAGCGGTGTGATGGTGCTCGACGAGCAGCGTGACACGATGATTTCGGCAGACAATCTGATGCTCGACGTGAAAGTGTTGCCATTAATCAGGCTTGATGTAGAAGTGGAAGACGCCCGCCTGCTGCGCGCCGGTTACCGTATGGTCAGCGAGGATTCATCGATGGTGCTCAAGGCTCGTATCGATGAGGTGAAGGTGAATGTGGCAACCATTGCGCTCAACAACAATGGCGTGACAATCGACGAAGCCCTGTTGCATGGCGGCGACATATACCTCGACTATTTCCCCGAAAAGGTGAAGCCTTCGGAAAACGATACCGCCACCTTGGCGTGGCTGATTAATGCCAATCACATTGTGCTCGACAGCGTTCGATATGTTATGCACATGTTGCCAACCATCGATGAAATGGCTGTGACTGTTGGCAGAGCCGAACTGAAGAATGGCTTGGTGGACACAGGCACGGCTAACGTGCATGCCGGCTATCTGGGCATCGACGGGGTGAATGTCGTTTATCATTACCCAACTGCCGAATATGTGGAGGCACATCCTGTGGCGGAGGTCGACACGGTGCTTGGCGATGCCGAATCGCAGCTGTGGACGGTGCGTGGCGATGTGGTGCGGCTCACCAATTCGCATGCCATTTATGCCGTGAGCGGAGCAACGCCATGCCGCGGATTGGACATGAACTATCTTGAAGTTTCGGATATTAACATAGCCATCGACAGCCTTTATAACCGTGGGCTGGAGGTGGTTGTGCCCATCAAGCAGCTGTCGGCACGTGAGCGATGCGGTGTGACGATAACCGATGCCAAGGGCACATTCCGCATGGATAGTCTGGCTATGGCTATAGAACGATTCAAACTGAAAACTGTGGCGTCGGAGCTCAGTGCCGATGCAACAATCGATATGGGCTTTATGGAAACGCCGTCGAGCGGAGCCGTGAGGGTGGATGCCCGGGCGAGTGTTGATATATCTGATTTGGAGCGTGCTTTCCCTGCATTTGCCCCGTATTTCAATTCAATACCGCGTTACCGCCCATTGCAACTGGTTGCCAAAGCCGATGGCACGGCGCGCCAATTGAAGGTGAAAGAACTTAGTGCCAACTTGCCTCGATATGCCCGGGTGAACGTTGACGGTGTGGTGCGAAATGTGATGGACGAAAAACGCATGGGCGGCGATTTGGCAATAAATGGGCAGTTCGACAATCTGAATTTTGTTAAGCCGACGGTGTTCGACGCTCAGATGAGCAAGCAGGTGAATTTCCCGCCGATGAAAGTGCAGGGCAAGGCGTCGCTGAACGGCAACACGATGTCGGGCAAAATTGATTTGGCGCTTGCTACCGGCAAGGCTGTGGGTGAAGCAAGGTTCAACACGGCAAGCGAATCGTATGAAGCGGACCTCGACCTTCGCACGTTGCCATTGCACTCGGTGATGCCGCTAAGCACATTGGGCGACGTCACGGCGCGGGCTCACGTCAAGGGACGCGGATTCGACGTAATGAAGAAGTCTACGATGCTCGATGCGTCGCTGACGGTAGACAATTTGGCATATAACAACAAAATATACAAGGAAATATCCGGTGAGGTGAAACTGGCTGACGGCGCTTTCAATGCCTCGTTTAATTCGGTGAATCAGAACATTGATTTCGGGTTCACCTGCAACGGCGAACTCGAAAAAGACCACTATGTGGTGGCACTTGACGGCGACATACGCGACCTGAATCTGCAGGCAATACGCGTAGCGGATGTGCCGTCGTTTGGCAGTGGCCGCATCACCGCGTTCGGCGATGTTGATGCAAAGCGTCTTGTGTGCGATTTCTCAGCCGATATACAGAATCTGAAATGGACCCACGACACGTTGTATTTCGACACGCCATCGATTGACATGCTGTTTGAAACCACCGATTCAACCATCAACGGTGCGCTCCACAACGAGGACCTCTCGCTGAATTTCAGTTCGCAGGTGGGCTTGCAGCAGTTCATCGACCAAATGACTAATTGCGGAAACATAGCGCTCGACCAAGCAAAGCGCATATCGCTCAACATCGACACGCTGCAAAGTTCTTTGCCGCCGTTTGCATGCGAATTGGAAATGGGCAAACGTGGACTGGTGCAGCAGTATCTCGCTTATAACGAAATCAAGATGAAAAAGTTGTCGTTTGAACTTTGCAACGATTCAACAATCTACGGCGACGGCATCATTCAAGGCATTGAAGCATACGGAACAAAAATCGACACCATTACAGCACGCCTGGCACAGGTGGGCAAGTATCTTGGTTACCGTTTCCACATGGGCAACCGTTCAGGAACGATGGACAACTTTGCTTCAGTGACCGTGAAAGGCGGTGTGTTGGGCAGCCGATTGACTACGCTTTACGAGGCGAAGGACATCAGGCAACGCACCGGTTACCGGTTTGGCACCCACGCCGATGTCAACGACTCGATAGTGCGACTCAATGTTTTCACCGACAAGCCGCTTATTGGTTATCACGAATGGACGGTGAACGAGGGTAACTATGTGCAATACAATTACAAGGAGCAGCACCTCGATGCCAATTTGAGGCTCGATGGCGGCAACTCCGGCTCGGTGAATTTGTTCACCGAACATGTTGAGCACGAGGGCGAAGGCGAGGAACATCAGCAGGAAGATGTGAATCTGAGCATAAAGGGGCTGAAGATTGATGAGTGGGTTTCGATGTTCCCGTTTGCCCCCGACGTCAGCGGCGAACTGTCGTCCGACATGAAGATTTCGTATCGCGGTCATCAGTTCTGGGGAACGGGAAAAGCCGAGCTGAAGAGTTTCTGTTACGATGGTCAGACAGTGGGCGATTTCAACCTCGATGCCTTGATGACCCTTGACCCTGTAACCGGCAACACCAACCTCGAATCGTTTTTGAATGTCAACGGCGCTCGTGTTGCCTTTGCCGCTGGTGTGCTTAACGATTCCACTGCCACAAGCCCGATGTCGCTATCACTTGACATCGACAAATTCCCGATTTCAACGATGACGGCGTTCATCCCTAACGGAATTGCCGAATTGCAGGGTTACTTGAATGGCAAGATGAGTATGACCGGCAGTTTTGAGAAACCGATTTTCACCGGAGAGGTGGCTGCCGAAGACGGCGCCATATATGTGCCGGTGTTCGGTTCGAAGATTTTGTTCCCGAACACCGTCATCCCTGTCGACTCGAGCATTGTACGATTCAACAACTATGCGTTGCGCAGCTGCAACGACAAGCCACTCTCGATTGACGGGCTGATTGACATCCGAAACCTGACAAATCCCTACGTCGACTTGAAAATGCGAGGCAAGGGCGTGCAGTTTGTCGATAGCAAGCAAATAAGAAAATCGCAGTTGTTCGGCAGGGGATATGCCGATTTGTCGGCTCAAGTGAAGGGCAGGACAAGCGCCTTGTATGTCGATGCCAATGTGTCGTTGCTGTCGGGAAGCAATATCACCTATGTCTTGCAGGAGGATGTGAGCGAGATTGTTCCAACCACCAATCCCGATATGGTGAAATTTGTGCATTTCGACGATTCGGTGAGCGAGTATCCCGACTCGCTGCTGCAAGCCGAGCAGTTTGGCATAAACATAAATGCTGCAATCACGCTGCAGCAGGGCAACATCATAAACGCCTATCTGTCGCCCGACGGCAAAAACCGGGTGCAGGTGCAGTCAACCGGTACGCTGAATTATGCCCAAGGCTTCTCGGGCGAGCCCCGTGTCACCGGACGACTGGTTTGCGACAACGGTTATGTGAAATATTCGCCGCCGTTAATCAAGGAAGTGGATTTCAAAATCAACGAGGGCAGCTACATCGCGTTCACCGGCAATATGCTCAACCCTACGCTCGGTTTCAGCGCTGTGGAAAAATATAAAGCCTCGGTGAGCAGCGATGGTGGGGCTTCGCACTTGGTTGACTTCCTGATAACTTGCAATGTGGGCGGCACGCTGGCGCAAATGGATGTGGGATTCGACCTTGCAACAAACGACGACCTTACGTTGCAGAACGAGTTGCAGTCGATGACTCCGCAACAGCGTTCGGCACAAGCCATGAACCTGATGCTTTACGGCAGTTACACCGGCGCCAACTCGTCGACGATGTCGAACAATGCGCTCTATTCGTTCCTTAACTCGCAAATCAACAGCTGGGCGGCAAGCGCCATCAAGGGTGTGGACTTGTCGTTTGGAATCAACCAATATGATAGCGGTAGCGGCGAGGCAAATTCCACTGTCACCAGCTACAGCTACAACCTGTCGAAGTCGCTATTCAACGACCGCTTCAAGATTGTGGTGGGCGGCAATTACAGCACCGACGACAGTGCCGAGGATAATTTTTCTGACAACCTCATCAGCGATATTTCAATTGAATATCTGCTTAACAGTTCGGGTAGCATGTATGCGCGCCTGTTCCGTCACACCGGCTTCGAGAGTATTCTCGAAGGCGAAATCACGCAAACCGGTGTGGGCTTTGTGATTAAGCGCAAGCTGTCGACGCTGAAGCACATCTTCAAGTTCCGCAAGAGCCGTCGGGCTGCAGCCCGACGCTTGGCACAGCAGCGAGCCGACTCCATCAGCGCCGCACGGCAGCAGAGTGCCCAGCCGGTGGTGCCCGACACATTGACAAAACAAATAAATAACAACTAACTGCCGATGAATAATCGAACTATCATACAATTCCGTTTGCTGGTGTATGTGGCTGTGGCACTGGGCGCCATTTCGTGCTCCACCACCAGCCGCCTTGCCGACGACGAGGTGCTTTACACCGGTGTGAAAAAGCTCAACATCTTGCCACGAGCCGACAGCATTGAACTCGACGAGGCAGTGGCTGACGGCATTGCTTCGGCAATCAATGTGGCGCCCAACAACAGCCTCTATTCGCCTTACATCCGCCATCCGTTTCCTGTAGGGTTGTGGGTGTATAATCACTGGAGCGACAGTGCCGGTGGCTTGAAAGGCTGGCTGTATAAGAAACTTGTCGAAACGCCGGTAACCATCGACAATGTGCGCCCGGCTCACCGCGTGGATATGATAAACACCATTTTGCACGATAATGGCTATTTCGATTCGAATGCCGCCTATCAGTTGGTGTATTCAAGCAAGAACAAGAAGAAAGCCCGTATACAATACGACGTGGCAGTGGGCGAGCCGTATGTGCTGAGCAGCGTGGGTTACCTTGGCGGAAGCAGCGAGATAGTGATGAAAATCGATTCGCTTGCCCGGCGAAACAGTTATCTGAAGCCCGGCAGCCGTTACAGCCTCGATTCGCTGAATGCCGTGCGCGTGGGCATCACCAATGTGCTGCGTAACCGCGGTTACTATTATTTCCGCCCCGATTACATCGAATATCTTGCCGACAGCACTCTGCGCAAGGGCAAGATTGCTTTGCGCCTTGCCTTGGCATCCGGCATCCCCGAGGCTGCGTTGCGCCGTTACACGGTGGGCAGAGTCACCACCACGGTAAATCGCTATCAGGGCGGTGGCGTGGCTGATACGGTGCAGTTGCCTCGCAAAGGCACGTTGGTGAAGATGACTCCGCTGCGCCTCAAGGACAACTTTATTGCAAAGAAAATCGCTTTTCGCGAGGGTAGGGTGATGAGCGTAAGAGACATGGACCGCACGCAAAGCAGCCTGTCGGCCACCGGTTTGTTCAACGCCATCAACATCGATGTCACTCCGCTCGATTCGTTGCGCCCAGGGCAGTCGACGGTCAACGTCGACGTGGTTTGCACCATGGACAGCCCCATCGAGGCAAAAATCGAATCGCAACTCACGTCGAAGTCAAACAGCTACATCGGTCCGGGCATCTCGCTCGGTCTTTCCCACAAGAACCTTTTCGGTGGTGCTGAGGTGCTGAACACCGACCTTAGAGCCAGCTACGAGTGGGCAACAGGCGGCAAGGCAGTGGAGGGTTACGACTACAACAGCTACGAGTTCGGGTTGTCGTCGACGCTCACCATTCCGCAGTTGCTGGCGCCGAAGTTTGTCGACCGCAGCCGCCGTTTTGCCAACTACACCAAATTTATGCTGTCGGCCAACATACTCAATCGCCCCAGTTTCTTCAAGATGGTGCAGTTTGGCTTGGGCACCACCTGGCAGTGGCATGCAGGCCGCCATTCGCTCAACGAGCTCACACCGCTGCGCCTCACCTACACCAAGCTGCTGAACACCACCGAGAGCTTCGATTCCACCATGAACAGCAATCCCGCTGTGCACGAGAGTTTCCGCAACCAGTTTGTGCCCATGATGCAATATGCCTACACCTACGACCGTGCTTTTGGGCGCGACAATCTCACCTTCAACTTGCAGCTCACCGAGGCGGGTAACGTGTTTGCCGGCATCTGGGCGCTGTGTGGCTCACATGGCGAGAAAAAGATGCTTGGCACGCCGTTTTCGCAGTTTGTCAAGGGGCAGGCTTCGGTGGTTTACAGCCACGCCGTGATGGACAATCACAAGCTTGTGGGGCGTATGCTAATCGGTGCTGCTCACGCCTATGGCAACTCGTCGCAGGTGCCTTACAGCGAGCAGTTTTACATTGGCGGTGCCAACTCCATCCGCGCCTTTGCCGTGCGTTCCATCGGCCCCGGCAGCTATCTGCCGGCGGCGGATAACCCCAATGGCTATTACGACCAAACCGGTACGTTCAAATTGGAGATGAACCTTGAATATCGTTTCCCTCTGTTCAGTTATCTGAAAGGCGCTGTGTTCATCGATGCCGGAAACATCTGGCTGCTCGATGACGATGCCCTTCGCCCCGGCGGCAAGCTGCAGTTTGCCAAGATGTGGCGCCAGATGGCAGTAGGCTCAGGCGTGGGATTGCGCTTCGATATGGACATGCTGGTGATTCGTGGCGATTTGGGATATGCCATCCACGCGCCATACTACACCGGCAAGCGGGGCTACTTCAACATGCCAAGTTTCAAAAAGAGTCTTGCATTCCACCTTGCCATAGGTTATCCGTTCTGATACATTTCGGCGCATTGTTTGTGATTGCGCATACGAAAAAAGGGGGGACTGAGTCAACCGTTAATCGGTTAGCGTCAGCCCCCTCACATTATGATATTATTACAAGAGAGTGTGTAATATGATTTTGCCCCTTTAAGCCATCAACTCGGCAATGTATTGCTTCATTTCCTCGAGGTGACTCTCGGCGCTCTGCAGCAACTTGAATTGAGCCTTTGAGCGCACCAGGTTATGCTCGGCATAGCGTGTTCGATAGTAGGTGTCGCCGTTGATGTAGTCGGCAAGGAAACGCACCGTCTGCATATACGGGAACAGACAGGCAGCAAAAGGCAGATTGTCGATTTCCACCTGAGTGAGCATCTCACGGGCACTCTCGATGTAGCCCTTGGCAAAAGAGCGGAAGATGTTCATGTCGAAGTTTACATTATCCAAATTGGCATCGTCCTCAGCGCCGGTGTTGGCAGCCGAACGCAGGAAGTCGCCAAAGTCGCTGAACACAAAGTTAGGCATCACCGTGTCAAGGTCAATCACGCACAGCACGTCGCCATTCCTGTCAAACAGGATATTGTCCACCTTAGTGTCGCAGTGGCAGATTCTCTTGGGCAACTTGCCTTCGCGGTGCAGACGTTCGCCCCGGCACATCTCCTGTGCACGGCTCTCCAGCTCATCAACCAGCCAGCGCACCTCATCGAGCCGCCCTGCACGGTTTTCAGCCACCGCCTCGCGCAGCTGCTGCAAGCGGAATTCCATGTTGTGAAAATCTTTTATCGTGTCGCCCAGCTGCTCGGGAATGTCGGCAAGCATGGCTTGAAAAGCGCCGAAAGTATGTCCCACAATATAGGCACTCTCAGGCGAAACACCAGAGCGGCTCACTGTATCGGGGATAAACTCCATCATGCGCCAGCACTTGCCATCAATCATGGCATAGTTCTTGCCATCTACCGTGGAGGCGAACTGCAACACACGGCGGCTGATGTCGCTCACACCCTGCTGTTGCAGCTTGCGGTGGATGTGGCGGGTTACTGCCACAATATTGTTCATCAGCAAATCGGGGTCGGTGAAGATATCGGTGTTAACAAGCTGCAAAACGTAATCGGGTTCCGTGCCTTCGGTGGTCACCCGATAGGTGGTGTTGATGAGTCCATTGCCAAGCGGTGCCACTTCCACAGCCTTGCTCTTGGTGGCGAAATGCCGGCAGACATTCAAAAGTTCGGATTGAGTCATTTGGTCATTAAGTTTTAGGGTTATTCAATGTTTTAGTTTAAGCTGATTTAATGCAAAGATAATAAATAAACAACTAATTGGCAAGCGCCTCACGCGAGCACATCCACAAATCGGGACGGTCGGTGATAAAGCCGTCGGCATCAAGCACCGGGGCATCGGTGCCCTGCATAGTCCACAGCTTCACTTCTTTGCCGTGGCGGTGAATATCGTCAATCAAGCTTCGGTTGGCGCCCTGCCACATCATGTTGAATGAGCTTACAAAGTGATATTTTTCGTAGGAAAAACGTGTGATGCCAAACCCATCGACAATAAGAGGGAGCCCCGGCAGACGGAACAACAGCAGTTTTTCGATGCGCAATTTGGGGCATAGCGAATGAAGGGTGAGCAGCACGGGGTCGGCAAACGATTGCGCAGTGCACCAACCGAAGGCGTCGCGGCGACGAATCTCGTCGACAAGACGTTGCTCAATTCCGGGGTACTGTCCGGAGGCGTGCTTGATTTCGATGAGCATTTTCACATCCGAGCCCTTGGCGCGATAGCTTTCAACAAGGTCGAGCACCTGCTGCAGAGTGGCAATACGCTCAGCGGTTGCTTTTCCGTTTTGGTCGATGATGTTGTATTGTTTGATTTGCGCAAGGGTCATTTCGGCTATTTTGCCTTTGCCGGTGGTGGTGCGGTTCAACGTGGGGTCGTGGCACACCACAATGGCTTTGTCGAGGGTCTGATGGATGTCTATTTCAATCATGTCGGCACCGCTGAGAATGCCTTTCTCGATGGCGAGCAGCGAGTTTTCGGGTGCAAGTTGTGCCCCGCCGCGATGAGCCACAATCTGCTTGCCGGCAAGCATCGAGGCATAGTAGCCACGTTTGTAGAAGAACAGTGATGGCACGAAGATTGAAGCCACATATATTGCAAAAAGCAGCACAACTGATATTATTAAGATTGATGTCATTCGCATGTGAAGGATTTCTGTTTCGTGAGATTTCTCAGTTAAAGTACAACAAAGATAATTATTTTATAAATAAATGTCGAATTAAAATCTTAACAACTTGTTCGAACCATGCGAAAACATCTTTTGAGCGCTGTGCAGCGGCAATGGCTTCAATCGAGAAATTGTCGATGGCTTCGATGTTCACGAGCGAGAAAATGAGGAAGTTGCCGAATTTGTGGGTAAGAACATCTTGCAGGCTTTCGCCACTCGGGTTGTAGTTCAGCAGGCTGTCGCGATAGGAATTGATTCCCGGGAAAGGCAGGCAAGCCACATCGTGTTGCAGGAATTGGTTGACCAGTTCAGGACAATAGTTCTTGGCGGTGCTGAGCACGTTGCCTATCAGCTTCACTATTCCAAATTGATAGATTCCGTCGCGGTGCGATGGCGCTTTGTCAAAATCATTCACTTGCTCGATGGTGGTGAACTTGCTCATGATGCGCTTTAGCAGTTGCAATGCAGCCACCGGCATGCCGATGTCGGTAATCATTTCCTGAATGTTCTCCACAAGGTGAGTAAGCAGCTCGCGGTCATTATTCTCTATCGCGAAGTCGATGAGGTGGCAGAATGCCGGCAAGGCATCGCCGCCGGCTTGGCTGCAATCGGGCGAAGTGGCAAAGCAGACTGCCGCATACCAGCTCATCACATTGCGCTTGTATAGTCCGCGCGAGTTGGCTTTTTTGCTATGGTGGCCGGCGAATAAGCCTCGGCAGCGCAGAGTCCAGTCGGTGGCTTCGCGGGAGTAGACGTCGAGCAATTCGGCATTGGGCTTGTGGCTTTGCAGCGCAATTTGATAAAGCACATACAGCATCGACATCTGGCTATAGTCGAACCATTTTGTTGAGCGGAAATCGGGGGAGAAGAAGGCATTGATTATAGGGCGTATGTTGCTCCAGTTGCTCACGCCCATAATCACTTGAATGCGTTCGAGCACGAAGTAGCTGAACGAATCGCCGCTGCGGTAAGCCGACAGCACTTTGGGTTGAAACTGTAGCCAGCGCTCTTCTTCGGCTTCAATTTGCTCGGGTGTGAGGCGTTGCAGCATTTTCACGTGATGGTGGCAGAAACTCATGGCGGTGTCCACGTCGCCTCTGTTCCACTCGATGCCGTTGTGTGCTATGCCACTGAACGTGTTGTCGTGCCAATGCGATTGATATTCCATGGCGTTGTTCACATAGTCGGACTGGAATGTGATTTGCTTTTTCATTGCCACCTGCAGGAATGGCAAGAATAATTTAATCAGATAGAGATTGGCTGTGAAATAGCGGAATATCGACTTGATTTCGTCAAGCATCTTGGTGGCTTGTTGATGGTTGCGGGTGTTGCTGTCGAGCATATTGTCGATGATGAGCAGCACAGCCAGTCGGGTGGCTGTTTCAAGGAAGTTGAGCGCTTTTTTGCGCAGTTTTGGCGAGGCAAGCACTCGTGGAAGAGAGTGCTGCTTGATGCTTGAATACATCTCGATGATGATGCGTTCGGTGAGGTTTTGCTTTAACGTGGCGTGATTAGAGGTGTGGTGTCGTTTCGACAGGTAGTAGGCATACATGCACGAGTCATTGCGTATGTCATAAATCGGGTCGGTCATTATTTGCCAAAGCAGAGCCATGGCATTGTGCTTATACAGTCCTTCGTTGAAATAGTCGGTGAGGAGAACACCGTTAATAAGGCTCACCGATGCCAGTCGTTTGAGCCGTATGGTGGAAGAAAGCTGTGCTTCAAGCGATTTGTGCAGGCTAATGGTGGTGTCGTCGGCTTGGTTGCTTTCGATTGTTTTCACCACTTGATTGAATTGTTCAATAACTGCATTGTCGGTTGCCGAACCGGCGATTAGCCGCTCGAGCAACTGAAACAGTTGATTCTCGTAGTTTTCGGAGATGAGAGCACCTATGGTGTCGTTCAGCAGCGACATCACGTTGTAGTCGTCGCCCCAATCGTTTTGAATCTGAATGAAGACGTCGAAATTCCGGTTGGTAATGCACGTGTCAATCAGGGCGTTGCGCAAGGCGCCAATCCACACCACGCTTGCGTCCGTTGCTTTCAGCGCATCTACAAAGTGGATGGGCTTTGGCGACCGGTGCAGCTCGATGAACTCCTGTGCAAGGATGTATTCCAGAAATCGTTCGTAAATGAATTGGATGTAGACGCGTTCGCCGTTGGCAGTGTTTCGAGTGACTTCTTTAAGAATCGGGCGGTCGGCTTTGTTGAGCAGCTCGGCATAGGCGATGCTGATTCCGTCGGATTTATAGATGAGGTTTGCCAATTGATGCAACTCCGCCTCGGGTTGCAAAAGTGCCTCGCGCAATTCATTCACATCTATTCCGTCGGTGGGTTCGTTGTAGAGATAACGCCTCAGCAGATAATTGCCGATGGCGTGAAGGATGGCGCTTTGCTGTTTGCCGGCATAGGAGTTGGCTATGTCGCTGCACATGGAGCGGAAAAGTGTGATTGAAGTGTAGTGGGCAGGGTGTTGCGACAGCTCTTTGCCAAGGAAGATGGTGGAGGCAAACTTCAGTGTAAGCGGGTCGGTTAGGCGCAGAGCCACGCGGCGGTCGATGTCCTCAAACGGCGTGTGCATCTGATAGAGCTGCTGATAGATGTGATAGGCGCGTGCAAGTTCGTCGTTGTTGAAGCCTCGCACCTTTGCTGCTTCGCTGTGGTGGTTGAAGAGAATGGCGTTTTGTTGCCGGGTGTGAGGTAGTATCACGTTTTTCCAGGTAAAACCGCGGCAAGTGAATAGAATCTTGAATTGTGAATACTCTTCGCGCGCCAACAATGAGCAGATGTCGCGATAGAGCGCCAGCGGTCCTTCGGTGTTCGATTGGTCGTCGGCATACTTCAAACACTCGTTGATGGCATCAAAAAAGATGTATACTTGCTGATTGTTCTGCTTTGCAAGACGGTTGATGTTGTCGCACAGGCGATGTATGTCCTTGCGAATGTTGAACGAGAACACACCTTTGAAGTAGTTGCCGAGGGTGATAGACGTGAAATCCGACGAGTTGAATATAAGCACGGGTTTGTCGTGTGCTATCAGTTGTTCAGTCCAATAGGCAAGCTGGTTGGTTTTGCCTTGGCCGGCTTCGCCGATGAGCGGAAACAGTGTGGCTTGGCTTTGCCAAAAAGCCTTCAGCGAATCGGTGAGTGACGTGCGTTCGACAAACAGTTCGCGGTTATACTTTTTCTCGATATACACTCTTTTGAGGAAATGTTGCGACTGCCGTTTCATGTGCAGTTTTGCCTCTTCCCAGTTGAGGTTTTTGGCAATATCAAACCAGGGCGAAATGCGTTGCAGGTCCTTGTCGATTGCGCTGTTCAGCGAGTCGGTGATTAGAGTCACGGCATTTTCGTTGCTCGAGCAGTAGCATGCGCGTTCGTCTTTGAGCGTCTGAAAGACATAGCGATAGTCGTTCTCGTCGCAAAACACAAGCGGGAATAGGTCGATGGTGAGGGCTGGCTGCGAGGGTGTGGCTTGGAAGCTGATTTTGTAGCAGTCGCGGTTTATCTCGTAGGTGCATGCGGCAAGAGGCTCTATGGCACATAGCATGCTGTTGGCGCGAGGTATGAGCTGTTCAACCACTTGCTTGTAGATTTCTTCGGAGAGCGTGGTGCTGTGGCCGCGATATTCGTTGCGTAGCTGCACGATGCTTGCCGAGGTTTTGCTGCCAAGCAGTATGTTTCGGCGTTTTATGTAGATGTTGTTGCAGAACGATTCGGTGAGGCTCCATTGCGGAATGTGTTTGGCGGCAGCGGCGATGAGCGGTGTGAGCAAGTCGTTGAGCCAGTCGCCAAACGACAGTGGCCGTTTGCTGTCGATTTTGTCGACAAACTGTCGGAGCACAGGCTGCGTGGCAGCGTTGAGTGAGGCGGCTTGCAATAGGCGCAGGAACACAAACGAGCAGAATGGCGCCGAAATCTCGAAGAAATCAATCAGGTGGTTCATGGCTTTGGCGTATTGCTGTGCCTCGATGGCTTGGGCTGCTGCACTTATGGGGTGGGAGAGCGTGAATGGTAGCGTGGTGAGCTGGCTTGGGGTTTTGCAGAGGTTTTGATTCATGGCGCGGGTTTTTTATGAAGCGTCACACAGTAGTATGCTTCGTTTTTCCCTATAAAGATACAGTTTTTTTGTTTGATTTGGTGAGTTATATGCCTAAAATGTTTATTTTTGCAATAAAACAGTTGTTGAAATTCCCATATTGTTTCAAAAGAAAAAAATACCGACTAAGATATGCACGAGGTAAAAGCATTTTTGTGTGGCTATTTCACACGCCAATTGAGTGCCGACTTCAAGCAGATGGCTGCTGAGGGCTGGGAACGCCGTAAGCCGAGTGACGAGCAGATATCCGGCTTGAAGAGGGTGTACTATAGCGAGTTTGTGGATTTCTGTTTTGCCGACGACGAATCGTGCGGGGGCTGTGTGGAGCTGTGCCGAAAGGTTGATGAGACAATTGTGCTTACAACCAAGAGCGGCGACGTGCCTTTAAGGGTGGACGAACTGAGCTTGTACTTGATGCCGATGGATGTGACGTTGCTGAAGATAGGCGTGAGCCTTAGCGTCGACGACTTGAACCTTGCCACTGCGGCGCTTGCCTCGTTGCGAATGGTTGACTATTACAACGAGGAGAGTCACGGCGATTTCATGCGCGTGGCAGTGGATGCGCTGCTGGTGCAGTATCGGGCGCTGACCGCAGCTACTGACGGCGGCGTGTCGAGGCTGGTGGAGCAGGGCAATAAGTTCAGGATTTTTGCTATTGTGAACAGCATTGAGGGCGCCGAACCTGAATCGGTAACACGCCTGAGCGACGTGACGCTCTATCAACTGGGCACGGTGTCGAGGGTGACGGACGGCGAACTCGAGGGCAGTGGCGTGAGCAAGGTGTACCTTGACAAGATTCTGGAGGAAAGCCGGGTGAGTGTTTTCGACACGTGGCATGCCTTGGCGCTGAACGACACGTTCATTGTGCACGGCATCGGCCTTTCGCCCAAATTAGTTGAGCAGTGGTGCGATTGTTATTTCGGCATGATTTATTTGCACTCGTTGATGGTGAAGAGTTTTCTTTTTGGCTTAAATGCACAGTTGCGCGAGGCGTTTAAAGATAAGGCGAGTGGCATGAGACAACTGAGCACGGCGTTTGGCATAAGCTGTTCGCCCATCGACGTGCTGGCGCGGCGCTTCGAGGAGTTTGAGCGCAGGTGTTGCTTCCACAAGGTGAGCTACAATTTCCTGCCAGTGCTGCTTGATGCCGCCATCGACAAAGGCTTGTGCATTGCCGAGGAGAAGGAGCAGCTGTTTGGGGTGCTCGACAAGGAGAAGGCACGTCGCGACACCGCCAACGACCGTCTTGTGAATGGATTGCTGTTTGTGCTGTCGCTCTTGACGCTGTTCTCGGCGATATGGGATTTCTCTTGCTTGCTCAACGAGATGTATCCCTACGGCAATTATTTTGCGAGCAGCAGTGTGGGTTATCGTTGGGTGACATTGCTGGCGGTGATTGTGCTTGTGGGTGTGGTGTCGCGGTTGTTTGCGCGCCGCCGCTGAGCAGCAGCGCGCCGTCCGGTTCAGCGGGCAAGCATATCGCTCACTTCTGAGAGGCTGCCGTCGCAGGGTGCGGGGGTGATGCCTAACAGATGAGCAAGCAGCGGATAGATGCAGGTGTTGGCAAACTTCTGAGGCTTGGCGTAGCCGTGGCGGAAGTCGGGTCCAATGGCTCGGAACATCACGTGCATATCGCTTGCGGTGGGGTCGAAGCCGTGTGCGCCGCCGGGAGCGAACGAGGTGTCGTCGGTGAACAGCCAGCCCACATCGGGCAGCGCTACCACGTCACCCACGCGAGTCGAGCTGCCGTAATTGAGATAGGCAGGGATTTCCTCACGCTTCCATGCGCGCAGGTGTGGCACTTTGGAGAGTGCTTCCACCACTTTATCGACGCATCCGGGGCGACAATAGATTTGTCCTGGCAGGTTGCCATCGACGCGCTCAATCCATTCGTCTTTAAGATATTGTTTCACAGCCACGGTGCGGTCGGGGCTAACGGGCGCCATGCCGTGGTCGCTGGTGACAATCAGGTTCACCTTATCGGCGATGGGCAGGGCGCTAATGCGCACGCTCAGCAGGTGTATGAGGCTGTCGAGATGCTGCACCACTTTGGCAGTTTCGGGCGAATAGGGGCTGCAGCGGTGACCCACCTCGTCGGGTTGCTCGAAGTAGAGCATAATCAGGTGCGGTCGCTCGTGTTCGGGTTTCTTGAGCAAGCCGATGGCGGTATCGATGCGCTGTTCGAAGGTGAGCAGCGACTTTATGTTGTATTTCCACCAATAGTCGGGCATTCCGCCGGGCAAAGCCACGTCGCTTGCCACCCAATAGATGGTGGCGGTTTTCACACCTTGCCGCTTTGCGGTAATCCATATGGGTTCGCCGCCGTAAAACGATGCGTCGTTTCGGGATAGGGAATCGCTGAGCATATAGTATTTGCCTTGCTGGCGGTCGAGAAAACTGTTGGCAACGATGCCGTGGTGGTCGGGCACCAATCCCGTGGCAAGCGTATAGTGGTTGGGGAACGTCTTGCTGGGGAATGAGGGCATCATTACGGCGCTTACGCCGCTCTCAGCCATCGATTGGAAAAACGGGGTGTTGTACATTGCCGTATAGTCGTTTCTGAATCCGTCGAGGCTGACAATGATGGTGTAGTTTTGTTGGGCGTTTAATGCCATACCCACCACAATGGAGCAAAGCAGAGTTGCAAGGAGGCGAAATTGTTTCATAAGAAAAAATGAGATTGAATAAGAGTGGTTGTTTTTTATAATTGAGGGTTTTAGGTTATGAAAGTTCAACAATGGTTATTCCGGCGCCGCCGAGTTGAATGTGTTCGTCGCGATAGCTCTTCACGCCCACCACGGTGTCGAGGTATTGGCGGATGAGAGTGCGCAGCACACCGGTTCCGGTGCCGTGCAAAATTCTCACTTGCTTCGAGCCGAACTGAATGGCGTCGTCGATGAAATAGGTTATTGCCTGAATAGCTTCGTCGCCGCGCATGCCTCTCACATCAATGTCGGGGTGGAAGTTGAGTTGGCGCTGACGAATGGCATCGGAGGTGGCTTGTGTTACCGCCGATGGCTTTGAGGCTTTGTCGGGCTTGCGCAACGAGGGCTTGAGCTTGGTAAGCGGAGTGCGTGTTTTGAATCCGCCCATAGCCACGATGGCGTTTTTGCCTTCGATGGCAATGATTTCGCCCACCGAGTTCGAGCCATCGATGGTCACTGCAGAGCCCACGGCGAGGCGTGCGGCAGTTTCGGGTTTGCTCGTAGCGCTTTGAGCTGCCTTGCGCCCGGTGTTGCGCATTGGCAGCGGAGCCAGGCGCGCGTCGGAGGCCGAATCGCTGTCCTGATGTATTCGTTGCTTGAACTCGTCGAGTTGCTGGCGCAACTGCTTTGTGCGTTCGCGTTCGGCTTGAGCCACTTTGATTTCGCGAATGGTTCGCTCAATGTTTGCATTGGTGTTTGCCAGTATGTCCTTTGCTTCGGCTTTGGCAGCATGAATGATTTCGCGCTGGGTGGTGCGTATGTCCTGTAGCCGGGCGTTGTATTGCGAGGCAATCTCGTCGATGCGCTTCTCTTTGTTGTGGATTTCTTGGCGCTTGTTTTCCCAATACTTGCGGTCGCGGGCAATGTCGAGCAGATATTTGTCCATATTGATGTAGTCGCTACCCACAATTTGCGAAGCCTCGTCAATGACCTCAGTGGGGATGCCTATCTTGCGGGCAATCTCAATGGCAAACGAACTGCCCGGATAGCCCACCGAAAGCTGGAACAGCGGTTGCATCTTCTGGCGGTCGTAGAGCATAGCACCGTTTATGAGGCCATCGGTGTCGTCGGCGTAGTGCTTGAGGTTTTGATAGTGTGTGGTGATTATTCCAAACACCTTCTTGTCGTTGAGCTGGTGCAGAATGGCTTGAGCGAGGGCTGCACCGATTTGCGGCTCGGTGCCGCTGCCAAACTCGTCGATGAGGATTAGCGAGGTGTTAGATGCGCGGCTAATCATCGTTTTCATATTGTAAAGGTGCGAGCTGTAGGTGCTGAGGTCGTTCTCGATTGACTGCTGGTCGCCGATGTCGATAAAGATGCTTTGGAATATGCCAATGTGCGAATTGCTGTAGACAGGCGGCAGCACACCGCATTGCGTCATATATTGCACCATTCCCACCGTTTTCAGGCACACCGATTTGCCACCGGCATTCGGCCCGGAAATCACCAGGATGCGGTTTTTGCGGTTCAGCTCCACGTTGAGTGGCACCACCTGCTTGTTCTGCGCTTTAAGGGTGAGCAGCAATCCGGGATGCACGGCGTGATATAGCTCGATTTGCGCTTTGCGTTCGAGATGAGGCATGCAGGCTTCCACGTCGAGGGCAAAAAGAGCCTTGGCACGGATGAAATCGATGACACCAAGCAAGTCGTACGACGAGAGCATGTTGTCGATTTCGGGGCGGATAATGTCGGTGATTCTGCAAAGAATCCTAATCACTTCGCGACGAATCTCAGCCTCGAGTGCGCGAATATTGTTGTTAGCTTCCACTATTTCGGCAGGTTCGATGAACACCGTACGGCCCGTTGCCGACTCGTCGTGAACAATGCCTGCAATCTTTCGCTTATGCATTGGCGACACAGGAATCACCAGTCGGCCGTCGCGCATCGAGGGCGTGGCGTCCTTGTCGAGGTAGCCTTCCTGTCGGGCACGCGAAATCACGTTGCGCATCAGGCTGCTAATGCTTTGCGTCTGGCTTTGCAGCTTGCCGCGCAGGTCCATCAGTTCTGCCGATGCCGTGTCCTTCACGTTGCCGTAGCGGTCGAGTGTCTGAGCAATGGCAAGGGCGATGTGGTCGAAGCTCTGCATCAGTCGTGCCACCTCACCCAAAGCAGGGTAAGGCTGCTGCTCGTCGTCGCTCACAAGAAACCGCCTGACCTCGGCAATGGTGTTCAGCGAGCGAGCTATGTCAAACAGGTTGGGCTCGGTGATGTAGGTGCCCGGCTTGCGGGCAGCTTTGAGAGCACTGCGCACGTCTATGAAATGGTTCTCCGGAAACTCCTTGCCGCCGGTGATTATACTCAGCATCTCGTTGGTTTGGTTGAGCCAGTTTAGCACCTCGTCGTATCGGCTCGAGAAATGCATCTCCTGGCAGTGTGTAGCACCAAGAGCACTGAGCAAGCGGCGGCTTATTTCGGCGCGCACTACATCGAAACCTATTTTTACTTCAAAATTCTTCGGATAAATCATAGTGCAAAGTTAATCAGAAAGTCTGAATCTTGGGCGTTTGGCAAACAATAAATATTTATATTTCTGCGGTGGCTTCGCGCCTCGGCATGGCGTGGTTTGGAAAACGAGAGGGAGAATTTACATTTCCTTGTCAAAAATTTGATTTCTTGCAAATTAATTGCTAAAACGCTATGTAATACGAAATAAATCGCTACATTTGCAAAGATTTTTATGCTTTGTCCTCGCTGGCAAGGATTGGACTATGGCATATTTTATAGCTATTGACACCTAATTATGAAAAAGATTCTGATTTTCGCTTTTGCAGCTGAATTGCATGGTGTTTTTCTTGATTGACACTGCCGCCGCTTATGTGCCGGTGGTTGCTGAATGATGCATGTTTGTTTTAGCGAGTTTGGAATGGTGTTCGGATAGAGATTTTTGTTAGTTTTTTTATATATTATTTTAAAGACCTAATTATTATGGACAAAAGTTTTAATAACCAAATTGTTGGAAGCGAGTTTGATGCTGCTCTATCAAGTCAGGAAAAGCGTGTTGCAAATCCGATAACGCTGAGATTTACATCGCAGGTATATGTTTACATTGTTGCTGCCACTTTAGCTCTGGCAATGGCGTGGCTTCTGCCATCGATTTACGAGGGCGCCAACAGTCGGCAAACAACAGCTCAACACGTTGATGGGCATAAAGCTTACGCCACCCTGGTGTCAGGTTCTAATCAAAGCCGTTTTATTGACAACCGTTCATTGCCGACGAAAACCGCTTCGCTGCAAAATGCCGACTTTGTTGCGTTAAAATAAGGATATCCAGGAAATAGGCAACTAATTGTTTGTCAATATCATAGATATTTTGTAACTTTACAAATAACCCCCAATGTACCCATCATGGGCTAATTCGGGGGTATTTATTTAAATTTTTTTCACGGGAAGTTACGAAAAATATCTGAGATTACAGCCGCATTGCCGTTTACTGAGTTCTATTTCATGCAAAAATATCGCGAGAGTTTTGCAGTCAGCGAACTCGGGCGCATCTACGCGCAGCTGCCATTGAAAGAAATGGTATGTTAGAATTTATGAGTAGACATTGTTCGTTGGCATTGAATATCAATAGCTCATTTACGTATTGCAGAGGCTAAATCAATCTAAAATTCATAGCGATATTAATAGCCTCAGTAATATTGTCTGCACCAAGTTTTTCAAGAATTGTTTTTCGATATACCTTAACAGAGTCAATCGAACGATGAACCAAGTCTGCAATTTCGTTCATCGTATATCCCATAACTGAATATTTAAGGACATTAAGTTCAATATCCTTCAGTTCAAAACGAGGCATTTCTTTCCATTTTTTGCTAATAGGATTGTATTTCCAAATAGTATTTGCTCCATCCAAAGACATAATAATATCTCCTGCAGTACCATTAGACGGAATAGAAGCGACGCAAATAGCTAACCAAATCTCTCCGGATTTAGTGAGTTTTAGTGGGGTAATCTGATGGTTAATTAATTGTTTCTTTTTAGATTGCGTATTGATGATATTAAAGCAATATGAAATTGTGTATTTCTTTTTATCTTCTGCCGGAATATCTCTTAAGAACTCGAATCCTTTAACATTGATTTCAAGCAAAAAGTCCAAATCTTCTTTTGGAACATTATTAATATAGAAATTATAACCTAATTCTTTAACTTCTTCAGGAGATAAACCACATAAAAATAGTGGGTTCTTTGAAACATATAAAAAATTGCGTTTATAATAATCAATAATATAAACACTCTTATAAGTTAATCTTGAAAATGCCTCAATCTCATCAATAATATTATTGATGTTTTCATAAGAAACTTCAGAAATTAGACCTACAGAATTTTCGTCAATAAAGAAATCATCTACATTCGCCATGATACATCACAAAATAACTTATTTGCAAAATTAACAAAATTATACGAGAACCTATTCGATTATGAGATGAAAAGTGGACTTATCTGCAGATTAATTCAATAATAGCGATTTGAGAAATCAACATACTATAAATTACCCAAAAGGGTAAAAGTTCTTATGCCAATGAGTTATTACCCATTTGGGTATAGATTATGCTGAGATAGCGATATAACTTTGCATAAGTTAATTGAAGAACAAATTTATGAAACATATTAATTACATACAAAAGGATTCCATGGATTGTGGAGCCGCATGTCTTCAGATAATAGCAAAGTAGCTTCTAAATAATTACCCAATGGGTAATATTTAGGTGTTTAGTTAGGAATTACCCTTTTGTGTATAGACTACAAGATACAATGAGTATAACTTTGCAAACAAAAGAGAGAAAGATTCAATATTGAGAAAATAAAGCATATATATCTTAAAGTGTTAAATAACAAATTTTATTAATTTAAACTTATATGGCTCGTTTTTATTTAACAATAGTTCTCATGATTATTTGCAATAAAATAGCAAATGCATCAATAATAAAAGGTTTCATATTAAATGATGACCCAGATATAATATATACGGTACATGTAAACTCAGTGGACTCCACAAATAGAAATGTAGCCGTATTTAGTGGAATAGACCGAAATATAAATGTCTCAATAAAGGATATATCGGGGAACATAAAGGTTGTATTGAAGTGTTTGGGATATGCTGATTGGGAAAAAGAGATTACTGATATAAATAGTTCGTCTATTTTGAATTTGGGAAATATTCAATTAGAGCCCAAGTCACATATGTTAGATGAAGTAGTGGTTAGAGCTCCGAAACTTAGTGTTGAACATGACGGAGCAGATTATACCATTCGCAGTTTATCAGGAACAATCATGGGAAATTCCGCGAATGGTATTGATATGTTGCGTTGGACCCCCGGAGTTATAGTTGATAACAATGATGTCATTTCTGTGATAGGGAAAGGTTCTTCTGAAATATACATAAACGATAAAAAGGTAATGAATAATTCAGAATTGAGAGCATTAAGCCCAAGCAATGTGAGCAAAATTGAAATCATACGAGAACCAGATGCAAAGTACAGTTCTCAAACCGAAAGTGTAATAAAAATTTACACAAAGAAACCTATAAAAGGGCACAGTTGCAAATATCCGTGGCTTATTTTTGTAGTATAGGTCTATATTTTCT
>JBJECX010000047.1:0-7638 GCA_051871535.1 Muribaculaceae bacterium | reverse complement strand
CGCCCTCGAAGGTGAAGCCGGTTTGGGTGGTCACCACCTTGATGAGCGCAGCCACTTCGCCGTTCTGGTCCTTAACTTGCGTTCCTGCCAAGTTTGCCGTGAGGTCGTTGGGCAGTGGCTTGAACGACGTTACTGAAATTCCTTGTGCCGACAAGCCCATCCAGCCCATCAGCATCATCATTAGTATTATTATTTTCGTTTTCATAATTAAGTTGTTTCTTTTATCGAGTGATTATTCGCTGTAACCTAAGCGTTTAAGGTTTTCTTTTGCATCGGAATCGCCTTGCGCCGCGGCTTTTCGATACCATTTCACGGCTTCGGTGATGCTCTTAGTTACGCCTTGACCGTATTCATAACAAAGACCAAGATTGCATTGTGCACCGGCATATCCTTGCTCAGCGGCTTTGCGATACCATTTCACAGCTTCGGTGATGCTCTTAGTTACGCCGTAGCCGTACTTATAATAAAGGCCAAGATTGAATTGCGCACGGGCATAGCCTTGCTCAGCGGCTTTGCGATACCATTTCACAGCCTCAGCATAATCTTTAGTTACGCCCTCGCCATTATCATAACAATAGCCAAGATTGCATTGCGCACGGGCATAGCCTTGCTCAGCGGCTTTACGATACCATTTCACTGCTTCAGTGATACTCTTAGTTACGCCGTTGCCGAATTCATAACAATAGCCAAGATTGCATTGCGCAGAGGCATCGCCTTGCTCAGCGGCTTTGCGCCACCATTTCACTGCTTCAGCATAATCTTGAGTTACGCCGTAGCCGAAATAATAATAAATGCCAAGATTGCATTGCGCATCAGCATTGCCTTGCTCGGCGGCTTTACGATACCATTTCACAGCCTCAGCAGAATCTTGAGTTACGCCTTCACCCTGTGCATAACAAACGCCAAGATTATATTGCGCATTGGCATCTCCTTGTTCAGCGGCTTTACGATACCAATAAACAGCGCTTACATAGTCTTTTTGTTTAACATACTCATAACCTAATGATGCTTGCGCCGCAGCGTCGCCGGTGATGGCTTTCTCATAGTAACTATAAGCTTTGGTATTTCTTTGTGGGACTTGCGCCCAGGCGCCCATCCAGCCCATCAGCATCATCATTAGTATTATTATTTTAGTTTTCATAATTAAGTTGTTTCTTTTATCGAGTGATTATTCGCTGTAACCTAAGCGTTTAAGGTTTTCTTTTGCATCGGAATCGCCTTGCGCCGCGGCTTTTCGATACCATTTCACGGCTTCGGTGATGCTCTTAGTTACGCCTTGACCGTATTCATAACAAAGACCAAGATTGCATTGTGCACCGGCATATCCTTGCTCAGCGGCTTTGCGATACCATTTCACAGCTTCGGTGATGCTCTTAGTTACGCCGTAGCCGTACTTATAATAAAGGCCAAGATTGAATTGCGCACGGGCATAGCCTTGCTCAGCGGCTTTGCGATACCATTTCACAGCTTCGGTGATGCTCTTAGTTACGCCGTAGCCGTACTTATAATAAAGGCCAAGATTGAATTGCGCACGGGCATAGCCTTGCTCAGCGGCTTTGCGATACCATTTCACTGCCTCTGTGATGTCCTTGGTTACACCTTGACCGTATTCATAACAAACGCCAAGATTGCATTGCGCGCGGGCATAGCCTTGCTCAGCGGCTTTGCGATACCATTTCACTGCCTCTGTGATGTCCTTGGTTACACCTTGACCGTATTCATAACAAACGCCAAGATTGCATTGCGCGCGGGCATAGCCTTGCTCAGCGGCTTTGCGATACCATTTAACAGCTTCGGTGATGCTCTTAGTTACGCCATCGCCGTATTCATAACAAACGCCAAGATTGCATTGCGCATTGGCATCTCCTTGCGCCGCGGCTTTACGATACCATTTCACAGCTTCATAGTAATCTTTAGTTACGCCGTTGCCGAAATAATAACAATAGCCAAGATTGCATTGCGCATAGGCATTACCTTGCTCAGCGGCTTTACGATACCATTTCACAGCCTCAGCATAATCTTTAGTTACGCCGTCGCCCTGTTCATAACAAACGCCAAGATTGTATTGCGCACCGGCATAACCTTGCTCAGCGGCTTTGCGAAACCATTTCACAGCTTCGGCATAATCTTGAGTTACGCCGTCGCCATTATAAAAACAACCACCAAGATTGTTTTGCGCACGGGGATAGCCTTGCTCAGCGGCTTTGCGATACCATTCCACTGCTTCGGTGATGCTCGTATTTACGCCTTGACCGTTTTCATAACAATATCCAAGATTGCATTGCGCACGGGCATTGCCTTGCTCAGCGGCTTTGCGATACCAGTAAACAGCGCTTGCATAGTCGTTTTGTTTCTCATACTCATAACCTAATGACGCTTGCGCCGCAGCGTCGCCGGTGATGGCTTTCTCATAGTAACTATAAGCTTTGGTATTTCTTTGTGGGACTTGTGCCCAGGCGCCTAAGGAGGCGAGTGCGGCATGACACATTATTATATATAGCCGTTTTATGCTCATAATTTTTATCGGTTAATTAAAATTCTTCGATTTCGGGTGCGGTGTTTTGGAAGTCGGGCATACACATGCCGGTGGAAGCGCCGATATAGGTAGGGTCGGAGATATAGTACACCTTGCCATTATAGCGATAGGCGGTGCCGTTGATTTGGCTTGGCAGCACCACTACGGCAGCCTCGTGGCCGGGGAAGTGCACCAGTTGGCAATCGATGCCCAGCACGTTGCGCAGCAGGTAGGTGTAGAACACCGAGCGGTCCTCGCAGTCGCAATAGGGGTAGTAGAGCATCTCGTCGAAGAAGAAGGGCTTTTCGTAGCCGAACTGCTGGTCGTCGGTGGCATATTCAAATGCCTTCTGCACGAAGTCGAGTATGGTGTTGATGGCGGTGAGCGTAGGCATGCCTGCCACTTGGCTCTTCACTTGCGCCACCACACTGCTGCGGGCGGAGTTTGAGAACTTAGATTTGGCGTAGCCTGGTACCGGCATCTGCGGATAGCCGTCCATCAGTGCCACCAGATTGCTGTTGACGGAGCCTGAAATCTTGATTTTCGACGACTGGAAAGAGTAAGCTTTCGGCTTGTTGGGCAGCAACGGTTCCTGCTTGAGCACGAGGTCCATGGCGTGCAGGTTCATCTCGCTGTTGTCGGCATCGTAGGTGTAGATGGTCTTTGCCTCGCCATATCGCTCGTGGTTGAAGATGTAATATTTTCTGCCGTTTTGTTCGAGGTAGGGGCGGGCATACACCATGTGGTCGAAGGGCATAAGAATCACCAGTTCGTTGCCGTTGGCAGTGCCGAGGTGGGCATCGTAGCCTAATGCCACCAGCAGCATGTCGGTGACGAGCGTCTGGGTGTTGGGGTCGCTGTTGAGTTTGGCAGCATAGCGCTTCAGATAGTTGTAGGTCTGCCAGTCGCCCATGCGATATTTGCTGATGTCGTTTTTGATGGTCTGCAGAACGCCCTCGGGCAGGTCGGTGTCGCACAACTCGTTCCATGCGCGCGACAGAGTGCTGCCGCCGGTGCCCGACAGGGTGCTCACTTCCACCTTGGGCAACCGCAGGTTCAAGCCGTAAAGCTCGATGTTGACCATAGGCACAGCAGGCTGCACCGGTTGCGGTGTAGGAGTGGGCGTGGGTTTGGGTTGCGGAGCCGGTTCGGGTTTGGGTTGCGGAGCCGGTTCGGGCTTGGGCTGCGGCTTAGGTTCGGGTTTGGGTTGCGGAGCCGGTTCGGGCTTGGGTTGCGGCTTAGGCTCGGTGATGTTGGGCTTGGGCTGCGGCTTGGGCGGCTGACGCTTTATGTCAGGGATGTCCTTTGGTTTTGGGATAGGGTCGGCTTTGGCACCGCGGAACACGTTATACTCTTGCCACACCCCGTCGAGGAAGGTGGCATAGCTCGAAAGCACCGATTGGCGGAAGCCTTCGTAGTTGTTGAGAATCGACTTGCGGAAGCTGTCGAAATCGCTGTTCATGTCCTGGGCATTAACAGCCATTGTTGCCATGGCGGCAAACAACACTATAGAGAATCGCTTTTTCATAACAGATAATTTATTAGAAGTTGTAAGGACCGATTAAGCCTGTTTTGCCGAAGTTTGGGTCGCGTTCGGGCTGCCAGGTACGCACCTTGATGATAGGTTTCTCGGGGTCGTTGAGGTCTACCATCAAAAACAGATAGCCGGTGTCGCCGTAGCTCGACGAGTAGTAGTCCTGTTTGATTTGTATGCCGTAGATTTCGCCGCCTTTGCCCAGCTTTATCACGTCGTTGTTGGCAAAGCGGATGTTGATAAACTCCTGGCTGCGGAAGCTGTAACGGAGGTTCTTGAGGTATTGCTCCTTGGTGTAGGTGGCGTATTTATATGTTTTTTCGTTGAGTTGCACACCGGTGTCCTGATTTTTCAGGCGGCGCAGTTCTTTTCCCACCACAATCACGGCGTTGTCGTCGAACACGCTTTCGAGGTAATTGATGTCCTTGAGAGCGAAGGCGGTCTTGTAGTCCTCAAGGAAGTTCATGAGCGCTACGCGTGCCAAATCCGACCAGTCGCCTTTCATCAGAATGTCCTGTTCGGCTTGTTCGCCGAGACCGAATGCCACGTTGTCGATTTTGCGGTTGGCATTGAACATAAATGTCACTTCTTCCATAAAGCGGCGTCGGTTGGCTTTGAACGAGAAGTTCATGGGCAAGCCGCGGCAAATCACCTTGTCGCCGTAGCCCACGTAGGTGTATTTTGGCGTGCCGTAGAGGCGTGCCGTGCCATAGTCGATTAGTTGCTTGAAGGTGGTCCATCCGGCAGTGGTGAACAGGCTTTGCACCGAGGCATAGTTGCGCGATTTTATGGCATCGGTGATTTTGCCCATAATCTTGTCGTATTCGCCCACGTTGTCGACGGCCTTCAGTCCCGAGGCCTTGAATGCTGCCGGGTTGCTCAGTGCCGAGGATGATGCTCCCAGGCTGGCAACTGCTGCGGCAAAGGTGCTCGGCGAGCCGCTGCCCGCTGCACCCGCTGCTGTTGCCGACGAAGCCTGTGCGGCGCCGGCGCCGGTATTCAGTTGCAGATACGCCTTGCGGAAGCTGGTGCCTTTCATCACGCCCATCACGGTTTCAATCTCCTTGTCGATGTGCGACTGGCCTTCGTAGGCATATTCACACTTGATGCTGAGATTGTCGGGCACCTGACCGGGACGCATCTCCGCCATGCCGCGGCCGTCGCGCACGCTGCATATCGAGCTCCAGTCCACGCCATCGAAATAGGTGAAGTCGAGGCTTTGCACCGGTTTGCCGCCGTAGGTGAAGTAGAGCAGCAGGTCGTTACCGTCGAGTCCGGCTTTAGCCACCGATACGCCGCCGAGTATCGAATTGATTTGTTGCGGAATCCACGAACTGAGTATGTGCTCGGCGCCCTCGTTGTCGGTCCATTTCACCTCGTTTTCATATTGCAGACTCTTGAGCATACACAGTGCCCAATAGTAGTTGCGAAGGGCATCGTCGATTTTCGCCGCTTTCTCAGCCTTATATGCCAAGCCAACCAGGTCGAGCACCTTGTTTTTGCGACCGGCAAATATGCGCTCAATCTCGCTGCGCTTCACATAGCGCACCACGTGGGCATCAGGTTCGTTCGACACCACGATGCGGTTGGTGTTGGTGAGGGTGGCTTGCGAATAGGTGTTCACCACCATCTTTGTCGCTGCCGAGGCGTCAACTTTGCCGTTCGACACCACCTCGTTTTCGACGGTGGAGAACGAACCTTGCACATTCACCGAAATCTTGCTTAGCAGGTCGTTCAGGGCTGCATTGTCGGCTGCTTTGAGTGTTTCGCCCGTACCCTCGCCGCTAAGATATTCCTTACTGTTCTTAATCTCGCTGGCACTTTGTGCCCAAGCTCCCATCCATGTGGCGAGCATTGCTGTCAATATGATAATTTTTGTCTTCATAATCAAGTTTGTTGTAATCCAGTGATTATTCGCTGTAACCCAGTTTTTTAAGTTTTTCTTTTGCATGGGAATCGCCTTGTGCAGCTGCTTTGCGATACCATTTCACTGCTTCGGGGATGCTTTTAGTTACGCCATCGCCGTATTCATAACAATTGCCAAGATTTAATTGCGCACGGGCATGACCTTGTTCAGCGGCTTTACGATACCATTTCACTGCTTCGGTGATGCTCTTAGTTACGCCGTTGCCGTATTCATAACAAATGCCAAGATTGAATTGTGCCCGAGCATATCCTTGTTCAGCGGCTTTACGATACCATTTCACTGCTTCGGTGATGCTTTTAGTTACGCCGTCGCCATTATAATAACAATTGCCAAGATTTAATTGCGCATTGGCATGTCCTTGCTCAGCGGCTTTACGATACCATTTCACTGCTTCGGTGATACTCTTAGTTACGCCGTTGGCGAATTCATAACAATATCCAAGATTATATTGCGCCGAGGCATAGTCTTGCTCAGCGGCTTTTCGATACCATTTCACTGCCTCGGCATAATCTTGAGTTACGCCGTTGCCATTATAATAACAATTGCCAAGATTATATTGCGCACGGGCATGTCCTTGCTCAGCTGCTTTTCGGAACCATTTCACTGCTTCGGCATAATCTTTAGTTACGCCGTTGCCCTGTTTATAACAATAGCCAAGATTGCATTGCGCCGAGGCATATCCTTGCTCGGCGGCTTTACGATACCATTTCACTGCTTCGGTGATGCTTTCAGTTACGCCATCGCCGTATTCATAACAAACGCCAAGATTGCATTGCGCATCGGCATCGCCTTGTTCAGCGGCTTTGCGATACCAGTAAACAGCGCTTGCGTAGTCGTTTTGTTTCTCATACTCATAACCTAATGAATTTTGCGCCGAGGCATCGCCGGTGATGGCTTTCTCATAGTAGCCGTAGGCATCGGTGCCTTTTGCCGGGATTTTACCGGAGAAATCAGAGTATGGGTTGGTGCTGAGCGCGCCTGCAACCACTTTTTTCTCGCCTTCGGCGATGGTGATGGTTTCGCGGTGCTCGGCACAACCGGATTTCTTGATGAGCAGGCTGTGGCTGCCCACAAGCACGCTTTTGAATATGTCGGGCGAGGTGCCCAGTTGCTTGCCATCGAGCCACACCTCGGCACCGATGGGCTTATAGTTCACGTCGAGCATGCCGTACATCGGGTCGAGTGCCGGCAATGTAACCGCCTTCTGCTCCTGCCTGCCGAGCGTAACCGACATCTTTTGGCTGCGGTGCCCATCGAGGCGACCCTCGATGAAATACATGCCCTCATTCAGGTTCCCGCTCCAGCGGTCGGTGCCGCGCAGTTGTTCGTTCACATATATTTTAGTGCCCGGGGTGGTGCCGTTCACCGTGAGTGTGGCAAGCGCCGATTGCAGTTTGATGTTGAGCGTTTGCTTTTCCTTGCCTATGGTCACCACGCCGGCTTCCGTCATATAGCTGCCGGCTTCGACGCGATATTGATGTTCGCCGTATGGCAAAGCTATTATGTAGTCGCCGCTGCCGTCGCTCACCTGCAGTTTGCCGTCGATATACACACTGGCGTTTTTTGGCTCAACCGTGATTGCAAGATACGAGCCGCCGGCATCCTGAGTGACCACCGTGCGCACCTCGCCCGCTGCCAGCACCATCTCGTAGGTGCGCGCCT
>JBJECX010000046.1:0-7756 GCA_051871535.1 Muribaculaceae bacterium | reverse complement strand
ACAACCGCGGAGCGGTTGCAACCTCAATAACCCCATGTTGACGATAAGCGAAGCGAAATCGGCTACGTGGGGATAACGGCAATCACCCCAATAAACACAACCGCGGAGCGGTTGCAGATTCAGATAATTTGCATTATCTTCGCCATATGAGTTATACAAAGTTATTCTATCACATAGTATTCGTGGTAAAAAACAGACTTAAAGTGATTGACGAGGAGCATGAACAAAGTTTGTTCGTGTACATAATGGGTGTTTGCGAGAAAAAATCAGTGAAGTTATACCGGATTAATGCTGCCAATAATCATATTCATCTGCTTGTGGCTCTTCCGACCACTCTTGCGGTCTCTGATTTTGTCCGTGACCTTAAGCGGTCAACATGTTTGATGATAAAGACTGAACAACTTTTTGCTGGCTTTGAAAACTGGGCAAGAGAGTATTTTGTGAAAACCGTAAGTGAGGAAACATTTGATGCTGTATATAATTACATCAAACGACAGAAGGAACATCATCGCCTGGTGACATTTGAGAACGAATACGTGTCGGCGTTGGATGAAGAGTATCGCAAGAGGTTTTCTCTTGAATTTTTTTCAAAATAAGTAGTCTTTATGCAGGGTCTGCAACCGCGCCGCGGTTGTGGATTGTGAGGGGTGCCCGCGTGTCCCCACATAGTCGGCTGACGCCGCCAATGTGGGGTTATTGAAGTTGTAACCGCTCCGCGGTTAATATCAACGGTTGGCGGGTGCGCATCAACACACGACGCATACCGCAGGGGCGTATTGCCTACGCCCGAAAGATGTATGTGGCGATGACATGCGAAGCATGTGAGGCCGAGCCTACGGGCGAGGCATATAGCCCGGGGTAAGCGAAGCGCACCCCCGGGTATCCATCATCCTCCACCATCCGGCGTCCGTAGAGGACGCGAATTGTTACAACCCGACGCACAACCGCGCAAGCGGTTGCAACCTCAATAACCCCATGTTGACGATAAGCGAAGCGCAACCCCGGGTATCCATCATCCTCCACCATCCGGCGTCCGTAGAGGACGCGAATTTTTCCACCCGACGCACAACCGCAGAGCGGTTGCAACCTCAATAACCCCATGTTGACGATAAGCGAAGCGAAATCGGCTACGTGGGGATAACGGCAATCACCCCAATAAACACAACCGCGGAGCGGTTGCAGATTCAGATAATTTGCGGGCGTATGCAATACGCCCTATAGGCGGTCGGCCGCTCAACCGCGGAGCGGTTGCCCAGGGGTTAACGGAGAAAAAAATAGCGGTATCCGTCACGGACGCCGCTATTCATAATCAATTATTTATTAGTAAATCACTTGATAAGGATTTTTGTTGGTATCATGTTAATTCCTTTCACGATGTATACACCGCTGAGGTTCGAAGCGTCGATAGTGGTCTCGCCACCGTCGCCTTGGGCTGTTGCCACCGTTTGTCCGGTTGTGCTGCATACCACGATGGTGCCGCTGACACCCGTTACGGTGATTACGCCGTTGCTTGCTACCACGCTAACGCCTTCGGCTGCAATATCGTCGACAGCTGTGAATGTACTACCTTCCGATACGTCCACAACGTATACGTCAGAGTTCTTTTCTGCCACGTTCTTTGCCACAACGTTCTGTTCCACATCTGCATCTTCGCGGTAGATGGCTTTCACATAGTAGCTTATCGGGCGGATTTCTTCGTCAGCAATCGGGTTAACCCAGTTGCCTGAGTTCTGTTTAAGACGGGCATAGAAGATTTCGTCGCTAAACGTCAATCCAGCGCTTGGGTACACCGAACCTCTGTAAAAATATTTGCCGAAATTTTCGCCTTCCCAAGCTGTCACATTGCTGGTTCTGCCCGAACTCGTTTCACCATCTTCTTCAAACTGAGCTGGCTTCATCTTCATATAGATGTCGTAGCGGATTGGAGTCTTAACATCGTCGGCATCCTTGTTGAGCTTCCATGTAAGTTTCGGACGGATAAACACAAGGTCATAATGGCTACCGAGTTGTGAGGTTGGTTTATTGAATGTCACCACCAATTCCTCTTTCGCACCGCTGTATTCCGATGCTGCTGCTGCGCTACCGTAAGTGTTACCCGGTTTATCGAAATGCGCCACTGCATAGTGGAAACTTGTCGTAGTTTCTGAAGTTTCGCCCGTTTCGCCCACGGCTATTGGGAGGTGCTCGGCAAAGAATGTCATTGTGATGTAGCCGTCAGCATCAACGGTATACTTCGTGCCATTGTCGCCGGTGAAGTCCTTGCTGTTGGTGTTGTCGTTAAGGGTAAGCACTTTCTCGCCGTTGCAGTAGACATAGTAACCGGCGCCCGGAACTGCCGACATCTGCGGCTTGAACTTAACCTCGTTGCGGAACAACTCTTTATCGGCGCAAGTGTCTGCGTCAGGTGTACCTGAGCGGTGTACCGACACCGAGGTGTTGCTCACCTTCGAGTTCACAATCTTCACGATGTTCGATTCGGTTGTTGTCTTGTCGTTATATGTGAGCACAAGCTGATATTGCGCATCGTATTTCTCGCCTGCCTCGGTGGTTACCTCATCAGGCACTGTGCCTATGCCTGCAATCAATTGGTCGAGGGTGGTTGTAGCAGTGCAAGTGGAGGATTTAATGGTCTCGCGTTTTGCGTTGCCGTCTTTGTCATAGGTAGTGCGAACCAGTTCCAATGTAACGCCTTCGGCAAGTTTAACTTCCTTATCGTAAGCCGTCTTGCCAGCCGTCAAGGTGTTGGCAAATGTGTTGCTGCCTTCGGTGTAGTTTTCGCCGTTCATCGAACCCGGTGTATAGGTTGAAGTGTTGCCGGCTTCGAGAGTCAGTTTAAACGGAGTGGTACCTGGGATATTAACGGTAATATCATTCGATGTTGTGGTTGACATCACTGTACCATCTTCCTTTTGAACTTCCGAAATTATCTGATAGTAAACGGTATAACCAATCTTCTTGGTGGTTTCGTTGAAGTCAGGAAGAGTATTGTCGGTGAAAGTCTTGTAATCTGCCGCATCACTTGTTCCTTTGCTGTAGCCGGCAACATTATTCTTCACTTTATTTCCTTTCAAGTCCTTAGTGTCAATTATCTCCCAATTAGTTTTATCGAAAGAACGCTTAATAATAAAGTGCTCTTGCATATTTTCATACGTTGTGTTTGGCAACTGCGCAACAAAGCGGTCGAACGAAGTGCCCCAGTTAAGGTCAACGGTATAGTAACACTTCATATCGGTATCAAGAATCGGAGTCCCTGTCTGGTTTAAAGTAGATTTAATGCTACCTGCCTCATCTATTTCACCCAACTTAATGCGATAGAAGAACATATACGGAACTTCATTATACACTTTTGTATAGACAGTTGTTGCAGTAGCCCCATCTGTAGGGTTTTCAAAATATTTATACACACTGCAAGTACCATTTCTTCTATTATAGAAATAACCTTGCTTATCACCATCGTCACTCACATAAATGGTTTGTTGCTCCCAACTTTTAACACTGCTATCAATTTCTTTTGGCACATAGAGATATGCTGTGAAATTAACCTTGTTTCTTTTCCCATCGCTATCACTTCTCGGGTCTCTCTCATCCAACGATGTAAAGTGGTTAGTTTCAAGCGAATTATCACAATCATGAGGGGCGAAGAATGGAGCTCCGTCGCTTAATTTGTCAAGAGAAGAAATAAGGTTTGTATAACCGCCATCTGTATTTTCAACATAGCTCCATTCGTTAAACCAAGAAAACGCCAAACTATTATAGCTGCCACCCCATGAGCTTTTCCTACTGCTTCTTTTTACAATAAAAAAGAATTTGGTGACATCTTTTGCCTCATGCGTATAGAATTTTCCTGAGTTAGTGGTCTGACTGCCTTTTTCACTATCCACTACTTCAATAGATTCAACGCCTTCATTAATTTGATTATAAACGTTATAACTGCTTGTTGACGCACTTCCATCTGGTGCACCTTTTGACCCAATCCAATAGTCATTCACCGTAACGAAAAATACTGTGCCTGCTTCATATATTTTGCTATCATTCGTAGCAGTTGAAGGAATTGTCCAACTTGTTCCAGAACCAGATGCACCACAAATAGTTTTAAGATAGGTTGCAAGAGTTTCTGTTTTACCTTTATCCGCCAACGATGTACCCGGCGACTGCACCTTACCGCCAGCCCACGCATTGGGGGCTGCGAAGGCTCCTAAAGTGATAATTAAACTAAGAAATAATTTTCTCATAGTAGTAAAGTTAAAATTAAAGTATAATTTGTAATATCAAGTTAATTGTCTGTTAAAAATGTCAATAGAGCGTTCCGCCCGGCTTAGGCAATGTTGTTATTGATTACGGGTTGGATATGCCAATAACAATGCTATCTAACAATCGCCTTAATATATTGTTTGCTGATGGGTTGCGTTACCAAAAAAAACCTATCAAGAAAAATAGTATTAAATCAAGCTAAGGCGCTCTATTTCGATGACAAAGATAAATGGTTGATTTTTGAAAACATAATGTTTTTTGGCGTTTAATATATGATTTACCAAAATTAACATAGTATTTAACATTATAACAAAATTGCAATAAATCTTATCTGCTATATATCAGCTATTTACGTTTTTCCGCTCATACACAACAAAGATAAGTGGCTGAAATATTACATAAAATATGGCGCAAAATTGTGAAAATGCCGATTTAATCGGCGTTTTGGTGATTTTTACATGAAATTTGCCATGTCTCTCTCGCAGATTGCGCTGATGCCGCTGAAAGGTATATAGGTCTCACTCAGATTGATTTGATTAAGCAGATTTATTATTTCTTCTGCGGTTTCCGCGAGAGTCTCTTTCACATCGCTGCGGGCGCCAATGTGGGGTTATTGAAGTTGTAACCGCTCCGCGGTTAATATCACCTCGTCACCTTCAGGGTCATAATCAAATGAGGTTAACGCATACCGTAGGGGCGCAGAATCGTACCGGGGATGATATGTAATTCGCATCCTATACGGATGCCGGGTTTGTGGGGTGATGGATACCCGGGGTAGCGCTTCGCTTACCCCGGGCTATAAACCTCGCCTGCGTCTCGGCCTCACATGCTTCGCATGTCATCGCAACAACAAACGCATAATGTTTTTGCCAAAATGGACGTCCGAAGGACGTGACCCCGGAGGCAGAATGCCGACGGGATTTAGCCGTGGGTGAGCGATAGCGTAACCCACGGATACAATGCCACCCCCAGAAAAAGCGTCCGCAGAGGACGCGAATTATTCCACCACCCCGCCGCGGTTAATATCACCGGTTGGCGCATACCGTAGGGGCGTATCGAATACGCCCCTACAGGCGGTCGTGCCGAGGATGATATATAATTCGCATCCTGTGCGGATGCCGGATAGTGGGGGGATGACGGATACCCGGGGTTGCGCTTCGCTTACCCCGGGCTATAAACCTCGCCTGCGGCTCGGCCTCACATGCTTCGCATGTCATCGCATCCACAACCATGATAATGAAATCGCCGAAATGGACGTCCGAAGGACGTGACCCCGGAGGCAGGATGCCGACGGGATTTAGCCGTGGGTGAGCGACAGCGTAACCCACGGATACAATGCCACCCCCAGAAAAAGCGTCCGCAGAGGACGCGAATTACACCCCCCGACGCACAACCGCAGAGCGGTTGCAACCTCAATAACCCCATGTTGACGATAAGCGAAGCGAAATCGGCTACGTGGGGATAACGGCAATCACCCCAATAAACACAACCGCGGAGCGGTTGCAGATTCAGATAATTTGCATTATCTTCGCCATATGAGTTATACAAAGTTATTCTATCACATAGTATTTGTGGTAAAAAACAGACTTAAAGTGATTGACATAAGTAGTCTTTTTGCCGTGTCTGCAACCGCACCGGCGGTTAAGTATGGTTTGCCATCTGCGATGGCTTCCTCACCCCGGCAAGGCGTTGGGCAAGGTGACATATTTCAGAACAACCATTATTATATAACTAAACAATATGAAACGATTGATATTTGCTATGATTGCTGCCGCAACAATAGCCACGGCAGCCGCCCAGCCCAAGGTGATTGCACACCGCGGCTTTTGGGACGCGCCGGGCTCGGCACAAAACTCCATCCGCGCACTCGTTAAAGCCGACTCGATTGGATGCTGGGGCTCGGAGTTCGACGTGTGGATGACTGCCGACGGCAAGTTGGTGGTGAACCACGATGCCTCATTCAAGGGACTGACCATCGAGACCGCCCGCGCCGCCGACGTGACGGCAATGACACTGAGCAACGGCGAACACTTGCCGCTGCTCGACGACTATCTGAAAACATTTGCCCAACATCCGGGCATCAAGGTGGTGTGTGAACTGAAATCGCACACCGACAAGCGCCACGAGGCAAAGGCGGTGAAGAAGGTACTGAAGCTGATGAAACGCCACAAACTCACCGACCGTGCCGTGTATATCACATTCTCGCCCGAGGCTACACGCGAATTCGTGAAGCATGCGCCCAAGGGCACCGAGGTGTATTATCTCAATGGCAACTGGACTCCGCAACAACTCAAAGACGAGGGTTGTGCAGGACTCGACTATAGCCTGGCTGTGATGAAGAAACATCCCGAATGGATTGAACAATGCCACTCCATGGGCTTGAAGGTGAATATATGGACGGTGAACCGACGCGACGACCTGCAATGGTGCATCGACCACGGCGCCGATTTCATCACCACCAACGACCCTCTGCTGCTGCTGCAGATGATTAAGTGAGTGGTGCGTGAGTTGTAACCGCTCCGCGGTTATATCGTTGGATGTCGGGTGTGGCAATGGTCGCATATGTAGGGGGCGTATTGCATACGCCCGCGCTGGCGGATGAGGTCGCCAAGGATGATATGTAATTCGCATCCTATACGGATGCCAGGTTGGTGGGGTGATGGATACCCGGGGTTGCGCTTCGCTTACCCCGGGCTATAAACCTCGCCTGCGTCTCGGCCTCACATGCTTCGCATGTCATCGCAACAACAAACGCATAATGTTTTTGCCAAAATGGACGTCCGAAGGACGTGACCCCGGAGGCAGAATGCCGACGGGATTTAGCCGTGGGTGAGCGATAGCGTAACCCACGGAAAGCGACCCCTTCGAAAATGCATCCGCATAGGATGCGAATTACAACAACATTACTATCTTTGTAAAAAATTAATATAACATGAGTTTCACAAATCTGTTTTATCATATTGTATTCCATACCAAGCATAATGTTATGGCAATCACAGAGGAGCATGAAAAATTATTGTATGCATATATTCATGGATTTTGCAGGCATAACGGAGTGAAACTCTTGCGCATAGGCGGTATGCCCGACCATATACATATGCTTGTGGCTCTTCCACCGCAAATTGCGGTTTCTACATTCGTTAAGCAGGTTAAGATATCAAGTAGTAAGATGCTGTTTGAAAATAACCGTTTCAAAGGCTTTGATGGATGGCAGAGTGGATATGGTGCTTTTAGTTATTCGCAGAAGGATGTGAATATGATTGTAAATTACATTAAAAATCAGAAAGAGCATCATAAACATGTTTCGTTTCGGGAGGAGTATCGTTTATGGTTAATTGAGAATGGTATTTCGGAGGATGCGCCATTTTTCCCAAAATAATTCGCATCCTATACGGATGCCGGATGGTGGGGGGGTGATGGATACCCGGGGTTGCGCTTCGCTTACCCCGAGCTATATGCCTCGCCTGCGTCTCGGCCTCACATGCTTCGCATGTCATCGCATCCA
>JBJECX010000045.1:0-43153 GCA_051871535.1 Muribaculaceae bacterium | reverse complement strand
ATCTGCTGCGCGCCACGCTGTGTCACGCCACCTTGATTGCCATAGTCAGCGAGTGCACATAGCGCGCGCACATCGGCATATACAAACCACACTACTGCCACCACTGGGGCAGCAGCGGGCATATTGCAAATAGTTTTTTCGGGAAGGGGGATTGCAATCAGCGAAGCAGTTCGTTGATGTTGGTGGTGATGTTGAGCATAAACGTGGTGGCACCGCTGTGAGGCTGCGCAAATGCAACACCAAAGCCAAAGCCACGCACCTTCATTCCGGCAGCGAGAGAGAAGCCCGACAGGAAGTTGCGCGAATAAGTGCTCATGTCGGTGCGGGTTTTGTAATTATAGCCCAGTCCCAAGTAAATTCGCTCGGTGGGCGCATACTCGCCTGCAAACACAAGGTGGCGGAAGAGGTTCGACGCAAACGAGTCCTTCATCTCCAGCGGCGACGATGTGCTGTTATCGTCGACGCGCTTCAGGTAGGGCAGTTTCCATTTGTTCAAGTTGGTGGCTGTAACCGACAGGCGGAACGGCACATCGCTCAGCCCCTTTGTGATACCCAGCTGAATATCCCACGGCAGTTTGTCGTACTTCTCGTTGAATTTCTTCACCTGACCGCCAAGGTTTTTCAGCACAAGGCTTGCCGAGAAATCACTCTCTGGGTTATAGTAGTTCACGCCGAGGTCAGCAGCGATAGCCATTGCCGAATAGCTTTCGTAGTTCGACGTCATAAACTTCATTGTGATGCCGCCGCGCCAGTTGTCGTTGATGTCGTGCGAATAGGTGGCGTTGAATGCAATGTCGTTAGCCGAAAACGAACCGGTAATGTTACCCTCGACGTCGGTGGCTGTCATCGAGCCGTAGCCAAAATACTGCACTCCGGCAGCCCACGCGCTGTGGTCGTTGATGCGCATGCCATAGAGGGCGCCCATAAAGTTGCATTCGCCGATGTAGCGCATATAGTTCAGCGCCACCTGCTTTTCCACTTCGGGTCCCAGCAGAGCGGGATTTTGCTCCGTGAGGTTCACATCGTCGTCAACGAGCGAGATGTTGTGTCCGCCAAGGCCGTAGACATGGCTCGAAGGACTGATGTTAAGGAAGTTATATGCCGTGGTACCGTCTTGTGCACGCATGCCTACGGTGGCTGAGAGAGCCACAGCCGCCATGGTGAGTATGATTTTCCCTGTCATCTTCATCGTCGGGGGTGTTTGAGAATTGCATTCTTGTTATCTTATTTATAACGAAACTTTGGCGGCTAATAGTATTCAAGTTAAAAGATTTTTAGATTTTGCCGACCAACGCCCGACTAATGTAAAAAAACACTAAACCTTATTAATCATTTTCAAAAAACCACGTTCGTGCTTTGTGCACAACCAAATAAAGGTATATATTTGCCGCAGAAAAATGCTTTGAAACTATAATGAACCTACCAGTTAAACATATTGCAATGGTTGCAATGATGTGCATTATGGCGATGCCTTTGTCGTCGCAAGTGCGCAGAATGTGCATCGAAAATCCTGCGCGAAACAATCACATGACCTATGTGAATGTTTATGAATACGACTATGTGGATGTGCAGCCACAGTTTCCTGGTGGCGAACGAGCATTGATGAACTACATCAACGAAACTCGCGAATACCCCTATCACGCCTATCACAACCGCATTCAGGGTCGCGTGGTGTGCAGTTTCATTGTCAACACCGACGGCAGCATAGTAAACGTGCATGTGATTAAGGGCGTCGAGGAGTCGCTCAACCGCGAGGCAGTGAGGGTAATCAGCCAAATGCCCAAATGGAAAGTGGGCAGAATAGGCGGCGAAGTGGTGCCGGTGCACTGCATTCTCCCAATCGCATTCCGCCGTTAACTCATTTTCCCGCGTTTCTTTGCTCCGATTGAAACCAATACAACATCGGCATCGTGGTATGGTAAAGCGACGGTTTACCAAATGCCAACAACTCCCACTACACACAAGAAATCACCACATTTTAGTATTGCACGGCGATGAAAATTGCCGTATCTTTGCGTTATTATAAAAAAGATAAGTTGAGGAGGCTACAAAAGATATGCTATTATCGGAGTTAAAAATAGGCAAATCGGCTAAGATACAGGCTGTTGGCGGCAAAGGCGAACTGCGCCAACACCTTCTTGATATGGGAATGATTCCGGGCGGACTGGTGAAACTGATGAAATATGCCCCGATGGGCGACCCCATCGAACTGCGCATTCACGACTACGAACTGACGTTGCGCCGCGCCGATGCCGCCTTGATTGAAGTGGAACCGTTGCCCGACAACTACGTTGACACCACCGACTACAGCGCCGAAGTGGTGATTGAAAACCACGCCGAGCACCCGGGATTCGGCGAAATGGGTCCGGAGCACGACGCCAAGCACGCCATACGCCTGCCCAAAAGCCACCAACTCACTTTTGCCCTCGTGGGAAACCAAAACTGTGGCAAAACCACGCTGTTCAACCAGCTCACCGGCTCCAACCAGCACGTGGGCAACTTCCCCGGTGTGACGGTAGAGAGCAAGAGCGGCGCCATTAAAGGCCACTCCAACACCTTGGTCACTGACCTGCCGGGCATTTATTCGCTCTCGCCCTACACCTGCGAGGAGGTGGTGTCGCGCGACTTCATTCTCAAGCAAAAACCGTCGGCAATCATCAACATTGTAGATGCCACCAACATTGAGCGAAACCTCTACCTCACCATGCAGTTGATGGAGCTTGATGTGCCTATGGTGCTGGCACTGAACATGATGGACGAACTGGAAAACAACCACGGCGCCATACGCGTCAACCTCATGGAGCAACTGCTTGGCATTCCGGTGGTGCCCATTTCTGCCGCCAAAAACCAAGGCGTTGCCGAGCTGGTGCAACACGCGCTGCACATTGCCCGCTACCAGGAACGGCCGCAACGCAACGATTTCTGCAACCCCGACACCAACGGCGCCGTTCACCGCGGCATACACGCCATTATGCACCTCATTGAGGACCACGCCGAAAAGGCCGGCATTCCGCGCCGGTTTGCCGCAAGCAAACTGGTGGAGGGCGACGACCTGGTGCTGAAATCACTCAACCTGGCGCCCAACGAACTCGATATGCTCAACCATGTGATTGAGCAACTTGAGGAACACCGCGGTCTGGACCGCGGCGCTGCCATTGCCGATATGCGTTACACATTCATACACGCCCTTTGCCACCAGACTGTGGTGAAGCCCCACGAAAGCAAGGAGCATCAGCGCAGCCGACACATCGACTCGGTGCTCACCGGCAAATGGACCGCCCTACCCTCATTCCTACTCATTATGGCATTCACCTTCTGGATGACCTTCGACGTGATTGGCGGCACCATGCAAGGCTGGTGTGAAGACGACATAGAATGGTTCACACAGTGGCTCGACGGCTTGCTCATTCAATGGAACATCGAGCCCACGGTGCAGTCGCTCATCATCGACGGCATAATTGGCGGCGTGGGCAGCGTGGTGAGCTTTCTGCCCATCATTGTCACGCTGTTCTTCTTCCTGTCGATGCTCGAGGATAGCGGCTACATGGCGCGCATTGCCTTTGTGATGGATAAATCGATGCGTAAAATCGGGCTGTCGGGGCGCTCAATAGTGCCGCTGCTCATTGGCTTCGGCTGCAGTGTGCCAAGCATAATGGCAAGCCGCACCCTGCCTTCGCAACGCGACCGCAAACTCACCATACTGCTCACCCCTTTCATGAGCTGCACTGCCAAACTACCGATATACGTGTTTTTCACTGCTGTATTCTTCCCCCACAATGCGGCATTGGTGATGGTGTGTCTCTATCTCATAGGCATAGTGGTGGGTGTGTGCTGCGCTCTGGTACTCAAATACATCAAGTTCACAGGCTCCACCGTGCCGTTTGTCATGGAACTTCCCAACTATCGTATGCCGGGATATAAAAACGTCTCGCACCTGCTGTGCGACAAAGCCAAGGACTTCCTGCAACGCGCCTTTACGGTGATTTTCCTCGCTTCGCTGGTAATATGGTTTTTGCAAACCTTCGACTTCCGCCTGCACGTTGTCGACGACTCAAGCACGAGCATGCTTGCCGTGATTGCCGGTTATGTCGCCCCGCTGTTCAAGCCCCTCGGCTTCGGCGACTGGCGCTTCACCACGGCTCTGATTTCGGGCTTCATCGCCAAGGAAAGCGTGGTGTCAACCCTCACGGTGCTCTTTGGCTCGGGCACATCGGTGGCATCGCTGCTCACCACCGCAACAGCTCTCTCGCTGCTGGTGTTCTGCCTGCTCTATACACCGTGCGTTGCCACCATAGCCTGCATACGCCGCGAGCTCAACTCCCGCAGCGCCTTGCTCATCCTGGCAGGGCAATGCGCCATCGCTTGGGTGTGCGCCTTGCTTGTTAACATTGTTGTGAATCTAATCATTTAATCTATTGGCTACTGCCTGCTTTTTATATGAATGTGGCAACTCTCATAGTACTCGCCGTGGTGCTGGCACTCATAGTGGCGGCAGTGCGGTACATTGCGCGCCACGGCACCCACTCGTGCGGCGCCTGCGGCGGCTGTAACCATGGCTCAAGCCCTAAGAATTGCAGCCACTGCAACCACGCCGGCAGCCCGGACTGCCCAAGCCACAACAATTGCAGCGGCGGTGGCGGCTGCAGCGACTCCGGTTGCCCTTCGTGCCGCACCAAGCGCTGACTTGCCTGCCGCCTCACAATTTTCAGCCCCCTAAACGGGCTGGAAACAGCCTGACACGGCAAATTGTTTCACGCACATTTTATGGTGTACGGCACTGTTTGAGAGCGAAAACTATTGTTTCACGCCAAAAGTTATTAACAAAAAGTGCCACTTATCAACAATTTGAACAAAAACACATCATATGCTTGTTGTTATCCCAAAAAGTTTTGATTTCTTTGCATCGGAATTAATTTTTGAAACACAAAATTCATTATATGGGAAAAACAATAGCAATAGCAAACCAAAAAGGTGGTGTAGGTAAAACAACAACTGCCATCAACCTTGCAGCATCGCTGGCAATGAACGGCAAGAAAGTTCTGCTCATCGACGCCGACCCGCAAGCCAATGCCACATCGGGACTCGGCATCGACCCGAAGAAAACCGCTTCGTCGATTTACGAATGTCTGGTTGACGACTACCCTATGGCAAGCAGCCTCAACAGCACATGCGTGAAGGGCCTCAACCTCGTGGGCTCGCGCATCGACCTGGTGGGCGCCGAACTCGAACTGGTGAGCAAACCCAACCGCGAGCGCGTGTTGCGCAACCTCATTGCCGCTGTCAAGAACGACTACGACTTCATACTCATCGACTGCAGTCCGTCGCTCGGCCTCATCACCGTTAACGCCCTCACGGCTGCCGACTCGGTGATTATACCTGTGCAAGCCGAGTATTTTGCCCTCGAAGGCATCAGCAAACTGCTCAACACCATACGCATCATCAAATCGAAGCTGAACCCTGCCATCGAAATCGAAGGCTTCCTGCTCACCATGTACGACGCTCGTCTGCGCCTCGCCAACCAAATCTACGAGGAACTGAAGAGCCACTTCGGCGACATGGTGTTCGAAAACGTGATTCCGCGCAACATACGCCTGAGCGAGGCACCAAGCCACGGCCTGCCCGCAATCCTCTACGACCCCGAGAGCCGCGGCGCCACAAGCCATGTGCTGCTCGCCAAAGAGGTGATTGCCAAGAACCGACACTTCACCAGCAGCATCTAAACACTCTCACTAACAGATAATTAATAAACAAATATATATTATGTCACTAAAACGCAATGCCTTAGGCCGCGGCCTCGACTCGCTCATCTCGATGGACGACGTGCAACCCAGCGGCTCATCGGCAATCAACGAAATAGCCATCTCGCAAATATCGCCTAACCCCGAACAGCCCCGAACCACCTTCGACGAGGACTCGCTCGAAGAACTTGCCATGAGCATTCGCGAGCTGGGCATAATTCAGCCGCTCACCCTGCGCAGCACCGGCCCCGACACCTATCAGATTATCTCGGGCGAACGTCGCTACCGCGCTGCACGCCTGGCAGGGCTCGAATCGGTGCCGGCGTATGTGCGCACCGCCAACGACAGCGAACTCACCGAGATGGCGCTCATCGAAAACATTCAGCGCGAGGATCTCAACGCCATCGAAATTGCGCTCACTTTCCGCAAACTCATCGACCAATACAGCCTCACACAGGAACGCCTGAGCGAACGAATAGGCAAAAAACGAACCACTATAGCCAACTTCCTGCGACTGCTCAAACTGCCCGCAGAGGTGCAAATAGGATTGCGCGACCGCAAGGTGGATATGGGCCACGCACGCGCGCTTCTCTCTATCGACAAGCCTTCGCTGCAGTTAAAATTATATAACGACATTCTTAAAAAAGGTTTATCGGTGCGTCAGGTCGAAACGCTTGCCAAACAGCTGCAAGCCGGCAACAACGCCCCTGCAACCAGCGCCACTCCAGCACCTAAACGCCTGACTAACAAAGACTACGAGATTTTGCAAAAGCATCTCAACAACTCGTTCCACACTCAAGTTAAGTTTGCAGTCGACGCTTCGGGTAAAGGAAAAATAACATTCCCTTTCAAAAATGAGGAAGAACTTGAGAATTTAATTCGTATCTTTGACAAACTAAAAGAAGAATAAACTGTCGGACGGGAGGAAAATCACGGTTTTCTCTCCCGCTCCTACGCAATAAAAAACCTCACGACTTTTGTGAAACTGACAACATTGACAAAAGGACGGATGATGTGCAGAGCGGCACTGCTGACGCTCTGTGCAATTGTGTTTGCTCTTGGCATCAACGCCCAAGAGCGAACCCTTGTTTTGCCCGACTCTACCGGCATCAACGCCGACGCCGCAACTATGCTGCCCAACCACCGCAAGCGCACCCGCGTGCCGCTGACCGTTGAGAAAAACGCAGCCCCCGACTCTACACTGCGCACCTTCGTCGACCTCGAAGGCGACACCGTGCACATTGCCGACATGGACTCGGTGCAAAGCCAGGCAATAGCCGAAGAACTGCGACAGCGACAGCTGCAGGAAAAACGCGACTCTGCCGAACTTGCCGACTACGGCCGCCAGCGCGCCATGAAAATCAACCCCACGCGCTCGCTATGGCTCTCGGCTCTCTGCCCCGGATTGGGACAAGTGTACAACCGCCGCTACTGGAAACTGCCTATCGTGGTGGGCGGCTTCGTGGGACTGGGCTATGCCATATCGTGGAACAACAAGATGCTCAAGGACTACACCCGTGCCTACAACGACATTATGGACAACGACCCTAACACCAAGAGCTACATGGACTTCTATCCGCCAACGGTGAGCGAAAGCGACATCGATGAAGCGTGGCTAAAAAAGTCGTTGAAATCGAAAAAAGACTATTTCCGCCGCAATCGCGACCTCTGCGTCATAAGCATTGTTGGCGTATATCTGATATGCATGGTCGATGCCTACGTCGATGCCGCCTTGTCGAAATTCGACATCAGCGACGACCTGTCGATGAAAGTGCGACCCACTCTCATCAACCAGCAAGCAATGTCACCAAAGCCCGGATTAGGCGTGGCATGCGCAATTAGTTTTTAACAGCGAAAAAAAGAAAGAAAAGAGATATATGAAAAAGACAGCTTTGCGATTTATTACACTCTGCACCTTGGCATTGACCTCAGTCACTGCCTGGAGCCGACAGAATGTAAACACCATAAAGGAAAACATCGTCGACAACGCGATTGTATTCCCCGAGAGCTTCGAAACCGACACCAAGGCACTGATGAACAACTGGTACCTTAAAAACTACACCGTGCTCGACTCTTACGTAGAAAACTCACATAACGAGACAGCGACCGACGAGACGTACATCAAACGACTACGCGCCATGCCCGTTGCCATCGAAATGCCTTTCAACTCGGTGGTGAAAACCTACATAGAAATGTACACTCAGCGACGCCGCACTCTCGTGGAAGAAATGCTGGGCATGAGCCTCTACTATATGCCCATCTTCGAGCAAGCCCTCGAAAAAGAAGGCCTGCCGCTCGAACTGAAGTACCTTCCGGTAATCGAATCGGCACTGAACCCCGATGCCGTATCGCGCGTGGGAGCAACCGGCTTGTGGCAATTCATGATTAGCACTGCCAAAGGTCTCGGACTGGAAGTGAACAGCATGGTCGACGAGCGCCGCGACCCTTATCGCGCCTCGGAAAAAGCCGCCGTATATCTCAAAAACCTATATAACATCTATCACGACTGGTCACTGGTGATTGCCGCATACAACTGCGGCCCCGGCAACGTCAACAAGGCACTGCGACGTGCCGGCGGCTCGGTAAAAGACTTCTGGGCAATCTATCCCTATCTGCCAAAAGAAACACGCGGATATGTGCCCGCATTCATCGCCGCAAACTATGTGATGACATATTTCAAAAACCACAACATCAGTCCAAGCCTTGCCAAGAAACCGCTGCTCACCGACACCATCGCCGTGAGCGAACGCATCAACTTCAACCAGATAAGCAAGGTGCTGAATATGCCTATGGAAGAACTGCGTGTACTAAACCCGCAATTCCGCCGCGACGTGATTCCGGGCGACACCCACACCTACTCTCTCTGCCTGCCCACACACCAAATATATAGCTTCATCATGAGCAAGGACAGCATCCTCAACTATCGCACCGACCTCTACGGCCGCCGCGACGTGGTGGAACCTGCCACCATCGCCGATTCGCAGCAGGACATCTCGGGCGTTGAGGGTGTCGACTTCACCTACGAAACCCAAACCGTCACCAAGTGGCACAAAGTGCGACGCGGCGAAACTCTCGCCAAAATCGCCAATAAATATGGCGTGACATCGTCGAGCATCAAGCGCGCCAACGGTCTGCGCCGCTCTTCGGTTAAGCGCGGGCAATCGCTCAAGATTGTCACCACACAACGCGTGAAGGTGCCTATCGAGAAAACCGACGACCCGACCAACGACGAACTGCTGGCTGCCAACAACAATGCTGACCAACTCGGCACGCAACAGCCTGACGCAGAAGAAACCGAAGTAGCAGAACCGGCACCCGAAACCAAAAAACCCGCCGAGCAACCCAAAGCCAAGCCGGAACCCAAGACCAAGCCGGAATCCAAAGCCAAGCAGCAGCCCAAGAATCGCAACCACAGCGACGATGGCATCGTGACCAAGCACACCGTGCGCCCGGGCGAATCGCTCTACAAGATTGCCACCGACAACGGCATCACCGTCGACCAGCTCAAGGCTGCCAACAACATCACAGGCGACGCCGTGAAAGCCGGCGAAACACTGGTGATTCCTGCCAAGGGCGACGCTGCCAAGCTCACTACTGCCAAGCAAAAGCCGGCAACATCGACCTACACCGTGCGTAAGGGCGACAACCTCGGCAAAATTGCTGCTAAACACGGCATCACCGTCGACCAACTCAAGGAACTCAACAACCTCACCGACAACAACATCATGGTGGGACAATCGATTGTAGTGCCCGGCAATGGCGAACAAGCAACAGAAAAGCCCGCCAAGGCTGAACGCGCCAAACCTCGCACCACCACTCACACCGTGCGCTCAGGCGAGACACTCGGCGCCATTGCCGAGAAATACGGCACCACAGTGTCGGCCATCAAGCGCGCAAGCGGCATCAAGAGCGACCGAATCAGCATCGGCCAGAAACTCACCATCCCAAAGCGAAAGTAACAACAACAAACAGTGTATACTACCCCAAAAAATTCATTAGGCCATGAACAAGACTGAATTAGACCTCTGGTGGTGCGGACTAACATGCGAACAAAAAATACGCATTGCCTCAAAAGCAGCCACCAAGCAAAGCGGCATTGCCACACGCATTGAATACCCTCAATGCACCGAATGGTGGAACTCCGTGAGCGACGAACGCAAACAAGCTATCCACGACCACTGCACCGACAAGCACGGCTACCTGCTCGACGAATGGTCGGAAGGCAAATCATACAGCTACTAAATTCTGATTACCCACCTCACATCCGCCCCGCCACCAACGGGGCGGTAGTTTTTTCCACCCATCGTGGTTAATACTGCGGATGTAAAGCCTTTCAGCGATTTCCGCGAGAGGCCTTCAAACGTATACGATACACCCGAGGTGTCATGGGGCAGTTTTCATACACCCCTACAAACCAAAGCAAAATATTATATATAATTGCCTGATTGTCAGAGATATTAACCGCGAGAGCGGTTACAATCTCAATAACCCCTCATTGGCGCCGCAGGCGACTATGTGGGGAACGGTATGCTCCCACTCTCCCACAACCGTGGAGCGGTTGCAGACCCGGCAGCCACGCCACCAAACACCCAGCAGCCACGGCATAAAAAATCATCCTTTTTTCTTGTTAATCACAAAAATACCATGTAAATTTGCCGATGTCGACCGCCCGAGCAGAGCCCGGTCGTGGGCAACGCGGGAGTGTTTCGGCAAAGACATTTGGAAAGCATTTACTCGACGCTCTTTCTTGACTATCTGAGGCCCTGGAGTTGCCCATTGGAGTTGAACGAGCAAACTGCAGAGCCTCACGCAGAATATGATACGCCAACAGCTAAAAAGAAGACCCTGCAGCACCTAATTTGTTGAAAATCAATTCACAAACTAAAGAATCATTTTATTTAATCAATTTAATTTCAAAAACTTATGAAAAAAATTTACTCTTTGAGATTATGGCTCATTGCAGCCATGTTAAGCGTTGCCTATTCGGCATCGGCTTACGATGCTAAAGTTGATGGCATCTATTACACCCTCGATGCTAATACAGCAACTGCTTCGGTTACTTCGGGCGACGCTGCTTATGTTGGCGAAGTTGTTATCCCGTCAGAAATCACCGTTGATGATGTTAAATATATGGTAACTTCAATTGGTGATGAGGCCTTTTCTGGCAACAGTGAACTGACTTCAGTGACAATTCCTAACTCAGTGACTTCGATTGGCTATAAGGCATTCTACAATTGCAGTATTTCAAACGCGACAATTCCAAATTCCGTAAATTTAGTTGGTCCACAGGCCTTTGATGCCACACCATTTTATAATGCCTTACCCGATGGTTTAGTTTACATTGGCACTGCGCTTTACAAATATAAAGGAGATATGCCTAACAATTATACGGCTTCAATTAAAGAGGGTACTACGAGTATCTCGAGAGAAGCATTCTATTACTGTACTTCTTTAAAAAACGTAATCATTCCTAATTCAGTAACCAATATAGGGTCACAAGCATTCTTTTTGTGCTTATCCTTAAGAGACTTTACCATTCCCAATTCGGTGACTTCGATTGGAGAACTTGCATTCTATGCATGTCGTAATTTGACTGCCATAAATATCCCAAGTTCGCTAACAGAGATTAGCAAAGACACATTTAGTGGCTGCTCTGGATTGAAATCCGTTACTATCTCAAGTTCAGTGACTAAGATTGTCGACAACCCATTCGCCAATTGCACAAGCTTAGCAAGCCTAATTGTTGAACAAGGCAACCCTGTTTTCGATAGCAGAAACGACTGCAACGCAATTATCGAAACTGCCACCAATGCTTTGATTGTTGGTTGCAACACAACAACCGTCCCTGACGGCGTAATAACAATCGGAAATAAATCATTTTACGGATGCAGTGGTTTAACAACCTTAAACATCCCTGAAACAGTTACCAAGATTGGAGAGTATGCATTTACATACTGTAGTGGATTGACAAACATCACCATTCCTAATTCCATAACTGAAATTGAGATGGGCACATTTGCGAATTGCACCAATCTTACATCAGTGATAATCCCAAACTCAGTAACAAAGATTGCAAATAGCGCATTCTATAATTGTACCGGCTTGTCAAGCATTACTATCCCTAATTCGGTGACCGAGATTGCACAAAGCACATTCGCTGGATGTAAAGGCTTGTCAAGTATTACTATCCCTAATTCGGTGACCGAGATTGCAAATAACACATTCTATGATTGCTGTAACCTTACAAGCATAACCCTCCCAAAGACTATCACCTCAATAGGAGACTATGCGTTCTACAACTGCCAAAACCTGGCAAGCGTTACCATTCCGAAATCTGTAAAAACGATTGAATTTGGCGCATTTTTTTGCAACGAGAATTTGAGTGTTTATGTCGAGTGGGAGAACCCTACCGATGAATCGTTAACTATTGGCATTGCATCATTCTCTGAAGAAGTAATGCAAAATGGCGCTCTCTATGTTCCAACAGGCACAAAGGCGCTTTACGAACAGACCGAGCCATGGAAGAACTTTGTGAATATTGTGGAATATGACCCTGCGGGCATTGAGGAAATCGAGGCTGATGGTGGCGTGACCATCGGTGTTGAGGGCGGCAAGATTGTGTTTAGCGGTGCAGGCGATGCCAAGGTGGAAGTGTTTGGCACCAACGGCGCAGCAGTGTACAGCGGCGCGGCTGACAATCTGCCCGAGTTAGCTGCCGGAATCTATATCGTTCGCGTAGGTTCTACCGTGAAGAAGGTTGCCGTAGCGCAATAATCGCGACATAACACTTTGCGCTGATACCTCGGCGCAGAACCCATATAAGGGACGCACTGACCAATCGGTGCGTCCCTTTTTGCACACCTGGATGCAGAGGTAATTCACGTCCTATCCGGACGCACCTGCTTCTGCGGCATCAGCGATTTCTGCGAGAGGCTTGCTGCCGCATGCGATACGCCCAGCGACGTATCTACCCGACAGCAACAAAAAAGGTGTTATTGGGGGTCGCAGCCCATTTGGGGGTCGTCGATGAGGCGCATCAAACGCATGATTTGACGGCTACGCTTGCGCATATAGCGGGTGGGGTTCGACGAATCGCGCTTTATGGGGTTGGGCAGCGAGGCGGCAATGAGCGCCGATTGGCGTTTGGTGAGCTGCGAAGCATGACGCTGGAAGTGCTCTTGCGCCACAGCTTCTACGCCGTAGATGCCGTCGCCCATCTCTATGCTGTTGAGGTACACCTCCATGATGCGTTCCTTGCCCCACACCACTTCAATCAGCACTGTGAAATACACTTCCAGCCCTTTGCGTATCCAGCTGTGCCCGTTCCACAGAAACACGTTCTTTGCCGTCTGCTGGCTTATGGTGCTGGCACCGCGACGGCGGCCGCCGTCGGCAGCTTCCTTGGCTGCGATTTTTATCTGCTCGAAGTCAAAACCTTTGTGCTGAAGAAACAGGTTGTCCTCACTTGCCATCACCGCCAGCGGCACGTTGCGCGAGATTTCCTCCATAGGCACCCATTGGTGGCTGAGCTTCATGGGACGGTCGTCGGCACTCTGCTCGACAAGGCGCACAAACATGAGGGGTGTGTAGTAGATGGGCAGGAATTTGCCCAAAAACACGGCACCGAACGACGATGCCAGAAAGAATATCACAATCTTTGTCAATAACTTTTTAATCATACTCTATCGGCCGGAAAAATTTGTTTTGTCAGCCGTGGTGCAAAGATAGTGATTTTATGCGTCATATAGTGTGCTTTGGGCACACACATTTGCTTATGGCGAAACTTTGCACTAAATTTGCACCTGAAACTGGTGTTGCATATCTCAACCAAAACTTTATTTGCTTTACACTGTCAAACAAACATACCTAAACAGATAAAAATGAATCAATCACTTTCATTCGCCGGCTCGGCGTTGCTTGCAGGCATCTGCATCGGCATTGCCGGTTTCGGCTACCTTGCCATTGGCGGCGTGGTGGGCGCCGTGACTTTCGCTTTCGGGCTGCTTGCCGTGGTGCACTACAGGCTTAAGCTCTACACCGGCACGGCAGGATTCTTCGTCAAGGGCGAATTTGCCAAGCTGTGTGCCATATTGGCGCTGAACATTGTTGGCTGTCTGCTGGTGGCAATGATGGCGCGCGTGTCGCCCATGCCGCTGCAGCAAACCGCACAGCACCTACTTGAGGGCCGCCTGAATGCCGGATGGTGGCAATGCGGAGTGCTTGCCATTGGCTGCGGTTTCATCATGACCACAGCCGTGAAATGGGGCCGCGAAGCCAAGTTTCTGCCGCTTCTGTTCGGGGTGCCGCTGTTCATTGTATGCGGTTTTCCGCACTGCGTTGCCGATGCGTTCTACTATCTGGTGGTGCCCGCCGGATTCCTTGCCGACAACGCCGCACAGGTGCTGCTGCTATACGCAAGCATCGTGGCAGGCAACTTTGTGGGATGCAACCTCTATCGCTGGATTCTCGGCAGCAACGAAGCTGCGTAGACCCTGCATCTGCTCAAGATAAAATCACGTTATATCTCAGGAAGCCGATTGCGCTACGCTCACTGTGGCTATTGCGCCGTCGGCATCGATGGTTATGGTGGTTTGGCGTTCGGCGCCCGAGGCGTTTTGCCCTGCGCTCACCGTCACGGCAGTGGTGCCTGTCTTGCCCGATGCAGGGCTCACTGTGCACCAGTCGTCAGCGCACGTCGCGCTCCAGGCGACATTGCTTTTCAGCACCATCACTTGCGTGCCTTTTGCGCTGCCAAAGGTGAGTGCCGTGGATGAAAAAATCAATTCAGGCTTTGCCCTTTGCGTAATCTTCACCGAAGCCTTGCGGTTGCCCGATGCAACCTGCAATGCGGTTTGGCGCTCGGCGGCGCTGCCGTTGGCAGCCACATTCACCGCTATTGTTGACGTTCCGCCCTTGCCCGATACCGGTTGCACTGTGCACCAGTCGTCGGCGCACGTTGCCGCCCAGTCGGCCGACGAGGTCACCGTCACAGCCACGCCGGCGCCACGCCAGTCAACAGCCTCATTGCCCTCGGCACTCACCTCAAGCGTGGCAATGTCGGGACCTTCGCCGCCGGCATCGCCTTCGGGTCGCCAAGGCGAATTGCCGCCGCACGCTGCCAAGGCAAAGAGCGTGGTAGCTAAAGCTATGGTTGTGATTCTCATCTCGTGTGGATGGGGATAAAGGCAATGAATCAATCGGTGAGCACAAACAATGGCGAGCAATCGTAGCGCGGCAAGGCATAGAGCTGCATTGCGCAGTCGCGCATCGCCACGGTGTTAGAGCAGTCGCCCACCGTTATGCCGCGCTTCTCCAGCGCGCCACGCATGGCGGAAAGGGCTTTCTCGGGGGTATTGTTGTCGTTGCTCAGGTGGCAAAGGAACAGATATTTCAGCTTCTCGCTGTAGTTTTCTGCCACAAACTGCGCAGCCACCTTGTTGTCGAGGTGTCCGGTTTCCTTGCGTATGCGCTGCTTGAGGTATTCGGGATACGAGCCTTCGTCGAGCATACGGCTGTCGTAGTTACTCTCCAGCATCAGATAGTTGGCTTCCTTGGCATAGAACGCGGTGCGGGCGTTGATGATGCCCATATCCGGTGCCACCACAAACTTCTGACCATCGTTTTCAATCATGAAGCCCATGTTGTCCGAACCGTCGTGCGAGGTATCGAACGCAGTGATGGTGAAGTCGGCAATCTTAAACGGAATTTCCTTGAATACGTTTTCCTGATATTCCTTTATTCGGCGCGACACGCTGTGGCGGCGCAGCAGCCCGTTCATCAGTCGTGGCGTGCAGTAGAGGCGAATGTGCTTGTAGCTTCGCACAATGTTATAGGCATATCGCACGTGGTCGCCGTGGTCGTGGGTGAGCACCACGCCCTTCACCATCTCAGCAGTCACGCCATTGCGCTTCAATGCCTCAAACACAAATTTGGTGTCGACACCGGCATCGATGAGCACACCGCCATCGTCGTTGCCGAAATAGGCACAGTTGCCGCTGCTGCCGCTGCCAAAACTCATAAAGCGCAGTTTGCGCCTACGCACCGCCGGCACCTCGTCGGCACACGACTCCTCAGCCGGTTGCGACACCCGCTTCTCGGGCAGAATCACCTCGATGTCGGGCATCACCTCCTCCGTTTCGTTCACCTCGGTTTGCACCTCGTCGTCTTCAAAAAACAATGCTGCCTGTCGGCTGTCACTCTTTGTTGTCCGCCTCTGTTTTGCCATATCTTATATCAAGCTCCCTTCTTTCTCAAAACGAATCCTTATTTATACAACAGAAAAATAGTAGGCACCTTGTCGAAATCATACTTCGTATGCGCCCACTCCCTCACTGTTTTTGTCACAATCTTCTCGCCCTCGCCGGTGATGTCGGTGGCAACACATAGCGCCAGATTGCCCGGCAACTGCTTGCACATCTCTGCCATCAACTTGTTGTTGCGATAAGGCGTTTCGATGAATATCTGCGTCTGGCTGTCGTTGCGAATCAGCCGCTCCATCTCCTTGAACTTGCGCGCACGCTCGCCCTGGTCGATTGGCAGATAGCCCACAAAGGCAAAGCTCTGCCCGTTGAACCCGCTGCCCATCAAGCCCATAAGGATGCTCGACGGCCCCACCAACGGACGCACCTTCAGCCCCTTGCGCTGCGCAATGGCAACCACATCAGCGCCCGGGTCGGCAATCGCCGGACAGCCGGCTTCGCTAATCACTCCCATCGCCGCGCCACGCTCCAGCGGCTGCAGATAGTCGGCAATCACATTAGGGTCGGTGTGGCGGTTCAACTCGTAGAACGTCAGTTCGTCGATATTGATGCTGCGGTCGCACTTCTTCAGAAAGCGCCGCGCACTGCGCACATTCTCCACTATGAAATGCTTTATCTCGCTCACAAGCGCCAAATTGCTTGCCGGCAACACATTCTCCACCGCGCCATCGCTCAGCGGAACAGGAATCAGATAAAGTGCAATTTCAATCATAGTGAGCAGAAGTTGAAAAATCGTTACGCAGTGAACCATTCACCTACATCCTACAAATTTACAACTTTTCGCCGACATACGAAACAATAATTTTTCAACAACCCCGCTTATCGCCAAATAATGCCGATTGTTTAGCCAGCAGATTTATTTGGAATTATCGAATCTCTTTACTACCTTTGCTATCAACGACGGCTTCTTTTGTCACAAAAACGAAACCTCAACACAAATTAATCAACCAAAAAAAACAAACATCAGTTATGAGTAACGAGAATTTAAGAAAACATTCATTCGAAGCCAAGGAGTTGCTCTCCAACACTGAACTTTACGAAATAAAGGCAGGCAAAGGCTCTGAACAATGCCACTATTGCGCCACCACATGTATTTCAACTTGCACTACCTGCACTTTCTGCGCAACAAACGTGATGCACATATTCCGCCGCAAAAAGGGCGATTAACTTTTATTATTTTTATTCCATTGCCCGATATTGCAAAGGCGTTTTGCCCACAATGCGCTTAAAAAATTTCACAAAATTCGAAGCATCGTCAAATCCAAGTTTTAGCGAAATAGCCTTCAACGGCATATTTGTGAGCCTCAACATCTTTTTTGCCTCAATTACTATTCTGCTATCAACAAGGAATGCATGCACAACAACAGTAATGGACGTTATTGTTATACCATAACTTATGGATATGGAATATATTGCATTTAATCCACTATACACACTCAAACCCGATGAAGGAAGAACTTTGGTGATGGCGCGCCTGATGGGACGCAATATGCTCGACGGCATTGAGGATTCGTTCACCAATGCCATACACCCCATCTATGCAATGATTCTCAGCTTTGTAGACGGCAGGGAGAAACGGCATTGCATCAGCAGCGCCGCCGAGAGCTTAGGTGTAAGCCCCGATTTGGTGGAAAAGTTTGTCAACAGCCTTATTGACAACCCCAAGCAGATAGCAATGAAAGCAACCAGCGGCGTGTCGACCTTTCCGCCGCACACAATAGTGTCGAGCACGCAACCGATGCACGAGCACCGCTATCAACCCGAGATGTTTGAATACGACAAAGCCGATGTGGTGATGAAGCGCCATGCCACGCCTTCGGTGCTCACCCTGATGGTGAACAACACTTGCGTGACCGACTGCATCTATTGCTATCAGGACAAATCGCGCCGAGCCCACTGCACCATACCTCTTGAGCGCATAATCGAGCTGATTCGCGAAGCCAAACAACTGAACGTGAACACCTTCGACGTGATTGGCGGCGAATTTTTCCTCTATCCCCATTGGCGCGAAGTGCTTGCCGAATTACGCAACAACGACTATAACCCCTACTTGTCGACCAAGATGCCCGTCGACGAAGCCATCGTGAGGACGCTTGCCCAACTGAATGTGCTCGACATTCAAATTTCGCTCGACACCCTCATCGATAGCCACCTTGCCGATTCACTTAAAGTGAAGCCCGGCTATGCCGAACGCATGGCTGACTCTCTGCGCCTGCTCGACAAATACCACATTCCAGTGATGATTCATTCGGTGCTTACACGCCACAATGGCTCGGAGGACGACATGAAATCGCTCTACGACTTGTTCTCAACGCTTGGCAACATCAAAGATTGGCACATCGTTAAAGGCGACCCTACCCTATATCCTCGCGCACCATACAGCGAAATTGAGATAAGCGCCGAGGCTATGGGCGAAGCAATTCGCTACCTTGCCTCAATAGCCAAAACAAGCAGGTTTTCAATCCGCTACCCCGAAATGATGCCGCAAGACGTTGAAAATCAACCCTCTGAAGCAGGCAGGCATGCCGAAGCAGACCGTGAAGAGAAATTCTTTGACAACCGCACATTCTGCAGCGGGCTATTCTCGTCGCTCTACATTCTGCCCGACGGCAAAGTCACCATCTGCGAACAACTTTACTGGAATCCACACTTCATTGTGGGTGACGTGATGCGCAACAGCATACAGGAAATTTGGAACTCCGAAAAAGCCAAATCGCTCTACTTCATCAAGCAAACCGACATACCCGACGACTCACTCTGCCACTCATGCACACGCTTCGACGAGTGCCGTAACCTCCGGCAAGTGTGCTACCGCGAAATCGTGAGGAAACACGGCAGCGACAAATGGTATTACCCCGACATAAATTGCCCATTCACGACACGTTAAAGCAATCGAACATATTATTTATAATTGAATCTGAATCAACTTAAAATAAAAGAAAAAAATGAAACCGTTTCTTTTATCACTACTCATGCTAATAGCTTGTACATTTGGTGGCACATCGGCACAAACACCAGTCTATCAAGGCATTGTTGTGGACCATAACGGCCGACCACTGCACCTTGCCAACGTGGTGCTGCTTAGCGCAGCCGATTCGCTTTATATCAACGGCACCACCACCGACAGCATCGGACACTTCAGCATCACCGCATCGCAGCAAAAAGCAATCATAAAAGCAAGCCATTTAGGTTATAACGACCAATTTATCAACGCAGCAGCCAACTCCGCGCCACAGCACATAGTGCTCACCCCCGACACAATTCGCTTGAGCGAAGTGGTTGTGAAAGCCTCGCGGCCCGTAACTCGCATCGAGGGCGACGCCCTCACCACCACCATACGCGGCACAGTGCTCGAGCGCATAGGCTCCGCTAAAGACGTGCTTGGCTATCTGCCCGGCATAACTAACATCAATGGCTCGATTGAAGTGCTCGGCAAAGGCGCACCCACATACTACATCAACGGTCGCAAAGTGCGAAGTCTCAACGAGTTAGACATTCTAAAGTCAGAGAAAATAAAGCGCGTTGAACTGGTGGTCAACCCTGGCGCTCGCTATGGCAGTTCGACTAATGCAGTAATCCGAATCGTTGCCGAACGCCAACCAGGCGAAGGCATTTCGATTGACAATACGCTCAAGCTGGGTGTGCGTGACTACTTTATTGGCGACGACCAACTAAGCCTTAACTACCGCAACGGCAAACTTGACGTATTCACCAACTTACAATACGGCTACAGCAAATCGAAAAGCACAAGCACAAGCACACAAAACACTTGGCTGGAGCAACACACTCAGCAAACAATCGACTACGCAACGAAACACAAATCGCAAGTCTACGATGCCCAAATAGGACTCGACTACACATTCTCGCCCACTTCTTCAACCGGCATTTATTACAAAGTTGGACACACCCCTTCAAGGATGCGCCGCTCTTTCAGTAGCGACAACCGCATTGACGACATCATCGACGAATTTTCTACAATAAGTCAGCACAGCTTCACTCATAATACTTCACATTTGGTGGATGGGTACTACAATGGTAAATTTAACAAATTCACCATTTTTGCAAACTTCGATTTCCTGTGGAAAACCACCGACGAAGACATGATTTCGAACGAAACAATCAACGATTCCGACCACCGCAATATAACCACCGTATCCGACGTTGATTCGCGAATGATTGCCGCCGAAGTGCACGTTTCGCATCCGCTGCTAAAAGGCAACATTAATTTCGGAGCCGAAATTATCGACACTCATCGCGCCGACGATTTCAGCAACACCGAGCAATATCTCCACAACAACAGCCTCACCATCGACGAAACCACATCAGCCGCTTACGTGGAATTGGTTCAGCAATTAGGCAAAGCAAGTCTGCAAGCTGGTTTGCGCTACGAACACATCGACAGCCGCTATCGCGAATATGGCGTGCTAATTCCCGAGCAATCGCGTGTCTACGACAAGCTACTGCATTCGGCAAACATCAATTTGCCGTTGGGCAAAACCATGCTACAACTAAGCTATGCCTACAAATACAAACGACCCCTCTACTCGCAACTCTCAAGCAGAGTAATCTACGTTAACCGCAATCTTTATGAAAGCGGCAACCCTCTGCTGCGAAACGAATACACACACAAATTAAGTGCCAATTATCAGATAGGCAATTTCATTCTTGCCGCAAGCTATTCGTTAACCGACGGTAAAATCATTACATCGATTGGCGAATACCTCTCATCATCGTCAACATCCAACAGGGGCACAACATTGCTAAAAAAAGACAATTCGGACTACAACTTGAACGGACTCGAAGCATTTGTTTCATATATGCCTCAGTTCGGGCGCTATTTTGGCGTGCTCACTGCCGGTGCGCTAACGCAATTCTACAAGATAGACTACCGCGGTGCAACGCGACGCATGAACAACCCCATAGCGATGGTGCAATGGCGCAATATTTTGGTTCTTCCTCGCAACATCAGGCTTGAAGCCTCTATGGCGTGGTTCAGCAACGGACAAGCCGAAAACATCGATATGGGCAGCCGCCTCAACACCAATGTCAGTGTCACCAAGACTTTCAACCGTCATTGGCAAGTGAAACTCAATTATAACGGTTTGTTCAATGCAGGGCACAAAAGATATTATACTATCTTTAACGACTGCCGCGACATATATGTTGAGCAAAGAAACAACACCCGAGGCATTGAATGTTCGGTGCGATATATGTTCAACACCACCAAAAAGAAATATAAAGGTCAAGGCGCCGGCAACACCGAAAAGACCCGTTTTTAACCCCCAACCCCTACGATATGCTGTTCCGACAATTTCGCTGCGTACGTCAACACGATGCCATGCAATGCGGCATAGCCTGCCTGGCCATGGTGTGCCGCCACTACGGCAGACGCATGTCGATTGCCGCAATAGCACAGATATGCCACGCCACCAACGAAGGGCTGTCGATGCTCGCCATCAGTCAGGCAGCATCAGCGCTGGGGCTGCGCGCCACTGGCGTGCGCATCACCGCCGACCGCCTCGCTCATTCGCCACTGCCCTGCATTTTGCATTGGACTCAGAACCATTTTGTGGTGCTCTACGACATTCGCGGCGGCAACACCTTCTGCATCGCCGACCCGGCAAAAGGGTTAATAAAATATTCACGCACCGAGTTTGAGCAATGCTGGATTAGCACCCGCGTCGACAACGAGCCTTGCGGCATTGCCATGATGCTTGAAACCACGCCGCAATTCTACGACCTCGGCAGCCCTGCCGACAATGCCGGCGACAGCCGTTCACTCAAATTTCTGATGAAGTACATTGCAGCCTATCGCCACCCGTTTGCCGCAATTCTTATGGCACTAATCGTGGGCAGCCTGCTGCAACTGGCGTTGCCGCTGCTCACTCAGCAAATAGTGGATGTGGGCATACACAACAAAGACATCGGCTTCATCTGGCTCGTCCTGCTTGCCCAACTGATGCTCACCGTGAGCCGCACAGCTATCGACTTCTGCCGCCGCCGCGTGTTGCTGAAAATTAGCATGCGCATCAACATATCGCTGGTGAGCGACTTCCTTGCCAAACTGCTGCGGCTGCCAATGTGGTTTTTCGACACAAAAACGTCGGGCGACCTCATGCAACGCATTGCCGACCACAGCCGCGTGAACACTTTCCTCACCGAGCAATCGCTCAATGTGGCGTTTGCCTCGCTTTCGCTTGCCATGTTTGCCGGCGTGCTGCTCTACTTCAATGTTGCCATTTTCGGCGTCTTTGCCGCAGGAGCATCGATTTATGCACTATGGAACATGGCGTTTCTGCGCCGCCGCCGTGTGGTGGACTACGAAATGTTCGAGCGTCAAGCCGCTGCCAACAACACCTCGTTTCAACTGCTCACCACCATTCAGGAAATCAAATTGCAGGACTGCGAGCAGCGCCGCCGCCATGAATGGGAATCAATGCAGCGGGGGCTATACGACGTGCAACTGAAAAGCTTGCGACTGCAGCAAACCAACTTCGCCGGAAGCATCTTCATCACCGAATCGCTCAACATCATCATCACCGTAATGGCTGCCACAGCCGTCATCAACAACCACATCACGCTGGGCACAATGCTTGCCATACAATTCATTATAGGGCAACTCATCAGCCCCGTGGAGCAACTCACCCAATGGGCTTACTCGCTGCAGGACGTGAAAATCAGCCTTGAACGCATCAACGAAATTCGCCAAATCCACGGCGAGGACACCCCGGCATCAACAGGCGAAGCAATCATCTGCCCCGAGAATGGCATCTCGTTCAACCAAGTCACCTTCCGATACGACCCGCATGCTCCTGACGCCACACTTTCCGACATCAACATTGCCATACCGCACGGCAAAGTCACCGCCATTGTGGGCGCAAGCGGCAGCGGCAAAACCACCTTGCTGAAACTGCTGTTAGGCTACTACCCCGTCGAGGCAGGCAACATTGCCGTGGGCAGCACAAACATAGCATCGCTCAACAAACAATGGTGGCGCAGGCAATGCGGCGTGGTGATGCAGGACGGCGCGATTTTCTCCGAATCGATTGCCCACAACATCGCCGTAGACGACAGCGACGTAGACCACCAACGACTCGTTGAAGCCGCACGCATAGCCTGCATACACAACCACATCATGTCGCTGCCACTGAAATACGAAACTCGCATCGGACGCGACGGCATAGGCTTGAGCGCCGGGCAAAAACAACGCATCCTCATTGCCCGTGCCGTATACCGCAACCCCAATTACATCTTCCTCGACGAAGCCACCAACTCGCTCGACTCGGTGAGCGAGCGCGCCATTGTCGACAACCTAAGCCGCTTCTACAAAGGCAAAACCGTGGTGGTGATTGCTCACCGCCTAAGCACGGTGCAGAATGCCCACCAGATTGTGGTGCTCGATGGCGGCAAAGTGGCAGAGTGCGGATGCCACCAATCGCTCATCGCCAAACGCGGCACCTACTATCACCTCGTTAAAAACCAACTTGAACTTGGCTGCTAATGCATTCGTATAATATGCAATATTTATTATATTTTTGCATATTTATTATTAAATCGATATATATTGACATAAAATGCTATTTTTTGAGAAAATTATTTGCATTTTTATAGGAATAATGAAAAATTATTTATAGTTTTGTAGCGCAATATCAATTTCAGCATCACCAATCACCACGATTAAGCCTTGCCGATTGCGATTATTTGCAAAGAAAGTTTCAATATTTATTCACATTTAGACTAAAATTTTTGCATAAAACTATGGATACTAAGATTCCCTACAAAATCTATCTTGCCGAGAACGAGATTCCAACACAATGGTACAACGTGCGTGCCGATATGACCAACAAACCGGCTCCGCTCATCAATCCGGGTACAGGCAAACCGCTCACACACGACGATTTGGCACCCATTTTCTGCACCGAACTCAACAAGCAGGAACTCGACAACGACACCAAGTGGTTCGACATTCCCGAAGAAATCATAAACTTCTACAAGATGTATCGCCCATCGCCTCTGGTGAGGGCTTATTTCCTCGAAAAAGCATTGGACACTCCTGCCAAAATCTACTATAAATTTGAAGGAAACAACACCTCGGGCAGCCACAAACTCAATTCTGCCATCGCCCAAGCCTACTACGCCAAAAAGCAGGGCCTGAAGGGCGTCACCACCGAAACCGGCGCCGGACAATGGGGCACCGCGCTGAGCATGGCATGCTCTTATTTTGGACTCGACTGCCAGGTGTATATGGTGAAGTGCTCCTACGAGCAGAAACCCTTCCGCCGCGAGGTGATGCGCACCTACGGCGCCAAGGTAACCCCCTCGCCCAGCAACACCACACAGATTGGACGCAAGATTCTTGCCGAATTCCCCGACACCACAGGCAGCCTTGGCTGCGCCATCTCCGAAGCCGTTGAAGCAGCCGTAACACAAGAAGGCTATCGCTACGTGCTCGGCTCGGTGCTCAACCAAGTGCTTCTCCACCAAACAATAATTGGATTGGAAACCAAGACGGCTCTCGAAAAATACGATATCAAGCCCGACATAATCATCGGTTGCGCCGGCGGCGGCTCAAACCTCGGCGGACTCGTTAGCCCATTCGTTGGCGAAAAACTGCGCGGCGAAGCCGACTATCAAATCATTGCCGTAGAACCGGCTTCGTGCCCGAGCTTCACTCGCGGCAAGTTTGCTTACGACTTCTGCGACACCGGCATGATTTGTCCTCTCGCCAAGATGTACACACTGGGCAGCCAATTCATCCCGTCAGCCAACCACGCCGGCGGATTGCGATTCCACGGCATGAGCACCATCCTCTCGCAGCTCTATCACGATGGTCTCATCGAAGCACGTGCCGTTGAACAGACTTCGGTGTTTGCCGCTGCCGAGCAATTTGCCCGCGTCGAAGGCATCCTGCCTGCCCCCGAAAGCAGCCATGCCATTCGCGTTGCCATCGACGAAGCCCTCCGATGCAAAGAAACCGGCGAAGAAAAAACCATCGTGTTCGGACTCACCGGCACCGGATACTTCGACCTCGTGGCTTACGAGCAATTCAACAACAAAACAATGTCGGACGTAATCCCCACCGACGAACAGATTGCCGAAAGCCTTGCCAAATTGCCTAAAGTGCCAGGCGTAGAATAATAAAAACCCGCACGAAAGCAACACATCAAAGCGATTCATAAATTAAAAGACTAAAACCGCCGGAGCAACACAGTGCCGCACCAAATGCCGCTTGCTGCTCCGACTTTTTGCGCTTTTCCCCCTGCCCCACACCTAATAGCTGCAATTTGCTATCAGTTTCACAACAAAAAGCATTATATTTGCACCCACCAATTAATAGTAATAGGAGGGAATCAAAGAAAATGATAGAACAAGACAGAAATCGGCAAATCTACCGCGTGACGCTGCTGGGCAGCGTGGTGAATATGCTGCTGCTCGTTGCCAAGTTTGCAGCAGGCATAATCGGGCATTCAGCTGCAATGATTGCCGATGCCGTGCACTCGCTGAGCGACTTTGTCACCGACCTGATAGTGCTGGTATTTGTGCGCCTCAGCAACAAGCCTGCCGACGACGACCACGCCTACGGTCACGGCAAATACGAAACCATAGCCACCTCAATCATCGGCATCGCACTGCTTGCAGTGGCTTGCATGCTGGGATGGGAAGGATTGACAAAAATCTACTCTTTCTGCCGCGGTGAACAACTGCAGTCGCCGGGGTACATAGCCCTCGCCGCTGCCATCATCAGCATATTGTCGAAGGAATGGGTATTCCGCATCACCCGCAAGGTGGCATTCGAAACCGAATCGTCGGCGCTCGAAGCCAACGCTTGGCATCACCGCAGCGACGCGCTCTCGTCGATTGGCACTGCCATAGGCATAGGCGGCGCCGTACTGTTAGGCAACGACTGGGCGGTGCTCGACCCCATCGCCGCCGTGGTGGTGAGCGTGTTCATCATCAAGACGGCTTATATGCTCATTCGCAAATCGTCGGGCGAACTGCTTGAGGAAAGTCTGCCAAACGATACTGAGAACCTCATACGCGAGATTGTCTACCGCACCCATGAGGTGAACGACATACACCACCTTTACACCCGCCGCATAGGCAACACCATAGCCATTGAGATGCACCTACGGCTACCCGGCGATATGCCGCTTGCCGAGGCTCACCGCCGCGCAAGCGAGATAGAGCGCAACCTGCGCAGCGAGTTCGGCGCCGCCACCCACATCATGCTGCACCTCGAACCCATCAAATAGTTGTCGTGCGCGTGTAGGGGCGTATGGCATACGCCCGCAACCCATCGCAAGGTTATCGTGGATACGCCCACAACAATGTTGTGGCGATGAATGCGAAGCATGTGACGCCAAGCCGAAAGGCAAGGCACTTAGCCCGAGGTAAGCGAAGCGCAACCCCAGGTATCCATCATCCCCCACAATCCGGCGTCCGCACAGGACGCGAATTACATAACACCCCGCCTCGATTCGGCGCATCAAAGATGACGAGGCGATATTAACCGCGGAGCGGTTACAACTTCAATAACCCCACATTGGCGCCGCAGGCGACTATGTGGGGACACACGGACATCCTCACCATCCACAACCGCGGAGCGGTTGCAAATTCACAAAATTCGCATCCTATGCGGATGCAATGTCGGAGGGTGGCGTTGTGTCCGTGGGTTACACTGACGTCACCCACGGCTAAATCCCGTCGGCATCCTGCCTCCGGGGTCGCGTCCTATACGGACGCCTATCACCCGCCTGGCATACGCCCGATAGGCCGCGATGACATGCGAAGCATGTGAGGCCGAGCCGAAGGGCGAGGCATTTAGCCCGGGGTAAGCGAAGCGCAACCCTGGGTTACCATCATCCCCACCTTCCTGCGTCCGCACAGGACGCGAATTACATTACAACCGCGGCGCGGTTGCAGATTCACAAAATTCGCATCCCACATAGCCTCGAGGCAAAAAAAACGACGGCTGCCGCTTATGCGACAGCCGTCTTGCAGTTTGTTCCAAGCTTGGCATTTATGTCTGAAATCACTGTTTATGCCATAACTTGCTATTAATGATTAGTCGATTTCTTCGTCAGCTTCGTAACCGCCCATTTCGCGCAAAGCGTTCTTCAGCATAACATATTGCTGGAAGAGGTGGTTTACAGGCACTTCGTCCTCGGTGTAGTCGTGCATTGGGCTCTTGAGGAAGAAGCTCAAGAAGCGTTGTGTGCCATAACGGCCGGCACGAGCAGCCAAGTCGCTGAGCAATACCAAGTCAAGGCAAAGTGGTGCGGCAAGGATAGAGTCGCGGCAGAGGAAGTTAATCTTGATTTGCATTGGGTAGCCCATCCAACCAAAGATGTCGATGTTGTCCCAGCCTTCCTTGTTGTCGTTGCGCGGTGGATAGTAGTTGATGCGCACTTTGTGATAGTATTGGGTGTCTTCGTCGTTGCCGTGGCCGTAGAGGTCAGGTTGATTTTCAGGAACCAGGATTGATTCGAGAGTCGACAACTTGCTCACTTCCTTAGTGCGGAAGTTAGCCGGTTCGTCGAGCACGAGACCGTCGCGGTTGCCAAGGATGTTGGTAGAGAACCAACCGTTAAGACCCAGGCAGCGGGTGCCGATGATTGGAGCGAAGCCCGATTTAACAAGTGTTTGACCGGTCTTGAAGTCCTTGCCGGCGATAGGCATCTTGGTCTTTTCAGCGAGTTCCCACATAGCAGGAATGTCCACTGTGGTGTTAGGAGCACCCATGATGAATGGAGCACCTTCGGTGAGGGCTGCGTAAGCATAGCACATCGATGGAGCGATGTGTTCGCAGTCGTTAGCCTTCATTGCAGCTTCAAGGTCAGCGAGGTGATAGTGAACCTTTTCGTTAACCGGAACGTAGATTTCGGTAGAAGCAGCCCAAAGTACAACCACGCGAGCAACGCCGGTGCGTGCCTTGAAGTCGCGGATGTCCTGACGGATTTGCTCTGTCATATCCCAACGGTCCTTGCAAGTCTTCACATTGTCGCCATCAAGACGCTTTGCATAGTTCTTGTCGAAAGCAGCCTTCATAGGAACGATTTGCACCAATTCATCCTTAACCGGTTCGATATCCTTTTCTTTCAACACTTCGCAGTTGATTGCACTTTCATATGCATTGGCAGGATATACGTCCCATGCACCGAACACGATGTCTTTGAGGTCAGCAATTGGAACAATGTCTTTATAGTGAAGATATTTCTTGTCAGCGCCGCGACCTACACGAATCTTGTCGTATTGAGTCATCGAACCTACCGGCTTTGCAAGGCCTTTGCGTGCCATGAGCACACCTGTCATAAATGTAGAGCTAACAGCTCCCAAACCTACTACGAGGACGCCTAATTTGCCCTCTGCTTGTTTTACGTTTGCCATTTTTCTGTTTTTATATTATTTCAATAGTTAATATTTTCTCGTCTCTTGATAATGGGCATATTTTACACCCACAAGATTCAAAACTCCGACAAATGTAGGTGTATTTCGGTTACTAAAAAATAATTTATGTTTAATTTTTGTTACCAAATTGTTAAAAGATGTGCAGAGGGCATTATTTTAGTTAAAGCGGTTTAAATTTATATCATCAAACGCCCTTGTTTATAAACAAATGTTAATGCTTGCTCACACCGATATTCCCATTTTTTGCGTGTTTTTCACAGAACGTACACAAAATTGGTGGCGCTGCTGAGGTTTTCGCGATAAACGAACCCCTGATAACTGAACTCAAGCAGCTTGGCAGGGCTGTCGATTTGGTTGATTATCACGTGCCGTGTCATGGCTCCGCGGCAACTTTTGGCATATACGGCAACCGCCTTGGTGCGTCCGTTGCTTTCTACAACAAACTGCGGCTGAATCACCGTCACTTCGCGCTTCACACGGTTCCAGTCAAAGAGGTGTTGCATCTCCTCAGTGGCAAGGTGCAGCAGCACGCCGTCGTCGGCTTTCACCGAGTCGATGAGCTTGGTGGTTAGGCGGTTGCGCCAAAAGCCGAACATGTTTTCGCCATCGGCAGATGGCAGGCACACTTTGCCCTCCATGCGATAAGGGTGGATGCCGTTGAGCGGACGCAGCAGCCCGTAGAGAAATGACGTAATCCACAGGTGCTGCTCGGCGTAGTGCAATTGTCGGGGAGTGAACTCGCGGGCTCGCAGCGTCTTGTAGGCTTGCCCGTAATAGGCAAGCACGGCGGGCTGCAAGGGCTCGTCGCTGAAGAAGCGGCGGTAACGCATGGCTGTTTCGGCAGCAATCCGTTGCGAACAGTGCATAGCAGCGGTAATGTCGGCAACGTCGAGCGCCGTCATGTCGGCGGCAAACTGCATGGCTTCGGCAGCAAACGCCGGCACGCTCAACTCCGGGGCGCATGCGTCGCCGGGGTCAGTCATTGTTTTGGCACAAGCAAGTAGTATCTGCATAATATCTTCTGTTTCATTAAGCGGCGAAAACCTCACACCTATTTATAATAATGCTTCCACAGCCATACCCTTTTCGTCGGTTCGCATCGGTATGAATCCGAAGCCCCAGCGTTGTCCACCAAATGCATGCGGAATAGTGATTTCGATGCGGTTGGTGCCGCGTTTGAGATGCAGTTTCACCGGCTGGCGCATCCAATACAGTTGCTCGTCGGTGAACGGTTCTTCCTCTTGCGCGCGTCCCCAGGTGTGGAACGGATAGCAATAGGAGCACGGCTGTTTCCACGGCTCCGATGGCCAGACAGCGCTGCCGTTCACGGTTATCATGCCGTCGTTTTCCCACCGGTATTGCTGTCCGATGCCGGTTGACATGCGGTCGCTGCGCGCCGGAGTGTCGAAGCCGAGCCAAGCAGTCACCACCGTATCGGCAGGCACGGTGATGAAGGTGGTTGCCACAGCCTCGCGGAGCGCACCTGACTTCATGCCGTTGGTTTGGCAAAGCACATCAAGGTCAATGGCACCGCCCCACGCCTTCACCGTCCTGTTGCCGAGGGCAATATCCCAAGCGATGTGGGCATTTGCCACCCAGCGAATCTCGTCGCCGGCAAAGAATCGGTCGCGGTGGTTGCTCATGCGGCGTTCAAACTGTGCCAATGCTTTGCCGTCGGGGGTCGAAGGGTCGGGATAGAGGTTTTCATCGGGCATCGACGAGCCGCCGGCGCCGCCGTTCCAAAAGCGTTCGGCAAACGCCATCATGCCGTTGACCATACCGTTGTGCAGCGCTATGCGGCTCTTGTCGTCGACGCGCACATCGTTCCACAGGCACAATATGCCGCCAAGCGCCTTGGCAGTGTCGGGCACTTCCTGCCCGCACGCCTTGTGCTGGAATGCCCGCATGCTAAACAGGTTCGGATCGTAGTAGTTCAGATAGCCCACAAACGAGTCGACATATCGCTCGGGGCGTGCAATGGCTTTGGCATTCGACTCAGCGCCGCCATTCCAAATCTGGCGAATGGTGCCCGGCATCACCGGCAGACCCGGGTCCCACACCATGGCAATGCGCCCGCGGTCGGTTATGTAGCCCTGCGCCCAGCGGGCAAAGCCTTCGGGGTCGTCGACGTGCACCTCGTCGCTGCCCACATGAATATACGGACACAGCGAGGCAGGTATTTCTTCCAAGAACTCGTCGAGGCACTTACCCAAAGCCTCCATACCTTGCTTCGACTGCATGGTGAATCCCATGGCTGCGGTGAACGATTCGGAGTGTCCGGGCATATCAATTTCGGGTATCACCGTGATGCCGCGTTCGCGGGCATAAGCGCACAATTCGCGTATCTCGTTGTAGGTGTAGAATTTGCCCTCGTCGCGGCCGCGCCGCTGATACTTCGGGTCGTTGAGCTGCGGAAAGCAGCGGCACTCGATGCGCCACGAGGGGCGGTCGGTGAGGTGCCAGTGAAACATGTTCAGCCGGTAGAGGCTCATGGCGTCGATAGTGCGCTTGAGCATGTCGAGGGTCTGGTAGTTGCGACCCGTATCGTGCATAAATCCGCGTATGGGATAACTTGCCCAGTCGTGAATCTCCACGTCGGGCACGCATCCGTTGGCGTCGGTAAGCTGGCGCAGCGTTTGCTTTGCCCAAGCCTCGTTGCCCCACACAGTGGCCTTGCCGCGGCGTATGCTCACACCGTATTCGTCGGCGCCGTACGGCGTGGCGTGCTTCACGGTGCGGCATTCTTTCAGCCTGTGCCGTCCGGCACTTTTCACAGTGCACTCTTTGGGCGAAGGGATTAGCGATAGTCCAAGGTTGTCGAGTTGGGAGGTTTGTGCCAATGCGCTTGAAGCAACCATCAGACACAGCGCTGCGAGCAGATGTTTCATGATGTAGGAGTGATTTGGTTAGCTATGCAAAGATAATATGTTTGCCCATCATTAGCAACACCCCGAGCGCATCTTTGCCCTCAGCACCGAACGAAAAAAGGCTCGCCGCCCCATACCGGGTGGCGAGTCTGTTTTTCTCTATAATTCCATTGATGAATTGCAATTTCATCTTAGCACCTTGCCAAGGATATAAGGCAACTGCAGGCGCCACGACGGCCAATCGTGGTCGATATCGAAGCCCCAGTAGTCGAACCATGCCGGCACTCCTTTTTCCTTGAGGATGCGGTCCATTTCGCGGGTGCTCCACAGCAGGTCTTCTTCCCAGCGGCCTTGACCCACGCAGAACACTATGGTGCGTTGGCGATACATCTGCATCCAAGGGTGGTCGCCCGGCATATTCTTCAGGAAATCCTGCGGCGAGTTTTCGTATACGGCGCCATCCATATATCCGTCGAAGCCATAGCTGGCGTGATAGAGTCCACTCAGGGCAATCATGCCGTTGAACAGGTCGGGACGGCGGAAGAAGAAGTTGGCAGCATGAAAGCCGCCCATCGAGCAGCCGCAGGTGAAAAACATCTGTTCGTTGTTAACGCGTATGTTTGGCAGCAGTTCGTCAACCACATAGCGGAACCAACGCTCGTGTTGCTCAATGCGCCAGCGCTTGTCGCCACCTTTGTTCGACCACGTTTCCCAGTCGATGCCGTCGACGCAAATCACACGCAGGCGTCCTGCCTCGATAAACGGTGCAAGCACATCAAACATGTGATAGTTCTCCCAATCGTAGAACCTGCCGTCCTGACATGGGAATGCAATCATTGCCTGCCCGTCGTGGCCGTAAACTTTATATTCCATGTCACGATTGAGGTTGTGACTCCACCATTTGTGATATTCTATATTCATATTTCTGTGTTATTTACAAGGGTGTAGGGTGAATTATTCAGCACGGTTGCACACGTCGTAGAGGAACGCATCGCGGGCATCGGCGTCGCGGAAGCGGGCGATGTAGGCATAGTCGCCCATAGCAGGTGCCAATGCGGGCGCAATGCGCGGCGTCATCATCATTGAGTCGCGATACTTTTCGATGAGGGCTGCGTTGTCGAGCACATAAGTCACATTGTCGCGGCGTCCGGCGTACACGCAATAGTAATCGTCGTTGGGGTCGGAGGTGGTGCGACGGTCAAACGCAATCATGTCTGCCCAAATCTTGAACATCGATATGTTGTGCGCATAGTTAATCATGTCGGGGGTGTAGCCGCCACCGGGTCGCATATTCACCTCAAGAGCCACAAAGTCGCCCACTTCGCCCAGACCGCGGTGCGCGCGGTTGAGGCGGAAGAACTCGAGGTGCACAAAGCGCGAAGTCACGCCAAAGGCTTTCACGGTGCGACGGCCCCAGAAGCGCAGGTTTTCCGACATCTTCTTCTCCACGAAATAGGTGGATTCGAGGTTTTCGTTCACAATGTCGGCAATGCTTGGCGGGCACACGCACATCGATTCAACCAGCGGTTCGCCCTTCGAGTTTATCACGGCATCGTAGGTGCAGATGTCACCGGTAACAAATTCTTCTATCACATAGTCGTTGACCTGCGGCGTGGTGGCATAGAATGCCTCGAGTGCCGCCTCGCTCTCAATCTTGTGGGCGCCGCCGGCTCCCACGCCCACGTCGGGCTTGGCAAACAGCGGATAGCCGGCATCTACCGAGAATGCCTTCACTGCCTCGATGCCCTCGCTCGCTTTTATCTGGCGCGCGGTGCGTATGCCGCCTTGGGCATAGTATTTCTTCATTTCGCTCTTTTCCTTGATGGAATCGATGCGGTCCATCTTTATGCCTGTGTTCACGTTGAAATCGGTGCGCAGACGTGCATCCGACTCCAACCAGAATTCGTTGTTCGATTCAATCCAATCGATGCGCCCGTATTTCCAGGCAAAATAGCCCACAGCGCGATACATCTGGTCGTAATCGGCAAGATTCGCCACATAATAATACTCGGTGAGCGAACGCTTCAGCTCGACACTGAGCAAATCGTATGGCGTATCGCCTATGCCTAACACTCGCACTCCATTCTTCTGCAATTCATCGCAAAATTGCCAGTACTTCTCGGGGAAGTTTGGCGAAACAAACACGAAATTTTTCATATTAGGGTAAATATTTGATATCAACTGCTTTGATTTATTTTCATTTTGTAAGCAAACCCACCGTTTGCAAAACGAGATTGTAATCGTTTTTGCAAAAATAATTATTTTCTATAACTTTGCATACATTTTCACCGAAAATAATTTAAAAACCCGACCAAAACGTCAATAATGCAGTACTTTCTCACAAGCAGTCCAAGTGTGTCGATGGATGGGGCAATCAACCCCGCCAACAACTTCCTCAGCAACCTTCGCCAAGCAGTGAAACAGCCCTCAAAGTGCGTGTTTGTCACCACTTACCCCGACAATGCCCCATGGAGCGACCATTGCTCGGACTGTATGCGCAAGGCTCTTGAGGACACCGGATTTGTGTTTGACAAATACACGCTGCTCGACCGCCGCACCGCCGACGCCGCGCCGCAACTTGTTGCCGAAAGCGATTTCATCATACTCGGCGGCGGACACGTGCCATCGCAAAATGCTTTCATTCGCGAAATCAATTTGGCGAGGCTGATGAAAGGCTACCAAGGCGTGGTTATGGGCATCTCAGCCGGCTCGATGAACTGTGCCCGCGTGGTGTACGCCCTGCCCGAAGAAGACGGCGAAGCCTCCGACCCCCGATATAAACGCTTCCTGCCCGGACTCGGGCTCACCGAAGTGCAGATTCTGCCGCACTACTATCTTTATAAAGACTCTCCCTTAAACGGCAAACACGCCTTCCGCGACCTGGCAATGCCCGACAGCCTCCACGGACATCGGTTCTATGCCTTCCCCGACGGCACCTATCTGCTCGGGCGCAACGGCGTGGAGCAGATTCACGGCGAATTTTTCGTGGTGGAAAACGGCGTGCTGCGCAAAGTGGGCGAAAACGGGCAAGTGATGCAACTCCCTTTCATTTAATCAGCCACCTCGCTGAGTCCACCGGTAGTGGAATCCATAATGTAGCCGCGCACTGTCACGTCGGCAGGCATAAGCGGATGGTTGCGCACCAGGTCGACCGTTTCGCGCACCGCCTCGTTCACGTTGTCGAAACCGTGAAGCCACTTCTCCAAGTCGATGCCGCAATGCTTCATGAGCGAGATGTGCTCGTCGTCGATGCCACGCTGGCGCATCAGGTGCAGTATTTCCTCACCATCCATGCCCTGCACGCCGCAATCGGTGTGGCCCACAATCATTATTTCCTCAACACCCAGTTCGTATACGCCCACCAGCAGGCTGCGCATAGTGCTGTCGAACGGGGTGGTGATTACGCCGCCCGCATTTTTTATAATCTTCACATCGCCATTGCGCAAGCCCAGAGCTGCCGGCAGCAGTTTTGTGAGGCGAGTGTCCATACAGCTCACAATGGCTATTTTCTTGTCGGGATATTTGTCGGTCAGGTAGGGTTCGTAGCCTTTTTCGGCAACAAACTCGCGGTTGAATTTCAGTATTTCGTTTATCATAATCTGTCTGTCCTTTTTTTACAATTCGTTGATGCGGGCAAGGGCGGCTGCGTAGCCGTCAACAAGGCGGCGCATGATGTCAGCCACGGGATGCACAGCGTCGATGCCGGCAACCACCTGCCCGATTTCAAGTTCACCACCTTCGATGTCGCCCTCAAAGATGCCTCGCTTCGATGCCTTGGCGCCAAGGATTTCGCGTAGCTCATTGGCTTCGGCACCGCGCGCCTCGGCTTCGGCAATGCGGTGGTAAAGGTCGTTCTTAATCAGTCGGGTGGGCGACAGTTTCTTGAGTGCCAGCATAGTGCCATCTTCGCCCAGCTCCACGCAGCACTGCTTGAACAGCGGCGATGCCGAGCTTTCACGGCTCACGGCAAACAGGGTGCCTATCTGCACGCCTTCGGCACCGAGCGCCATGGCAGCCAGCATAGCCTCGCCCGAACCGATGCCGCCGGCGGCAATCAGCGGCAACGAGGTGGCACGGCGCACCTGCGGAATCAGCGCCATGGTGGTGAGTTCCTCACGGCCGTTGTGACCTCCCGCTTCAAAGCCTTCTGCCACCACGGCATCAACGCCGGCTTCCCGGCATTTCACAGCAAACTTGCTGCTTGCCACCACGTGAGCCACTTTGATGCCCGCCTCGTGGAACAAGGAGGTGTACTTCTTGGGCGAACCGGCAGAGGTGAACACCACTTTCACTCCCTTTTGTATGATTAGTTCTATCACACGGTCGATTTCGGGATACATCAGCGGCAGGTTCACGCCCCACGGCTTGGTGGTGGCGGCGTTCATCTTGTCGATGTGCTCGGCAAGCGTTTCGGGGTGCATGCTTCCGGCACCCAGCAGCCCCAGACCTCCGGCGTTGCTCACCGCCGACGCCAGGCGCCAACCGCTGCACCACACCATACCTCCAGCAATTATTGGCAATTCAATGCCAAACAATTGGGTTATTCTTGTATTCATAATTCGCAAATATTTTTTATTATTCTTTATTATTATAACACTCGAGCGATGTAAATTTCATTAATCGCATAAAAAATCTTTACCGATGAAAATGGCTGGAATTGGCACGGCTCAGGGCATTTTCCACAAAAAATCCATCCATGTGGGCACCTGCACTGCCCAGTCTGCCTCGCAGTGATGTCCGCCAATCTGGTGATAGAGCCACGTGCGCACGCCCTGCTTGAGTACTATGCCCTCCAGCTCGGTGATGTTGCGCGTGGTGGGGCGGTCGCTGCCGCGCCACTCCTTCGAGCCCCAGCTGAAAAAGATGCGCGTGTCGGGGTCGAGCTTTGCCTTCACCGCCTCGGCACGCATCTTGCTCATCACAAAGCCTATGGCAGGCGACACCACCGCCGCCTTCGAGAACCACCGGTTGTAGCGCAGCACTGCGTAGAGCGACATCAGCCCACCCATCGACGAGCCACCGATTGCCGTTGCCTCGCGGTGTCGCCAGGTGCGATAGTTGGCATCGATGTATGGCTTCACCGTTTCAACAATCCATTGCATGGTAAGGTCGCCTATGCCCTTAATCGCGCCCGACGAGCGGGTGCGGAAGTTATAGGGCGAATATTCGCTCAAGCGGCTGTTGCCCGTGTGCGAGCACTCCAGCCCTACCACTATCAGGCGTTTGTCCCAATGGTCAAGAAAATCCTTCATGCCCCAGCAGGTGCCGTAAGTGGCATCGCTGTCGCTGAACATATTGTGTCCGTCGAACATATACAGCACCGGGTATCGCTCGGTGCTATCGTGGTAGTCGTCAGGCAGATAGAGGTGCACATACCGGTTTTCGGCAGCGGGAGGATATGGTAATTCAAATCGATTAATCATATTGTAGCGTTGTTTTATGACGGTAAAGTTAGAAAAAAAATATTATCTTTGCATCGTACCACTAAAACAAATGCAACAACAAACCATCAAAAAAGATAATCCATATTAACTCACCACACAACCATTTTCCGAACAATGAAACTATTAGCATCCCTCATCTGCAGCATTGCCGCATTAGGTGCCTCAGTGCAGGCTCAAACCGTTTTGTTTGAAAGCGACACCGCCAACCACGTGTTCTACCGCATTCCGGCATTGCTTGCCCACGGCAAGACGCTAATCTATTTCACCGACGACCGCTCGGGCGTGACCGACGCCACCGCGTGGGGCGACATTGGCTCGGTGGGAAACATCAGCATCGTGGCGCGACGAAGCACCAACTGCGGCGCAACCTGGCAGCCCGCCGTGCAAATGGTGGCTGAAGGCAAGGGCAAAAAAGGCTTCGACGTAGGACATGGCGACGCTGCCGTGGTGTGCGACCGCGAAAGCGGACGCATGCTGCTGATGTGCGCCTCGGGCACCGTGAGCTACGGCCGCAGCAACGTGGTGGTGCGCGCTGCCCACAACGGCTCGTACACCCTCGACCTCGAAAAGGCGCAGAAAGTGGGACGATACTATAGTACCGACGGCGGATACACCTGGCATGGCGAGGAAGTGACCCCCGAAATATATGGCATCTACGACACCCCATCGGCAACCACCGAGGGTCTCAACAAGGTGCCCGTCACCCGTCTGTTCTTTGCCAGCGGACGCATTTGCCAGAGCAGCCTGGTGAAGAATGGCGCTTACTTCCGCATCTATTCGGTGCTCACCACCAACCAAGGCAGCCTGGTGGTTTACTCCGACGATTTTGGCGGCAAATGGCACCCGCTGGGCGGCGCCGATGCCCGCCCCGCTCCGAAAGGCGACGAAGCCAAGATTGAAGAACTGCCCGACGGAAGCGTGCTGCTCAGCTGCCGTATGTATGGCGGACGTTACTTCAACATTTTCCGTTACTCCGATGCCGCCGGCGCTCAAGGCGAATGGGCCGCTCCAGTGGCATCGACATCAACCGACGGTGGCACCGCAACGCAAAACAACGCCTGCAACGGCGAGATTCTCGTTGTGCCGGCTCGCGACAGCAAGGGAAACGCCGTGTATGTAGCTCTGCAATCCACGCCATTCGGCAGCAACGAACCGCTCGTGAGCAACATCGACCGCCGCTGCAACGTGTCGATTTACTGGAAAGTGTTCACATCGGCAGCCGACTTTGCCACCCCCGAAGCATTTGCCTCCGGCTGGAAGCGTTTTGGCGTAACCAACCGCCGCTCGGCTTACTCAACTATGGTGGTGGATGCCAACGGCAACATCGCTTTTGCCTACGAGGATAACGGCTGCATGCTGCAATTAGGCAGCCAGCACACCGATATCTACGACATCACTTTCCGCACCTTCTCGCTCAAGGAAATCACCGGCGGCGAATGTGTCTACTCCAAGAACAAGGCTCATCGCACCAACTTCCTCAAGCGCCGCTGAAACGCCCTTTGGCAACATAAGAAACACCCATCAAGAGGCAACACGGCAATAATGCCGGACTTCATTACACTATTGACAACATTATGGCAAAAATCACCACATTACTCCTCGACTTTGGACGCGTGCTTGTCGACTACGATTTCGACAGGTTCTTTGCCCTGCTCCGCACCCAATATCGGGTGAGCGAGCCGGTGTTCGCCGAATTCATGCAGGTGGTGCTCGCCGAGGAGACCTATTCCAACCTCGACCGCGAACTCACACCGTTTGCCCTGCAAGTGGCTGCGCTGAAGCAGCAGCATCCGGCGTGCGCCGAGCTGTTCGACGCCTTCGACAAACGCTTTCAGGAGGTGGTGACGGGCGAAGTGCCCGGAATGCGGCAACTGCTTGCCGAACTGCGCCGAAGCGGCTACCGCCTCTACGGACTGAGCAACTGGTCGAGCAAGGTGTACGAAACCATGCACAACTATAGCGAAATATTCAGCCTGCTGCACGGCAGGGTGCTGTCGTGCGAGGAGCATCTGCTCAAGCCCGAACCCGAAATCTATCGCCGCGCCCTCGACCGTTGGGGGCTTAACGCCGAGGAATGTGTGTTCGTCGACGACAAACAAGCCAACATCGACGGATGCCAAGCCGTGGGCATCAAGGGCATACGCTTTGCAGGCTGCACCGCACTGCGCCGTCAGCTGCACCAGCTAAACATTCTTTAGCACCCGCTTTCGCCACACGCCCGGCACAGTCCTCCCAGCCGCCGGCGCAACACACCCCCCGGCAACCCCGTTGCCACTGATAAAATGTGTTGCGAAACATAGATTTTTATTAAAGAATTTTTTCGCCAATTGTTGCTAAAGAGCATAATTATCGGTAATTTTGCAAAGCATAACTAACGTAAACAAATAAATTAACTCAATTTTAATAACTTAAATTCTCAACACTCACTATGTGGTTATCAAAATCTTCTATAGGAAGAAAGGTTGTGATGTCGGTAACCGGTATCGCCCTCATCCTATTTTTAACATTCCACGTGCTGATGAATGCAGTGGCAATCTTTAGCCCTGAGGCTTATAACAAGATTTGCGGTATTCTCGGTGCTAACTGGTATGCTGTAGCAGCTACACTTGGTCTTGCTGCTCTGTTTGTGATTCACATCATCTATGCATTCTGGCTCACCCTTCAAAACAAGAAGGCACGTGGCAACGATGCTTACGCCGTAACTTCGCGCCCGAAGTCGGTTGAATGGGCATCGCAAAACATGCTTGCCCTCGGCGTGGTGATTGCCTGCTTCACCGTGCTTCACCTCTATCAGTTCTGGGGTCGCATGATGCTTGCCGAACTGTTCCCATGCCTGAACCTCGAGACAGTGGCAGTATGCCCCGTGAGCGGTGCCGAGCACACCATCGCAGCATCCGACGGATGGGGTCAAATCATGTATCAGTTCGGTGGTCCTCTCGGATGGGTTGTGCTTGCCATCTACCTCGTTGGCTTCGCAGCTCTGTGGTTCCACATGACTCACGGTTTCTGGAGCGCATTCCAGACACTTGGCACAAGCAACGACACTTGGTTGCCTCGCCTCAAGAGCACAGCTTGTGCTTGGGCTACCGCAGTGGCTCTGTTGTTTGCTGTTGAAGCAGTAATCTTCACCATCAAGGCTCATTGCCCCGACTGCGCAGGCAAGCCAGCTCCTGCCTATGAACTCAAAATCATGGAAAAGGCTTGTCACGAAATGCCAGCTCCCGAAGGCATCTGCCCTGAAGGAATGGGCTGCCACGAAGGCGGCGAATGTGGCGAAGCTAAACCATGCGGCAAAAAGCACGGCGCTTGCCCTAACGAATAAAATTATGCTGAGTGAATAACCATTAAAGAAATTTTTCAAAAAAATCAACTATTATGGAAGAAACAAAAACAACTGCTGCTCAGCCTGTAATCGATTCAAAGATTCCTGAAGGTCCAGTCGCTGAGAAGTGGACTAACTATAAAGCACACCAAAAGCTTGTGAACCCTGCCAACAAGCGTAAACTCGACATCATCGTTGTCGGCACAGGTCTTGCCGGTGCTTCGGCTGCATCAACACTCGCCGAAATGGGTTTCAACGTGCTCAACTTCTGCATTCAAGACTCGCCACGCCGTGCACACTCAATCGCTGCACAAGGTGGTATCAATGCTGCCAAGAACTATCAGAACGACGGCGACTCGGTTTACCGCCTGTTCTACGACACAGTGAAGGGTGGCGACTATCGTGCCCGCGAAGCTAACGTATATCGCCTCGCCGAAGTGTCGAACAACATCATCGACCAATGCGTGGCTCAAGGCGTACCTTTCGCTCGCGAATACGGCGGCACTCTTGCCAACCGCTCGTTTGGTGGCGCTCAGGTGTCGCGTACATTCTATGCTAAGGGTCAAACCGGTCAGCAACTTCTGCTTGGCGCTTACAGCTCGCTCAACCGCCAGATTCAAATGGGCAAGGTGAAGAGCTACAACCGCTACGAAATGCACGACGTGGTTATGATTGACGGTCGCGCTCGCGGCATCGTTGCCAAGAACCTCGTCACCGGCAAGTTTGAACGCTTCGCCGCTCACGCTGTGGTTATCGCCACCGGCGGTTATGGCAACACCTACTTCCTCAGCACCAACGCAATGGCTTGCAACTGCTCGGCTGCTATGGCTTGCTACCGCAAGGGCGCTTACTTTGCTAACCCTGCCTACGTGCAAATTCACCCAACCTGTATCCCGGTTCACGGCGACAAGCAATCGAAGCTCACCCTTATGTCGGAATCGTTGCGTAACGACGGTCGCATCTGGGTACCAAAGAAGATTGAAGACGCCAAGGCTCTGCAAGCCGGCACCAAGAAAGGCTCCGACATACCGGAAGAGGACCGCGACTACTATCTGGAACGCCGCTACCCGGCATTCGGTAACCTCGTGCCTCGCGACGTGGCTTCGCGTGCCGCTAAGGAACGCTGCGACAAGGGATTCGGCGTGAACAACACCGGTCTGGCTGTATTCCTCGACTTCTCTGAAGCAATCAACCGTCTTGGCATCGACGTGGTTCGTCAACGCTACGGCAACCTCTTCGATATGTACGAAGAAATCACCGACGTTAACCCAGGCGAACTCGGCAACACCATCAACGGCGTGAAATATTACAACCCAATGATGATATTCCCTGCCATCCACTACACAATGGGCGGTATCTGGGTTGACTACGAACTGCAAACATCGGTTAAGGGCTTGTTCGCTATCGGCGAATGTAACTTCTCTGACCACGGCGCTAACCGCCTCGGTGCTTCGGCGCTCATGCAAGGTCTTGCCGACGGATACTTCGTGCTGCCTTACACCATCCAAAACTACCTGAGCGACCAGATTCAGGTGCCTCACTTCTCAACTGACCTCCCTGAATTCGAAGCAGTTGAAAAGGCTTGCATCGCCGAAGAAGAACGCATCATGAACATCAAGGGTACCAAGTCGGTTGACTCAATCCACAAGGAACTCGGTCACATCATGTGGGAATACGTTGGTATGGGTCGCACCAAAGAAGGTCTTGAAAAAGCCCTCAAGGAACTCAAACGCATCCGCAAAGAATTCGACACCGAACTGTTCGTTCCCGGCAAGGCTGGCGACGGCATGAACGTGGAACTCGACAAGGCATTCCGTTTGAAAGACTTTATCACTATGGGTGAACTTATCGCTTACGATGCTCTCAACCGCAACGAATCGTGCGGTGGTCACTTCCGCGAAGAATACCAAACTGAGGAAGGTGAAGCAAAGCGCGACGACAAGAACTACTTCTACGTATCGTGCTGGAACTACCAAGGCAACGACGACACCGCTCCTCAACTTATCAAGGAACCGCTCGAATACGAGGCTATCAAGGTTCAAACCCGTAACTATAAGTCATAATCAACTAATTAAGAAAACGTAATTCAAATGGCAAATATGAAAGTAAATCTTAAGGTTTGGCGTCAAGCCGGCCCTAAGGCACAAGGCGAATTCAAGACTTATTCGGTTGAAACTGACACCGAAACATCATTCCTTGAAACCCTTGATATCCTCAACGAACAACTCGTTGAAAAGGGCGAAGAGCCTATCGTGTTCGACCACGACTGCCGCGAAGGCATCTGCGGTATGTGCTCGCTCTACATCAATGGACACCCTCACGGCCCATCGACAGGCGCAACCACCTGCCAGCTTTATATGCGTAAGTTCCAAGACGGCGAGACAATCACTGTTGAACCATGGCGCTCGGCTGCATTCCCTGTAATCAAGGACTTGATGGTTGACCGCAACGCATTCGACAAGATTCAGCAAGCCGGCGGCTACGTGTCGTTCAACTGCGGCGGCGCTCAAGACGCCAACGCAATAGCCATTCCAAAGCAGATTGCCGACGAAGCAATGGACTCGGCTACCTGCATCGGCTGCGGCTGCTGTGTGGCTGCTTGCAAAAACGGTTCAGCTATGCTCTTCGTTTCGGCAAAGGTTAGCCAATTCGCCCTCCTGCCTCAAGGCAAGGCTGAAGCTGCTCGCCGCGCTAAGGCTATGGTGGCTAAGATGGACGAACTGGGATTCGGTAACTGCACCAACACCGGTGCCTGCGCTGCCGAATGTCCTAAGAACATCAGCCTGAGCAACATCGCTCGCCTCAACCGCGAATACATCTGCGCTAAGGTGAAAGACTAAGACCCCTCGCCGACGCACGCCTCGGACAATAATGCCGGGCTCAAGTCGGTCGAAATAAACCTATCGCAATCCCTGCCATCCCGGCGGGGATTGTGTTTTTATACACCTACCGATGCACACCGTAGGGGCGTATTGAATACGCCCGTATGGCGGTGTGGAACCGTAGATGATATGTAATTCGCATCCTATACGGATGCCGGGGTGGTAAGGGATGATGGATACCCGGGGTTGCGCTTCGCTTACCCCGGGCTATATGCCTCGCCTGCATCTCGGCC
>JBJECX010000044.1:0-8355 GCA_051871535.1 Muribaculaceae bacterium | reverse complement strand
CGCCCTCGAAGGTGAAGCCGGTTTGGGTGGTCACCACCTTGATGAGCGCAGCCACCTCGCCGTTCTGGTCCTTAACTTGTGTTCCTGCCAAGTTTGCCGTGAGGTCGTTGTCCAGCGGTTTGAACGACGTCACCGACAGGGTCTGTGCCCATACCCCCAGACAGGTGGCAAGTGCAGCAATCGAAGCGAGCAGGTATTTTCCTTTCATATTTGGTTCGGTTTAAATAGACTTCTTGTTTTGTTGTGTGGCATATTTGCCGCAAAGGTTCAATTGATTACTTATCACAAATCATCGTTGTTGCGTGGGAGAGTGCCACGTAGGCTCGCACGGGAGTAGCCGGGCGTATGAAGTTATGCGCCATCACACACGTGTGCGCACGCGCGGGCACGCGTTAAATGCCAAAGCAGGGGCATAAGCCGTCAACGACTTATGCCTCCGCTATATGCATTTGGGGTTCGTTACGAACAGGCTTGTTCGTCGATGCTTATTCGCCGGCGGTGTCGAAACCTTCCTTGATGAAGTCGGACACTTCCTTGGCGTACTTCTGAGCCACTTCCGACTCGCGGGCTGCATTCTCCCAAGCACGGATGCGTGCTTTGGTGGCTGCATCTTCGTCAATCACGAAGAATGTTTGCAGTTCGTTAGAGCCGTTGGCGTTCTTCTTCAGCAGCGAGAAACTTGCCTGAATTTCGCCCTTGATTTCTTTCTCAACAAGGCGCTCGTAGGCAGCATAGAACTTGTCGAACTCGGCAGAGAGGTCGCCTGAAGCATTGGCAGCGAGGTCCGACACGATGCGGCCCTTCAGCTTCGAGCCTGCCAGCGATGCGTAGTAGACACACGCGTTCTGCAAAGCCATCTGGCGGCATACGTTCATCGACACGCAGTTTGAAGCAGTGCCGAGGAGCTCATGTGCACCATCGTTGTTGAGCTTCTGATAGTGGAGAAGCAGCGACACTTCAAGGCTACGCGATGTGCCGTAGATTTGCCATCCTTCTTTCTTGAGCTGTTTGAGCTTTTGCTTGTACTCCTTTTTGAGTTGCTTTTCAAGTTCCTTGTTTTGGGCTTGAACCATTACCGGCATGGCAAACAAAATTGCCAAAAAGAAAACTAAAAACTTTTTCATATCCGAGGATTTTTAAGAAAAAATAGATTTGTGATATAAATAATTAATTTAGAATAGTCATATGTGGGATTACGCTTGCAAAGTAACATAATTTTACAAATATTTCAAAATTTTTGAGGGAAATATGGGTGTAAAAATTTGAGTGTTGAATATGTCGGAAATAGGGCAATTAGATAGCATCCGCACCTTAGGCAGAGCGTGCAAGCCTCCCCACCGCAGCTGTGCAGGCAAATGAGCCGCGGTTGATATCGGTGGGAGAGGGCATCCTGGCAAAAAAGTGCGGATTCCGCAGAAAGGATGATTGGCATGCAGTGGCGTATTGCATGCACCGGGCGCGTGCAGATTGAGTGATTAGGGAGTCTGCACTTGAAATACCATTATTGCACCCGGTATGGGAGGAATAGCCACGGGTTTTGTGCCAAACGGGGCGGCAGTGGTTCTTTGTTTTGCTGTGACTTGAACAGCATAAAGATGGTTGGGGCAAAAATTCTTGATAACATTTGCCGGAATAATAATCTGCGGAACAATCAGCCCATTCTTTTTGAAGAAAACAGGCGCTTTCGCCATAAGATAGTCAATAGCTTGCCCGTCAATGAGTTCCACTATGCGCAAATCATAAATGAAAGTGGCAGCAGGGGCAGCGCTTACTACAGGCGGAGTCCACTGAAATACAGGGTTTTGCGTTGAGATGGTGTATACATCGCATCCGCCATCGCTGATGCTGGAAGTGGGTGTATTAGGGTTAACCCAAGCAGGCGCCTGAATGTTCATATCCTGAGCATGTGAAATGCACGATAAGCCGACGATTGCGAGCAGGCATAGAATGGATTTTAGATTTCGCATAATGGTTTTCAGTTATTATTGGTTTTACGGGAATCGGAGCGATATGCCATTGGCGTCACACCCACTGTTTTACGGAATACGGTGCTGAAATATCCCGGGTCCTCCATGCCGCATCGATAGGTAATCTCGGCAATAGTGAGGTCGGTTGTCATCAGAAGGTTTTTCGCTTTTAGCAGACGCAACTTCAATATATACTCTTTAGTGGTTATTCCGGTGATAGCCTTGAGTTTACGGTTGAGCTGCGCACGTCCGATGCACATTTCGGCAGCTATTGCGTCGTAGTCGAGTTTGCCAAGAGTCATTGCATTATGAACGGTGGCGACAAACTTGTCAACGAAAGCTTTGTCGAGCTTCTCGCGCTCGGTGAGAGAGTCTTCAATAATTACGGGTTCGCCCTCTGTTTCAGCAGTTTCAATGCTGTCGTTAGCAGGAAGGTTCTCCAAGGTGGCAGCAAATTTCTGCTGGAGCAGGCGGCGTTGTTCCATGAGTTTTTCGGCGCGGATGTTGAGCTCATCGGCGTGGAACGGTTTCTCCAAATAAGCATCGGCACCAGCTTCAAGTCCTTTTATGCGGTCGTCGTGAGTGGCGCGTGCCGTAACCATAATCACGGGAATATGGTCGAGCAACTGCGACGAGCGAATCTTCTTAGTCATTTCAAAGCCGTCCATCTCAGGCATCATGATGTCGGCTATGATGATGTCGGGAACCAGTTGTTCAGCCTTAGCAAAACCTTCTACGCCATTAGATGCGAAGTAATAGCTGAATGCAGGATTCATTTGACCGGCAATGTATTTTGCCACATCGGGAGTGTCCTCAACAATCAGCACGCGTGTGACGTATGATTCGCTGTCGTCGTCGGCGTTGGCGGCGTCGACAGGCGAGCTATAATTGCCGTAATCGGGCAGTGCGGGATGATATGATTTAATGTCGAGGGCTTCCTTCGCTGATTCGGCGGAATGGATAGGAAGAATTACGGTGAATGTAGTGCCGGCATTTGGCTCCGATTCCACAGTGATGGTTCCGTTCATGGCTTTTGCTGAAAGCGCAGCTAACGGAAGCCCAAGTCCTGAGCCATCTTGAGTGTTTCCGCCGGCAATCTGGTGGTATGGCTTGAAGATATGGTCGATTTCACCGGCAGGGATGCCTACGCCGTTGTCGTGCACGGTGAGCCTCAAATTGCTGTCGTTCACCGAGGTGTGTATGCTCACAACGCCATCAGGGTTAGAGAACTTCAGGGCGTTTGACAGCAAGTTTTGTACAATCCGTTCAATGTATTCGGGCACAAAATCCATTTGAATGGAATTAGGTTGTGACGAGTAGTCGACCGTGACATTTCGGTCGGCGCCATACAGACGACAGCTTTCGCACAGCATGGTGATGTAGCCGGTTACATCGCCATGGCGCCATGGCAATTTCTGCGTTCCTCCGTTCGACAATTTTGCAATGTCAAGCAGTTGGTTTATCAGGTTCAGCAATCGGTTTTCGTGCCGTGCAATAGTGTGCAGGTCGTCGGTTATTACATCGGTGTCCTCGATGTGTTTTAGCGCATGGCTTGTGGCTCCGCGAATCACGGTGAGTGGAGTGCGGAATTCGTGCGTAATATTGGTGAAAAACGCTGTGCGATTATTTTCTTCGCGGCGCAGTATTTCGTTGCGCTGACGGCGCACTTTGTTGAGGCGAACGAGCATGGCAATGGCACACGCGGCAAGCAAAAGAATTATCACGGCGCTAACGATTACAGTGCGGTTCTGGCGCTTTTCATATTGCAGCGTGCGTTGAAGTGCCTGTTGCTGCTCGTTCAGTTTCTCGTTCTCATATTTCGCAGCATATTCGCTTGTGGCTTTTTGAATCTCGCGGCGATACAACGAATCCTTGAGCACACCAGCTCTTTCAAGCTGGGTTAATGCTTCACGCGGATTGGATTGCTTGAGCGCTTCATACAGACCCATGCGACTCTTCGATTCGTTGAACATGTCGCCGCTTTGGCTAAAGAAATCGAGGGCTTTATTGAAATACTCGGCAGCCAAAGCCTGATTGTTGTCAGCCAAAGCAATTGAGCCAAGCTGGTTGCAAGCGATGCTGTATGACTGAATGTTGCCTGTCTTTTGCAGAATAGGCAGGGCTTTGAGAAGGTTGGCACGAGCGTTCGACGTCTTTCCCATAGCCAGTTGCACGGCAGCCATCTGGCACAGCCGGATTGCCGCTTTGCTTTCGCGTCCTGCACGCAAGTCAATTTCGTAGGCTTTGGTAGCGTATTCAAGTGCTTTCTCGTTATTGCCAATAGTCTGGAATATCTCAGAAGCGATGCCCATCTGTATAGCCATTCTCAGCGAATCGCCGGCGGCGGTGCTGTTGTCGATTGCTTCGATAATGTATTTTCGGGCATCTTCGGGCCTTTTCGATTGAGTGTACATGAAAGCCAAGTTGCTCAAATCGCTGCTAATGGCGCTTTTGTCGCCCGAGGCACGGTCGATTTCAAGCAATCGCTTGCCGAGCTTAATTGCATTGACATAGTCGGATATTCGGGCATAGGATGCCGATAGATAACTGAGGCAGTCGGTTATCTTGAGGGTGTTGTTGCCTTTAATGATTAGCGGAAGCGCACGATTGCCATATTTCACCGCTTCGCGGAACTGTTGTTTTTCGAAATAATAAATAGTGGCAGTCAACCACACTTCAGCCCGGACAGAATCGGCATGCCATTTGGCGGGTATCGTGAAAGGCTCATCGAAAAAGTTTTCTTCGTTGAGTATGTCGAAGAGGCGGTTTGCCAACATGCGCTGTTCTTTGCTGTCTGTTTTGTCGAATTCGCTTAGCAGTTCGGGAATTGTCATCTTTTCGATTGAACCTGCAAACGAAAGTGCACTGCCGAAACACATGACGAGTGAAAAAAACAGAAAGGCTTTGCGATAAAACGAGGCTATATTCATTGTTTTTGTATATTTAACAATTGCCCTATTTAGGGTTTTTGCTTGGTGTTTCTTTTTAGTATGTGCATTAAAGTTACGAATTATAATTTGAATATCTGAATAAATCCGCCTGAAATACTGGAATTTAGTGAGCATGTTCCTATTTTCAACTATTTTGCCCGAGGCATGTTCCTAATTTCAAGTTGCAAAGTGCTTCAAAATTGTAATTTTGTCGTATTAACAATATTTCACGGATGTCAATTAAAAAAGCCTTAAAATACAATAAGTTTTTCTGCTTAATCAAGAACCGTCTGCCTATTCTGATGGTGCTTGCAGATATGTTGATATCCGCAGGAATTAGCACCGCAACAGCCCAGTCGGAAATCCAGTGGCTGAAAGGGCGCGAACACAATTTCGGGAATGTTTTGGAAACAGACAGCATGGTAAACCACCGGTTTGTAATGCGCAACGGCGGCAAAGAACCATTCTCAATAGTGAGTGCAGCACCTCGCTGCCGATGCACCGAGGCAAAGTTCGCTCCAAAGGTGTTAGCGCCGGGCGACACAACGTCGGTGCTCGTTACATTCTATCCGCGCAACCGCTCAGGAACTTTCATTCAGCGCGTGGCGGTAATTACAACCTCTCGCTCACGCATCAGCTATCTGTTTGTGAAGGGCAATGTTGTTTCCGATGCAAATGGCGCTGAAACACTGCAATCTAATCCGTAGAAAAAAATTTACAAATAATTGTAAACAATAAGGTCAAAAATAATCTTTTATAAACGAACTTCTATGAAAAGAATACTACTTCTTTTTGCCTTTACATTCATGGTAATAGGGCAAACACTCTCAGCGAGAGAATGGACGGTTTCGTCGGGAAGCTCCTCTAACGAGGCGGTTTTCTATGTGACTCTACAGGACAAAGACGGAACAAATGTTAATCCTTTAGCCAATGATTTTCAATTGGGAGCCTTTGTTGACGGAGTATGCCGTGGTTTGGGAATAGCCCAGTATACTACAGAGACTACTACATCATCGTGCGTATTCGTTTTCCGTATCCCCGTAACTTCAGCCGATGCCGACAAGACGGTCGACTTTGCGCTCTTGGTTGGCGGCAACACTGAGTATACTCTCAGCGAAGCCAGCGGAAGCAACCCCATCACACTCACCGGCGGCGACCAGACTGTGGGTTATCCTTCGGGTAGCCACAAGCTGCTTTTCACAGCTCCAACAAATGTGAAAGCTGCTGGCGATGGTGTAATCGAGATGGATGTGTATGACACCGTTACTCTCTCAGAGGTGCTCGTATTTGAGCCGGAAGGCGCCAATGTCCCCGACAACTATGATGTAAGTGTGGGCAATTATATTGAAAATATGAAGGTGGAGAACGGGGTGCTAACAGCATTGAAACCCAATCAACCCGCCGAGTTCCACCAGAATATTTCTGTTTCGTTCAGCACCAATGCTACTAATAATAATGTGAATGCAGAGATACCGGTTGCAATTAGCAACTCGATTGCAGCCATTACACTTAAAGATGGCAGCACCAACACTCTGACGGTGCCTCTGAACGATAGCGAAACCACTTCAAAACTTGCTGCTCTTATCAATGTGACAGGTAAATATGCCGAAGCCAATTATACAGGTCAGGTGATTTGGTCTCTGAAGAGCGGCGATGAAACCGGCATTGAATTGGCTGAAGGTGGCACACAAGTAACACCCCTCAAAGTAGGTGAATACGTGTTAACCGCCAATAACGAAGCTGGCACTCTCAGTGGCGTTGACATTACGTTGACCGTAATCCAACTTGCTACCAGTTTGTCTGCTTTATATCCTAACGGTATTACGGTGATTCAAGGCTCTCAAATGAATGATTACCTTGAACATCTCTATCGCATTGAGCCTGCCGATGCAACTCACGACAAATCAACTGTTACATATACTTTTAGCGGCACTACTGACGATGGCAGCGAAATTTTTAGCACACTTGATTATACAGGTATTGGCTTGGTGACCACCGCAGCCAATATAGGTTCCGGCACAATCACTGTTAAGCACCCTGATATACAAGAATCATTGTCAATTCCTGTGAATGTAATTAAGGGCGTTCCCGGACCTAAGGAAGGCGTGCTTGAGCCTTTGTCAATCAGTGTTCCAAAAGAACAATTGGATAAGTTGGATATTACTGACGACCTTAAAGAGCACGTAAGTGTGTATTCAAAACTACAATGGGACTGGAGCGAGTTCACATGGGAATCGTCGGTTACTACAGTGGTTAAGCCAGCTGAGACAGCTGCCGGATTTATTGCTGCCGGTTATGGCACGACCACTATATCTGGTTCAAAGACGGTCACCGCTTGCGGATTCGATGACGAAGGCAACTTCGTAGCCGAGTTGGAACAAACCGGCAACCTCATGTTTGATGTGACAATCGTGCAAGGTCTTTCAGGCATTAGCATCGAAGGCTTCACAATCGGTTGCGAGGACAAGGACCAAATACTTACAGTAACAACCGACCCGGCTGGCATTATTCTCGAAGATGCCGAGATTTCGTTCGGCATTCCGTCGCTTGCTGACCAGACCCCAATCTTAAGCCTTGAACGTGTTGAGGGCACTAACACTTGGAAGGTTACTCCTGATTATCCGGGTTCGGGCGCTTTGACTGTAAACTATGGCGGTTTCAACGACGAAGCAACCGTGACTATCTCGCAACACCTGAACCTTGCTGAAGGCTGGTCATGGATTTCAACCTATGCAGGTGAAATATCACTCAGTGCCGATAATGCCAATAATGTATTGGAAGCCCGTTCGCAAACAGCCCTTACTTACAACGACCCCGTATATGGCTTCTTCGGCGACCTCAACACTTTGGATGGCACTTCGGCTTATAAAGTTAAGGTGAAAGAGGGTGTGACATTCGATTATACTGCCGATAATGCTCGTTTGTATAGCAATGACGTAACCACCGTTACCTTGCAGCCGGGATGGAACTGGGTAAACAACCCATGTGCAAAGAACCATTCGTTTGATGAAATCTTTAGTAAAGCAGAACTTCCCGAAAACAGTAGCGTAGTTGCACTCATTGGTTTCATGTCATACGCAGATGGTCAATGGACCGGTTCGTTAGAATCGATTAATGCCGGCGAGGGTTATCTGATTTATAATCCGGGCACTGAAAACATTTCGTTTAACATACAGCCCGACAGATTTATGTCGGAGTTCGTAGCCTCGAATGAAGCTGAAACAACTCAGTCGCGCACACTGATGGCAAATGCAAGAGCCAACAGAACTGAACTTACCTACAATCCACGTCGCTTTGCCGATAACATGTCGATTATCGTAAGTCTGCCCGAGGGCATTGATTCGGAATGTTACACAGTGGTTCCATTCGTAGGCGAAGAATGTCGCGGAGAAAGCAAGCTTGTCGACGGTCGTTACTTCATCACTGTGCACGGACAGAAAGGCGAGCAGGTTTCGTTC
>JBJECX010000043.1:0-1716 GCA_051871535.1 Muribaculaceae bacterium | reverse complement strand
GGCAAAAATAGGCGACTCATTCCTCACCGAGAAGGTGTTTATAGCCCCCGAAACGTCGTATTGCAAGAAAGGCGACAACGTGAATGTTCGTGGTCAGGTTCTGTCGTCGGACTACACCGATTTCTATCCCTATAGCTGTTACCTCTATATAGAACTTATCAATAGCGAAAACGAAGTTTGCTCTCGTCAAAAAATAAGAATCAACGACAACGGCTCGTTCTCCACCACCGTATCAGTGGGCACGAAATATGCCGAGGGTCTGTATTTCATCAGGGCATACACCCAGTTTATGCTCAACCGCCCCGCACCCACGTACCCGACTGTGCCACTGTTCATAGGGGTTCGACCCAGCGAAAAGCGCAGCGATGCGGTGAATGCGGCAATGATAGCCGAGGGCGGGTCATTGGTGCAGGGCAGTAAGCAAAAGATAGTTGCGTATGTGATTGATGCCAACCGCCGACCGCTGCAGACGCCGTTCACAATAGTGAACGAGAGCCGCGCAGGCGAAGAGGTGGCATCGGGCGAGACAACGGAATCGGGGTTCGCCACATACACTGTCACGCCCATGCCCGGCGACTCGCTGGTGATGCGCGTGGAGAAAGGCGGCGTCATCAGCAGCTTCCCGTTGCCTAAGCCATCAGCCGCCAGGACATTGCAAGCCACCATCAAGCGCGGTAAGCTATACTGCAAGATAGTTGGAGAAAACGCAGCCAATTACGATGATATCCGACTGTGGGCATATCATCCCTATTTCGGCATCACGCCGATGACGGTTGATGCCGCCAGCGCCACGGCGGTAGCCGACCTCAGCGGATGTGCACCGGGCATTCTCACGCTGTGGCTCACCGATGGCAGGCTCAATACGCTGGGCCAGCGCTCGTTGTGGGTCGATTTAGAGCCTGACAGCACGGCGGTGCCGACAGTGGCAGTGAAGCGCGTGTGCCGCATCGACGAGATGCCGGTTGCGAGCATAACCGACACCATAGGCGGCACATCGCCCACGGTCCGCATTGTGCCCGAATGGGACAATGTGTCGGCCGATGCCTACGGGGCAATTAATTTCACCAACGAGCTGATTTCGCCCATACCTTTCCCGGCAAACGCTTCGTCTAAGGACATTGACGCCTGGACCGCCACAGCCAAGCACGCCTATCTGTCGCCCAAGTTCCTTCTTGCCGACACGATAAGCTATCCCTATGCCATTGAGAGGAAGATGTATTTGAGCGGCACAGTCACCAACGATAGCCGCAAGCCGCTGGCAGGAGGACGTATGCAAATCTTCAATAACAACACAGGCGAGGCTGCCGCGTCCGACATCGACTCGGTAGGTCGCTTCAACGTGCCGGTGAACGATTTCGTCGACCGCTCGAAGATATTCATCCAAGCCACCGACCGAAACGACCGTTACGGCACGTACGTCTATAACGTTGACGAGCTGAAGTACCCCGAAGTGAAAATCAGTTCTCCGGTATTGATGCTCGACGAGAGTCTTGCTACGCGCAACCTGCAGACAATGGAGTTTGCCTCGTATGTTGCCGACGACATCGAAATGAACCAGCAACTCAAAGAAATCACTGTTACGCGCAAGAAAATCACCGGCAAAACCATGCGCGAACTGTTTCACCCACATACGCCACTCAACTATGTCGGGCGACGCGACATTGAACGGTTCAACCTGCTGACTGTGGAAGATGCCATTCGGCGAATGATGGAAGT
>JBJECX010000042.1:0-8624 GCA_051871535.1 Muribaculaceae bacterium | reverse complement strand
CAACGACCCCCTGATTAACAGTCAGGTGCTCTAACCAACTGAGCTATTGAAGCATATTTGCCATTATGTTTGCGCTTCAAGATGGACTTGAACCAACGACCCCCTGATTAACAGTCAGGTGCTCTAACCAACTGAGCTATTGAAGCAGTCACAAATTCACGTTTGCACGGGTGCTCCGGCGAATTGCGATGCAAAATTACTGCCAATATTTTAATTATGCAACACCTTTGCCAAAAAAATGCAATAAAAAATCGGAGTTAAATGTTTTTTAAGCATTTTGGGGCATAGAAATAGAAGTATAAGTAGTAATTTTGCCTTTCAAAACAAAGAATTGAAACAACTCGATATGCAGAAAGTCTTTAAAACATTATTTGTGGCAGCCTTGTCGGCAGCGGTGGTGGCACCGGCGGCAATGGGAGCATTCAAGCGCAACGACAATGCGTCGATTTCGCGCAACCTGGACATATTCAACAGCCTGTTCAAGGAACTTAACACGTTTTATGTCGACACAATCGATGCACAGAAGTCGATAGAGACAGCCATCAAGGCTATGCTTAACGAGGTTGACCCGTACACCGAATATATCTCGGCAAAGGAGCAAGACGACTTTATGGTGGTTTCGACAGGCGAATACGGCGGCATCGGCTCGTATATCTCGGAGCGCAACGGCTACGTTTATTTCTCCGAACCGCAAATAGGCACCCCAGCAGCGCGCGCCGGAATACGTGCCGGCGATAAGATTGTGCAAATCGACACCACAAACGTCGTGGGTATGAAGAGCGACCAGGTGAGCGCCCGCCTCAAGGGCACTCCCAAAACCCAGCTGACGGTGAAGGTGATTCGCCCCTACGACGCCGACAGCGTAAAGACTTTCACCATCACGCGCGAGAAAATAAAGGTGAATCCGGTGCCGTTTTATGGCACAACGCGCGGCTGCGTGGGATACATCAACATTTCCACCTTCAACGAAAAGACCGGCAGCGCCACCAAGGAAGCCCTGCTGACGCTGAAAGCCAACCCCGACGTGAAAGCCATTGCGCTGGACCTGCGCGGCAACGGCGGCGGCTTGCTCGAGCAGGCTGTGCAGGTGGTGGGACTGTTTGTGCCCAAAGGCACCGAAGTGCTGCAGACCCGCGGCCGCCAGGTGCAAGACACCAAGATATACAAAACCACACAGGAACCTGTCGACACCAAGATTCCGCTGTTTGTGCTGGTTGACGGGGGCTCGGCTTCGGCTTCGGAGATTGTGGCAGGCGCCCTGCAAGACCTCGACCGCGCTGTGGTGGTGGGCGGACGTTCCTACGGCAAGGGATTGGTGCAAACCACCCGTCAACTGCCATACGATGCTCTGCTGAAAGTGACCATTTCGAAATACTACATCCCCAGCGGACGTCTCATTCAGGAAATCGACTACTCGCACCGCAACGCCGACGGCTCGGCAATGCGAATTCCCGACAGCCTCACCACAGTGTTCAAGACGGCTCACGGACGCGAGGTGCGCGACGGCGGTGGCATCACCCCCGATATCAAGGTGGATTTTGGCAAGGTCAACCGTCTGGCATACAACGTGGTGCGTGACTACTGGGCATACGACTTCGCCACCAAATATCGCAGCGAACACGACTCGATTGCCTCTCCCGGCAAGTTTGAAATCACCGACGATATTTACAGCCGGTTCAAGGCGTTCATCGACCCGGCGCGCTTCAACTACGACAAGGTGTGCGAAACAGGGCTCGAGCAGCTGCAGAAAGCCGCCGAAACCGAAGGCTATGCCAACGATTCAGTGAAGGCTGAATTTGCCAAACTGTCGAAGCTGCTCAAGCACGACCTCAAGCACGACCTCGACGTGAACCGCAAGGACATTGCCGACATCCTCGCCATGGAGATTGTGAAGCGTTACTACTACGAGCCGGGCGTGGTGGAGATGCAGATGCGCGGCGACGATTGTCTTGACCAAGTGAAGCGGGTGCTCGACACCGAAGGCGAGCTGGAACGCATACTCAACCTTGCCGCACCGGTGCAAAAGGCGCCCAAGAAAACCGGCAAAGCCAAGAAATGAGCCGTAACCGATAGGCGGCGAGGCAATCATCCCGCCCACAGCCACCTGCGCGGCAATTATGCACACCCCCTATCATAATACAACGATACAATAGTGGAAATCAGTGAGTTAAGCGAGTTGTTCAACACCGCGGCGCGACGCGAGGCAATAAAGAGCCTGCTCGCGGGGCGCGGCCGCAAACGCATTGTGGCAGATGGCCTTGCAGGCTCGGGCACAGCGCTGCTGTTTGCCGGACTGCCCAAGCGCAAAGCACCCTATCTGGTGGTGGCTAACGACCTCGACGAAGCCGGATATATGTATCACGACCTGTGCCAGATAGCCGGCGAACAGCAGGTGTTGATTTTCCCATCGGGATATAAGCGCGACATCAAGTACGGCCAAATTGATGCCCCAAACGAGATTCTGCGCACCGAGGTGCTCAACCAGTGGAACGAAAACAAGCAGTTGCGCTGGGTGGTGACCTACCCCGAAGCGCTTGCCGAACGGGTGGCTGCCCGCGACGAGGTGGACAAAAACACCGTGTGCCTGACGAGCGGCGGCACCGCCGACATGATTGACGTGGCAAAGCGGCTGCGCGAACTGGGATTTGTGCAGGTCGACTACGTCTACGAGCCGGGCCAGTTCTCGATTCGCGGCTCGATTTTCGACGTCTACTCCTACTCCAACGAACTGCCCTACCGCATCGACTTCTTCGGCGACGACATCGAAAGCATACGCTCGTTCAACGTGGAGACGCAACTCTCGGAGCAACGCGTCGACTCGGTGTACATCATGGGCAACAGCGGTTCGTCGTCAGGCAAAGGCGTGTCGCTGCTCAACTTCATAGGCACCGACGCCATGCTGCTGTGCCACAACCCGCAATGGCTGCTCAGCCGCGTGAAGGAAATCAGCGAGGAAAACATTTCGCACAGCGCACTCATTGCCGACGACTACGACTCGCAAGCCATGAGCAAAGTGGTCGACGCCGACGAGTTTGCCTCGGAGTTTGCACGGTTCTCACATCTGGTGTACCGTCAAGGCGAAGCAGCCGACGAGAAAGGCGTGGCGCGCATGTCGCTGCACTGCACTCCCCAAGGCATCTATCACAAAAATTTCGACCTCATCGGCGACTCGTTCAAGCGCTTCATTGCCGACGGCTACCGCCTGTTCATCCTCTCCGACAGCAGCAAGCAGATTGAACGCCTCAAAGCCATCTTCAACGACCGCGGCGACGACATCACTTTCACCCCGGTGCTGAAAACCCTGCACGAAGGCTTCGTCGACAACGACCTGAAGATGTGCGTGTTCACCGACCATCAGATTTTCGACCGTTTCCACAAATACAACCTGAAGAGCGACCGCGCACGCGGCGGCAAACTCGCCCTGTCGCTCAAGGAACTCAACCAGATTGAGGTGGGCGACTATGTGGTGCACATGGACTACGGCGTGGGTCGCTTCGGCGGCTTGGTGACAACCTCGGTGAACGGCACCCCGCAGGAATGTATCAAAATCAGCTATCTGAACAACGATGTGGTGTTCGTGTCGATTCACGCACTGCACAAACTGTCGAAATATCGAGGCAAGGAAGGCGAACAACCCCGCCTCAACAAACTGGGTTCGGGCGCATGGAACCGCGTGAAAGAGCGCACCAAGAGCAAACTCAAGGACATAGCCCGCGACCTCATACGCCTCTACGCCGCCCGTCGTGCACAGAAAGGTTTCGCCTTCACCCCCGACGGTTATCTGCAGCACGAACTGGAAGCATCGTTCATCTACGAGGACACCCCCGACCAGCTCAAAGCCACCAACGCCGTGAAAGCCGACATGGAAAGCGACCGCCCGATGGACCGCCTGATTTGCGGCGACGTGGGCTTCGGCAAAACCGAGGTGGCAATACGCGCCGCCTTCAAGGCTGCCGTCGACGGCAAACAAACCGCCGTGCTGGTGCCCACCACCGTGCTGGCTTTTCAGCACTACACCACCTTTCGCGAACGCCTCAAGGAGTTCCCGGTGCGCATCGACTATCTCAGCCGCGCCCGCAAAGCCAAGGACGTGACACAAATCACAAAGGACCTTGCCGACGGCAAAATCGACATCCTCATTGGCACCCACAAGATAATTGGCAAAAACATCAAGTTCAAGGACCTCGGGCTGCTGGTGGTTGACGAAGAACAGAAGTTTGGCGTGAGCGTGAAAGAAAAACTCAAACAGATGAAGGTGAACGTCGACACCCTAACCATGAGCGCCACACCCATACCGCGCACCCTGCAGTTCTCGCTGATGGGCGCTCGCGACCTGAGCACAATCACCACACCACCCGCCAACCGCTACCCCATACTCACCTCGGTGAACTCGCTCGACGACGACATAGTGAGCGAAGCCATCAACTTCGAGATGTCGCGAAACGGGCAGGTGTTCATCGTCAACAATCACATCGACGGACTCACACACCTCGAGCAGATGGTGCACCGCCTGGTGCCCGACGCACGCGTGGTGGTGGGACACGGACAGATGAAGCCTGAAAAACTTGAACAAGTGATTATCGACTTTGCCAATCACGACTACGACGTGCTCATTGCCACCACTATCATCGAAAGCGGCATCGACATGCCTAACGTCAACACCATAATCATCAACAACGCACAGGCATTTGGCTTGAGCGAACTGCACCAGCTGCGCGGACGCGTGGGTCGCAGCTCGCGCAAAGCATTCTGCTACCTCCTCGTCCCGCCCGGCAAAACCCTCTCGCCCACCTCTCGCCGACGCCTGCAAGCCATCGAGAGCTTCTCCGACCTGGGCAGCGGCATACACATTGCCATGCAGGACCTCGACATACGCGGCGCAGGCAACCTGCTCGGTGCCGAACAGAGCGGTTTCATTGCCGACTTAGGATACGAAACCTATCAGAAAGTGCTCAAAGAGGCTATGCTCGAACTCTCCACCGAGGAGTTTGCTGACACCTTCAGCGACCGCAAAGCGCTCAACGACAAGCTGCAGGACGACGACACCGCCTACGTGTCGGACTGCGTGATTGACACCGACCTCGAACTGATGCTGCCTGCCACCTATGTGCCGCAGGAGGGCGAACGAATAAGCCTCTACCAGGAACTCGACAACATGGAGCGCGAAACCGACGTGATGGAGTTCCGCAAACGCCTGGAGGACCGTTTCGGCCGCATCCCGCACGAGGCTCTCGAACTGATTCGCATAGTGAGCCTGCGACGCATTGCCCGCACTCTCGGCATCGAAAAAGTGATGCTCAAGCAAAAAGAAATGTACATCTACTTCGTGGGCGAGGAAAACCGCGCCTACTATCAATCGCCGGCTTTCGGCAGAATACTGCAATATCTGCAGCAAAACACCCGCCGCTGCAAGCTGCGCGAAGTCAACAGCCGGCGCTCGATGCTCATCCACAACGTCACCACCGTGGAAGAAGCCGTGAACATCCTGCAGGAAATCACCCAACTGAAATCGCTATAGCCTCCCATGCACCGCACCGCCTCGCCAAGCATCGACCGCCAAATACTGCGCATCGCACTGCCGTCAATAGTCACCAACATCACCGTGCCGCTGCTGGGGCTCATCGACCTCACCATTGCCGGGCACCTGGGCGACGCCATATACATAGGCGCTATGTCGGTGGGCGCAATGATGTTCAACCTCACCTATTGGAACTTCGGATTTCTGCGCATGGGCACATCGGGCATCACCGCACAAGCCTACGGCCGCCGCGATATGGCAGCTGCCCGCGGTGCACTCGTGCGCGCCTGCTTCCTGGCTCTGGCAATAGCACTCACAATAGTGGCACTGCAGCACCCGCTGCAACGGCTCACCCTCGCCATCATCGCCCCATCACCTCAGGTGCTTGAACTGGCACGACGCTACTATATGATTGTGGTGTGGGGAGCCCCAGCCGTGCTCACCATGATGGCACTGAAAGGCTGGTTCCTGGGCATGCAGGACTCCAAAAGCGCCATGCACATCTCCATCGTGGTCGACTCGCTCAACGTGGTGGCAAGCCTCGTTGCCGTCTATGCCTTCGGCATGGGATTCATAGGCATAGCCATCGGAACCCTCGTTGCCGAATACCTCGGACTCGCCTTCAGCATCCGGCTGCTGATACACAAACACCCCACCCTGCTGCGCACACTGCACCTCGGCGAACTGATGCAATGGGCAGAACTCAAGCGAATGACTGCCGTCAACAGCCACATCTTTGTCCGCAGCTTCTGCATGATATTAGTCACACTGTCGTTTGTGTCGATAGGCGCACGCAGCGGCGACCTAACCCTCGCCGTCAACGCCCTCATAATGCAACTCTTCATCCTGTTTTCCTACTTTATGGACGGCATAGCATTCGCCGGCGAAGCCCTCGTGGGCAAATTGGTGGGCGAAGGCAACCACCGCCAACGTCGCCACTGCGTGAAGCATCTAATGATTTGGGGCACCGCAGTGATGACCCTCTACGCCACCGCCTACACTCTGCTGCCACAGCAGATATTCGGCTTGCTCACCTCCGACCTCAACGTGGTGAACACCGCCGTAGGCTACCGCTGGTGGTGCCTCGCCATACCGCTGGCATCGATGGCAGCTTTCGTGTGGGACGGCGTGTTCATCGGCCAAACCGACACCCGCGGCATGCTCCTCGCCGTGATGAGCGCAAGCGCCACTTTCTTTGCCATCTACTTCCTGATGCCTGTGCCACAAGGCAACAATCGCCTATGGCTGGCATTCATCGCCTACCTCGCCATGCGAAGCATCATGCAAACCCTCATTTGGTTGGCAAAAGAGAAGAAAATAGCCCATAAAATTGCATAGCGTCAAAAGTTTCGCTATTTTTGCACCCGAAACGGGTGAATGCACACCCCGTTTGGCATATTCAACCCACACACAATTGGAGTGATGCTCGAGTGGCTGAAGAGGCACGCCTGGAAAGCGTGTATACGCCAAAAGCGTATCGGGGGTTCGAATCCCCCTCGCTCCGCAATCAACACGCTAATTTTCAACGAATTAGCGTGTTTGTTTTAAGGGTAGAATACGTAAGAATTGTTCTCGTATTTGTAAAAAAAAAGACAAAGAATGGCATATTTTGGCAGCATTTGGAGTCTTTTGGCGAAGGAGGTATGCAAATACCTTGTTAAAGTTTTTCAAGCCATGGCAAGTACGAAATTCTATCTTGACCACCGCAACGTCGCCGACGGTTGCGAGTGTCCGTTGAAGATTGCTATCTTCACGGCACAGAACACGAGTTTTATCAATCTCGGTTTTAAGTTGCTTCCGAAACAGTGGGATAAAGCAAACTTCCGAGTAGTGAATCACCCCCAAAAAGAGGCTCTAAATCTGCTGCTTAACCAGCGTAAGCAAGAAATCGACATGCTCATTTTTGAGTACACTAAAAGCGGCAGAACTGAACTCACAGCGAAAGAAATTAAGGACTTGATTCTTGCCCGAGACAAAGAGGGCACTGAAAAGAAAGTCCCCAAAAATGCTTTCGTTCCCTACTTCGAGCGTTTTATTCAACGCTACAAAGGGCGCACCTACGACCTCTATAAATGCACATTAAAGAAGGTCATTACCTATGTAGGTATGCAAAAAGTGGAGTCATTGGTCTTTGAGGACATCAACAAAGAGTGGCTTTATGGCTTAGATGACTTCCTCGCACAGACCTCTCCGTCGCAAAACGCTCGTAACATTCACTTCCGTAACATTCGTGCTGTCTTTAATGACGCAATCGACGAGGAAGTGACTGTGCACTACCCATTTAGGAAGTTCAAAATCAAGCCTGTAAAAACGAGAAAACGCTCGTTTAAGGTTGAAGTTTTGAGAAAAATCTTCAACACTCCTATTGACGGCTTCGAGGAAAAGTACCGCGACATCTTCAAATTGATATTCTGCCTCTGCGGAATAAATATCGTGGATTTATGCAACCTTAAATCCATTGAAGATGGTCGCATCGAGTACGACCGAGCAAAGACCAGCCGCCACTATTCTATCAAGGTAGAGCCGGAAGCAATGGCGATAATCGAGAAGTACCGTGGCAAGGATTGGCTCATCAATCCGCTTGACACCAACAAGGACTATCGCTGCTATTATATGCGGCTCTGCTACGGCTTGAAAACGCTGAAAGAGACGCTTAACGCCATTGATGACGGCATAAAGATTGACGAGCTTACCACATACTGGGCTCGCCACTCGTGGGCTACGGTTGCCGCCAGCCTCGATATTCCAAAGGAAACTATCGCGGCAGCCCTCGGGCACGGCGGCAACACCGTTACCGACATCTACATCGACTTCGACCAGAAGAAGGTGGACGAGGCAAACCGAAAAGTCCTCGACTACGTTTTCGGTGCACCGGAGAAGAAAAAACGAGGTCGTCCAAGAAAGGCATAATTGATGACTTTTTCGATGATGTTTTTCGTGACTTTTTCGTTGATAATTTGGTTGACATTATCGTTGACTATTTCAATGACGCTATCGGTGCAAGTTTGATGACATTTTCGATGACTTTTTTGATGACCATATAGGTGTCAATCCTTGACCGGATAGAAGCTGCCCTTGATTAACTGCGACATTCCTTGTGAGGTGA
>JBJECX010000041.1:0-45623 GCA_051871535.1 Muribaculaceae bacterium | reverse complement strand
TTGCGAGAACTTGGTGATGCCCGTGATAAACACAAACCGCAGATATGGGTCGCAAGCCTTCAGGGGCGAGTAGAAGTTGCGCATCACGTTGCGAAGAACCGACAGCGTTTCTGCTTCGTGCGACACGTCGAGTAGCGGAGCATCGTATTCGTCGATAAGAATTACAACCTTTTTCCCGGTCAATGAGTTCACTTTCTGTATCAGGTTCGCCAATCGGACGTTGGGGTCGATATGGTTGGACGTCAAACCGAAACGGTTTTCGTTTTGCTCCAGAATGTATAGCAGATAGCGCTCCAAGCGGTCCTTGTCCATATGCTTCGCCAGCGACATATCGAACCGCAGCACCGGGTATTCGGTCCAGTCCTTTTCCACAGAGTCGATATACAGTCCTTTGAATAGCTCCTTCTTGCCCTCGAAGTAGGCTTGCAGAGTGGACACAAGCAACGACTTGCCGAACCGCCTCGGGCGGCTCAGAAAGATGTACTTACTATGGTTCACCATCCTGTATATGTACTCGGTCTTGTCGATATAAAGGCAGTTTCTGTCAACTATCTCCGAATACGTCTGGATGCCAACCGGCAATTGTTTAAGCGTCTTGTTCTCCATGCTACCTCCTTTTTCAGAATACAAATATACTCAAGCGAATCGACTTTTTGAAATAATCGACAAAAAATCCATATATATCACCCTATGTGGAGGCACATGCCATCACTCCTTTTGGTCGGGGTCTTCATCCTCCACAGGTTCGGTGGCGGTTGACGTCTGGGTGTCGTTGCCCATGCCCATCTCCGCCGGGTCGGCTGTGAGGATGTCCACGTCGAGCGAGTCGCCCTCGATATCCACCGAGTCGGAGTCATTGCTGTAAACACACCCCTGGCAAGTGTAGGCTGCCGCATCAATCGATTCCTTGGGCGCACCAAACTTGCCGTGATAGTGCTTAAACCGGCTGTCGCCGAGCACCGATTGCAGGAAGTAGCCGCAAATAGGCAACGCGGTGCGGCTGCCCTGACCCAAAGCGCCGGTTCGGAAGTGTATGCAACGGTATTCGCCGCCTACCCATGCGCCGCACACCAGATTTGGGGTGACGCCAACAAACCACGAGTCGGAATGGTTGTTGCTCGTACCCGTTTTTCCGCCGAAGTCGGTGTCGCGCGCAAATGGTGAGATATATCCCCACAGCGACATCGACGTGCCGCCCGGCTCGGTGAGTCCGCCCATAAGCATCTTCTGCATCAAGTATGCCGAGCGATATGGTATGGCTTGCGTGTCGGTAGTCTTTGCCTCATACACCACATTGCCGTGACGGTCGAGAATCTTGGTCACCAGCACCGGGTCGTGCATCTTGCCATCGTTGGCAACGGTGCAATAGGAGTTCACCAGTTCAAGCAACGACACGTCGCACGAGCCGAGGGTGATTGACGGAGCATTGGTCAACGGCGATTTGATGCCCATCTTGTGGGCTGTCTCTATCACGTTGTGTATGCCCACTTCCATACCCACTTTCACAGCCACGCTGTTGATACTTTGGGCAAATGCCGCCTTCAGTGGCATCTGCGCCCCCGAGAAGTAGCCGTTGGCGTTGTGCGGGCGCCACTTGGTGGGTTTGCCGTTCGAATCGGTGGCATCGTATTCAACATACGAGTCCTCGCGATAGTCGCATGGCGTGAGTCCGGCATTCATTGCTGCGGTGTAGACAAACAGCTTGAATGTGCTGCCGGGCTGGCGTTTTGCCGTCACCTTGTCGTATTTCCACGACGAGAAGTCGACGTCGCCCACCCATGCTTTCACCTCGCCGCTTTGCGGCTCGATGGCAACAAAACCGGTGTGCATATATCGCACCATATAGCGTATTGAGTCCATGCTGCTCATTTCCTCGTAGTGCCCACCGTCGTAGTCAAACAGGCGCACGCGGTGCGGTTTGTTCATATAGTAGTCAATGCTGTCAGCGTCGCCATTGAAGCGCTCGTTGAGTTCCTTGTAAGCATCGGTGCGTTTAGCAAGGTCTTCAATAAAGCCCTTGATTTCGCGATGCTGCTCGTCCTGCCAGGGGTTGGTGCTACCCCAGTGGTTGCGGAAGTTATTCTGCACCACGCGCATCTGCTTCTTCACAGCCTGCTCGGCATATTCCTGCATGCGGCTATCTACGGTGGTGTAAATCTTCAAGCCGTCGGTGTAGAGGTCGTAGCCGGTTTCTTCGCACCAAGGCTTCAGTTCCTTGGCAACCGCCTGGCGGAAATAGAGCGCCTGACCGTCGTAGGCACTTTCGATGCGATAGTTGAGGTGTATGTCGATTTGCGACAACGAGTCGTACTCCTGCTTGGTGATGTCCTTCAACCTGAGCATATTGTTCAGCACCACATTGCGGCGCTCAAGGCTGCGCTCGGGATTGAGGCGCGGGTTGTAGGTAGATGTTGCTTTCAGCAATCCCACCAGCACCGCACTTTGCTCGATGGTGAGGTCCTTGGGTGTGGTGTTGAAGTAGGTTTTGGCAGCCGTCTTGATGCCGTAACTGTTGCTGCCGAAGTCCACCGTGTTGGCATACATCGTGAGGATTTCCTCTTTGGAATAGAGCATCTCAATCTCCACGGCAAGAAACATTTCCTTGCTCTTCATGATTATGATTTTCAGCCCGGGCACCTTGCCAAGCAAACCCGTACTGTAGTGGGTGCGCACGCGAAACATATTCTTCACCAGCTGCTGGGTGATGGTGCTGGCACCACGCGCATGGCCACCTATCATATCCTTGAATGCAGCGGCAAGACCCTGGAAATCAATACCGTGATGCTGATAGAAACGCTCGTCCTCGGTGTCGATTAGCACCTTGAAGAATATGGGATTGATGTCGTCGTAGTCAACCGGCGTACGGTTTTCGTTGAAATATTTTCCTATGAGTTTTCCATCGGCGCTATAGAGCTGCGATGCCTCGTTGGTTTCAGGGTGCATGATGTCGTTCACCGAAGGCGACTTGCCGAACAACCAGAACAGGTTTACATTCACTGCAAACAAATAGAACACAAATGCCGCCACAAGCGACACAAATGCAACCAGAATTTTCTTATACCATGGGGCATCTTTATAAAGCCCTTTATACCATTGCCAAATGCGTTTTAAAAAGTTGCCAAGCGCACTTATGCCCTTTGTTGCAATTTCCTTAATGTCGTATTTCATTTTCTATTTCAAGATGTTTAGAAAGAGGTTGTTCGTGAAAGTATCCACAAAAGTAATCAATAATGCCATACGTTGTGTTACAATTCGTGTAAAAATTTTTTACAAATACAACGATTGTACACCACCACTTGGGGAACAGGCAACACGGCTGGCGACACCCGCTCAGATAAGATGACGGTCCTCAAGCACCTGCTTGAGACGGCGGGCGCGGAACACGGTGGCTTGGGCTGTCTCGATATCTGTGGAATCGAAGCGCAATGCTGCTTGGTTGTAGAATGGGTCGCGCTTGGCAAGCGCATCGATGATGAACCGGCGAATCTCCTCGTCGCTCTTTTGGGCTATGAGCGGGCGTTTTGCCTTTGCCTTGGGGCGGGTGAGACGCTCGGTGAGACGCTCAACCGACACCGACAGATAAACCGTCAGCCCTCGGCTGTTCATCAACGCCACATTGTCGAAGTAGCACGGTGTGCCACCGCCACACGCCACTATCACGTCGCTGAACTCTGCCACCTCCTCGAGCATACGGCGCTCCATCTGCCTGAAGTCTTGCTCGCCCATTTCGGCAAAAATCTCGCTCACCTTTTTGTGGTAGCGCTCCTCGATGTAGGTGTCGAGGTCGATAAACTGCACACCCAGTTCCTCTGCCAAGGCGCGACCAAGAGTCGACTTGCCGCAGCCCATATATCCCATTAGAAAAACAGGTCTCATATCGCCTAATTCTGTTGTAATTGTTTTCTATGATGCAAAATTACGCAAAAATGCGCCAACTCGAGCATCCTTTTCCCCAAAAATTCGGCATCGGCAACATCACGCTGTGCTCACCACCTGCAGCCGCCGGGGCTAATGGCCATCTCACGCCATCAGTCAAAGTGGACGCATCGCCTAAATCGGCAGCAATATTCTTGCTTACGCGTGGTTTTTTCATTATTTTTGCATTTGACAAAGGTTCTGTTGTTTTAGGCCGTGTTGCGCATCCACATCAAGCAACATGCTCTTTGTCGTGAAAATGCATGTGTTTATTTAATAGTAGAGTTACATTACATATCTATTTTTTTGAATTATATGAGTAATCGCCACAAATGGTATGTTGTATGGGTGGGCACCGAACCCGGCATTTGCGAGTCGTGGGAAGAATGCCAGATGCGCACCAACGGGTTTCCGGGTGCCAGATTCAAGGCATTCGACTCAATGGAGGACGCCGTGCTGGCTTTCCGTCGCGGACAGGACGACGACATGACCTTCATTCGCGCCCTTGCCAAAGCGCCCACCGAGGTGGTGAACTATAGTGCTATACCCGAAATTCTGCCGGGCAGCATCGCTGTCGACGCTGCTTGCAGCGGCAACCCAGGGCATATGGAATATCAAGGCGTGGAGATTCACACCGGCGTGCAACTATTCCACAAGCAGTTCGACCCACTTGCCACCAACAACATTGGCGAGTTTCTTGCCATTGTGCATGCCTTGGCGCTGCTCAAAAACGACCCTCGCGTGCCGGCTATCTATTCCGACAGCCGCACCGCCATCGCTTGGGTGCGCGACCGCCGTTGCAAAACCAAGATTGCCGAGACCGACGCCAACCACTCGCTGTTCAACGTCATACGGCGTGCCGAGCACTGGCTGCAAACCAACACCTATCGCAACCGCATCATCAAATGGGAAACCGACAAATGGGGCGAAATACCTGCCGACTTCGGCAGAAAACACTGAAAGCCGCCCTGCAGTTTTCCCATAACACTCATAAAAAACCCATAACCCCGGTTCAAAAAAAACTAATTCACAAGACAAGGCATGAAAATAGTAATCGTTTGCAAAAGTCATAATCAAGGTGGTGCCGCTGTGGTATCGCACCGTCTGATGATAGCGCTATGCCATGCCGGACACGATGCCCGCATGCTTGTCCTTTCGCCTACCAACGAGGTGAATGTATATTCCTATTCCAACACGGTGCGCGACGAATTCAATTTCCTTGCCGAACGCCTGCAGATATTCATTAACAACGGTTTCTCGCGCGAGCGGCTGTTCGCCGTCGACACCGCCCGTTGGGGTGCCGACATCTCCACTCACCCCTGGGTGAAAGAGGCTGACGTGATTAACCTGAATTGGATTAACCAGGGCGCCATGTCGCTGCAATCAATCAAGCGCCTTGCCGATATGGGCAAAAAAATTGTGTGGACCATGCACGACATGTGGAACTGCACAGGCATCTGCCACCATGCCTACGACTGCCAGCGATATAAGGGCGAGTGCAACAACTGCCCCTATCTGGGCTTTATGGCTGCCGACCGCGACCTCTCCACCCGTGTGCAACGACTCAAGGCGCAGCTCTATGCCCATTGCGACATCCGGTTTGTGGCGGTGAGCAACTGGCTCGCCGAGTGCTGCCGGCAAAGCAGCCTGATGCGCCATGCCAAGGTAACCGTCATTCACAATGCGTTCCCCATCGAACAGTTTTCCTATGTGCGCCACCACAACCCAAGCCTCAACATCCCTAAGGACAAGAGTGTGCTCATCATGGGTGCGGCACGGCTCGACGACCGGGTGAAGGGATTCGACCTGCTCATTGACGTGCTCAACCACATGGTTGAACACAAACCTGCCCTGGCTGCCAAATGCCACTTGCTGCTCTACGGCAACATTCGCAACGCCAATCTGCTCAAGCAGATTGCCATCCCCTACACACACCTCGGCAAAGTGCCCGAGTCGCAACTCAACCAGTTGTTCTCGAGCAGCGACGTGGTGTTATCAACATCGCGCTTCGAAACGCTGCCGGGAACCATCATCGAGGGACTGGCAAGCGGCTGCTCGGCGGTGGCTTTCGACAGCGGCGGCCAACGCGACATTATCGACCACCTCGAAAGCGGATACCTCGCCCGACGCTACGACGTCAACGACTTTGTGGAGGGCATCAACTGGGCTGTGAACACCTCTGCCGCTTCGCGCGAAGTGCTCAACAGCATAATGACCAAACGCTTTTCGGCGCAGGAGATTGCACAAAAATATATCCACCTATTTGAAGAATAACCGAAACTTTTGCAATAATTTTGCATCGGCAAAGCAAACATTTGCCACCACTATCACATAGTTATAACTCCTTTACAAACAAAAACAGATATTTATGCAGACAGTATTATTCCACGACACTATATTCGGCCCTATCCACAGCCGCCGGCTGGGCATTTCGCTTGGCGTGAACCTCATGCCTAACGATGGCAAAATATGCTCGTTCGACTGCGTATACTGCGAGGCAGGCTACAATGCCCAAGGTCAAGGCACCACCGGCGTGCCCTCGCGCGACCATGTGAAAAAACAGCTACGCAAGAAACTCGCAACCATGCACGAGGCGGGCGAAGCACTCGACGTAATCACCTTTTCGGGCAACGGCGAACCCACTCTGCACCCGCAGTTCAAGCAGATTGTCCACGACGTGATTAACCTGCGCAACCACTATTACCCCGAAGCCAAGGTGTCGGTGCTGAGCAACAGCACCATGGCTGGCAAACCCAACGTGATTGAGGCACTGAAAATGGTGGATAACAACATTCTCAAACTCGACTCTGCCATCGCTCACACACTGCGCCTCATCAACCAACCCAAATCGGACAACGTGCAGCCCGAAGGTGTGATTGCCGACCTGAAGGCATTTGGCGGCCGATGCATTGTGCAAACCATGATGCTGCGCGGCGAGCATAACGGCATACGAATCGACAACACCACCGATGCCGAAATAGAAGCGCTCATTGCCGCCTACCTCGATATCAACCCTCGCGAAGTGATGCTTTACTCCATCGACCGCAAGACACCCGAGGAAAAACTCGAAAAAGTGAACGCCGACGAACTGCAACGCATTGCCGACCGCATTCGCGCTGCCGGCATCGTTGTGCAAGTTAATGCTTGATTAAACACCGCCAGAGCTCTATGGAACGTATCATATTTCCGTCGCCGCTGACCAAAGGCGACAAAATTGCAATAATATCACCTGCAAGCCACATCCTGCCCGAATATGTCGACGGTGCCTGCCGGACGATAACCCAACTGGGCTTCGTGCCCGTGGTGGGCGCGCACTGTAAAGGACAATGCGGCGGCTACTCCGGCTCAATCGAGCAACGTCTTGCCGACTTCAACGACGCGCTGCACAACCCTGAGGTGAAAGCCATATTGTGCAGCCGCGGCGGCTACGGTGTGGTGCATCTGCTCGAATATCTCTCACCCGACGACATTGCCGAAAACGCCAAGTGGCTCATCGGATTCAGCGACATATCGGCGCTGCATGCTGCCATGGCGGCAAGCGGCGTGGCAAGCATCCACGCCTCGATGGCAAAGCATCTCACGAAATTCGGCGCCGACAACGAGGCGACACAAGCGCTGTTTGGCATTCTGCAAGGACAACTGCCCACCTACCGGATTCCGGCTCACCCATTCAACAAGCCGGGCACAGTCACCGGCACGCTCACCGGCGGAAACATGGCGGTACTGTGCGGACTGCTCGACACCGAGTTCGACCTTCTCAGCCGCGGCGACATACTCTTCATTGAGGACGTGGGCGAGGAGGTATACAAAATCGAACGCATGCTCTACAACCTGCGCCTCAGCGGCGTGCTGCCAATGATTAAGGGTATGATTGTGGGCAGATTCACCGACTACCGCAACCCCGACGGCAACGGCGAGTCGATGGAGCAAATGGTGAAACGCATGGTTGAGCCTTACGACTTCCCTGTGGCTTTCGACTTCCCTGTGGGACACGTCGACGAGAACATACCGCTCATCGAGGGCGCACATGTCACCCTCTCCGTTGCCGACCCCGTCACACTGCAATTCCACGCATAACCATGCACGACACTATATAGAGATTTCGCGCCACCTCTGCGGAAGTATGCTGTAAGGGCGTATCGAATACGCCCGCAACCGGTCTTCGTCGACGGGACTGGGGATAACCGCGGAGCGGTTACAACCTCAATAACCCCACATTGGCGCAAATGGCGACTATGTGGGGACACGCCCCTACAACACGATACTCTTGCATTACGGGCGAGGCTGCGCCGTAACCCCTAATTACGGCACGCGGCGCCCCGTGATTTTCAGGGTTTATCGCTCATTATACCGTTCCAGACGGTGCGGGAAAGGGTGTGATTGGCATCGTCGCACGACGCTTCCCAGTACATTGCGCCACGCAGACCACGCTCGCGGGCATATTGGCACTTGATGGCAAGCGAACGGGCATTGTCGAAGGTGTAGACCACCGTGCCGAGGCTGTCGGTGAGCAGCGCATACTGTCCCTCGTCGTTCCACTGCTCGGTGAGGGCGCTGTCGGCTTTCACTTTCTCAATCGACGATTCGCGAGGTTTCTTCAGCGTGCCCTTGCCATAGAACGGCATGCCAAGCACCAGACGGTCGGCAGGCACTCCGGCTTGCAGATGGGCATCTACGGCGCGCTCCACGGTCATCATCGTGGTGTCGGCGCTGTGCATGGCTGCGTGGTGATTTGGCACCACTGCCATGTCGTATGCCATGATATTCACAAAATCGACATATTGCAGGAACGAAGCAAAATCGAAGTGTCGCGCCGATGCCGGAGTGGCAAGCGTGAGCAGGCGGTCGTTGCCCAACGCCTTGCGCAGGTCGCGCATCAGCAAGGTGAAGTTGCGGGTGTCGTCGGGGCTTGCCGAGATGCCGGCAGCTGCCACCGTGGGATATTCCCAATCGATGTCGATGCCGTCGATGCCATACTCCTCAACAATAGCCAGGCATGCCTGCGCAAACTTGCCACGCAGACTGTCGTTGGCTGCCATCTCGCTGAAGTTGCCGCTCCCCCAGCCACCAACCGACAGCAACACCTTGAGGTTGCTGTTCTGCTTCTTCAGGTCTACCACCTGACGGAAGCCTTCGGGATTGGCGATGCGAACACTGTCGAACGTCTCGGTGACATGACCGAAAGCAAAATTGATGTGTGTAACCAACGACGGGTCGACAGGCACGTCGGTGCGGAAAACGTATGCCACAACCACCTTGTCGGTCTTAGGTCGTGTAACATACCATGCCGTGGTTAGTGCTGCAGCCACCACAAGCGCCAGTAGCAAGATTCGTTTCATGATATTATCCTTTCTTTTAGTTATTTGCTGAGTTTTGGTCTTTAATATATACTTTTTTAGTGCGTTTCGCGAGGGACTCTTGTTGCTCTTACAGCCATCCCACCTGCTTATACCACGCTATGGCTTCCTTCAAGCCGGCAGCCAAATTGTATTTTGGGCTGAAGCCGAAATCGTGCTGCGCTTCCTTCACATCCACAAGCCAGTTGCGCTGCTTCAGTATCTTGTATTTGTCGCCATTGAGCGTACTGGGCTTTAGCGTGAGCATGCCAATTTTTTCGCTCACCTTGCACACCAGTTTCACCAGCCACAGCGGGCAGCACACGGGCAGCACAAAGCGCTTGCCCAACTCGGCAGCCACCATGCGGCGAAACTCCTGCTGCGTGTAGCCACGCGGCTCGCTGATGAAATATGCCTTGCGGGCTGCGCCATGCTCCAGCGACTGCATCACCGCCTCGGCAAGGTCCTTCACATAGATGAACGTGAGCATCTGTTTCTTGAATCCCACGCTGAAGTCGAACCCATACTTGATGGCACGCATCATCATATAGTAGTCGCGCTCATGAGGCCCATAGACGCCCGTGCAGCGGAATATGGTGTAAGGGAAATCGGGGATTGTGCGCAGGCACATCTCGCCGTTGAACTTGCTCAAGCCGTATGCCGTGTTAGGTGTGGGTATGCTCTGCGAGGTGAATGGCGCATAGCCTTCCTCGTCGCCCACGCCCATCACGCTCAGGCTGCTTATCATCAGAAACACCTCGGGAACTGCCTCATTTTCAATCAGCAAGTCAACCAGCAATTTCAGATATTGGCAGTTGATGAGGTTGAACATGGCATAGTTGGTGCACTTGGTGGCACCCAGGTTATGCACCACATAGTCCCACTTGCCATGCTCTGCCACATGCTGCCCGATGGTGCGGCCAAGCGCATCGCCGTCGGTGAAGTCGAATTCAACGAAGTGGATGCGAGGGTCCTGCAGAAACACGCGCGAGGTGGAGGCGCGCACCGCAGCCCACGTTTCGTAGCCGCGCTTCAATGCCTCTGCCACCATAAAGCCGCCTATAAAGCCGCCTGCCCCGGTTATAAGTATCTTTTTTGCCATGTCGAAAAATGTCTCTGATAGTTGTTAATTCGCCATAAAGTTAATGTTTATTATTGTCATTGGCAAATGTGATGCCCACATAATGCCAAATCGGTTATTGAAACCGCTCTACCTACAACAAAGGCAATGCACCCGCAGTGCATTGCCTTTGCCATTCAAAAAATTAACTGTATTCCTGTGAAATAAAGTCTGTATCGTTAAAGATTCCTTTCCACCCGGTTAGAGCCGATGTGTTGCTACCGTTGATTTAGAAGAAACGAATCATGTCCTTTTCAACCTTCACAGCCTTGCGGAGGATTTCCACAGCATTCTGCATAACCACTTGGTTGCCTCGTGTAGAAGCAAATGTGCGGTCGGCTTCGATGTCGGTTGGGGTGCGTTCGCTCTTCGATACGCCGGTAACCTTGAATGCATACACGCCGGTAGCGCCCTTTACAGGACCAACCACAACGTCCTTCTTGGCTACAGCCACCTTGGCAGTAAGCTCCGATTCGCCTACGCCAATCTTAGGAATGAACGACTGGCCGAAAGTAACCTGTGTGGTGTCGACGGTGGCCTTCATTGCCGAAGCAAATTCAGCAAGAGTCTTCTTGCCTTCGAGCTTCTTCATGAGGTCTTCAGCCTTCTTTTCGTTGCTTGCCTTGAGTGTTACGGCAGCCTTCACTTGTGCATCGTCGAGTGGAGCATAGCCTTCGTATACTGCATCGAGAGCCACAACCACCATCTTGGCGTTGTTGTCCTTGTCGTAGATTGGCGACACATCACCCTTCTTGGCTTCGAACAACCATTGGATTGCCTTGCGAGTGTTTTGGATACGGTCGATTTGCGCAGTGCTTGGGCTGACGGTTGTTTCAACCGATTGATAGCCTGCCTTTACAGCGTTTGCTTCGAAAGTGGCTGCAGTGTTGTTCTTCATGATGAAATCCTGAAGTTTGTCGTGCAAGCCGTTGGTGGTTTCGGCGCTTGGATACACCTTATGTTCGATTTGAGCGATGGTGTACATTGCCTTTGGAGCTTTCTTCTCGTTAACTTTGCAGAAGAATGCTGCCTTGTCGTTTCCGTCGAGCTTGAAGTAGCCGGCAGGAGCGTTAACCAACTTGGTCTTTACGCTGTCAGCCACGTTCATAATCACTTGCCATTGGTTTTCTTGGCCGTCGGCTGTCTTGACGCTCTTCTTCACCTCAGCAAGTGTTGCTCCGGCGTTGAGCATATTAAGCACTGAGTCTTGCAGGCTCTTGGCACCTTGAACCGACACTACGTTCACGTTAACCGAGTCAACGCCAAATTCTTTCTTCACCAACTTGACGATGTTGTAGGTGTTGGTGCTGTTGGTGAACTTAGGTTCAGAAACCTGGCCAACTGCAGCAGTTTCAACGAAAGCCTTAACCTCGGTGTCGCGGATGTCGCTCAGGCGAACAACACCCTCGTTGATTACGAGTTCGCTGTTGTTGCGCACGCGGTCAACACCGTTTTCGAGGCGGAGCGAGTCAAGCGTTTCGCCAATCATGGCAGCCGACTTGTTGAGGTCGGCCTTCGAAGGCACCACGTCAACTGCTATATAGTGAATCTTGCGCACTTCCTCGTCGAGCTTATACATGAACTTGTCCTTTTCGTATTGAGCCTTGAGTTCGGCGTCGGTTGGCTTGTATTGGTCGCCGGTGAGCGCATCGTAGGCTTGCTTGACGTATTGCACAGTGCTTGTCACCGCGTTTTCGCCGTTGATTTGCTTGCGGTCGAGCTTGTTGGGTTGAATAGCACCTGCAATGAGGGTTTGAAGCTTAGAATACTTAAGGTTCTTGATTACATCGCCTTGCAATTTTTCCCATTGTGCCTTTGCCTCAGCCACTTGTTGCTCGTTTGCGCCATACTTTGTAGGGTTGTACAAGAGGTCGTAGAGCTGTGCCGGCGATTCAACGCCCATTTGGCGTGCAAACTGCACCACCATCATGTTGGCATTCTTGCCCGTCATTGCTTCGGTGATTTCGGCGTTCGACACGTCGATGCCCACGCTCTCGAGTTCCTTCTCAAGCAAGCGCTCCGAAATCATTTGTTCTATCACTTGTTGTTGAACCAGGGCTGCGTCGACAGTTTGCCCTTGATTTTGAAGTTGTTGGCTGGCTTCTTCGTAGCGTTTTTGGAATTCTACGGCGTCAATCTTGTCGCCATCCACTTTAGCAATTGTGTTGCCATTGCCAAACAAAGTACCTACCATCTTTTCGGCGTCACCAAGGATGAAGGCAAGAAGTGCCACACCGATGACAATTGTCAAAAAGACGGCTTTTTTTCTGATTTTCTCTAATGCTGCCATTATTAATTTTATTGTTTATTTTTTTGTTTCTCTCTAATGCAAAACTTGTAAGCCTTTATGGCTAAAAAAATCTTTGCGCACCTCTATAAATATAGATTAGCACGCAAAGATAGCAATTTTTGATATTTGACCAAAATCGAAACACGTTTTTCTGCTCAAATTGTGCCAAATTAGTGTGTTTCGGGCGTCAAAAACGTCATTTCAGCCACTTTATCACGTCTTTAAACGAATTCTTTTTGCCGTAGAGCAAGATGCCCGTGCGATAGATTTTTGCCGACAGAGCGGTGAATGCTATGGCAGTGCCAAAGAGCAATGTCACGCTCAGCAGCATTTGCCATACCGGCACATCGTAGGGCAGGCGAACCATCATCACCATAGGCGAGGTGAATGGTATCATCGAGCACCAGAATGCCACATCGCCGTCGGGGTTCTCCATACATGCCAACGAGGCGTAGAGGGCAACGATGATTATCAGCATTATCGGGGTGGTGAACTGCGAAGCGTCGCTCGCCTGGTCGACTGCCGAGCCGAAACCGGCAAACAGCGATGCATACAGCAGGAATCCTCCTATAAAGTACACCACAAAGAAAAACAGTATCTGCACATAATTCACGCTCAGCAGCATTTCAACAAAGCCGCCCGACTGCGACGTCGACTGTGCCATGGCGCCGGCGGCTTCCATTGCTTCGGGCGATGCCACTGCCGACCCCACAAAGCCCATGCCTAACACCATGCCTGCTATGCCCAACAGCACTGCCCAGATGGCAACCTGCGTGAAGCCCACGAGCGCCACGCCGAGAATCTTGCCAAGCATTAGCTCGATTGGCTTGCAACTGCTCACTATCACTTCCACTATGCGGTTGGTCTTTTCCTCTATCACGCTGTTCATAATCATTGCGCCATACATCAGCACAAAGAAGTACGACAGCATCGACAGCGCAACGCCAACAATCATGGCAATCTCGGTCGACGAAGTCTCCTCGCTGCCGCTGTCGCTCCACTTGATGGAGCGCACATTCACCTCAACATTACATTCCTTTAGAATCTTCTCGAGGCCCTCGATGCCGTAGGAACGCACCTTGGCGTCGGTGAGCGTCTTGCCCATGCTGCGCTCCAAATGGGCAATCAGCGTCGAGCTAACGGCACTCTCGCTGTAGACAAGCAGCTGGTGGGTAGCCTCAACATCGCGTGGAATAATCACTATGGCATACAGCTCCTTGCCTTTCTCGTCGTAGAGCTGGCGAGCGTTGCCGCTTTTGGCTTGGTCGATGTATTCAAAGGCAAACTGCTCATCGCTCTCAAGGGCGCCGGCATAGCGACCGGTCTCGTCGATTACGGCAACTTTCTTCTCGTCGTTAGTGTTGACTATCTGCAGCAGCACAGGAATGCAGCCCAGCAGAATCAGCAAAAACGGCATGAGCAGGGTCATCACTATGAACGACTTTTTGCCCACAATCGACATATATTCGCGCTGAAGAATCAGCAGAAAACGGTTCTTGTTCATTGTTGCAATCCTCCTTGATTAGTGGTTTTGCCGGTTACGGTTTCAATAAATATCTCGTTCATGGTGGGCAGCACTTCATGGAAGCCGCGCAACTCGTAGTTGGCGTTGAGCGAGGCAATCACCTCGCGGATGTGCACGCCCTCTCGCAGGCGTATGAGCACCTCGTTGCCCTTCACGCGCTCGGTCTTAATCTGCTCGATGGTATAGAGCTGCTCGTTTGGAGCCACCACGCCTTCAGCCACGCTGATGGCATAGATGTGCTTCTTGTATTGCTGGCGAATGAGGTCGACATTGCCCTGAAGCACCACTTCGGCATGGTTGATGAGCGATATTTCCCGGCAGATGGCTTCCACCGAGCCCATGTTGTGGGTGGAGAACAATATTGTGGCGCCCTCGTTGCGCAGGCGCAGAATCTCCTCTTTGAGAATCTCGGCATTCACGGGGTCGAAACCCGAGAACGGCTCGTCGAAGATGAGCAGCTGCGGGCGATGGATAACGGTGCCGATAAACTGCACCTTCTGAGCCATACCCTTCGACAGCGCCTCAATCTTCTTGTTGGACCACTCGCTCAAGCCAAAGCGCTCGAGCCACTGGCGCATCTGCTGCACGGCATCGCTCTTGCTCATGCCTTTCAGCCTACCCAGGTAAACGATGTGGTCAGCCACTTTCATCTTCTTGTACAACCCGCGCTCCTCGGGCAGATAACCTATATTGTTCACGTCGAACGCCGTCATAGGCTTGCCGTTGAGCAGCAACTCGCCGCTATCGGGCTTGGTGATTTGGTTGATGATGCGAATGAGCGACGTTTTGCCTGCCCCGTTAGGGCCGAGCAAACCGTAGATTGTACCCTCGTCCACACTCAGGCTCACATGGTTGAGCGCCGTGTGTCCGCTGTACTGCTTCGACACATCTTTCACTTCAATAAAATGCATTTCCTTTATATATTTTTATTCTTTCGTATGCGGGGATAACTCTCGTTGTTTTCGCTGCAAATATAGTGTATTTTCACCATATATCAGCATCAGCGCCCTTGACGCTTGCTCTTGCGACTGCCTATCACGGCGGCACACACAGCCACCACCAAGCCGATGGTGACAAACGGCAAAGCCGATTTCAAAAATTCAAGTACCATAACAATTCAAAAAAATTAAATTTAAACGATTGATTTTAGTTTTTTACACCCATTAGACGCACCACTGCAGCAAAAAATCACACCCCAAAGGCACTTTTTTGTGCAAAATACCGCTGCAAGGCACAGCGCCGCATCATATTTTTCAAAATAACCCACGGCTGTAGTATTGAAAATCACAAATTATTTTGGTAAATTTGCACATATCAACCATATTGACAAGTAATATAAACTCTAAAACAATTAATACATTTCAATGGGAACCATTAAACTTAACAATGCTGATGTTCTCGGTGCAGTGAGCGCCGCCGACATCGAATCGCTGCAACACGCTGCCGAAGCAGCTGTTGAGAAACTTGAGAAAGGCACAGGCGAAGGTAACACCTTCTTGGGCTGGCTACATCTGCCAAGCACCACAAGCGACGCTTTGCTCGACGAGGTTGAAGCCGCAGCAGCCCAACTGCGCAACTCCTGCGAATATGTCGTTGCCATAGGCATCGGCGGCAGCTATCTGGGCGCAAAGGCGGTAATCGAAGCCCTTAGCGACACATTTGCTGCCTACAAGCCTTCGAAAGGCGCCAAAGTGCTCTTTGCCGGTCAAAACATCGGCGAGGACTATCTCTACGACCTCCAGGAACTGCTCCAAGGCAAAAACTTCGGCATTGTGGTAATCTCGAAATCGGGAACAACCACCGAGCCTGCCATCGCTTTCCGCTTCCTCAAAGAGATGCTCGAGAAGCAAGTGGGCAAAGCCGAAGCCGCCAAGCGCATCATCGCCATCACCGACGCCAAAAAGGGCGCACTGCGCAAGCTGGCTGAGGAAGAAGGCTACAAGACTTTCGTCATCCCCGACAACGTGGGCGGACGATTCTCGGTGCTGACCCCCGTAGGCCTCGTGCCAATTGCCGTGGCAGGTTTCGACGTCAAAGCGCTTGTTGAAGGTGCCCGCGCAATGGAAGCAGCCACTGCCAACACCGACGCCAACAACGTGGTGATGGCTTATGCTAAGACCCGCAACGCCCTCTATCGCGCCGGCAAGAAGATTGAAATCCTCGTTAACTTCCACCCGAAATTGCACTACGTTTCGGAATGGTGGAAACAACTCTACGGCGAGAGCGAAGGCAAGGACCACAAGGGCATTTTCCCTGCTTCGGTTGACGACACCACCGACCTCCACTCAATGGGTCAATGGATTCAAGACGGCGAACGCACCATCTTCGAAACCGTAATCACCGTAGAAAAGCAAGCCCGCACACTGGTGATTCCGAGCGACGAAGCCAACCTCGACTGCCTGAACTACATCGCCGGCAAGCGCGTCGACGAAGTGAACAAGATGGCTGAACTGGGCACTCGCCTGGCTCACGTCGACGGCGGCGTGCCCACAATGGTTATCTCTATGCCCGAAATCAGCGAAAAGACCCTCGGCGAACTCATCTATTTCTTCGAAAAGGCTTGCGGCGTGAGCGGATACATCCTCGAGGTGAACCCGTTCAACCAACCCGGCGTTGAGGCTTACAAGAAAAACATGTTTGCCCTGCTCAACAAGCCCGGATACGAAGCCGAAAGCGCTGCCATCCAAGCCAAGCTCGCAAAATAATCAGTTCACAGAATTTTTTTACACATTATTATAGAGACTGGAACCGAATTGTGGTTCCAGTCTTTTTTTTGAAAAAATCTTCGGTTTCGCTGCAACTTTTTTTCACCCCGTTGCGTCTAACAAACAGAAAAGCTCAAGAAAGCCACGCAGCAGCAATGCCGGCAGGCACGGCGAGCAAATCAACAAAAAAGAGTGTTATTAAAAAATTTTTTTGAATCAAACAAAACTATTAAAACAAACTACATTATGAAAAACTTCAGTTTAGTATCATTAGCATTGGCAGCCACATTCACATTATCGTCAGCTAAGGCAGCCACCACCGACAGCAACAACAGCTTCAACAGCATCAGTTTTGCCGATGGCATCGACATCGAAATGGTTGAAGGCAACGCCCCAATCATCGAATCGGAAGACTCAAGCGTAAGCTACACCATCGCCGACGGCATTCTCACCCTCGAGGCTTCGGCAGAAAGCGCCCAAAATGCCCGCGTACGCATCTGCGCTCCCGGCCTCAAGTCAATCCAATATTTTGGCGACAGCAATGTGGCAGTAAGCGGCAATATCCGCGCCGGCCGCCTGCTTGTGAGCGCTTCGGGCAACGGCGACATCACCTTCAACAGCATCACCTCGCACGACCTCGTTTGCGGTGTGATTGGCAAAGGCAACATCCGCATCAATCACCTCGAAGCACAAAATGCCAAATGTGCAACCTACGGCACAGGCAAAGTGATTATGGCAAACGAAACATCCGACGACGTGGTGCTCAGCAACAGCCGCCTGCGCACAAGCGAATACCGCTACACCACCACTCCACAATGCCCGGTGGTTAAAGCCAGTTTCTCGCTCAGCAACGTAAAAGTGCGCAACACCTCAAATGCCGTTCTCGCCTCGCGTTGAGCGCCCCTTCCCCTCTCGGGATTCTGCTTCAGGAAAGTCCCTTTTATTTATCAAACAACAATAAGTGTTTAAACCCTAAGGGCTATGTACGTAGACAACATGCGGCATAGCCCTTTTTTATGCACCATCCGTTGATATACCCGCGGGGCGGGTGTCGTGTAATTCGCGTCCTCTGCGGACGCTATTTCGGGGGGGGTGGACATTGTATCCGTGGGTAACGCTGTCGCTCACCCACGGCTAAATCCCGTCGGCATCCTGCCTCCGGGGTCACGTCCTTCGGACGTCCATTTCAACGACATTATCACGTTCGATGTGACTGCATTATCGTGGTTGTGGCAGTGGCATTATCGTGGTTGTAGCGATGACATGCGAAGCATGTGAGGCCGAGACGCAGGCGAGGCATGTAGCCCGGGGTTGCGCTTCGCTTACCCCAGGTTGCCATTACCCCACCAACCCGGCGTCCGTATAGGACGCGAATTACATATCATCCTCGCCGACCGACCCCCAACCGCCTGTAGGAACCATGATTCTGCGCCTATGCCTTAATATTTTTATAAAACACGCTCTAAATGGCAATCAACAATAATCTTTTGCGAGTGTTGATGCCAAAATATCGCACAATTTGCACTATCTTTGCACAAAATATTGGCAAACGATGAGTTACAACACTTATAGGCACGAAGATGAATTGAAAGAAACAATTCAAACACTCACGCACGGCACGGCAGCCAGGCGTATGTGCCACTTGCACCTTGGCAGCGAACCGCTCCCCAGTTGGGAGATGATTGGTGAGATTATCACACTTTGCCGCTCTCTAATTTTCCCAGGTTTCTTTGGTAAGGACGACTTGAATGCATTCAATTTGGAATATCGCATCGGCATAGAGTGTGAGCAGTTGAAGACCACGCTCGAAAACCAGATTCTTGCCGGGCTGTGCATCGAACAGAAAATACCCACAGGCACCGAAACGGCAAGCCTGAAACAGCGCGCCGAAGACATTGCCCAGCAGCTGATAAGCCGCCTGCCCGACATACGCAAGGTGATGCACACCGACGTCGAGGCAATGTATGATGGCGACCCTGCCGCCGTAAGTCACGAGGAAGTGATTTACTGCTATCCTGCCATTCGTGCCATTCTCAACTATCGCGTGGCTCACGAGCTGTTATTGCTCGGCGTGCCCGTCATACCGCGAATGATTACCGAAGCCGCCCACTGCGAAACAGGTATCGACATACACCCTGCCGCCACCATCGGCGAGCGCTTTGCCATCGACCACGGCACCGGTGTGGTGATTGGCGCCACTGCCATCATCGGCCGTAACGTGAAGCTGTATCAGGGCGTTACATTAGGTGCCAAGAGCTTCGACTACGACGCCGACGGCAACCCCGTGAAAGGCGTGCCTCGCCACCCCATCGTGGGCGACAATGTGGTCATCTACAGCAACTCGTCAATCCTCGGACGCATCCGCATCGGCAACAATGCCGTGATTGGCGGCAACATGTGGGTGACAAACGACGTGGCCGACGGCGAGATGATTGTGCAACGCCGCTGAGCCACGCACCCCGCCGACAAACAAAACAGCTATTAACTGACTTAAAAACATATCTACCATCCATCCCACACCATTATTCATTTGATTTATGGAATTTGAAATGATTGCCAAGACCTTCCAAGGACTGGAAGGCGTACTTGCCGAAGAATTGAGGCAGATAGGTGCCAACAATGTAGAGGAGGGCCGACGCATGGTGAGCTTCAGCGGCGACAAGGCTGTGCTCTACAAAGCCAATTTCTGCTGCCGCACCGCATTGCGTATCCTCAAACCCATCTATAAGTTTATTGCCGGCGACGCCGACGAGCTCTACGAGGCGGTGAAGCGCTTCAACTGGAACGAGGTGATGAAGGTGAGCCAGACTTTCTCAATCGACACCACCGTGTTCAGCGAGGAGTTCCGCCACTCGCGCTTTGTCACCTATCGCGTGAAGGACGCCATTGCCGACTTCTTCACCGAGCAGTGTGGCGAACGTCCGTCGATTCGCCTCAACAACCCCGACGTGCAGTTCAACGTGCACATAGCCGGCAAGGAGGTGACTCTCTCGCTCGACTCCAGCGGCGAGCCGCTCTACAAGCGCGGCTACCGCGTGGCACAAACCGATGCGCCCATCAACGAGGTGCTGGCTGCCGGAATCCTCAAGCTGGCAGGTTGGGATGGACAGTGCAACTTCATCGACCCCATGTGCGGCTCGGGAACATTCCTCATCGAGGCTGCCCTGATGGCTGCAAACATCAACCCGGGAGTGTTCCGCCAAGGCTTTGCCTTTGAGAACTGGGAGGACTTCGATGCCGACCTCTTCGACCAGATATACAACGACGACAGCAACGAGCGCGAGTTTGCTTTCCGCATCTCGGGCAGCGACATCTCGCCCAAAGCGGTGGCTATTGCCGAACAAAACATCAAGAGCGCCGGCGTGGGCAGATTCATCGACCTCGAGTGCCGCTCGCTGCAGAGCATCGACGAGGTGGAACCCGATGGCATGATGGTCACCAACCCTCCTTACGGCGAACGCATTGCCGTTGACGACATGGAAGGACTATACCACGACATAGGCGAACGCCTCAAGCGCGTGTTCCGCGACTACAAGGCGTGGATTATAGGCTACAAGGAGGACCTGTTTGACTGCATCGGACTCAAGCCCTCGGTGAAGATGCCTCTGCTCAATGGCGACCTCGAATGTGAATTGCGCGAATACGCCATCTTCGAAGGAAAATACGACGACCTGCGCCGGCAAGGCGGCAGCATCAAGGATGCCGACTTCGCTCGCCGCAAAGGCGACGACAAGCCTTACCGCAAACGCAAGTTTGAAGAAACCTTCAAGAGCGAACGCCGTCCGCGCCACTTCGACGACGACCGCGATAGCGAACGCCGCCCGCGCCATTTCCGCTTCAACGACAACGACGACGAGGCACGCAGCGAACGCCGCCGTGGCGACAACCACCGCCCACGCCGCGATGATGACCGTCGCCGCCCGCGACGACGCGACGACGAACGCGACGAACGTCCGCGCCAGTTTGTGCACAACGAGGAATTCTCGAAGCGCGTGGTTAAGTTCCGCGAACCGCAGCTGTCGAAGGACACCGAAGTGTCGCTCAACCCGCTGCGCCGCCGTGGCTGGAAGAAGAAGCTAAACGGCAACAGTGCCGATGGCGGCAGCAACGACAGCAACGATTAACCCGCCTCCCCCCTTCTCACACTCTCAGAAAACGCTATTATTTCACACTCTCACTCATAAACTTATTTTCGACACAAAACAATGGAAAAACTCAACATCCTGCTTCTTGGCTCCGGCGGCCGTGAATGTGCATTGGCTTGGAAGATGAGCCAAAGTGCCAAATTAGGCAAACTATACATCGCCCCGGGCAACGGCGGCACCGCTGCCTATGGCGAAAACGTGGCTATTTCACCACTCGACTTCGACGCCGTCAAACAATTCGTGGTGGACAACAGCATCAACATGGTGGTGGTGGGCAACGAAGACCCTCTGGTGGCTGGCATCTACGACTATTTTAAGTCCGACGCCCAAGTGGCTGATGTGATGATTGTGGGACCAAGCAAGGCTGGCGCCCAACTCGAAGGCAGCAAAGATTTTGCCAAAGGATTCATGCAACGCCACGGCATACCCACAGCCGCTCACCTGAGCGTCACTGCCAGCAACATCGACGAGGGCTACCGATTCCTCGAAAGCATGCAGGCACCGTATGTGCTCAAGGCCGACGGCTTGGCAGCCGGCAAGGGCGTGCTCATCGTGCCCACGCTCGACGAAGCCAAGAGCGAACTCAAGGCGATGCTCGGCGGCATGTTCGGCGCTTCAAGCTCCACTGTTGTCATCGAGCAATTCCTCTCGGGCATCGAGTGCTCGGTGTTTGTGCTCACCGATGGCAATCACTATCATGTGCTGCCTGTGGCTAAGGACTACAAGCGCATCGGCGAAGGCGACACCGGATTGAACACCGGCGGTATGGGAGCCATCTCGCCCGTGAGCTTTGCCAACGACGAGTTTATGGCTAAGGTGAACAGCCGAATCATTGTGCCCACCATCGAGGGCCTCAAAGCCGAAGGCATCACCTATCGCGGATTCATCTTCCTGGGGCTTATCAACGTGGATGGCGACCCAATGGTGATTGAATATAACGTGCGCATGGGCGACCCCGAAACCGAGGTGGTGATGCTACGCATCAAAAACGACCTCGTCGACCTGCTCGAAGCCACTGCACAAGGCACGCTGGCAAGCAAGAGTGTCGACATCGACCCTCGCTATGCCGTGACGGTGATGATGGTGTCGGGCGGCTATCCCGGCAGCTACGCCAAAGGCAAGACCATCACCGGGCTCGACAGCGTTGAGGGCAGCACCGTGTTCCACGCCGGCACCAAACGCAACGCCGACGGCTCGTTTGTCACTTCGGGCGGCAGAGTGCTGGCAGTGAGCAGCTACGGCAACAGCAAGGACGAGGCGCTGCGCCAGTCGTGGGAGAATATTGCCCGAATCCACTTCGACGGCAATTACTTCCGCCGCGACATAGGTTTCGACCTGGAATAACATAGCAATAATCAATCCACGGGGTGGCGAGCAGCTCTCCGCCCCGTAATTTTTTATATGGCACACCGGCAGCCATTCGGGCAACACACCGCAGCCCCACTGAGCAGCCCGATTGCCATCCCTCTAAAAAACAAAGCAGAACGCACACGATGACTTTTCGCGAAAACAGCATCAACGATTTCTTCAACAGCAAGGCATTTGCCCTGCTCATGGCACTCGTGGTGATTGCAACAGCCTACCTCGATTGCACAATCTGGCAGGACCGCATGAGCCTAAGCAACAGCCACGGCATCTTTTTCCCGTCGGTAGCGCAGTGTTTTTCGAGCATCCCGCTGTCGGTGACAATCAACTGCATCTGCATCATCACGGTAGCCATAATGATGGTGGCGCTCAACAAGACGTTCAATTTCCTGCGTTCGGTGACATGGGTCTACGCATCGGTGTTCATGATGCTCAATGCTGGCAATCCCATCACATCGGGAATGCTATATTCAGGCACAATCATCTGCCTTGCCGTGGTGATAATTGCCTTTGCCATGTTTGCCTCGTTTGAGCAACGCCGCTCGCAGCGCAACGTGTTCACGTCGTTTGCCGTGATTTCGGCAATGAGCATGTTCCAGTATGCGTTTCTCTACCTACTGCCCGTGGTGGCGCTCGGATTCATGCTCATGAGGGTGATGAACCTGCGCAGCATCCTTGCCACGATTATCGGCATCGTCACCCCGTTTTGGATTGTGCTGGGGTTGCAGCTTGCCGATTTCAGCGACTTTGCCCTGCCTTCCTACGAGAGTTTCTGGACCGGTCTGCAGAGCCCGCAAATGCACATCAACATCATAAGCATAGTGCTTATCGCCTTGCTCACCATCGGGCTGGTGTGCGCCAACTTGCTGCACATCATCACCTACAAACTGCAGGTGCGCGCCTACAACGGATTCTTTGTCTATCTGGCGGCATTCACCATCGTAATGCTTGCCATCGACTATCGCAACGCATTCAACTATCTGCCCGTGCTGCATCTGTGCCTTGGCGTGCAGTTTGCACATTTCTTCACCACCAACACCCACACCCGCCGCTATATTGCCGTGATTGTGTTGCTGCTGGCGTCGGTGGCTATGCGCGTAGCCAACCACTTAATTTAATCACCACCCAACCTGTTTTTCATTCTTGCCGGTTATGAAAGTACTTGTCGAAAGCCACATACCCTACATCAAAGGCTTGATTGAGCCGTATGCCCGGGTGCAATACCTCGAGCCTGACCAATTCACCGCCCAAAGCGTTGCCGATGCCGATGCGATGCTGATTCGCACACGCACACGCTGCAACAGCGCCTTGCTCGACGGCAGCCGATGCCAATTCATAGGCACTGCCACCATCGGCACCGACCACATCGACCTCGACTATTGCCGCGCCCGTGGCATTGCCGTGTGCAACGCACCGGGATGCAACGCGCCTGCCGTGGCTCAATACGTTCTTGCCACTGTGGCTCAACACCTGGCTCACAACGCCACCGCACAGCCGCAGGATATCACATTGGGTGTGGTGGGCGTAGGTCACGTGGGCAGCATTGTAGCCCGGTTTGCTCGCGAATGTGGCTTCAGGGTGCTGCTTTGCGACCCGCCACGTGCCGCACGCGAACCCGGCAACCGCTTCACAAGCCTGCAGCAGATTGCTGCCGAAGCAAACATCATCACCTTTCACACTCCGCTCATCTCGGGCGGCGAACACCCCACACTGCACATGGTGAACAAGCAGCTGCTGGGCGAACTACGCCACTGTTCGCTGCTCATCAACAGCGCACGCGGACCCGTGGTCAACACCGCCGACCTGCTCGAGCATCTGCGCCTCAACCCGCAAATGCAAGTGGCTGTTGACTGCTGGGAAGGCGAGCCACACATCAGCGCCGAACTGCTGCAACGCGCCTTTGTTGCCACGCCGCACATCGCCGGCTACTCGGCTGAGGGCAAAACCCGAGGCACTGCCATGGTCATCGACCGGCTGAACGCTCATTTCGGATGGAACATTCAGGCAAAAGCCGTGGACTCTTGCACCCCCGCCACCGGCGCCGCAAACGTCACTCTCGACCGCATAGCCCTCTCATACAACCCACTCGACGACACCATGCGCCTGCGCAACAACCCGCAAGACTTCGAGGCGCAACGCAACCACTATGCCCTGCGCCACGAAGTGGAATCAGCCAAGCCCTGACCCAACAAAAACAGTTCTATGCCCGCAGCCTGTTTCACGACAAATTGCAAAGCTGAGATGCCTACATTTGCCATGAAACAAATTCCTAATTATTGTTAACAGCCCGCCACGATGCAACTTTCTTATGCCTACACCTCATCAAATGGGGTGTATGATTTTTTGTAAACTCAATGCAGTGTTTCACAAATCAACGGTTTAGGCAAAAAAATTTCCATTTTAACGGCAAGCAATTAGGTGCAGAATAGTTATATTTGCATATTTAAAAGGACACTTTTTGCCAAGCGCCGAAATAAAGAATGTTACAGAAATGAAAATCAAAGCATCAAGCATCATCAATCTGCTGGCTACAGCAATAGCAGCAATCGCTCTTGCTTCACTGGTGAGTTGCGGAGGCAGCAGTCTGGAAAAACAGGTCAAGCAAGCATTGCTCGACGGCGACACCACCGAAGCCCGCTATCGGCAAATTTGCCAAATCATCAGTGCCGACAGCCGCGAATATGCCGACTTTATCGACGCCGACGGAAACGTCGACGCCGTTGCACTCAACGAATACATCAACGCCATTGGCAGCCGCCTGCGCCCTGCCCGCACCTGGAACGTGTGTGCCTACGGCAAGCAACAGCTGCACTTGAGCATCTACCTCGAGCGAAGCGGTTCGATGACTGCCTACGATACCCCACAAGGCGGCGGCGAACTGAAAAAGGTGGTGAACGACCTCATCAACTTTTTCCCAACGCCCGACGGCAACACCGCCAACAGCAACGTGAGCATTGCCATAGTGAACGACGGCATCTACGACTACAACGCTCCGGTTGCCGACTTCCTGAAGGACAAAAACATCTATGCCACCACAGCCAATATGGGCGACGCACGCTACACCGACTTCGGAGCCATTCTGCGCACCCTGCTCAGCCGGCAAGCGGGCAACGACGTGGCTGTGCTGATAAGCGACATGATTTACTCGCCCCGCGACACCCGCAACGTGAGTGTCGACAAGATTTTCAACGAGGTGAACAGCCTTGCCACCGACGTATTCAAGCATTACCCCGACAAATCGGTGGTGATAAGCAAAGTGAGCGGCAGCTACCACGGCACCTACTATCCCTACAACGGCGCATCGTGGCGCTACGACGGCACCCGCCCGTTCTATGTGATGATGATTGCCGACCGACGGGTGATTGACCGCATCACCACCGACGACGCCTTTGCACGATTTGCCGCTATCAGCCAAGCCGGAAACACCTATCGCTTCAACCAGCCGCAAACCGCTGTGGCTGCCACACTGCTCTCCGCGTGGGAGGGCAGCAAGGGACGCTTCCGCGTGGCGCGCGACGGCAACTTGCGCCTTGAGCACTGCGAGGAAGACCGCGCCACCGGCATACTGCGCTTCAGCCTCGCCGTCGACCTCAGTCAGTTGGACAAACCCGACAGCTTCCTGTGCGATGCCGCAAACTACACCGTCACTTCGGCAAGCGGCTATACCATTGAGATATCGCCCATCCACGACAGCCTGCGCAACGGCAACATGAAGACCTACCTCGAAGGCAAAACACACATCATCACGCTCACCGGTCAACCACAATCAAGCCGCGAGCAAGTGGTGGTGAACATCCGCAACGAGTTCCCCGAATGGATAGCCCAGAGCAGCAGCCGCGACGACAGCAGCGCCTCACTGCCGCATTTCAGCAACACCACCTTCGCCTTCGAGCCGTTTATGCGCGGCATCTACTGGGCTTACACCCGCGAAGGCGACCACTACACCACCATCACCATCGATGTGGAAAAATAATCACCCACTATCTCACACTAACATCCACCACTACACAACGAACATATTCCAATTTATTACGATACAAAACATTACGTTATGAACAAAAATGTCAGAAGCTTGATTTTTTTAGCAGCGGGCATAGTCATTGCCATAGTGTTCATGCTCATGCCTACCGAAATCTACGAGGCTGTGAAATACTTCGACGGCGGATATTCCAACGAACTTTACAACCACGGGCTGTATTCGGTGTTCGCCATGATTATTACCGGCATCACCTGGGCAATGAACATCATCTACTACTACATAATCAATTCGGTGAAATTCGACCGCTGGCCACACTGGCTCATTATGCTCATTGTGAGCATGGTGGCAGCGCCGGCTGCATGCATTGTGTGCAACGAATCGGTGTTTGCCGAAAATGGGCTTATGTATCTGAGCGAATCGATGCAGATGATGGTTTGCCACCTGCTGTTCACATTCGTCATGTTCATCGTGGCAACATTCTCCGTTCGCTGGTGGAGCAGCAACTGCCGCCACTCACCGTTCTGATGCCACAAGTTACACCCGAAAACAAGTCACTCACCAAACAAGCTAATTCACCGATATGAGACTATATATCTTTGCCATTGGAGGCACCGGCTCGCGCGTGCTCAAGTCGCTCGTGATGCTGTCGGCTGCCGGCGTGAAACCTCTCGACGAAAACGGCCGCCCGCTGAGCGGATTTGAAATCGTGCCTATAATCATCGACCCTCACAAAGCCAACGAGGACCTCAAGCGCACCGAAAAACTGCTGAGCGACTATCGCACCCTGCGCAAGCGCCTCTACGGCGACGCAGTGGATGCCAACGGCTTCTTTGCCAACAAAATCACTCTGCTGAGCGACATACTCACCGATTCGTCGATTCAGGTGAACCGCAGCCCGGTGTGCAACCTCTCCGCCGTGGAGCAAAGCAAGTTCCGCGAATACATCAACTATAACACCATGAACGAGCCCAACCAGGCGCTCACCTCGCTGCTCTTTGCCGACTATCAGCTCGAGAACCGTATGCGCATTGGTTTCGTGGGTTCGCCCAACATCGGCTCGGTAGCTCTCAACCAAATCAAGGACAGCGACGAATTCAAGGCATTTGCCAACGTGTTCAACGCCGGCGACCGCATCTTCTTCGTGAGCTCGATATTCGGCGGAACGGGCGCTGCGGGTTTCCCGATACTGGTGAAAAACATTCGCCACGCCGAGAACCTCGACATCAGCAACAAGGATGTGCTGCGCCGTGCTCCTATCGGCGCCCTCACCGTGCTGCCCTATTTCAACATCGAGCATAACGAAGATTCGCGCATCAACAAAGCCGACTTTGTGGTGAAAACACAATCGGCTTTGCACTACTATAACAAGACGCTCACCAACGACAGCCGCTATGCCATCAACGCCCTGTTCTACGTGGGCGACCAGGTGACGTCGAAACCCTACATCTACGACCCCGGCGAGAACGGGCAGCGCAACCGCGCCCATCTGGTGGAATTTGTAGGCGCCTTGTCGCCGCTGCGCTTTGCCGGCATTGCCAACGACCGCCTGAGCGACCCCAACGGCTACCCCCTGCCCACCCTGGCTTACGAGTATGGGCTCGACAGGGACGTTTCCGACCTCGACTTCAGCGCCTTCGGCACCGAAACACGCCGCATGGTGTACAAACCGCTGGTTAAATTCCACCTGCTGTTCCTATTCCTGCGCACCGGTCTCAAAGCCGCTATAGGCCGCGGCTTCACCGAGGACTCGCCCAAAATCACCGGCGACTTTTTCGCCACCGAGTTCTACCGCGTGCTCGACGAGCAATTCATGCGCGCCTACGCCGACTGGATTGGCGAGATGGCAGACAACATGCGCAGCGTGCACCTCTTCAACATCGGCGACCTGAACATGAACACCGCCATTGCCGGCGTGCAAACAAAAAAGCGCTCCTGGCCACTGGGCAGAGCATCTATCTCGTGCGACACGTTTGTGGCACAGATGAACAAACTCAGCCGCGACAACAACACCTATGTTAAAGACGGCGAACCGCTGAAGCTGCTCGACCTCTTCAACAAGGCTGCCGACACACTCGTCGACGAAAAATACGAGAACATCAACTAACCCCTCGCATCTTCACTTCAAGACTTTCTACCAAATTATGAGCAACATATTATCCTACAGCAATAAAACCACAAAAACAAGCGTTGAGGACTGGGTGCCTGTTGAGCCATACACCGACGACGACATCCGCGCCATACGCGACCCAAACGGCGGTCTGTCGGAGTGCCCTCGCACTGCCATCCCCAGCCCGTTTGCACAACTCGACTTGGTGAAAAACGCATTCGATTCGCTTGCCTCTACACGCTTGCGCTCGTCGATGATGAACGAGCGGCTCGTGTCCGACGCCCTCGACGTGGCACAACTGTTTTTCAACTACGAGACCCACAAGGACTATCTGCGCATAGTGCGCTGGAACCGCAACGAGCAGCTCGAGCAGATGAAAAGCAGCCCCGAACACCGCCTCTACGGCGAGACGCTGCAGTTGTTTCTCGACAGCGACACGGTGTATAACTTCGACATCTTCACCGACTGGTACATCTTGCTGTGGGACAATGTAGCCATTGGCGGCACATCGCCGGCGTCGCTCACCATGAGTGCCCCCGGGCTCAGCAACATCGAGAGCATCAAGGTGGAACAAGGCGTGTCGCTCTTCTCCACAATACGCCACCTGTGGCAACGCGACGACGATTTTGTATACTACCTATTCATGCTGTTCAACGCCTTTACGGTGCTGCGCGAGCGCATGGGCGGTGTGTATGCCTATATGCTCGTTTGCCTCGACCACATTCGCCAAAGCCGCCCCGAGCTGTATCAGCGCATCATTGCCGCGCTGCCCAACCCCTCGGCTCTCATGCGCGAAAATGCCTTGTCAGTCAAGCAGCGGCTCGAGTGTTCGTTCAATGCCTTCACCGGCGACCACACCGTGAGTGTGATTGGCGCACAATTCTATCGCAAACGCGCCATCAACATACTGGCAAACGTGGCGGAAAGCGACTTTGTGATTGCTCCGTCGCGCCGGCAACCCGAGGGCGACAAACTGCCGCTGGTGCTTCGCGGCAATTTCAACGGTCAGATTGACCAATATCGCTATGTCGACAAGATTTGGGACAGCGCAACCGAAGTTTGGGCAGGCAACACCCCAATCGACGAACGCATGCTGCCCGACACCGCCGTGCACTATCCGTTCATCACCACCTCCGACCTCCTCACCGATTCCATTGTGCAACTGAGCGGCGAACTCGACTCCGACCACTTCTTCGACGGCAACCTGGTGAACACCGCAGGCATGTCGAAAAAAGGATATCTGCTGCCTCTCACTCCCACATTCTTCAAATATTTCAACGCCATCGACCTCACCAAACGCATCCTCGGGCGCAATATGCTCGACATTGAGGAGAACTCCGACGGCAGCGTGAAGGTGAGCCTGCGCATTCCGGTGAAAAAGAAATTCATCGAGCTGTCGCGAACCTATCTGCCCATTTCCGACGCCTCGTGGCAATTCGACGAGCGCCGTGGTACCGGCCGCATCGTGGCACACCGCGTGATGTCGGCTGCCGTATTCCCGTTTGTGCGCACCAACCATCGCGACAACTACACCATACAGCAATTCACACAGATGCGCGACACCAAATGCCATCTGCGATTCCTTGCCGATGGAATGAATCAATCGGGCATCTCGGTGGTTGAAGGCACCCGCACCGAAAACGCCTTCTGCCAAACCACCTACTACGACGTCGACGGCTCATTCGATTTCATCGAAGCGACCCTCAACTGCGAACTGGGCACATTCACCGCCATGGCAGTGCCGCTGTGGCAACCCTACGCCCCATCGTCGAAGCAACTGATATTCGCCGTTGACTTCGGAACCACCAACTCGCACGTGGAATACGCCGAACGCGGCCGCGAATCGCAGCCGCTCGACTTCACCCAGAGCAACGAACAGACTCTGGTGGCAACGCTGCTCAAGCCCGGCGCCCTCGACTCGGCAGAAACGCTGCAAAACGTAGAATTCCTGCCCCGCACCATCGGACAAACCTACGGATTCCCGTTGCGCTCGGCGCTCTCCACCAACCAGAACTCAACCGGCAACGCCCTGTTCCGCAACGTGAACATCCCATTCATGTACGAGCGCAAATATTTCCAGGGCTACAGCGTGCACACCGGGCTGAAGTGGAACGGCGACACCACCCTGTCGCAAGAATTCCTGCGCGAAATAATGATGCTCATCAAAGCCAAAGCATTGCTCGAACGTGCCGACCTCGCCGCCACCAGGGTGGTGTACTTCTACCCTGTGGCAATGGGTGGCGCCGACCGCCGTCGCCTCAACGACGTGTGGACAATGCTCTACAACACCTATATCGGCGGCGACGAATGCAACCTGCGCGTCTACCCCGAATCGATTGCTCCGGCATTCTACTACACCGGCGCGCAAGTGGCGGGCAGCAGCTACGTGTCGATTGACATAGGCGGCGGCACAAGCGACGTGGTGGTGTATCAGCCCACCGCCGACGGCATGCGCACCCAGCCCACCATCATCTCGTCGTTCCGATTTGCCGGCGATGCCGTGTTTGGCGACGGATTTGCCACCAACGACGCCGACAACAACCCCCTGCTGGCTCACTACACCAGCTACTTCGCAAAACTCATCGAGAAAAACCCCGACCTCGCATACCTCAACAGCATACTTCTCGACCTGATGAAAGGCAAGCGCAGCGAGGACATCAACGCATTCCTCTTCTCGATTGAAAACGTGGAAGAACTGCACACGCGCCGCGAAATCGACCGCAAACTGTTCTCCTACAACTCGCTGCTGCGCAACGACGAACACCGTCGGCTGGTGTTCATGTATTTCTACGCCGCCATTATCTACTACATTGCAAGCATGATGAAGTCGCGCAACCAAATCATGCCCAAGCAAGTGTACTTCAGCGGCACCGGCTCGAAGATTCTGAACATCATAGGCACAATCGACCAGATTGAAGAACTCACCCGCATCATCATCGAGCGCGTGTGGGGAACCACCTACACCGAGCGTTTTGCCGTGAAGGTGGAAAAAGACCAGCCGAAACAAATCACCTGCCGCGGCGGCATCCGCCTCGAAAACAAGCGCCTCGACGGTCAGGAGAACAGCGAACTCTACACCCCTCGCAACATCAACAAGCTCAAATACTGCTATTCGATGCTCTCAACCGACCAAATAACATTTGGCGAACTGAATAATGCTGAAATTCGTGCAACTATTGTCGACAAAGTGGTGATGTTTAACCATTTCTTTGTATCTTTGCTCTCGCCGGATATTTGCGACGAGTTCGGTATCGACAAAAAGGTGCAAGAGATTTTTGCCAAGGTGGTTAACGACGACGTAGCCAACTACCTCACCGCAGGCATCAACAGCTATCTCTCGGGCCGTTATGGCGATGCCGACACCGTGGAAGACGTGCCGTTCTTCTATCCGGTGATTGGCATCATCCGCCACAACCTGCTCACCAACCTCTGCCATGAGGTGATTAGCAAATACGGCATTGATTGACGCCGATTGGCCATATAGCGAACACTATTGTTGATTTTAGTAAAAAAACAAAACTGAAAGTTTATGATACGCATTCTGTCAGTGATTTCCACTCTTATACTGGGCATGACACTATCCATCGCCCTGCACGCACAAGCCGATGCCTCCGACAAGCCATTGACACCAAACCAATGGAAGCGGGGCATTGCCATTGTCGGGCAGAATGCCGCGCTCGATGGCAGATACGGACATCCCGAAAACGAATTCCCTGCCGACTACACGCTCGACGACCTCAACAAGGTGTACAAAAACTCGAAGTGGAAGGCCGTATACAACGTGCTCAAGGACAAAGAAGCATCGCCAAGCACCATGCAAGCCCTCAAGGACATCGCCAAGGAATACACCCAGCCCAACGGCGTAGAGCGAAAACTCAACGACTACATAGCCTCGCATCCCGAAAGGCAAGCACCGGCTTCGCCCGCCGTCATCGACAAGCAGCCTCAAGCCGCTAAGCCCGACGCCGATGCCAACAACCCCGGCAACGATGTGGCAGCCGACACCGATGCAGCTGCAGCCGACTCCATTATGGTGATTAACGCCTCAGCCGACAACAACAAAGCCACCACCGGCAGCGGCATGGGCATGATTGTCGACATCATCCTCTTCATCATTGCCACTCTGGCGCTATACATCGCCTGGATGGTGAAACGAGAAAACGCCGAACTGAAAAAAGAACTCGACTACAAGACCAAGAAGATGGCTTCGCAATTCGAGAAATTCTCGAAAAACATCACCACCGACCTCAACCGCGTCACCTACAAGGTGAACAAGCGCCGCACCGGCGAAGGCGAAAGCACCATATCGTTCAACGATGCCACCGACGGAGCTCTGCCTGCCGATGAGCCTGTGGCAGAACCAAAAAAGCTGTTCCTCACCAAGCCCGACTCCAACGACTATTTTATACGCGCCACCAACGAGATTGAAGTGGGCAACTCAATCTACGAGCTGTGCACATTCGATGGCATCACCGGCACCTATCGCGTGATTGACAACCCCGACGTGCACCACTTTGCACTGATGATGCCCACCGAGAACCTGATGCGCGCCTGCACCGGAAACGGCATAAAACTCTCCAACGGCAAAACACGCATCGTCACCGACCGCGACGGCACCGCACGCTGCGAAAACGGTCGCTGGCATGTGGCTGTGAAAGCAATAATCCACTACGAGGCTTGACACACCCCTGACGGTCACAACAACCCAAACAACACATCCTGCAAAATGAAATATAAATGCCCTAACTGCTCTAAAGAAATTGAGCTGTCCGACGACGAACTGCAAAGCCAAGGCAACCTGATTGTGTGCCCTTGCTGCCTGTCGGAATTTCCGGGCGACCCGACAAAACCCGGCGCCACCGGCAACGCCACCCCGCATTACGTCTACTCTACACCCGGCGTGGCGCAGCCCGACACCGTGAGCTACTGCCGCTTCTGCGGCGCTCAACTCAACGGCACCTGCAACTTCTGCCCGGTGTGCGGCAACCGCCTCATCGCACCCGCTGCCGCCACCACACACACCACGGTGCCTACATCGCAGGGAACCTTCAGCCACGCCCCCAAGCAGCCTGCAGCAGCTCCAAAGCCGCCGCAAGTGCCATATATGCCCAGCTATCGCCATGCCGACTTCGGGCAGAACAACAATCCTCCCAAGCGTCCTAAAGCCCCCGTGCTCGCCTATCTGCTCATTGTGCTGCTGGTGCTGCTATTCATCTACCTCATAAGCTAAGGGCATGCCCCACGACATATTTTTACAATAAGCAGGAGGCTGACAGCACCAAGGCAGCATTTCACAAAAAATAATGGTGTTTTTATGAACTAATGTTGGGCATATCACGTTTTATTATTAAATTAGCAAAGGAATTAACAAAAAACCTGAATACACATGAACAATAGATATTGCGTGATAATGTGCGGAGGAGTTGGAAGCCGTTTCTGGCCATATAGCCGCACCGACCTGCCTAAACAATTCATCGATTTCTTTGGAACCGGACGCACACTGCTGCAGATGAGCTACGACCGCATCAAAGACATAGTACCCAAAGAGAACATACTGCTCGTCACCAACCGTCGCTACGCCAAACTCATTCACGAGCAACTGCCCGACGTGAACGACGACCAGATTCTATACGAACCGGCACGCCGCAACACCGCACCATGCATTGCATGGGCTGCCTATCACATCAATGCCAAGAACCCTAACGCAAAAATCATGGTGGCACCAAGCGACCACCTAATCCTAAAGGAGGACGAATACCGCCGATGCATATTGCGCGGTTTTGACTTCATTGAAAACCGCGACGTGCTGCTCACTCTCGGCATCGAGCCTAACCGCCCCGAAACCGGTTACGGCTACATTCAGGTGGGCGAAGAATGCGAAGGCACAGTGAAAAAAGTGAAAACATTCACCGAGAAACCCAACCTCGAACTTGCCAAAGTGTTCATCTCAACCGGCGAATTCATGTGGAATTCGGGCATGTTCCTCTGGCCGGTTAAGAGCATACTCGCCGCTCTGCGCAAGCACGCCAGCGAAATCACCGACTGCTTCGAAACCGACATCACTGCATTCGGCACCGACCACGAGACCAAATACATCGAATCGGTGTTCCCTGCATGCCCTAACATCTCCATCGACTTTGCCGTGATGGAGAAAGCACCTAACGTGTATGTCGAATGTGTTGAATTCGGGTGGAGCGACCTCGGAACCTGGGGCGCGCTCTACGACAACTCGCTGAAAAACAGCGATGGAAACGTGACACAAAAATGCAAGGCCCTGCTCTTCAACAGCACCGACAACATCATTGCCATGAAAAGCGACAAGCTGGTGGTGGCATCCGGGCTGCACGACTACATCGTTGCCGACGCCGACGACGTGCTGCTCATTGTCCCCAAAGCCGAAGAGCAAAAGATTCGCCTCTACGTGAACGAGGTGAAACTCAACTACGGCGACGAATATCTCTGAACAAAAAACAATAACCTCACATCAGGGCACAAAAAAACAGACTCCGCAAAAGAGTCTGTTTTTTTGTCTGTCGGGGTGAGAAGACTCGAACTTCCGACCTCTACGTCCCGAACGTAGCGCGCTGCCAACTGTGCTACACCCCGCCGAAATTTTCATTTCCGACTGCAAATATACAACTTTTTTTTAATCCGTGAAAGAAATTTTCATTTTGCCGTTCTCATCTACCCTAAATATGTCCTTTTGAGCCGTGAAATGAGGCATATATCGCGTGAGCAACCATATCAATGCCGGTGCCGTGGCAAGCACTATTGCAAAAAGGGCATACACGTTGTGTATGTGCAGCATATTCATCGCAAAATCAATAACAATGATGTGCGTTGCCAGCACCACCAATGAGTATCGTCCCACATACGACACATAAGGCACCCGCTGCAGCATATATCCAATAAAATAAGCCACAAATATGCCGCCCAGCTGTGCCATCCACAATCGCAGACAGGAGTCGGTGAAAAAGCAGCCATAATACCATGCGGGGCACTCCGTGGCAAAATACCACACCGCCACCGCAACAGGCAGTATCAGCCACATATACAGCGGCTTGTGCGGGCACAGAATCATGTCGCGATACGTATAGGCTGCATAGTATAGCGGCAACTGAATCAGCGCCGGCATCAGGCATATCCTATATATGAAGTAAACCATGTCGGGCGAAACATTCTCGGGGCAGGTGCTCCAGAAATACCTATTGCACCCGTAAGCCGCCAGCGACACCGCTATCGTCACACCCAGCCTCGCCGCCTTTGGCAGTTTTCTTAGCCCCAGCTCAACACAGTATGCCAGCAATGGCTGCCAAAAAAGCATCTTCAGGAACCACAACGGATAGTTGTTTTGATAGAAGTAACCCTCGTGGATAAACTTGTAGACGATGCTTTTTAGCATGCCGAGGTTGAAATATTCGTTAGTGAACGGCAACATGAGCACAAACAGCAGCCGGAATGTTACATACGGCACCATCAGTTTGCTCAACTTTTTCACAAGCAAGCGCTTGAACGAATCGCCACAGGTGGAGAAAAACAACCCCGAAAGAAACACAAATAACGGCATTCGAGCATGTTGAAGCATATTGCTCAAGTGCTCGGGCAACGGCAACGAGCAATGACCGGCAACCACCAGTATTATTGCAATGCCCTTTATCAGGTCGATATACTCGACACGCTGTTTCTCTGCCATAGTTATTGTTTTAATAACACACAAACACATTTGTTCGGCATCATATCTTTGGCGCGGACAAATGTGTTTGAAGCATTTCGGGTAATTCGCCTTATCGGATAATCAGGAATTTGGCAACAACGGCGTTGCTCGTTTCGTCCTCATTCTCCGAGGCAAGCACAAAGTAAACGCCACTCTTCACACGGCTGCCATCGCTGTTGCAGCCGTCCCATGTTGCCATGCCTCCATTCGACTGCAGCTGAGCCACCACGTTGCCCGACACGTCAGCAATCTTCACCAGCGAGTTCTCCATCAAGCCCTTGATGGTGATAATGCCGGTGTATTCGGGGCGGACAGGATTAGGATAGACGTAAACATCGCTGTAGCTCTGCGACGGTGTTGTAGAGTCGCTTTCATATTCAAGCACACCGCCTTCAACACCCACATACACCTTGTTGTTGTTTGGGTTGCAGCACACCGAGAGAATCCTGTCGGAAGGCAGAATGCTGTTGGCTGTGGTGAACTGTTCGATGATTTCGGTGCCATCGGGACTCACCAGATACAACCCCGAAGAGTTTGTACCTATCCATTTGCGGTTCATACCGTCCACGGCAATGCAGTTCACCTGCACTCCGTCGAGCAGATAGTCGGCATTATTGGTGCCGTCGTTGCGCGGCACTTTCGGGCGGTACACCAGGGCGTCGCTCTGGGCGGCACATTTCACGGGGTCGAACCGAACCACACCCTGGTCGGCACCCACCCACACCATGCCGTCGTTATCCTCGCAAAGGCAAAACAAATCATTCCACGTGAAGTTGCGCATATCCTGGTCGAGAGTAGTCAAATAGCGGTATTCTTGCTTGGTGATGGTGCCCGAAGGGTCGCCATTGTCGTTGATAAACACCATTCGCGATGCCCAGTTGCCATTGGTATACACCTTGATGTTATGCTTGGTCACCAGAAGCATCTGCCTCCAGTTGGTGCTGAAAGTGACATTCGGAATAATCCAATCGCTTGCCGAGGGGGTTTCGACATTGATTTTGTCCTTAGGCAACACCATCAACGGATTGGTTGCCTCTGACTGCAACACCCACAGGTTGCCTGCCTTGTCGAACTGATAGGCACATGCATCGCAGTTGTAATTATCATAATTCTTCAACGGGCTGTTTGTCCAATCCCAATGCGCCACCTGCTCGTTATCGGTAAACTTGAACAATCCCTCATATTCCGAGCCGATATAGAAAGAGTGGCTGTCGTCGGGGTCGAAGAGCGGATAGAAAGTGTTGTAGAGATATTTGCGTGAACTGTTGCGATTCTGGCTCACCACCGGATTGATTTCATTCCATGTCGAGCCCGACAAGGTGTTTAATGTGGTTGCCACATTTCCCGAAGGCGTGGAATTCTGTTTTATCTTTCCGGCATTAGCCACATACAGCTTATCGTTGGCTTTGTCGTAGGTGAGGAAGAACGGACTTGTCACCGTCGAGGCATTGATTTTCTGATAGTCGAGATTGGTTTCGGCAGTGGTGCCGTCGATAGTTATCCAGCGCAAGCCATTAGCGCCGATTGTCCACCACGAGCCGTCGGTCTCCTGCGAGGTGATGATTTCGTTCTTTGTCGACGAAGGCAGACTCACGCGGGTGGCAGTGGCACCGTCAGCCGATACGGCGTAGTAGCATGGCGTGGTGATGTAGCCCACAATCACTGCATCGAGCGCCTTCACCGGCTGCACATACGATGGCACCACATTTGCTATGCTTGCCTTGAGTGTGATGCCCGTGGGCTGGTTTGCATCGTTTGTTGCCACTTCGTAGGTGGCAGTGGTTGAGCCATATTGTATGAAGGCATTGCCCTCAAGCGGATAAATCTTGGTGTTCTTGTAGTCAGTGGCAAGCGAAAGCGTCGACATGGTGCTGTGCGCTTTCGAGGCATCGCCATAATACAAGCCGTTTGCCGAGCCAAGCAGCAAGGTGCCTTCCACCTTTGCCGCCGACGTGATGTTGACGTTGTAGATACGCGATTCGGCAATCTCAAATTTCTCGTCGTCGACAATCACATAGCCAAACGCCGTAGCCACATACGCCTCTCCATCGCAAAACGTCACGTCGTTGATGGTCTTTGCTGTGGTGAGCAGCGCATTGGCAATGTCGGGCACATTCACCACCTTGCCGTCGTTGAGGATGATGTCGATGTTGGAATTGCTATAGGCAACCAGCAGATATTTTTTGCTGTAGTTATAATATATGTTGCTGATTTGCGAGTCGTTGAGATAGTTGCTACGGTCGTAGGTGGCATTTTCTCGGGTCTCCTTATCGTAGCAGTACAGGTTTTTCGATACAAGGTAGTACACCTTGTCGCCCACATCAATGGCGTTTGTGGGCACCGAACCGAATATCGGATGAATCTTCCATGTACCGATAGCCGCCTGAGCGGCAATAGCACTCAAAATCACCAATAGGCTGACAGTAAGTTTCTTTATCATAATCTGTTTACGAACTAAATGTTTTCGTTTGTTTGAGAAAATATATATAATAACGCAAATAACGTGCTCACTATTGTGCTGCACGCACCTGTAAATAACACACAGCGAGTCCGAGTGGGGCTCTCAAAGGCTCATCTGCTTCGACGAGGCATAACCCTCCACGTTCAGCACTGCCAGCGTGCACCACCTTCCGGTGACCTCGCTCTCAAATCGCACCGCCGTGCGGCCTTTGCCCAGAAAACCCAGCTGCGCAATGCCTCGCCACGCCGCCATGCCGCCCGACAGCGTTGTGCCATGGGCATACTTCTCCACTATGGTCACACGGTCGCCACGCCGCTCTGCCACCAGATTGATGGCAGCCTCGGCAGGTGCCACAATGCCTGCATGCTCAAGCAACGTGGTGCCATCGGGCATCACCTGCAACAGCAGCTGCTCGTCGGCAGCCGTATCGCCCGGCAGCAACTGAAGCCTCAGCACATAAGTCTCGGCAGGCTTGGGCGGCGCCTGATGAAGCAGCACACCCAGCAACGCCATTGCCACCACTATAGCCAGGCAATAAAAGCCGGTTGAACTAAAAAATTCCATCACTCCAAAGGTATGAATTTTTTTGCAAATATCATTTATTCGTTCTCCATTTTGTGCCACACTATCGACAATTGTTGTTATATTTGCAATCGTAATAAAATGTCATATTATGAAAATTCGCCAATCGCAGTTCGAACTGCTGCGCATAATAGCCATGGCAATGATTGTCATGGTGCATTTCAACGGTGTTGCCGTCGAAAAGTTCCTACCGCTTGCCAACTGCCGTTTTGCCGACGTGTGGGGTGCCGAACTCCTTGAGTCGGTTGCCATTGTGGGCGTCAATTTGTTTGTGCTCATTTCAGGCTACTTTGGCATACGGCTCAGTGCCAAAAGCATGGCAAAATATGTGGGTTGGGTGCTATGGTATTCCGTTCTGCTCTATCTGGCAGTGTGCTGCATCTATCCCCAGTTGTTCCAACCCAAATACACCGAATATGCCGTCAACGGCATCACCCATTCGTCGCAATGGTTCGTAACCGGATATTTCACGCTAATGGCTCTGAGCCCGGCAATCAATGCCGTGCTATCGCGCACCACGTTCCGCCAGCACCTGTGGGTGGCTGCCGCGTTGCTTGTGGTCAACTGCGTAGGAGGATGGTGGTTTGAGATGGTGTTCAACCAAACCGGCTACACCGTACACCACATGGTGTTCATCTACTGGCTGGGGCATGTGCTGCGCGAGTGCATGCAGCGCCGCCAAAACCTGCCGTGGCGCCAAATTGCCATCGTGGTATATTGTGCCTCGGTGCTGGGCACTATGGCAATGATGCAAGGCATGCGCTACTTCAAGGTGATTGCCTACAACAACCCGGTGATTGTGCTCGAGTCGCTTGCCCTGTTCACCGTGTTTGCCACAATGCAGTTCCACAGCCGCACCATCAACAGCATTGCCTCGTCGGCTTTCGCCGTATATCTCATACACATGCATTTCAGCATCTATCCGCACCTGTTACGTCCGTTGCTCAGCCACATCTACGACACTTGTGGCGGCATGGGCTACGCCCTCATCTCCACCGCCTTGGGCATTGCAGTGTTTGCCGCATGCATCCTCATCGACAAGCCGCGAGCCTGGCTGTTCGACCGCCTTCTCAGCATCGGAGGGAAAAGGTAGTTAGCAAAAAATGGCCGCAAAACAAGAGAATTTACAAAGTTTTATTGTTACCTTTGTGGCATATAACCAAAACTAAAGTAGTAACGCTTAGTCTTACAATTATTTTGATACTGAATTATGACAACTAACAACGTATTGTCAAACAAAAAATACGAAGGACATTTAGCCTTGTTGGTGGCTAATGTTTCGTGGGGACTTATGGCTCCGTTCTTAAAGGATTTGCTCAACGGTGGTGCCATCAGTCCCATGGCGCTTTCGGGTTATCGCATCATTGGCGGTGCGTTGCTCTTTTGGCTCATCAGCCTGTTCGTAAAGCCCGACCCGAATGCCTGCAACAGCATCCAACGCCGCGACATACTGCCACTCATCATCGCTTCGCTGCTCGTAATCGGGCTCAACCAGGTGCTCATCATTGTGGGTATGAGCCTCACCAGCCCTGTCGACGCCTCGGTGGTGTGCAGCCTCACGCCCATCTTCACCCTCATATTCGGCGCAATATTCATGGGCATAGCCTTCACCTGGAGCAAAGCGCTGGGCGTGACCATTGGTCTGGCAGGCGCCCTAATCTTTGTATTCACCGGGCAAGTGGATGCGCACATCAACGTGTCGAACCCCGTGCTCGGCGACGTGGCATGCCTGATGGCGCAAGTGTTTGGCGCCCTCTATCTGGTGTGCTTCACCAAGCTCATAAGCAAATATTCGCTCATCACGCTCATGAAGTGGATGTTTCTCATCTCTGGCATTGCCGTGCTGCCATTCTCGCTATCCGACATGCTTGCCGTCGACTGGACACAGGTAATACCCATGGAGTATGTCGACCTCGCATTCATCATCCTCTTTGGCACATGCCTTGCCTATATGCTCATTCCGGTGGCACAGCGCCGCGTCGAGCCCACAATAATTGCCATGTACAACTATCTGCAACCCGTGGTGGCTGTAGTGTTTTCGGTGATTGCCGGCCTGGCAACCTTCTCCGTTGCCAATGCTTTTGCCACAGCAATGGTGTTCATTGGCGTGTGGATTGTGAACCGGGGAAAATGAACCGGGATGCTCCACACATGCCGCATATCGTGCTGAGGCACCTCCGGAGTTGATGCCTAAAATTTTTCTTGCCTATTATTCGGCAATATTGCCGACTTTTATATATTTTTGTACACTGAAGGAGAAAGGGCTTCGCAAGCGCTTCACAACAAAGCACCTGTCGATGCACTTCAGAGCCGGTGTGCAGCAAGCCAAGTTGCCCTCTACCTTTGCAAAAAAGAGAGCATTAAAAATCTAAAACTCAGAAAAAGGTTCAGGCATGAACAGTTATTCATTTCTCGATTTCCTCACCCTGCTGGGTGCAGTAGGCCTCTTCCTCTACGGCATGAAAGTGATGTCGGAAGGTCTGCAAAAAGTGGCGGGCGACCGAATGCGCACCATTCTGTCGGCTATGACACGCAACCGTTTCTCGGGCGTAGCCACAGGTATTCTCATCACAGCGCTCATTCAAAGTTCGTCGGCCTCCACAGTGATGGTGGTGAGCTTCGTCAACGCCGGCTTGATGTCGCTGCAACAGTCAATGGCAGTGATTATGGGTGCCAACGTGGGCACCACATTCACCGCTTGGATAATCTCGATTTTTGGCGTGAAAGTCAACATCAACGCCCTGGCGGTGCCATTAATCGGTTTGTCAATCATCCTCCTGTTCTCCAAGAACAGCCGCTACAAGTCAATCGGCGAATTCATCATCGGCTTCTCGTTCCTGTTCATGGGCTTGGGCATGATTAGCGCCAATGTGCCCGAACTCGACGCCAACACCCTCGAGTTTCTTGCACAATACTCCAACAACGGCTTCGCTTCGGTGCTGCTGTTTGTGTTTGTGGGTATGGCAATCACCATGGTCATCCAGTCGTCGGCTGCCACATTTGCCATCGTGCTGGTGATGAGCACCAAGGGCTGGATTGGCTTCGATATGGCTTGCGCCGTGGTGCTGGGTAGCAACATCGGCACAACAATCACCCCGGTGCTGGCTTCGTTGAGCGCCAACCAGACAGCCAAGAAAGCCGCCCTCGGACACTTCCTGTTCAACTTCTTCGGCACCATCTGGACTGTGATTCTCTTCTTCCCATTTGTGAAACTCATCATTTGGATTAACGAGGTGCTCGGACAGGGCGACCCCACATCACTCCAAGGCGAAGCATTGGCAGTGTCGGTGTCGGTGGGTCTCTCGATTTTCCACACCGTGTTCAACCTCATCAACCTTTCGGTGATGATTTGGTTCACCGAAGCCTATGTGCGCATCTGCAACTCCCTCATCAAGAGCAAGGCAAAGGACGGCGAGGAATTCCAGTTGAAATACATATCATCGGGCTTGCTCAACGCCAGCGAACTTAACATCATGCAGGCACAGCGCGAAATTGTGGTGTATGCACAACGCATTCAGCGCATGTACGATATGACCATCGAACTTGTACACACCAAGCTCGGCACCGTTGAGTTCAACAAACTCTACAGCCGCGTGGGCAAATATGAGGAAATCAGCGACCGCATGGAAATTGAAATCGCCAATTACCTCAACAAGGTGGTTGACGGCCGATTGAGCTACGAAGGCAAGCTGCGAATCTCTGCCATGCTAAACATCATCAGCGAGATTGAAAGCATTGCCGACAGCTGCTACAACATTGCCAAGTCGCTCATCCGCAAGGAGGAAGCCCACGTTCACTTCGTTGAAGAACAATATCAGTGCATCGACAACATGATGCGTCTGGTGTCGGAAGCGCTCACCGAAATGATTATCGTGCTTGCCAACATGGAGCACGTAAGCGGCAACGACCTCACTCCTAACATCAACAAGGAGAACGAAATAAACAACTATCGCAACCAGTTGCGCACCGAAAACATCGAGAACATCAACCTCAAGAAGTACGAATACCAATCGGGCATCTTCTTCATGGACATCATCAGCGAATCGGAGCGAATCGGCGACTATATCATCAACGTGATTGAAGGCGTAGAAAGCCAATACGACAACGCCAACCTCTCGCCAACAGTGATGCACAAATAAGAGGCTGAGGCGCACATAGCAACATGCCACTCGGGCACGGCACCGGCGCCTATTATAGCCTGTTTAATAACATACCATTCAAGCGGCTTGTTGCTCACGTTTGCTTCAAGCCGCTTGTTTATTTTGCGGATAATGCGTAACTTTGAAAAATCATTTAATTATAACAATGCTTCAGCAATGGCTACTATCAACGACATTCAAGACGAAATAATTGACGAATTTGCCGACTTCGACGACTGGATGGACCGCTATGCCTACATCATCGACCTTGGCAACGAAGTGCCCGCCCTCGACGAGCAGCACAAAACCCCCGACAACATCATCGACGGTTGCCAAAGCCGCGTATGGCTGGTGGCTACCTACGCCGATGGCAAAATACATTTCGACGCCGACAGCGACGCCATAATAGTGAAAGGAATCATCTCGCTGCTGGTGCGCGTGCTCAGCGACCGCACTCCGCAGGAAATTCTCGACAGCGAACTCTATTTCATCGAGAAAATCGGGCTCAAGGAGCACCTGTCGCCCACTCGCAGCAACGGATTGGCAGCAATGATTAAGCAAATTCGCGTCTACGCCTTGGCTTTTCAGGCAAAATCAGTGGGATAACATACTGATATATCACAAATATTAACTCTAACACCAACGAAATTCTATGTTTAAATCGCATCCAAAAGGTCTATTGCCGGCAGCGCTTGCCAACATGGGCGAACGCTTCGGTTACTACATTATGAATGCAGTGCTTGTGCTGTTCCTCTGCTCTAAATTCGGGTTGAGCGACGAGACAAGCGGCTTTATCTACTCAGTGTTCTACTGTGGAATCTACGTGCTCAGCTTGGTGGGCGGACTCATTGCCGACCGCACTCGCAACTACAAAGGCACCATCACCTCAGGCCTTATCACCATGGCAGTGGGCTATGTGCTCCTTTCTATTCCTATCCTTTCTACAGCCGAAAACATCACTTGGCTTCTCACACTCACATGCGTAGCCCTCTTCCTCATTGCATTCGGCAACGGTCTGTTCAAGGGCAACCTGCAAGCAATTGTGGGTCAGATGTACGACAATCCCCAATACGAAAAGCAACGCGACTCAGGCTTCCAAATCTTCTACGTATTCATCAACGTGGGCGGTCTGGTGGCTCCGTTCATCGCCCCACTGCTTCGCGAATGGTGGCTCACCACCAACGGAATGGCTTACAATGCCGAGTTGCCTGCACTCTGCCACCAATATCTGGCAAAAGGCGCACAGATGGCTAATATGGCAAACCTCACCGCCCTTGTTGAGCAAGCCAACCTCAGCGGCACAGTCACCGACCTCAACGCATTCTGTAGCCAATACCTCGACGTGTTCAACACCGGCATCCACTATTCGTTCATCGCTTCGGTAGTGGCTATGATAATCTCGCTGTGCGTGTTCATCGCCTTCAACAAGCTGTTCCCAACTCCGGGCAAGAAAGAAAAAGCTGCCACTGTTGAATACACCCAAGAGGAAAAACTTGCCATGGCAAAGGAAATCAAGCAACGCCTCTACGCCCTGTTTGCAATCCTCGGCATCGTAATCTTCTTCTGGTTCTCGTTCCACCAAAACGGACAGTCGCTCTCGCTCTTCGCCCGCGACTTTGTGAACACCTCGTCGATTGCGCCCGAAATCTGGCAAGCCGTCAACCCATTCTTCGTGATTGTGCTCACCCCGGTGATTATGGCAATCTTTGGCGCACTCAGCCGCCGCGGACGCGAAATATCCACACCAATGAAGATAGCCATCGGTATGGGCATCGCCGGCATGGCATTCTTGTTCCTCACCATCTACTCGGTAGCAATGGGATATCCTTCAGCCGAAGCATTCAAGGGAATGGACGTAGCAGCCAAAGAAACCCTCAAGGCTGGTCCGTGGGTGCTTATCGTTATCTATTTCTTCCTCACAGTGGCAGAATTGTTCATCTCACCGCTCGGACTATCGTTCGTGTCGAAAGTGGCACCTAAGCACCTGCAAGGTCTTTGCCAAGGTCTGTGGCTCGGCGCCACTGCCATCGGCAACCTCTTCTTGTGGATTGGCCCGCTCATGTACAACGCTTGGGACCTTTGGAAATGCTGGACCGTATTCCTCGTGGTTTGCCTTGTTTCGATGGCAATCATGCTCGGCATGGTCAAGTGGCTCGAACGAGTAACCAAATAACGAAACCCTTTTCAATCGAGTAGGAGGTAAACACTAATCGCAGGTGTTTATTTCCTACTTTCATGTT
>JBJECX010000040.1:0-46226 GCA_051871535.1 Muribaculaceae bacterium | reverse complement strand
TACAAGGAGATGGCTTGGCAACGCGACAACCTGAACCGCACACTGGAGATGCAACGCCAAATTCAGCTCGACAACATACAGAAGAACGTAAAGCAAATCGAAACTTGCACCGCCAGCGTAGAACAAGCGGTGAAGGCTAACCAGATTCAGGAAAAGAGCTTCAAGATTGGTGCTTCGACATACCTCGACCTTCGCGACTCGGAAGACGCCCTGATGAGCTCGAAACTTGCCTACTATCAAGCCATCTACAACTATCTGGTGGCAAAGAGCAACCTCGAACTGCTGCTTGGCAACGTCGACGTGCAATATCCCGCCAACACCAAGGATGCATCGGAACGCACCAAAGCCATACTCAACGAAAAGTATCCTAAGGCAAGCAAATCAAACGAGAACGAAAATAAATAAAAAAAACAACTGTATACACAACATCAATTATGAATTCAATCAAGCAAATCCTAAGCATGGCATGCGCTTCGCTGCTGCTGGTGTCGTGCTCCGGCAAAGAAGAAACTGCCACTAAGCAGGTCGACGAAAAGCCTCTTGTGAAAATCCAAAAAGTGTACGAACAAGAAGTGCCTCAAACAGCTGAATATACAGCAACCGTAGAAGGTTTCAAGACCAACAACATCTCCACCTCAACACCTAACCGCATCAAGCGCATTCTGGTTGACGTAGGTTCGCCGGTGCGCGCCGGTCAAGCTCTCGTCATCCTTGATGACGTGAACATCGAGCAACAAAAAATCCGCCTTGCCAACCAAAAGGTCAACCTCGATCGCGCCAAGGAACTGCTGAACATTGGTGGCGGCACTCAACAGACTGTCGACCAACTGCAAGCCGAATACGACGCAGCAATGCGCGCCTACAACAACGCTAAGGAAAACACCGTGCTCACCTCGCCAATGAGCGGCGTGGTAACCGTTAAGAACAACGACCCGGGCGACTACACCAGCGGCGCCCCGATACTGGTGATTGAACAAATGCAGCCGGTGAAGGTGGTTGTCAGCGTCAACGAAAGCGATTTCCCTCGCATCAAGAAGGGCCAGAAAGTGGATGTTAAGCTTGACGTTTACGGCGACGAAGTGTTCACCGGCACCGTATATCTCATCCACCCGTCAATCGACCCTACCACCCGCACATTCCAAGTGGAAGTGACATTGCCTAATGGCGACAACCGCGTGCGTAGCGGTATGTTTGCCCGCGTAATCTTCGACTTCGGTGCCAAGAAAAACGTTGTTGTGCCCGACATGGCAATTGTTAAGCAAACCGGCAGCGGCAACCGCTATGTTTACGTTTACAACGACGGCAAGGTATCGTTCAACAAGGTTGAACTGGGCCAACGCCTCGGCAACAGCTACGAGCTGATTTCGGGTGTTCCTTCGGGCAGCGACGTGGTAATCAGCGGTCAATCGCGCCTCAACGACGGCATGGAAGTGGGCATTGCCAACAGCAACGCAAAAGCCACCCAAGCCACCGACTCGGTGAAGTGAAGCCAAACACCATAGGCACCTCACTCCACACATATGTTTTAAAGAGAAAAACAAAAAGAACTAACATTAGAACAATCACACAATGAGTTTATATGCAAGCGCGGTAAAACGGCCGGTTATGACCAGTCTCTGCTTTGTGGCAGTGATTATTCTCGGTTTGTTTTCCTATTCAAAACTACCTATCGACTTGTATCCGGACATCGACACGAACACCATCATGGTGATGACCTACTACACCGGAGCAAGTGCCAGCGATATCGAGCAAAACGTATCGCGCCCGCTTGAAAACACCCTCAACTCGGTTGAGCACCTCAAGCACATCACATCCACCTCACGCGAAAACGTGTCGGTGATTACCCTCGAGTTTGAATATGGCTACGACATCGATGTGCTAACCAACGATGTGCGTGACAAACTCGACATGGTGTCGAACAACTTGCCTGACGACGCCAACACTCCGTTCATCTTCAAGTTCAGCACCGACATGATTCCTATCTTGCTGCTGAGCGTAGAAGCCGACGAGAGTACACCAGGCCTTTATAAAATCCTCGACGACCTCGTTGCCAACCCGTTGGCACGCGTCGACGGTGTCGGTTCGGTATCGGTTGGCGGTGCCCCCGAGCGCGAGATTCACGTTTATGTCGACCCTATCCGTCTTGAAGCCTACAACCTGACAGTTGAAGGTATCGCTTCAATCATCGGAGCCGAAAACCGCAACATCCCAGGCGGTTCGTTCGACATCGGCAACGAAACTTATTCGCTGCGTGTGCAAGGCGAGTTCTCCGACGCTAAGCAAATGGAGAACATCGTTGTGGGCACATCAAACGGCGCCAGCATCTATCTGCGCGACGTAGCCCGCATCGACGACTCGGTGCAGGAACGCGCACAAAAGACTTTCAACAACAATATTCAAGGTGGCATGATTGTGGTACAGAAGCAATCGGGTGCCAACTCGGTGCAAATCTCCAAGAAGGTGAAGGCAATGCTGCCAGGCATCCAAAAGACCTTGCCGAGCGACGTCAAGCTTGGCGTGATTGTCGACACCAGCGACAACATCATCAACACCATCAACTCGCTCACCGAAACCGTGCTCTATGCATTGTTGTTTGTGGTGATTGTGGTGTTTGCGTTCCTCGGACGCTGGCGCGCCACCATCATCATCGTCATCACCATCCCTATCTCGCTCATCGCTTCGTTCATCTATCTGTTTGCAACAGGCAACTCGCTCAACATCATCTCGCTGTCATCACTCTCCATCTCAATCGGTATGGTGGTGGACGATGCCATTGTGGTGCTTGAAAACGTCACCACACACATCGAACGTGGCGCCGACCCCAAGCAGGCTGCCGTGCATGGCACCAACGAGGTGGCTATCTCGGTTATCGCTTCCACCCTCACCCTTATTGCCGTGTTCTTCCCATTGACACTCGTCACCGGTATGACCGGTGTGCTCTTCAAGCAATTGGGTTGGATGGTGTGCATCATGATGATTATCTCCACCACTTGCGCCCTCTCGCTCACCCCGATGCTGTGTAGCCAGTTGTTGCGTCTGCGCGGTGCCGAAAAGAAGGGCTTGATGAAGAAACTGTTCATCCCAATCGAAAAAGCCCTCGACGGACTCGACGCCAGCTATGCACGCCTGCTCGACATTGTGGTGCGCCACAAGACGGTGACCATTCTGGTGTGTCTTGGCATCTTCCTCGGTTCGATGGGCTTGATGAAATTCATCGGCAGCGAGTTCATCCCGGTGAGCGACAACAGCCGCCTTGGTGTGACACTCGAGTTGCCAATCGGTGCGCGCGTTGAACGTGCCGAAGAAATCAGCCACCGCCTCTACAACGAATGGAAGGCTAAATATCCCGAAATACAAATCATGAACTTCACCGTGGGTCAAGCCGGCGACAACAACACCTTCGCCTCGCTGCAAAACAACGGTTCGCACATCATTTCTATGAACATTCGCTTGTGCAACCCCGGCGAACGCAAGCGCGGCATCGTGGAAATTGCAGCCCTCATGCGTGAAGACCTCAAGCACTATCCCGAGTTCAAGAAGACCATCGTGAACGTGGGTGGTAGCCGTGGCGGCAGCATGAGCGGTCAGTCGACCCTCGATTACGAAATCTACGGCTACGACTTCACCGCCACCGACAGCGTTGCACAACGCGTAAAGCAACTGCTGCTCTCATGCAAGGGCGCATCGGACATCACCATCAGCCGAAGCGACTATCAGCCTGAATATCAGGTTGACTTCGACCGCGAAAAACTGGCGCTCTACGGCCTCAACCTCACCACAGCTGCCAACTACCTGCGCAACCGCGTGAACGGTAGCACAGCCAGCTACTATCGCGAGGACGGTGAGGAATACGACATCAAGGTGATGTACGCACCTGAGTTCCGCACCACGCTGCAGGACATCGAAAACATTCTCATCTACAACAACCAAGGCAAAGCCGTACGCATCAAGGACGTAGGCACCGTGGTTGAGCGCTTCAACCCGCCAACAATCGAGCGTAAGGACCGCGAACGCATCATCACCGTGCAAGCCACTGTCGACGGCGTGCCTATGAGCCAGATTGTTGAAGAAATGCAGCCTAAGCTCGACCAAATGGATATGCCTACCGGCGTTACCGTTGAGCTTTCGGGTAGCTTTGAGGACCAACAGGATTCGTTTGCCGACCTCGCCACACTGGGCATTATCATCATCATTCTGGTGTACATCGTAATGGCAGCACAGTTCGAGTCGCTCACCTATCCAGCAATCATCATGACTTCGCTGCTCTTCGCACTCTCGGGTATCGTGCTCATCCTTTGGGCCACCAACACCAACCTGAACATCATGTCGATGATTGGCGCCATCATGCTTATCGGTATTGTGGTGAAAAACGGTATCGTGCTCATCGACTACATCACCCTTAACCGCGAACGCGGCATGAGCATACGTACCTCGGTAGTCGACGGCGGCCGCTCGCGTCTGCGCCCAATCATCATGACTGCCCTCACCACCATCCTTGGTATGGTGCCAATGGCAGTGAGCCAGGGCGAAGGTGCCGAAATGTGGCGTCCTATGGGTATTGCCGTGATTGGCGGTCTTACCTTCTCCACACTGCTCACCCTGCTGTTTGTGCCAACACTCTACTGCATCTTTGCTTACAACGGCGTGAAACGCCAGCGCAAGAAACTGCACAAAGCTGCTGAGTAAGACCCCACGAGCACAACACATGTTTTAGCAATAATTGAAACATCAACGAAACAAGAACAGAAACAACTATGAAATCGATATTTATTGCATTCGACCAAGCCTACTACGAGCGCATTGTGGACATGCTGCAACGCAGCAATGCCCGCGGATTCACAGCATGGCAAGAGGTGCAAGGGCGCGGCACAAAGACCGGCGACCCGCACTTTGGCAGCCACGCATGGCCGTCAATTTCAAGTGCACTCATCACCATTGTTGACGACGACCAGGTGCAACCCATCCTCGACAAGCTGCATCAGATGGACCTTGCAACACCCAAATTAGGCTTGCGGGCATTTGTGTGGAACGTAGAGCAAAGCATCTAAGCCGCATGAGGCATTTGCCAAAGACATCTGAATAGACATGCCCTCAACAAAGGGCACAATCAAGGGCGGGGAGAATCGGCATAACCATTCTCCCCGCCCATATTTTTTCGGTCATTGTCGTGAGTGACTCTATCAAGCCTCGGCAAACGAGCGCTTATAGGCGGGATAAACCCACCGCACTATGGCTGCAATGCCGGCAACCAGCAGCAACGCAAATATGCCTATAGCACACGCCTTGGGCATAATCAGAGCAATGCCGTTCATCTCGCCGCCGCCAACCAGGAAGTGCAGCACCGTGAGGTAAAGCGGGTCGAGAACCAGCAAAATAAGCGTGACGTACCACGCCAATGCCCTCACATATTTGCTTTTTAATGCACAGATGCGCTCGCGCAGCAGCACCAGCAGCCAAGCCGTCACCAACGTGGCAACGGCGCCGGCAAGGCAAAACACGCCCATCTGCAATGGCGTCATTTGCTCGGCATATACGTCAATCTGAATTCACATAAGCATAAAATTCACACGCTTGAGCACGCCATAACATGCTGCCACAAGGGCATGTGCACCCTCATGCACTATAAAATATATTGCTATGGCACCCGTGAGGCACACACCTTGACGCATTCGTTTTTCCATAAATATTACGGTATGATATTAGAGATACAAGGTAATCTTTTTTTGTTTAATCGCATTTATTATTTCACTTTTGCCCGAACGTACATACCCGGGCGGAAATCGCTGCGGACGGTGCCAACAGCGGCATACACCTTCACCGAATAGTCCTTGGAATCGACAGCCTGGTCGATTGCCACAATCCGGGCGCTGAAAGTTTCCTTGCCCATGCCATTGACACGGAAGTCAACCTTACCGCCAATCTTCATCATCTTCAAGTCCTTTTCGTAGACAGTGAGTTGCAGCAATATACGGCTCTTGTCGATGATGTCGCAGATTGGTTCGCCCACATCGAGATACTTGCCCCGATTGGCATTCATGCTTGTCACAAACCCGCTTACGGGAGCCACCACGGGCAGATAGGATTTAATGCCACCGGAGTGCAACGATTGCGCATTCACGCCCAACGTCTTGAGGTGCGAAGCCGATGCCTCAACACGGCTCTTCATCGACAGATAGTCGGCTTTGGCTTGCTGTACGCGCTTCTGCGAAGCGGCATCCTGCTCGCCCAATATGCGCTGGCGCTGATATTCTTTTTCAAGATATTCCAGCTGGGCAGCGGCATCCAGATAGGTCTGCTGCAACTGGATGTACTCGGGATTATCAATCATCGCCACCACCTGACCTCGGTGCACCGCCGACCCGGGCATGATGTTCAGGGCATGCACTTTGCCGCCCATAGTGAGCGATATGGTGACGCGCTTCGACGGCGACACCACCATCACGCCGTTGAATGTGGGCGAATTTGCCACATTTGTGGCACCGCTAACAGCATCTACCGCAACCGAATCCTTCGGCTCGGTGTTTTCTTCACTCAGCACCTCCACTTTCACATCATCGCCGGCTGGCGACTCGTCGGCGACATCCTCCGCGGTTTTGTTTTGCGCACATGCGCCAAGAAGTGCGAGCGCTGCCGTGGCTATAAAAAAACGATTGTATTTCATAATATTTCGAATGATTTAATTTCCGGTGTATAATTCCAATTCCAAAAGCATTACATTATAGTCGCGCAAGGCATCAACGTAGGCTTTGCGAATGTCGTTAGCCGTGGCTATGCTGTGCAGCAGTTCCACAATGCCGGTTTCACTTTCCTTGTAGAGCATCATGGCATTGCGCTGCAGTTCGTCGGCTTGCTTGAGTGCATCGCCGGTGTAATAGTTGATGGTTCGCTGCTGACGCTCGAGCTGCAGCGTGAGTTCGTCAACCTTGTTGCGAAGTTTCATACGGTTGTCCTCGGCATCCCACTGTGCTATGGCTGCTTCGGCACGCGCCTGCTTCACCTTGCTCTTTTGCGGAAAGAACACTATTGGCACCGCCACGCCCACGCTCCACGAGTTCAAGCCCGACAGCGGTTCAATCTTCTGGCGCGAATAACCCACCGACAGTTCGGGGAAGAAGCGGCTGCGCTCCACGTCAACAGCCTTGCGCTTCACCTGCACCTGCGAGTCGAAATAGCTTATATGTGCTTGCGAGAGGGTGTTGTGTTCGGGCATAGGCAGCATGGTGAGCACGCTGTCAGCCGGTTCCACAGCATCTTTGCTGAAGCATGCCCAAGCAAAACGCCTGGCAGCAAGGCGCACATCGTCGGCAGCCTGCAGCACCTTGGTGTGAGCCTCCGAAGCCAACGTAGCCATCATGCGATATCCCAGCTGATTGATATCGCCCTGAAGCAGGCGCAGATTGCCGCTCTTTTGCAGCTGCACGCCCAGCGAATCTTGCATAACGCTCAACGACAACACACTCACGGCATGCTGATAGTCGACCCACGCACGTTTCACCTCGGCTACAATCTCCTTTTCCACCATCTGGCGATAGCGCTCGCCGCTTGCCGCCTGCACCTCAACCAGACTATTCTTATAGAAAGGTGTGAGCAGCGAGCCCAGCGACTGCTCGACGGTGAGTTCGTTGTCATGCTTGAGTTCGCCGTTCAACTGACCCCACGAGTAGGTGACCTGCGTGGCACCAAATTCCCACGACTCGCCTTTCGATGCCCTGATGCGGGCAATGTCGCTCTCCACCGAGCGGAGGCGTGGCGAAGCTGCCAATGCCATGTCGATGGCTTGGGAGAGTGTGACCTTGGCGGGCTGTTGGGCATTTGAAGCCAACGGCATGAGGGCAAGCAAAACCACCAGCGCAGCCATACCGCCTCTGCGACGCGCTTTGTAGCGACGCAATGCCACCGGCAAGGCATTTACAATGCGGTAGAACGCCGGTATGATGAGCAGCGTAAGCACCGTAGACACTATCAAACCGCCGATAACCACCGTTGCCAGCGGGCGTTGCACCTCGGCACCTGCCGACGTGGCTATTGCCATTGGCACAAAGCCAAGCGAAGCAACAAGCCCTGTAAGGAATACCGGACGCAGCAAATGGCTGCTTCCGCGCCTGATTATCTGATTGGTGCACATTTCATATCTGTTTTGTCGTTTCATATCGTTGAAATGATTAATCATCAATATGCCATTGAGCACTGCCACACCAAACAGCGCAACAAAGCCCACACCTGCCGAGATGCTGAACGGCAAGCCTCGCAGCCACAGTGCCAATATGCCACCGATGAGCGACAAAGGCACCGTTGAGAACACCACAAGCGAATAGGTTACGCTGCGGAAAGCAAAGAACAGCAGCAACAGAATGAGCATCAGCGCAATAGGAATCACTATCATGAGCGTACGAATGGCATTCTGCAGGTTTTCGAATTGCCCGCCGTATTCAAAGTAGTAGCCCGGCTTGAGCTTGACATTGCGCTCGAGTGTGTTGCTGATGCGCTGCACCACCTGCTGTATGTCGGCATCGCGCACGTTCACGCCAATCACTATGCGGCGCTTGGTGGCATCGCGGTTGATTTGCAACGGTCCGTCAACAAGGTCGATGGTAGCCACCTCGCTCACCGGCACCTGCAGTCCGTCGCATGTGCGCACATACAGGCGATTGAGGTCGAGGTCCTTCACCTTGTCGTTGTCGAGACGCACCACGAGGTCGAAACGGCGCTCGTTTTCAAACACCACGCCGGCTGCTTCGCCAGCATAGGCGGTGCGTATGATGTCGTTCAGCTCCTGTATGTTGATTCCGTATCGCGAAATTTTCGTGCGGTCGTATTTCACCACCAACTGCGGCAGACCCATGGCTTGCTCAACAATCACGTCGCTTGCGCCGGGCACCTGCGCCACATATCGGGCGGCTTCCTTAGCTCGCGCATACAGCTCTTCCATATCTTCGCCGTACAGCTTGATGGCAATATCAGCCTTGGCACCCGTCATCAGCTCGTTGAAGCGCAGCTGAATGGGCTGACTGAAATTGAATTCGGCACCTTTCACATCGGCAAGTGCCTGCTTCATCTTGTCCACCATCTCGGCTCGGCTCGAAGCCGATGTCCACTCCTTGAAAGGTTTCATCACAATCATCACGTCGGCATCCTCCACCGACATCGGGTCGGTTGGCACCTCTGCTGTGCCAATTTTAGCCACAACGTGCTTCACCTCGGGGAATTTCTGCTTCAGCACGCGTTCAGCCTCAAGCGAGATGTCGATGCTGCGGGTGAGCGAACTGCCGGCTGGCAGTGTCATCTGCATGGCAAAGTCGCCTTCGTCGAGCGTTGGTATGAACTCGGCGCCGAGTCGGGTGAACAACATCAGCGAGGCAGCCAGCAGGGCAAATGCGCATGCCAGAGTGACCCACACGCGGCGCATGCAACCAGCCAACACCTTACTATATACTTTTGTCAGCCAAGCAAAGAACCGGTCGGCAAAAGATTGCTTCAGCACCACTGTGCGCTTCAGGAACAGAGTTGCCATCATTGGCACATAGGTGAGCGAAAGCACCAGCGCGCCGATGATGCAGAACACCAGCGTCTGTGCCATAGGCGTGAAATACTTGCCCTCGATGCCCGAGAGTGTGAGTATCGGGAAGAACACGATGAGGATGATGAGCACCGCAAACGTGGAGCTCTTCACCACCTTCACGGCACCGGCTTCTACCTCCTCGCACATCTGTTCGGTGCTGAGCGTGCGGCCGCTGAGCCGCTTGCCATAGATGTGCGCCAATATGCCTTCGAGAATCACTATCGAGCCGTCGACCACAATACCGAAGTCGATGGCACCAAGGCTCATCAGATTGGCGGAGACGCCAAACAAGCGCATCATGATGAAAGCAAACAGCATAGCCAACGGAATTACCGAAGCCACAATCAAACCCGAACGGATGTCGCCAAGGAAGATGATAAGCACCACAAAAACTATCAACGCACCCTCGATGAGGTTGTAGATTACAGTGGAAATATTGCGGTTGACAAGCTCCGAACGATTGAGATAAGGCTCGATGGTGACACCTTCGGGCAAAATCTTTTGCACCTTTGCCACCCGTTGCTCGAGCGTCTTGGTCACCACATTGGCGTTTGCCCCCTTGAGCATCATGGCTATACCGCCCACACACTCGCCCTCGCCGTCGATGGTCATGGCACCGAAGCGCTTTGCCGAACCGAAGCCCACCTTGCCGATGTCGCTGATGTGTACAGGCATGCCGCCGCGGTTGGTGACAACAATCTTTTCGATGTCCTTGATTTTTGAAATCATGCCTTCGGAGCGGATGTAATAGGCACGACCCACCTTTTCGATGTAGCTGGCGCCGGTGTTTTGATTGTTCTTGCTCAGCGCCTCAAACACGTCGCCGATGGTGATTTGCAATGCCGAAAGGGCATCGGGGTCAATGGCTATTTCGTATTGCTTGAGGTTGCCGCCAAAGCTGTTAATCTCTACAATGCCCGGTATGCCCGACAACTGACGCTTGACTATCCAATCCTGAATGGTGCGAAGCTCCATAGCATCGTATTTGCCCTTGTGCTTGTCGTCAACCTTGAGAACATACTGATAAATCTCGCCCAATCCGGTGGTGATTGGCATCAGCTCCGGGGTGCCCAACTCGGGCGGTATGTCGCCTGCAACGGCTTGAATCTGCTCATTCACCAACTGGCGCGCCTGCAACGTGGGCACGTTTTCCTTGAACACCACCGTCACCAGCGACAAACCGAATCGCGACACCGAACGTATTTCTTCTACATTCATTATGTTGCTCATCGATATTTCCACCGGCATGGTGATGAGCTGCTCCACCTCCTGCGGGGCAAGCGTTGGCGACACCGTCACTATCTGCACCTGATTGTTGGTAATGTCGGGCACAGCATCGATGGGCAACGTGAACATGGCGTACAATCCGCCAAGAAAAAGAAACAATGTTGTCAATGCAACAAACAATTTCTTTTGAATTGAAAATCTTACAATCGAATTAAGCATAGCAAATTCACCGGTCGATATATATGTTTGGAATTTTCGCGTTCTCTATGTCATTCCACAAAAATACATAATCTATCGACATATTGCTATTATTTAACACTATCTAACTTTTGTTACAATCACACCCCTTCACAGGAGGGGGCGTACCGTCAGACAGACTCCTTCACCTCAATAAAACTGCCGAATCCTTATTTTACCGAAAATATATGAAAAAGTTCTTGCAGATTACATCCGATGGCATATCATCCGCCAACGCGCCGCGATTACAAAATTCGCATCCTATACGGATGCATTTTCACGGAAGGAAAATACTTTCCGTGGGTTACGCTATCGCTCACCCACGGCTAAATCCCGTCGGCATCCTGCCGCCGGGGTCGCGTCCTATACGGACGCCCAATCACACACCAACGCATACCGCATCCGGGCGTATGCGATACGCCCTTACAGGGTAACCTGCCGCATCGGTCGGTGATGAAGACATGCGAAGCATGTGACGCCGAGCCGCAAGGCGAGGCATATAGCCCGGGGTAAGCGAAGCGCAACCCCGGGTATCCATCATCCCACACCATCCGGCGTCCGCAGAGGACGCGAATTGTAATCACCCGCCACACAACCGCAGAGCGGTTGCAGAATGTGCGCCCTGTGCGATACGCCCCTACATGGAATCTCATGAATAACCCCGTGAGGTGTTTTTATTCCCGGTACTACGGTCTGTTTCGGATGCTTACTACCATCAAATACAAAAAAAAAAAGCATCGGCATGCTCCCCCGTGGGAATGCAAGCCGATGCTTGACGTGTGAGCCACAAGCGGGACTCGAACCCGCGACCGTCTCGTTACGAATGAGATACTCTACCGACTGAGCTATTGTGGCTGGTTGGCGTTTCCGGCAGCCGGCATTTTTCAGCACCGCCTCAAACGCGTCTGCAAAGATAATATATTTTTTTATTTCTTCTTCGAATAAGTCAATCGAATTTTTGCTTTGTCGAGGTTAAGGCGTGCCATAGCAGGGCGTGCCACAGCAGGCGCCACCTTGGTGAGTACGTCAGATGACGAACCGTAATAGTAGCTGTAGCTCGACGACACCGATTCCGAAGTGATGTCAACCGGGATGAGCGAAATGCTTTCGTCGTCGTCGCTCACAGCTTTGCCCGACTTGAGCACGTCAATCATATATTCGCGCAATCCGCTGAACACATAGCTGCGATTGGCGGAATTGTAATATCCCACATAGGAGCGGCAACCGTCGGTGAGCTTATTTTCGTTAAAGAAATCGTCTTTCTCGCTTGTGCGAATGAGCATGACGCTCGCAGGCGGCTCAATGCCATAGCTATTGGCAATGGTGTCGGCCGGTATTTCGAGGCGCAGCTCGTTGATAACCTTGAGGCTGTTTGAGTCGAGCTCATACTTTGCCACTATTTCGCGCAACGGCAGCTTGATGTCAACCTGATAGCCTTGCGGAGCCACCAGCAGAGCCTCGCCATCGTCAGCCATCTGCTTAAGCTTTTGGTCGACGCGCATCTTGATGATGTTGTTCACCAATATTTCGGGAGTGACAGCCAAGCAGCCAATCGAGTCGAACACGATTGTGTCGGTGCCAAACTCGGTCTTATACTTGCGATGATAGAACATCTCTATTTCGGTGCTCTGGAAGTTCATCACACGACCGCTACCAAAGCTGTTCTTGATGTAGAATCCGGGGAAGAACTTGGCAAAACTGTCGGGCGAACTGAACGTAGACGGATTGTTCTTGAACTCGCGGAAGATTGAGCGGCCAATCTCTACAGGCAGGTCGACACGCGCCTCACGCAATTCGTAGTATTTGGTTGAATAGGTGGCGTTGTCGTAGTAGCTTTGCAGGTGCGACTCACGCTCCTCGGTCGACTTGTCCATATCGCTTGCTGTGTAGGTAGCAGTGCCCAGCAAATCGTTTTCGTTGTAGTAGTCGGATGGGTCGAAGTCGCTGTAGATAGGATTTGGCAATTGTTTGTTGAGCTTGTACACACTCATCTGCATAGGCACGATGGAGTCGCCGGTGAAGCCGGTTTTGGCACTGACATACATCACCAGGCGCATGCGGTCGATTGTCTCTTCGGTCACGCCATCGGTGGTAAAGCTGCCTACAGGCATCATTTCGCTCACCACGTCAGACGACAGCTCGCCATAGTTATCGGCCTTGAATTCGCCAAGCAGCTGCACTGTGGTGCGTGCCTTGACGCGCGGAATAGCCACCGAATGACCTGTAACGGTAAACGACGAATCGGCAACCACCGATATGGTGGTGTCGGAGAGCGAATTGCCCACGTTGGCGTTATCCTCGCACGAGCTAACCGACACGGCTATCAACAATGCAGATATGTAATAGAAAAATCTTTTCATGTATATTCTTATATATTATAACGATTTGTAGAAGTCGATATATGCCTGCGCGTTCACTTCCTCGCCATCGTATGGCAGGAATGGCTTGCCCGAATCCTTGATGAATTGCAGAATATCGGGGTCGAGATTCTCGCAGCGCTGCACCACGCCGTCGCTGTTGGCAATGGCGAGCATGGTGAGTTGCTTGTAGTCCACCGGCTTGCCTGCCATGTCGTTGAGCAACTCGTCGTCGATGCCATCCGCCTTGAGCTTTTCTGCCATGCGGGCGTCGAGCGGAGCCACAAGGTCATCGCCGAGAATCGAATACACCACCTTGGTGTCGCGGAACGACGAATCTTCGTGGTAGTACTTCTTCAGATACACCGCAGCAAGGGCTGTAATCCAACCACCGCAGTGCACGATATCGGGCTCCCAACGCAATTTCTTCACCGTTTCAAACACGCCACGCACAAAGAATATGCTGCGCTCGTCGTTGTCGTCGGGCGATGTCACCGTCTCGAGGTCCTTGCAGATGTTGCGCGAAAAATAGTCGTCGCTGAATATGAAATAGACTTGCAAGCGTGCGGGCTGCAATGTCGCCACCTTGATGATGAGTGGATGGTCGGTGTCGTCGATAATGAGATTGACACCCGACAGACGTATCACCTCGTGCAACTGATTGCGACGCTCGTTTATGCAGCCATACTTTGGCATAAACGTGCGCACCTCATAACCCGCCTCCTGAACTCGTTGAGGCAAAAACTGTCCTGCTTTTGCCAACTTTGTTGCCGGCAAATACGGCGATATTTCCTGCGATATAAATAATACCTTGCTAAAATCCATTTCCAAACAAAAAATATTTCGGATGCAAAGTTACAAAAAAAAATGCACTTTGCCTATATGCCGCACTACCTCAATGCCTTTTCAAATCACTTTCTGCCGTTTTTTAATACAGATTTCACAATTTTAAGCACTTTAAATGGCATTTATAACTAAATTTTAGACCCTCATTCGGCACTCCACCTATTGTGTAACTCACAAATATATGCTTATTTTGCAAATATTTTCAACACAACGCCCGGCGCTGTGGTTTTGGGTATGCCCAAATGGGTAGAATGCTCCATTGCATAATAATCAACGAAAAATAAAACAAAATAAAATATAACGATGTTTGAGAATTTAAGCGAAAAACTTGAGAGATCATTTAAAGTTCTGAAGGGTCAGGGCAAAATCACCGAAATCAACGTGGCACAAACCATGAAGGAAGTGCGCCGCGCCCTGCTCGATGCCGACGTCAACTATAACGTAGCCAAGCAATTCACCGACAAGGTAAAGGAAAAAGCCATCGGTCAGAACGTAATCAACTCCATCAACCCTAACCAGTTGATGATTAAGATTGTTCACGATGAGCTGGCTGCGCTCATGGGCGGCGAACAAGCAGCGTTCAACGTCGAGGGCAAACCTGCCGTAATACTTATGTCGGGTCTGCAAGGTTCGGGTAAAACCACTTTCTCGGGCAAGCTTGCCAACATGCTCAAGCACGACAAGGGCCGTCGCCCGTTGCTGGTGGCTTGCGACGTGTATCGCCCTGCCGCCATCGAACAGCTGAAGGTGCTTGGCGAACAAATTGGCGTGCCCGTCTACTCTGAACCCGAGAGCAAGAATCCGGTGCAGATTGCGCTCAATGCCATTGCCGAGGCGAAGAAGCAGAACCTCGACCTGGTGATTGTCGACACCGCCGGTCGTCTGGCTGTCGACGAGGAAATGATGAACGAGATTGAAGCCATCAAGCGCGCCATCACCCCCAACGAAACGCTGTTTGTGGTTGATGCAATGACCGGTCAGGATGCCGTGAACACCGCCAAGGAGTTCAACGACCGCCTCGACTTCGACGGCGTGGTGCTCACCAAGCTCGACGGTGACACCCGCGGCGGTGCTGCTCTTTCGATTCGCACCGTGGTAAACAAGCCAATCAAATTTGTGGGTACAGGCGAAAAGATGGAAGCCATCGACCCGTTCCGTCCTTCCGGTATGGCCGACCGAATCCTCGGCATGGGCGACATTGTAACCTTCGTCGACCGCATGCAGAAGCAATACGACGAGGAAGAAGCCCGCAAACTTCAAGCTAAGATTGCCAAGAACAAGTTCGATTTCGACGACTTCATCAACCAGATTGCCCAAATCAAGAAGATGGGTAACATCAAGGACCTTGCCTCGATGATTCCGGGTGTAGGAAAGGCTATCAAGGACATCGACATCGACGACAACGCCTTCAAGAGCGTGGAAGCAATCATCCAGTCGATGACAAAATATGAGCGTGCCAACCCCGAAGTGCTCAACACCGGCCGCACAAGCAGCAGTCGCCGTCAACGCATTGCCAAAGGTAGCGGCACATCGATTCAAGAGGTGAACCGACTGATTAAGCAGTTTGAGCAAACCCGCAAGATGATGCGCCTTGCCACCACAATGAAGAACCCGATGAAGGCAATGCAAAACCTTCGCCGACACAAATAATACGCCAGTTTTAAGTCACACTCAGCATCTGCGCCATTGTGTTTTCCAAGGCAGATGCTGGGTGTTTTTTCTTAAACGAAGCCGTGCACCCTCTCCCTGTTCACTCCATTCCCCCACACACTGCATATTCCCCCTCACCGCAATGCTTACAACAATCACAACCAAAATGAACAAAGCGAACATACACGTCGTGTTGGCGACAGCGATAATCGCCGCAGCGTCGCTCACCGCTACGCTTCATGCGCAAACCGTAGCAACCAACAATTCCACAATCAACCAAGCCTTCAGCCTGGCTGTGAGCACCCTCGACAAAAACATCACTGCCGACGGATTGATTCTTGCCGGAGGCGACTACGGCGGCGAATGGACTCGCGACTGCGCCTTCAATTCCGCCAACGCGGCAAGCCTGCTGCGGCCCGAGGCTGCCGAACACTCGCTGTGGAGCGTGACCAACAACCGCGCTTCGGTGGGGCATCAGTATTGGGACAAAATCATTTGGGTGATTGCCGCCTGGAAGCACTACATGGCAACAGCCGACAACGCCTTTCTTGCCGACGCCCTGCGCTGTGCCACTGCCACCATCGCCGAGCTCGAAGGCTCATGCTACAACGCTTCACATAAGTTGTTCACCGGTCCGGCTGTTTTTCAGGACGGCATAGCGGGCTACGACACACCCATCTATCAGCCCGGCAACAACAGCAGCTATGTGCTCGACCACGACGCCAAGCGCATAATGTGCCTCAGCACCAACTGCGTTTACTATGAGGCTTATCTTTGCCTTGCCGACATGATGTGGCAGTCGGGGCGCGACGGCAAGACCTATGAGAACAAAGCCAAACAGCTAAAGAAAGCCATTCGCGCCAATTTCTACGAAAAAAGCGCCAACCGCCTGGTGTATCTTATCGACCAAAACGGCAAAAAGCACACCCACACCGAAGCGCTCGGCGTGGCATTTGCCGTGCTCTACGAAGTGGTGAGCCGCAGCGAGGCGCAACGCCTGCTTGCCAACATTCACATCACTGCCTACGGGGTGCCGTGTGTCTACCCCGCCTTTGCCCGCTTCTCGGCACAGAAGCCCGGGCGCCACAACGTGATGATTTGGCCTCACGTGAACATGTTATACGCTTCGGCATGCGCTTATGCCAAAGTAACCGAGCAATTCTATTTCGAACTCAACAACCTCGCCAAACTGGCGGTCGACAACAATGGATTCTACGAAATCTACGACCCTGCCAACGGCAAGCCCAGTGGCGGATATCAATGTGGACACCTGTGGAACCCGTGCCACGACCAAACCTGGTGCGCTACCGGATTCATCCGCAATATGCTCTGCCATGTGTTTGGCATTCAAATAGGGCTTCGTGGGTTGAAATTCCGCCCCATAGGCATGGCTGACGGCAGCAAGTGCACCCTCAAGGGCTTGCGCTTCCACGGCAACGTGCTCAACATCACCGTCACCGGCAAAGGCAACGGCTCCGCGCCAAAGGTGTGCCGCATCAACGGCGTTAAGGCATCGAACTTCGTGGGCCACAGCGGCGAGATTTTCGAGAACGGACGTCAGCGCCGCACCTCAGGCGAACTGAACATCGAAATTGAACTTTAACGACAAAGCGAACACAAAACAATAACGAACTATAATATTTATATAAAACCACTAACCCATTATGGAACTAATCGACGGTAAGAAAGTGGCTGCAGAAGTTAAACAGGAAATCGCAGCCGAAGTTGAACAAATGGTAGCCGAGGGCAAACGCCGTCCTCACCTCGTGGCAATCTTGGTGGGCCACGACGGAGGCAGCGAGACCTATGTGCGCAACAAAGTGATTGCCTGCCAACAATGCGGCTTCAAGTCCACCCTCATACGCTATGAGGACGACGTCACCGAGCAACAACTGCTCGACACCATCGACAAGCTTAACCGTGACGCCGACGTCGACGGATTTATCGTGCAACTGCCGCTGCCGCGACACATCTCGGAGCAACGCATCATCGAAGCCATCGACTATCGCAAGGACGTCGACGGTTTCCACCCCACCAACGTAGGCCGCATGTCCATCGGATTGCCCTGCTTCGTTTCGGCAACTCCTGCCGGCATCATCGAACTGCTGAGCCGCTACAACGTCAACACCAACGGCGCCAACTGCGTGGTGCTTGGCCGTAGCAACATTGTGGGCAAACCGGTTGCCAACCTGCTCATGCAAAAGGCGCCTGTGGGCAACGCCACCGTTACCGTGTGCCACTCTGCCACCAAGAACCTGAAAGAGATTTGCCGACAAGCCGACATCATCATTGCCGCCATCGGACAACCTGAATTTGTAACGGAGGACATGGTGAAACAAGGTGCAGTGATTATCGACGTGGGCACCACACGTGTACCGTCAACCGAAACCAAGAGCGGATTCAAGCTCAAAGGCGACGTAGATTTTGTAAATGTTGCACCCAAATGCTCGCTCATCACCCCCGTGCCGGGTGGCGTTGGCCCAATGACCATCTGCTCGCTCATGAAGAATACGCTTCTTGCAGCAAAAAAGGTGATTTACAACGCCTGAATACAACGGCCTTAAACAATCCGTCATAGCATGAAACACTTGCTCACCTTAGCGTTGCTTGCCGCATTGTTGCATTCCACGGCAAGCAGCCAGACCATACGACTCACCTTTGTGGGCGATGCCATGCAGCATGGTCCACAAATTAGAGCCGCACGCACCACCGACGGCACCTACGACTACTCGGCATGCTTCACTCATCTTGCCGGCGACATTGCCGATGCAGACTTTGCCGTGGTGAATCTGGAGTGTCCATTGGGCGGAAAGCCCTACTCGGGATATCCCAACTTCAGCGCACCCGACGAGTTTGCCACGGCGCTGCGCGATGCCGGATTCGACTTCTTTGCCACTGCCAACAACCATTGCCTCGACCGCCGCGATGCCGGGCTCAAGCGCACCATACGCCAGCTCGACGAACTGAAGATGCCTCACGCAGGCACCTACTTCAACGCTGCCGCTCGCGACACGCTGTGCCCGCAGATGGTGGACGTGAAAGGCATCAGGATGGCTATCATGAGCTACACCTATGGCACCAACGGCATAGGCGTGCAAGGCAAAGTGGTGGTTGACTACATCAACCGCGACCGCATTGCCGCCGACATCGCCCGTGCCCGCCAGCTGCAAGCCGACGTGATATGCGTGTGCATGCACTGGGGCATCGAATACAAGATGTTGCCCGTGGAGGCTCAGCGCTCGCTTGCCGACTTCCTGGTTGAGCAGGGTGTCGACCTCATCATCGGCAGCCACCCGCATGTGGTGGAACCTATGGAAATACGCCACAGCGACAAGTGGAACAAAGACGTACTGGTGGTGTATTCGCTCGGCAACTTCATCTCCAACCAGAACGGAACCGACAGCCGCGGCGGTGCGCTTGTTAAAGCAACCCTCAACCGCGACTACTTGGGCAAAGTGCGCCTCGAGAGTGCCGGATATCGCCTGTTTTTCTGCCAAAAGCCCAAAGCCCGCGCCGAGAACTATCAGCTCATACCATTCGGCAGCGAACATCTGCTACGCAGCGACTCGCGCTCTGCCTACAACGCCTTTATGCAAAATGCACACAACATTCTCAACAAGCACAACATCAATGTGCCTGAAATCACCAACTGTTCAATACCTGCCATAACCCAACCTTCCGCACTCATCACCCATTTCTAACCTCAACCCACGCCGCGATTGGGCTCCGGACGTAGGCAGCATTGCAAACTCTGAAGAAACTGCATTATTTACCCGTTCACAAAAAGAATCGCTATCATATCGGCAGCCATTGCCACAAATATGATAGCGATTTGTTTTTTTCCGAAGGCACCGTCTGAAAACCTGACGCTCAAATATAATATTCCATCATTTCCACCAAGCCTGAGCGCAAGGCATATCGGGTGGCTTCGTGAACATTGTTGACTCCCAATTTGCGAAATATGTTTTTCTTGTGTGCCACAATAGTGTGCTCGCTCGAGCCACGTACTGCAGCAATCTCACGCACCGATTTTCCGGCGGCAATGAGCCGCAGCACATCTTTTTCAGCTACGGTGAGCGACTCGCGCACGCCGGCATCGTGGCGCCGTTGCCGCAACACGCTGCATACACTTTCGCTCAGGTGCTGACGGTGCTCGGCAGCCGCCCGCAAGGCATTGGTAATATCCTGCTCATCGTCGGTCTTCATCGCCAACGAAAATGCCACCTCATTGCTCATGCGCACTATCAAGCCCTCGGCAAGCTCCTCGCCCACAATCACCCAATGCGAAGCGGCATAGCGCAGTTGCAGCACCAGCAACTCGTCGAGGCTGCGAAAGCCCGACAGCGAATAGTCAATCACCACCACCGCATCACCGCCACCGGCGCTCAGTGCCTCGGCAAGACTCTGCTTATCGGACACCAAGCACACCTCGGCATCGGCAAATTCTCTCCTTATCAATGCCGTGAAGCCAAGACGAGTGAGCGGCTGCGGGTCGTCGATTATGAATAACCGGTTTGACATAAACGCTTATTGCCGGCAGTTAGAGTGGATAATCGTCGAAAGCATAGAGCACTGTCGACAGATAGCGTTCGCCCGTGTCGGGCAGCAAAGCAACGATAGTTTTGCCCTTGTTTTCGGGACGTTTGGCTTGCTGAATGGCTGCGTATGCCGCTGCTCCCGCCGAGATGCCCACCAGCAGGCCCTCGGTTTGCGCAAGAATGCGCGAAGTGCGAATGGCATCGTCGTCGCTCACCGGCATAATTTCGTCAACCACATCGCGATGGAAATTGCCGGGCACAAAGTTTGCGCCAATGCCCTGAATCTTGTGCTTGCCGGCAACACCCTTTGCCAACACCTGCGACGTTGCCGGTTCTACTGCCACAGCTTTCACGCTCGGCTTCTTGGCTTTCAGGCCCTCGGCAGTGCCGCTGATAGTGCCGCCGGTGCCCACACCTGCTACAAACACGTCGACCTCGCCATCGGTGTCGCGCCAAACCTCCTCGGCGGTAGTAGCTGCATGTGCTGCCGGATTGGCAGCGTTTTCAAACTGCTGCAGAATCACCGAGCCGGGGTTGGCGTCGCGCAACTCTTCGGCTTTTGCCACAGCACCCTTCATGCCATCAGCACCCGGGGTGAGCACGATGGTTGCACCCAAAGCCTTGAGCAGATTCTGACGCTCAACGCTCATCGTCTCAGGCATGGTGAGCACTGCCTTATAACCTTTCACCGATGCCACCCATGCTATGCCTACACCGGTGTTGCCGCTGGTGGGCTCAATAATCAGCGCTCCCGGTTTGAGAACGCCATCGCGTTCGGCCTTTTCAATCATGGCAAGCGCCACGCGGTCCTTCACGCTTCCGCCCGGGTTGAAATATTCCAACTTCACAACCAGTCGTGCCTCAAGATGCTCTTTCTCTTCAATTTTGTGCAACTCAAGCAATGGAGTGCCACCGATAAGCTCGGTCAAGCTATCATAGATTTTTGCCATAGTCTTCAAGTTTTTCAATTATCAATCCTGTTGCAAAATTAATGCCTCCAATTGCCGTTGTCAATACCACAACAATGGTATATGGCCAAAAAAATGCCATACACCCTATTGTAGAGCATATGGCACAAACACTTATCAACTGTATTATCACTTATTTCACTAACAAATCATTTTTCCAAAAAACTCATGCCTAACAAGTGTTTCGCAATATCTTATTGCTACCATTCGAAGCTGAGGCGCACACCAAAGCTGCTCAAGCCCTTGACGTCGTCGCAATAATACGAGTTGCCGCTCCAGTCAGCAATGCGATGCGTAGTAAGGTTGTAGGTAGCAGCCAAATTCACGGCGCTCTTTCCGCCCGTAGGGATGCGAATGCCCACCGACGGGCTCATATAGAAGCTGTTGGTGCCGTCGTAATAACCTCTGCCTACCACCAGTGTGTCGTCGCTGATGCGGAACTGTGCACCTATCTTGAAGTCGAAAAACGGTTGCACCCACGAGCTGCGCGAAGGATAGGCATTGCCGAATCGGAAATCGACATACAACGGTATGCTCACTCCGGTGGTGTGATAGTCGTAGTCGTGCACGGCATAATCGTCGTTGTTGAACGATACGCTAAGGCCACCGCCGATTCCCACAAAGGTGTTGTTGCTCACCTGCAAGCCGTGGGTGGTGAGAATGTCAAGACGGTCGGCGCGGTTGTCGCCAATGCCGGCAGCGTATCCCATTTCAAGGAATCCCTTGTACGGGACAAAACTCGAGCGGAAGCCGTTGTCGCCACGATAGTATGTTTCGCGCTGCGGACGGCGCTGACCGCCACCCTGTCCGTGACGGAAATATGGTTGTGCCTCGGCCACTGCCACGCCAATCACAATAGCCAGAATCGATGTAATAACTGTCCTTTTCATAATTCTATAATTTATTTGTTATTGTTATGTTTCTGTTAGTTTAGACATCATTTCGGCATCATAGTTTAAGGTCATTATTTCTCAACAACTGGTCAAAAACAGCTCTTTCTTTTCGATTAATGCCCCTGCCAACTCTCGTGCAAAAAAAGAACTGCCACTGCACCCTTTGTCAAGGCACAATGGCAGTATCTATTGTAATAAATGATGATATTATTTCCTGCGTAGCAGAGCAAAAGCCACCTGACCGAATATTGCAACCATGCCGGTGTAAGCAGCTATCCATAGCACCTCGTCGAGCTGCAGATTGTTGAGTTTGAAAAACTCGCCACCATACATCGAAATCAGCACCTGGCCGACAAATATCACAGCCCACATGGCAAAGAACACCTTACACTCGCGCATCTTATGGAACGCCCAATGCCCGCTGAAGAACGACCGCGCGTTGAGCATATTCCAGAATTGAACAAACACAAAGGCGGTGAAGAACTTGGTGAGCTCGTGCGAATCGATGTTGTGGGCGAAATCGAAGATATATGCCCAGGCAAATTCCACGCCGTTTGTTCCCTTCAGATAAAGCAGATAGCCACTCAGTGCCGTAGCCAACACTGCACCGAAGCCAATGATGAACTTCCACATGTTGCGCGTGATGATTGCAGCACCCGGGCGACGCGGCTTCACGCTCATCACCTTTGGGGTGGCAGGCAACGATGCCATGGCAAGTGCTGCAAACGTGTCCATAATCAGGTTGACCCACAACATTTGGGTGACCGAAAGCGGAGCCTGCTTGCCCAAGAACGAGCCTAATGTCACCACCACGCAGGCAATCACATTCACCGTAAGCTGGAACACCACAAAGCGCTGTATGTTAAGGTAAAGCGACCTGCCCCAGAGCACAGCCTTAGCGATGCTTGCAAAGCTGTTGTCAATAATGGTAATATCGCTTGCTTCTTTAGCCACCGATGTGCCGTCGCCCATCGACAAACCCACTTGGGCGGCATTCAATGCCGGAGCATCGTTGGTGCCATCGCCGGTTACTGCAACCACTTCGCCCTCGCGCTGTAGCAGGGTCACCAGTCGCGATTTATCCTGTGGACGCGCACGCGACATCACCTTCAGGCGAGTAGCCACACGGGCAGCCTCATCATCGGGCAACGCGGCAAACTCCGGTCCGGAAATCAGCACCTCGCTGCCATCTCCGTCGCCAACGATTCCCACCTGACGGCCTATCTCGCGCGCTGTGCCGGGAGTGTCGCCGGTTACTATCTTCACCTGTATGCCCGCCGACACACATTCCCTGATGGCATCGGGCACATCGGCACGTACAGGATCGGAAATGGCAACGATGCCAATGAATGTCATACCCTCAACGTCGAGCCTGCCATTGCTAATCGGGGTCTCGCCGTCGGCAAGCCGCTTGCAGGCAAATCCCAAAGTGCGCATTGCCTTGTTTTGATAGCCCAGCAGATGTTCAGCCACTGTAGCGCGGTTCATCGTGCCGGCAGTGTCCGAACAGAAATCGTAGATTATTTCGCTGGCACCCTTCACATACAGCATTCGGCAGCCAAGCTGACGGCTATTCACAACAGTAGCCATATATTTTCGCTCAGTGGAGAACGGCAGCTGCATCTCCACCTCGGCAGCTTCGCGCAACTGCATATAGTCGCGATGGTTATCGTTCAACCACAGCAGTAAGGCGCCCTCGGTGGGATTACCCAATGCCGAAAGGCGTCCCGAGGCATCTTCCTCGAGGAATGCCGTGGTGTTCACGGCAATGCCTTCGGCAACAATCTTACCCGCATCGTCATCGGTGAGCACGCCATCGGCAAGGCCAAAGAACTCGGCATTTACCACCTGCATCCGGTTTTGCGTGAGCGTACCGGTTTTGTCGGTGCAAATCACCGTGGCAGCACCCATGGTTTCGCAGGCATGCATCTTGCGCACCAGGTTGTTGTTATTCAACATCCGGCGCATGCTCAACGCCAGGCTCAGCGTCACGCTCATGGGCAGCCCTTCGGGCACACTCACCACAATCAGCGTAACGGCAAGCATAACCGTTGTAAGCATATATTCAATGAATTCAAGCAGATTCCACGTGTCGTCGACAATGAAATAGGAGAACAGACGGCCCATAAACAACAATGCCGCAGCACCGTAGCCAAGCCACGAAATGGTCTTGCCGAGGCGTTCGAGTTGCAGCATGAGCGGTGTCTTTACGCCGTTGTCGATTTGCGATGCCGTGTACACCTTGCCATATTCGGTGGCATCGCCCACGCGGGTCACCTGCATGGTGCAATGGCCGTCAATCACCGTGGTGCCACGAAACAACTCGTTGGTGGGATATGTGGCTTCGTTGTCGAAATCCTGCCGGCGGTGCGACTTGCGCACCATTGGTTCGCCCGTGAGTGTACTCTCGTTGATGCAGAGCGTGCTGCTTGCCAACAACACCCCGTCGGCAGGCACCTCTTCGCCGGTTTCAAGCATCACCACGTCGCCAACCACCAGTTGCTGTCGCGATAGGTGGCGCACCTTGCCGTCGCGAAGCACCTTCACGCACACCTCGTCGTTGACCTTATTGAGCAATTCAAACTTCTTGTTGGCATTCACCTCAACCAGGAAGCCTACCACCGTGGCAAGAAGCACAGCAATTAGTATTCCCAGCGGTTCGAGCAACGACTTTATGCCCATACCCATCGAAATCTCGTAAGCCGACACGCCAAACGACAGCACCAGCGCCACAAGCAAGATTTCAATCAGCGGGTCCTTGAACTTTTCTACAAGCAGATGCCACAGCGACTCGCGGGGCGGCGGCGTGAGAATGTTGCTGCCGTATTTTTGCCTCGACTGCTCAACCTGCTGCGAAGTCAATCCTTTTTTCACATCAATGTTATTTACACTCATAACTCTCTTTATGCGATTTATTTTTTCGTGTTTGTAAATCTTTTTTAGTGGGAGCATTATTGAAACAGCAACCGGGAGCCACGGACATCCTCGTTCACCGTGCCGTTGCAGTATGCCAGACGGCCATTAACATAGGTGCGCTTCACTGCATAGTGCATGTGGGCGCCCACAAATGGCGTCCATCCACATCGCGACACCACATCGGCATCGCTCACTACGTGCCCCTCGGGGCTGCAATGCGCCACAACCACGTCGGCATAATATCCCGGGCGCAGATAGCCACGGCGTGCAATGCGATAGAGGCGAGCCGGAGCATGGCACATCTTCTCCACCACCTGCGCCGGAGTGAACACGCCATCGCGAGCCATCTCGAGCATTGCCATAAACGAATACTGCACCAGCGGCATACCCGACGCCGCCTTTAGCGCCCCACCCTCTTTCTCGCTCAGCAGATGCGGAGCGTGGTCGGTGGCAACCACATCGATGCGTCCGTCAATCAGGGCAGCCCGCAAGGCAGCGCGGTCGGCAGCGGTTTTCACTGCCGGGTTGCACTTGATGCGAGCGCCCAGTGTGCCGTAGGCGCTGTCGTCGAACCACAAGTGGTGGACACACACCTCGGCAGTAATCTTTTTCTGCTCCACCGGACCGTTGTCAAACAACGCCAATTCCTTGGCAGTAGACAAGTGGAGCACATGCAGGCGGCTGCCACAGCGCGCAGCCAAGTCGACAGCCCGCGCAGTGCATTCATAGCAGGCTTCGGCGCTGCGAATGAGCGGATGCATCGCCACCGGCACATCGTCGCCATACTTGGCACGATAGCGTTCAACATTTGCACGTATTATTGCTTCGTCCTCGCTGTGAATGGCAATTATGGCAGGCACCTCCGTGAACAAGCGTTCGAGCGACGAACGGTTGTCGATGAGCATATTGCCGGTAGAAGCACCCAGAAACGCCTTCACACCACACACCTTCGAGAAATCAACGCGCTTCACTTCGTCGATATTGTCGTTGGTGGCGCCCATATAGAAACTGTAGTTGACATGCGAGGTGGCAGCGGCGCGCTCATATTTTGCCTCGAGAGCATCGAGTGTAACGGTCTGCGGTTTGGTGTTGGGCATATCCATAAACGAGGTGACACCGCCCACCAGCGCCGCCCGCGACTCGCTTTCGATGTCGGCTTTGTGCGTCAGCCCCGGTTCGCGAAAGTGCACTTGGTCGTCGATGGCACCGGGCAGAATGTAGTCGCCGGAAACATTCACCTGCTCGGTTGCCTCTGCCATCAGCTGCGCCGACGGTTCGCCTGTGCCCACCTGGCTTATCACGTCGCCATCAATGGCAACATAGCCCTTTGCTTCCACACCCTCGTTCACCAATATGCCGTTATATAACAATACCATACCTTAAGTGTTTTTATAAGAAAAGCCCATCTAAACCCGATTGATCAACAATAATTCAGATAGGCCTCATCAAATGTAATATGTAAATATTAAGAAATCTGTTTTTTCACTGCACGTTTCTACGAATCTTGCCGAACAGACTGCGCATCTTCAGCTTTATCACACCGAAAAACGCTTCGCCAAAGATGCTCGTGTTCATCTTGCTCGAACCAAGCACACGATTAACAAAGATGATTGGCACCTCCTTGATTTTGAATCCGAGGCGATAGGCTGTGAATTTCATTTCAATCTGGAAAGCATAACCCTTGAATTCCACCTCGTCGAGACGAATGGCTTGCAACACGCGGCGGCTGTAGCACACAAATCCGGCAGTGGTGTCGCGCACATTCATTCCGGTGATGATTCTCACATAAGCCGAGGCATAATACGACATCAACACGCGCCCCATGGGCCAGTTAACCACATTCACGCCGCTGATGTAGCGCGAACCAACCGACATGTCGGCACCGTCGACAGCACATGCCTCGTAGAGCGGCACCAAGTCCTCGGGACGGTGCGAGAAATCGGCATCCATCTCAATGATATAGTCGTATTCGTGCTCAAGAGCCCATTTGAAACCTGCAATGTAAGCCGTGCCAAGTCCTTGCTTGCCGGCACGCTTCAGCAGGTTGATTCGTCCGGGATTTTCTGCAATCAATCCCTCAACAATTGCAGCCGTGCCGTCAGGCGAATTATCGTCAATCACCAGGATGTCGAATTGATGCTCTCTGCCGAGCACCGCACCGATGATGCTGCTGATGTTCTCCTTTTCGTTGTAGGTGGGAATGATTACCACGCTATCGCTTTTCATAAACCTTGATATATTTTTTTTGAAAACTATTCTTTATTGGATAACAAAATTACTAATTATTTCGTTCTCTATGGGCAATTTTGGTAATATTACTTGTTATTTTGGTCGATTTTTTTTGTTAAAGCGGTAACATCACGCTTCTTTGCCCGCTTTTCGGCAAGATTGTTTCAACGATATTTGCTAACTTTGCCACCGCAAAACAAGGTAAAAAAGATTATTTTTCACAAAACATCACATCTATTTCGTTAGCATGAATCAATTATCCACGCCGCTGCTGCAAGCAGTGAGTCCAACACTGAAATATCTGGGCGGCATCACGCTGCAGAATCCTCACACCTTCACCATCGCCAAAGGCGAAGCCTACACCGTGATTGGAAGCAACGGATGCGGAAAAACCACCCTTGCCAACATCATTGAAAACGGATGGAATTTCACCACCAACCGCATTCTTGGCGACAAAAAGAGCCTCGAAATAAGCAGCGTGGAGTTTTCCGACATCCACTCGCTCACCGGATTCTCCGAGGCATACTACCAGCAGCGTTTCGAGAGTATGGCTAACGACGACATACCCACCGTGCGCCAACTCATCGAAGGCAAAATCGACGTGGCGGTGTGGAACGACCTTTGCAGGCGCCTGCATGCCGGTGATATCATCGACAAGCACATCAACTTTCTCTCGAGCGGCGAGTTGCGCAAGTTTCTCATAATCAATATGCTTACCTCCAGCCCCGATATTCTGATTTTGGACAATCCCTATATCGGGCTTGACGAACCCAGCCGCCAACTGCTCAACCATCTGCTGCAAAACATTGTGGATGAGGGCACAACGGTGATGCTGCTGTTGTGCGACCCGTCGCAGATACCGCCATTCACCCGGCACATCATTCCCATGCGCGACATGATTATTGGCAAGACCATCGATGTCGACAGCAACAATTTTGGCAAAGCGGTGGAGCAATGCCAAGAGCTTTTCGAGCCGCGCCGGATGCCTGCGCTGCCCGAGTGGACAGTGGACAGCCACGAGCAGTTTGCCACAGCATTCCGTCTGGACGGCTGCAACGTGATGTACGGCCATCACACCATTCTCCACAACGTGTGCTGGAGTGTTGCTTCGGGCGAAAAATGGGCATTATTGGGCGAAAATGGCAGCGGCAAATCCACACTGCTCAGCCTGGTGTGCGCCGACAATCCGCAAGGCTATTGCAACAATATCACCATCTTCGACCATCTGCGAGGCACCGGCGAAAGCATCTGGGACATCAAGCGAAACATCAGCTACATCTCGCCGGAGATGCACCTCTATTTCCGCGGCAACCGCCAAGTGCTCGAGGTGGTGGCAAGCGGTCTGCACGACGTGAAAGGGCTGTATGTGCATGCCAGCCACGAGCAATGCTGGGCGGCAATGCAGTGGCTCGAAGTATTTGGCATGGCACACCTTGCCCAACGCCGGTTCAGCACTCTCTCGAGCGGCGAACAACGCCTGGTGCTGCTTGCACGCACACTGCTCAAACCGGCGCCCCTACTCATCCTCGACGAACCGCTGCACGGACTCGACGTGAGCATCAAGCAGCTGGTGAGCAACATAATCGAGCACATCACATCAAACCCGAGCGTCACCCTGGTGTACGTAACCCACTATCGCAGCGAGATTCCGAGAACGGTGCAGCACACCTTCACCCTCACAAAACACCGCGCCACAATGGCGGAGTGATTACTTGATTTTCAACGTATTACCCTCATCAACAAGCTCGAACATACGAGCCCGTTCGGCGCCCGACGGCGTGTTAGGACCGTGGAACACGATGTAGAGTTTGCCCTCGAAACTGCGGAATATCATGCCGTGACCGCCATTGGCACTGAACAGCATGTCGGGCTGCTGAATCCACGGACCGGTAATTCGTCCGGTTACCGATTCGGCAATGCCCACGGCATACTCGCCGTTGCAGAAACTCGACCATATCATAAGCAGTTTTCCTGCCTTGGTGGTGTAGAGGAAACAGCCATCGGTGACAAACGAGTCAGGCGCACCGCCCTTGTGCTTGGTGCCTGTGCTCCACTTTGCGCTCGAGGCGTTGAACAGGCGCACCGGGGTTCCGTCGATGCCGCTTAGGTCGGGTTTCATCTTCACCACATTCATTGCGCCATCGGCAAGCTGTACCCATTCGTGGCAATAGACCATATACGGCACACCATCCTCAACGTAGAGCGTGCCGTCGAGCGCCATTTGGTCGATGGGCGTGGTGGGCATGAGCGAGAACGGCACAAACGGACCTTCGGGACTGTCGGCGCTGAACACCTGCACGCCACGGAAGGTGAACGCCGGCCAATCGGCAATGCGCTTCTTCCACTCGATTGAGCTGTTGAGAGTGGCAAACAGGTAGTATTTGCCTTGATAGCGATGCACCTCAGGCGCCCACACCTTGCCCGTAATCCAGTTGTCGCCGGGCACAGCGAACACGGTGAATGGTCCGGTCCACTTCTTCAAGTCCTTGCTCTTGAAGCATTCCACACCGCCCACCTTGCCGCCGGCAGTGGTCTGCATGGCGCTGCGATACAGATAGTAGGTGCCCGTAGCCAGGTCGGGAAGAATGAACGGGTCGCGGATGTGAATGTCGGCAAGGTCATATTCCTTCGCGTTTTGGGCAGCGGCGCCGAGCATACAGCACAGAGCCATTGCCAAGGCATAGATTGTTCGTTTCATTTGTTTTTATAAGGATCATTGATTATTACTTTATTGCAGGATTACTTCACTTGCAGGCGAGTGGCTACGCTTTGCTTGCCCAGATAGAAGGCTTTTGCCTTGATTTGCGTCACCCCGTCGGGCACCGCCACCGGAGCCGTCCACAGCGGCGACTGCTCGCCGGGCTCGCTGCCATCGAAGGTGTAGCGCACATCCACGCCTGGGAATGCCGTGTTCACCTTCAGCTTACCATCCTCAATCACGGCACCCGGCTGAGCCAGGTGGAAGCTGGCGCCCACGCGGGCAAGGTGAGGCAATTCGCGGCGTCCGATGCGCATGCTGTAAGCGGCACGGTCGGCAAGATACTTAGCGCGGTCAATCGAGCCTTCGCCCCACGCCGGCGACGCATTCCACGCACGTTCAACAAGTCCGAATATCTTTGGGAACACATATTCCTGCACCATGTCGTAGTTGCGTATAGTTTCTGCCCAAAGTTGAGCCTGAAGCCCCACGATGCACTCTTTGCGCTTGATGTCGGGTTTGCCTTGAGCAGCCTTGTCGAGGTCGACTGCCTCGCCATTATACGCAGTGTGCACCGAGCGATAGATGTTGAACGGCAACGTCTCGAAACTGGTTATCTCGTCTACGCATCCGCCCCACGTCAAGCCGTTTTCATATTCGTGCATGCGATACACCATGTCGAGGTACAGGTTGCCCACATTCGACAATATCACCGGCACGCCGCGGTTGGCAAGCGAATAGGCAATGGTGTCGCGCGAGCCTATGGTGCTCCACACGTTCACACCGGCAAGCACCGGAGCCACCTTGGCGTTATAGTCGTCGCTGTGTCCGGTCGACACTTCCTGCCAGCCTTCCACCTTGATGCCCTGCTCGGCAAGCCAGTCGGATATGGTGAGGAAATAATGCTCTGCCACGTCGCGCTCGCTGCGTAATTGATTCTCCTTCATCAGTTGTTTCACCTTTGGCGAGTGGTCCCAGCAGCCTTTTGCCACCTCGTCGCCACCCAGATGCACCACGTCGAGGCGCAAACCGGCATCGGCATACATATTCTGCATCTCACGCACCACCTTCATCAGCAGGCGATAAGTGCCCGGCTCTGCCACATTCAGCACATTGTCGCCAAAGCCTTGTGCCGACTCGTAGCGGCCCTTGTCGTCGAGGTCGAAGCAACGATAGTAGTTGGCTTTCGTGGCATCGGTGTCGATGTATTTCTTGTAGCGATAGCGCATAGCCACAATGGCGGCACGCGCATGCCCCGGGGTCTCGATTTCGGGTATGATTTTCACGCCGCGCTCGTGGGCATACTTCAGCATCTCCACAAACTGGCTGCGGGTGATGAAGCCGTTGGCAGGTGCCTTGCCGTCGTCGGGGTCGCCGCTGCCGGCATAGGTCTGCATCATAAACCCGGCATCGTAGTCGTTGAGCGTGTGTCCCTTGCGAGCGCCAACCTCGGTGAGTTCGGGCAGCCCGGGAATCTCCAGACGCCAAGCCTCATCGTCGCAAAAGTGCAGTTGAAGCACATTCACCTTATACTCTGCCAGGCGGTCGATGAAGTCGAGCAGATGGTCATACGGGATGAAGTTACGGCTAATGTCGAGCATCATGCCACGATAATGAAAATCGGGATAGTCGACCACGCGGGCGCAACTGATTTGCTTGCAGTTCATAAATTCGAGCACCGACACGAGGGTCTTGACGCCGTTGAGCACACCCTCTGCCGACTGTCCGGAAACGGTGATGCTCTTTTTGCCCACCTCAAGCACATAGCACTCGCGGTTGTCGCTTATGGCGGGCTCGATGATGAGCGTAATCTTGAATTTAGCCTTTGCCACATCGCTCACACCGAGGTGCTGCAAGCGGCGCACCAGATAGTTCTTGGCACTTGCAAGATATGCCGACTTGCTCACTACAGCCACCTCGGCAGGCACGTCAACGCGTTCACCCTTGGCATTAAGGGTCACCTGTTTTGGCATAGGCATCACGGCATATTCGCTCACGTCGCAGTCGAGATTGCCCGCAGGGTTCGACAATGCATTCTGCTCCCACACATAGTTGCCATCGGCATAGTTTTTGAAACCGCTCACGCCGAATTGTTTATACTCTTCAAGCGGAGCCACTTCAACCTGCACCGCCAGCGCCTTGCCGCCAGGCTCTGCCACAAAGTGCATACCATCGGGCTTATCGCTGATGTTGCGGAAACTGCCACCGCTCACCACCTCCACGGTGATTTCCTCACCCGGAGCAAGCGGCTTGTAACGGTCGTTCGGGCTCAAGCAAACGTAATTATAGTTCACCACTGGCTTCAAATCCAGCGGCTGCCCTTCTGCCATCTTAATGTTGTTCGAAAACTTGTTGTAGTAGAGCGCCCAGCGGTTGCCAAGCGTTTCGCTACCAGTATTCTTGATGGTGAAATAGGCAGAAAACGAGCGGCGACTGTTCTCGCCCATCTGCCACCGCACACTCACCGGGCATTGCTGTGCCCACATAGCAACCGCAACCAATGCCATTGCTGCCAAAGCCAAAATTCGTTTAGTTTTCATATCGGTTTTTTGTAGTAGTTTATCTTTCCTACACAAAATTAATAAATCACCGCGAATATTCTCACAAAAAAAGACTGTTTTGGTTTGTTTTGCAAATTCACTCATCTTTCCACCATCATCTAATTAGCTTCAACGGTGAATCATCTGGGCTTTAGGAAGGCGTATGGCAATACGCCATAGGGGTATAGTTTCTCGCAGAAATTGATGATGCAAGTACGTCCGGACAGGACGTGAACCCGGAGGCGCAAGCCGACGGGACTTAGCCGTGGGTGAGCGAAGCGTAACCCACGGTATGTGACACACCCCACCATCTGGCGTCCGGACAGGACGCGAATCCTCCCCTACAGCAGGGTCTGCAACCGCTCCACGGTTGGCTTTGGATGGGAGATTCATCCGCTTATCCCCACGTAGCCGACTGCACTACGTTTGTCGTCAACGCGAGGTTATTGATATTGCAACTGCTCGCGCGGTTGTGCCGCCCTACCATCTAAAGATGTAAACATTTGATTGTCAGTGATATTAACCGCGAGAGCGGTTACAACTTGCATAACCCCACATAGTCGCCTGCGGCGCCAATGTGGGGACAGCCGAACACACCCCAACATCAACAACCGTGGAGCGGTTGCAGACCCAACAATATTCGCTCTCAGAACCCGCAAAATCATAAAAATCTGATTAATCTGAGTGAGTTCAATCACCTTTCTGCGTTTTCTGCGCCACTCTGCGAGAAGATAACCGCGCCGATGGTGCCAAGCGTATTGCCATACTCCCCTACGAGCTTCTATGCAGGAGATTAATCGCCCCTATCGGAAAAAAGCATCGCATGCCACAAACGGTATGCGATGCTTTTGCGTTGCAAGTCCAGGGTCATCGGACTTGTCTGATCAGTCCGACTTATCGTGGGAGATTGATTATTTCACTATCACCTTTTTGCCGTTGACGATATAGATGCCGGCAGGCAGAGATTGCAGGTCATCGTGCATCTTCACGCCATGCAGGTTGTAGATGACGGTGGCACCGCCCTCGGCATCGGCGTTGATTTCCGATATCGCTGTGGTGCCTTCTCCGGTGAAGTAGCCTGTCTTCGGGTTCGCCATCGCAACATCGGTTGCGTTCTCATCGTATTCCACGGCACCTTTGAGCGCGGTGCAACCCTTGAACATATCGGTTGACGTGCCGCACGTCCATGTGTTGTCGCATTTGATAGTGGTGAGGGCAGAGCAATTACGGAACATATTATCCATATATCTCACCCTCTCGGTTGCGAAGTTGGTGACGTCGAGCGTGGTGAGTGCTGCGCAGCCGTTAAACATGCTTTCCATGAATCGTACCCTCTCGGTATTGAGATTTGAAACGTCGATTGATGCGAGTGCAGCGCAGCCGTTGAACATATAACCCATATCGGTTACATTAGCGGTGTTGAAGCCTGATACGTCAAGCGCGGTCAGGGCGCTGCAGCCGTCAAACATGCTGTACATATCGGTTACATTTGCGGTGTTGAAGCCCGACACGTCAACCCATGCCAGCGATTCGCAGCCGTTGAACGTAAGTGACATATCAATCACGTTTTCGGTGTTTAGGTTCTCAATTCCCTCAATAGTTTCAAGCGATGTGCAATTATAGAACCAGCGACTTGTGCTTGAAGGACGGTAATACTTGAAAAAGGCATGAAATACAACTTTTGTGACTTGTCCACTGTTTGCCCATTCCGGGATTCTACCATCATCGGTTACGCTGTAAACTGTGCCAGTACGAGTGTCACGTTGGACATCATAATAGAACGTGAGTATAGAGCCATCTTCAACCGCGTAGGCCTCAAACTCAACAGTAGCTGTAAAATAACCGGTATAAGGGTTCGCCATCGAAACGCCATTTTTGCTTGAATCGAATGGCACTGCGCCTTTAAGCGAGGTGCAGCCGTTGAACATTTCTGACGACGAACTGCACGTCCAAGCGTAATTGCAATAAATTGTTGTCAAGGCTTTGCATCCGCTGAACATCTCGCTCATATCAGTTATCTTCTCGGTGTTGAGATTATCAAGCCCTTCGATAGTTGCAAGTTTTGTGCAATCATGGAACCAAGATGCCGTGCTTGTGGGAGCATAGTTTATGAATGATGCATCGAATACCGCTTTCGTAATATTCGTGTTACCATTAGTGTTGCCAATATAATACACCGTGCCAGTGCGTGTGCCGTACAATTTGTCATGATAGAACGTAAGTGTTGTGCCATCTTCAACTGCATAGGTTTTATATGTGAAGTAGCCTGTCTTCGGGTTCGCCATCGAAACGTCAACTTTGCTCTCATCGTATGCCACAGCACCTTTGAGCGCGGTGCAACCGGAGAACATATCTGTTGAAAAATCGCACGACCAAGTGTCATCACAGTAGATGGTTTTGAGCGATTTGCAGACGTAGAACATACGGGCTATATTGGTTACCTTCTTGGTGTTGAAGTTCGACAGGTCGAGCTCGGTCAATGCGTAGCATCCGCTGAACATCCCATTCATACTGATTACCCTCGCGGTGTTGAAGCCTGTAACGTCGAGCGAAGTCAGCGAATTGCAGCCGGCGAACATAAGATTCATATTGGTTACCCTCGCGGTGTTGAAGCTTGTTACGTCGAGCTCGGTCAATGAGTTGCAGCCATAGAACATCTCGCTCATATCAGTTATCTTCTCGGTGTTGAAACTGGATAAGTTGAGCTTGGTCAGGGCGTTGCAGTCGCGGAACATATCGCTCATATAGGTCACATTCTCGGTGTTAAAACTGTGTATGTCAAGATATGTCAACGCTATGCAGTTATAGAACATATCGCCCATATTGGTTACCTTCGCGGTGTTGAAGTTCGACAGGTCGAGCGAAGTCAGTGTACGGCAGGTGGAGAACATAGATCTCATATTTGTTACATTTTCGGTGTTAAAGCCTGTAACGTCGAGCGATTTTAGTGATTCACAGTTGCTGAACATATTGTTCATATCGGTTACATTCTCGGTGTTGAGGTTTTCAATTCCTTCTACCGTTTCGAGTGATATGCAAAAAGCGAACCAGTATGCTGTGCTGGTAGGTGCATAGTTTTTAAATGATGCATCGAAAACCACTTTGGTTATACGGTCATTCTTAACTCTATAAGAGCCTGCCCATGCGGGGAAATAATTATAGTCTTCCCTCTTTTGGTCGATGCCATACACCGTGCCGGTACGGGTTGCACTTATGAAATCATAATATAACGTAAGTGTTGTTCCGTCTTCCACAACGTAGGCTTCAGTCTCACCACGAGTTGTGAAATAACCAGTCTCGGGGTTCGCCATTGAAACATCAAGTTTGCTTGCATCGTATGCCACAGCGCCTTTGAGCGAGGTACAACCTGCGAACATATTTGTTGAATTATCGCACGTCCAAGCGTCGTTGCAGTAGATGGCCTTGAGCGCGACGCAGTTTAAGAACATCTCATGCATATCAGTTACCTTCGCGGTGTTGAAGCTCGACAGGTCGAGCCACTCCAAGGCGGAGCAAGATAAGAACATGTTGTGCATGTCTGTTACATTCTCGGTGTTGAAGCCGGAAACATTTATTGTGGTCAGTTTGCTACAGCGGTTGAACATCCCGTCCATAATGGTTACTTTATCGGTGACGAAGCCTGACACATCGAGCTCGGTCAGGGCGCTGCACCCATAGAATGTACCGAGCATATTGGTTACATTCGCGGTGTTGAAGCCTGTTACGTCGAGTTCTGTCAGCGATTCGCAGCCCCAGAACATGCCTCCCATGTGAGTTACATTCTCGGTGTTGAGGTTTTCAATTCCCTCGATAGTCGCAATTTTTCTGCAGTTATAGAACCAAGATTCTGTGGTGAGTGGACGGTAATTCTTGAATGATGAGTCGAAAACCACTTTGGTAATTTTGTCATTATAAACACCCCATCCAGAGCCGGCCCATACGGGGTGGTTATTATCCGCTGAATGTGTTTGGTCGATGTCATACACCGTGCCGGTGCGGTTGGCGCGTTGGTTATCACAATAGAACGTGAGTGTTGTGTCGTTTTCAACTGCGTATGCCTCAATAGTAGTGGCTGTGAAATAGCCAGTCTCGGGGTTTGCCATCGAAACGTCAGTTTTGCTTGCATCGTATGCCACAGCACCTTTGAGCGCGGTGCAACCGGAGAACATATCTGTTGAGAAATCGCACGACCAAGCTCTACTGCAATTGATTGTAGTCAAAGCGGAGCATCCATTGAACATACTATTCATATCGGTTACATTAGCGGTGTTGAAGTTCGACAGGTCGAGAGAGGTCAAAGCTTTGCAGTTGTAGAACATCCAACTCATATCAGTTACATTCTCGGTATTGAAGTTCGATACATCGAGCGATGTCAGCGAACGGCAGGTGTAGAACATCCAACTCATATCGGTTACATTATCGGTGTTGAAGTTCGACAAGTCAAGCGTAGTCAAGGCTTTGCAGCTGTAAAACATCCGGTTCATATCGGTTACATTATCGGTGTTGAAGTTCAACAGGTCGAGCTCGGTGAGTGCGCTGCAGCCGTAGAACATACTGTTCATTTTGGTTACATTCTGGGTGTTGAGATTATCAAGCCCCTCGATAGCCGCAAGTTTTGAGCAATTTTGGAACCAATATGCTGTGCTGGTAGGAGCATAGTTTTTGAATGATGCATCGAATACCGCTTTCGTAATATTAGTGTTACCTTTAGTGCTGCCAATATTATACACCGTGCCGGTGTGTGTGCCGTAAAATTTGTCGTAATAGAACGTAAGTGTTGTGCCATCTTCAACGGCGTAGGCCTCAGTATCACAGTTGAAATAGCCGGTAAAGGGGTTCGCCATGCTCACATCGGTTTTGCTTGCATCGTATGCTACAGCACCAATTAGAGAGGTGCAGCCTTTGAACATATCTGTTGACTCATTGCACGTCCAAGCTCTACTGCAATTGATTGTAGTCAAAGCGCTGCAGCCGCTGAACATATTGCACATATTGGTTACCTTCTCTGTGTTGAAGTTCAACAGGTCTAGCTCGGTCAAAGCGGAGCATCCGTTGAACATATTGCTCATATCGGTTACATTCGATGTGTTGAGATTATCAAGTCCCTCGATAGCCGCAAGTTTTGAGCAATCTTTGAACCAAGATGCTGTAGAGGTTGGAAGATAGTAATTAAACGTGGCATCAAACACAACTTTTGTGATATCCGTCCCTGTCCATTGATGTTCATCAAATGCAGTGTACACGGTGCCGCTACGCGTGTCACGTAACAAATCATAATAGAACGTGAGCGTTGTGCCATATTCAACGGCGTAGGCCTCAAACTCAACAGTAGCTGTAAAATAACCGGAATAAGGGTTCGCCATCGAAACGCCATTTTTGCTTGAATCGAATGGCACTGCGCCTTTAAGCGAGGTGCAGCCGTTGAACATTTCTGACGATGAACTGCACGTCCAAGTGTAGTTGCAATAAATTGTGGTCAAGGCTCTGCATAAATAGAACATAGCGCTCATTTCGGTTACCTTCTCGGTATTGAAGTTCGATATGTCAAGTGTGGTTAAGGCATAGCAGTAACTGAACATAAAGGACATATTAGTTACCTTCTCGGTGTTGAGACTGGATAGGTCAAGCGTGGTCAAGGCGCTGCAGCCGCTGAACATACTGTTCATTTTGGTTACATTCTGGGTGTTAAGACTGGATACATCGAGTCTTGTCAAGGCGCTGCAGCCGCTGAACATATAGTTCATATCGGTTACATTCTCAGTGTTGAGATTATCAAGCCCCTCGATAGCCGCAAGTTTTGAGCAATTTAGGAACCAATATGCTGTGCTGGTAGGGAGGTAATTCTTGAAAGAAGCATCGAAAACAGCTTTGGTTATACGGTCATTCTTAACGCTATAAGAGCCTGCCCATACTGGAAATATATTATTGTCTTCCCTCTTTTGGTTGATGCCATACACCGTGCCGGTGCGGTTGGTGCGTTGGTCGTCATAATAGAACGTGAGCGTTGTGCCGTCTTCAACGGCGTATGCCTCCTGAGCCTTTGCCACCGTGGGCATTAACAGCGAGATAAACAGTGCGACTATCGCCGCAAATCTGCTCTTGGGTAAATTTTTAATCATATTGTATTATTTTTGGGGGTTAATATTTTTCATAGGTTTGATATAAATATTAGCATGTTGCCAATTCAAACACTTCGGCGAGCGTCGAGCGAAGAAATTAGTTGCAACTCTTGGAGGTAAAAATAAAATTTATTTTAAAAAATCGTGTTATTTTTCGTTGTGTTTTTGTTGTGTTTTTTTGATTTGACAAATAATTTGTTGATTTGACAAATGAAAAATTTGGGTTTGCTGCTGTTTTATTAAAATTAAACGAAGTCTTGAAAAATATATGAAGTCTTGCTCTTCTGAGCGAGAGTCAACATTTCCTTGCTGAAAGTGAAATTTTTCACTGAAATCGCAGGAAAACGGGTGCATCTTTCATCCTAAATCATGCCTTTTCGAAGGAGTGGGATATTGTATTTTTCCCGATGATGCCGAGGCAGCAAAATCTCTCGCATAACCCGCAGAAATCATGTGCCGTGTTGCGTAGATGGTGCAGGGGCGTATGGCAATACGCCCAGAGGCCTCTTGCGGAATCCGCAGAGAACGCTGATGAAGGTACGTCCGGACAGGACGTGAACCCGGAGGCGTAAGCCGACGGGGCTTAGCCGTGGGTGAGCGTTAGCGTAACCCACGGTATGTGATGCACCCCACCTGCTATGTCCTGCTGGGCAGAATCGGTTTGGCAATTATTTTTCACGGAGCGTGGGGGTTGGATGCTAAAGTTGAGCAAATTATTAGTATTTTTGCAGTAGAAGAACCTGCAAAACTTTTCGGAAAATGAAAACCATACTCTTTTTGCTGCAACTTGCCATGGTTGCCCTTGTGCCTTTCAGCAGCGCTTGCGAGGCGTTGCCCGAAGTGGGTGTGTCAAAGCACCTTGCCGCACAGCGCAAGGCATCGATAGGCAACCTGCGCTATGTGATACAACTCGACATCCCCAAGCAACGCACAGCCCAAATCAGCGGCGTGATTAGCACCCACTTCGTTCTGACTGAGAAACAAGACGTGGTGCTCGACTTCCGCGAAGATGCCGAGCACATAGGTTCGTGCAAAATCAATGGCAAGACGCTGCGGCCCACAATAGCCAACGAGCACATCATCTTCCCCGCCTCGGCAACCAAGAAGGGCAAGAACACAATCACCATCAACTTTGTTTGCGGCAACCAGTCGCTGAACCGCAACGCCGACTACCTATATACGCTCTTTGTGCCTGACCGCGCCCGAACGGCATTTCCGTGCTTCGACCAGCCCGACCTGAAGGCGTCGTTCCAACTCACGCTCACCTTGCCCGAGGGCTGGCAGGCGGTGTCGAACACGCCCGTCGCCGCCACAAAAACAGCAAAAGGTAGCAAAACCGTGCGCTTTGCACCCACCGAGCCGCTCAGCACCTATCTGTTTGCCTTTGCCGCCGGCGAGTTTAAGCACGTAGAGTATCCCGACGGCGACCGCACCATCGGGGCTTATTACCGCGAAACCGACCCCGAACGCATTCGCCAACTCAACGACATCTTCAAGCAGGTGGCTCACTCGCTGCACTGGATGGAACAATACACCGGCATCAGCTATCCGTTTGCAAAATATGAATTCGTGGTGCTGCCGGGATTTCAATTCGGCGGAATGGAGCACACCGGCGCCACTTTCTATAACGACAACACCCTGTTTCTGCCTCAAAACCCTACGCCCGACGAGGAGTTGGCTCGGGCATCGCTCATTGCACACGAAACAGCCCACATGTGGTTTGGCGACTACGTGACCATGCCGTGGTTCTCCGATGTGTGGACCAAGGAGGTGTTTGCCAACTACTTTGCTGCACAAATCACCTCACCGCAGTTCCCCGACATCGACCACAACCTCAACTGGGTGAAGAGCTATGTCACCGCAGCCATGAGCGAGGACCGCACCGCCGGGGGCACTGCCATACAGCAGGACCTTGACAATCTGGCGGATGCCGGACTGATATACAACAACATCATCTACAACAAAGCGCCGGTGATGATGCGCGGACTGGTGGAAATGATGGGCGAAGAGGCTTTCAGAAACGGACTGCGCGAATATCTCACCACCTATGCCTACGGCAACGCGTCGTGGGCCGACCTGATTGACATCCTTGCCAAGCACACCACCCAGCCAATAGCGCAATACAGCGATATGTGGGTGAACCGCCGCGGCATGCCCACCATCGAGATGACGGTAGAAGGCAACCGCTTCACCGCCACACAGCACGACCCGCTGAAGCGCGGCATCGTATGGCATCAGACTTTTGCAGCGAGCCTCAGCAATGGCACATCAACCAAGCAGTTCGACATTGCTTTCGGTGCCGACAGTGTGTTCACCGCCACATTGCCCGAGGGCGGCGAGTGGCACATAGTGCCTAACGTCGACGGCAAAGGCTACGGATTCTTCACCTCCACAGCCGACGAACTGCACCACTGGCTCAACTCCTGGCAAAAGCAACAAGGCGCCACACGCCAAGCCACGCTGGTGGCTCTGCACGAGAACTGGCTTAACCGCCGAATCGACACCGCCGAATGGCTCGAGAATCTGTTCAGCAGCATCGAGAAAGAAACCAATCCGCTCACGGCATCCACATTGTTCTCCTACATCGACGCTCCGCTGTGGGAACTCGACTCGGTGGCTCGCATCGCTGCCGAAAACCGCATCATCGACCTCTACATCAATGCTCCCATACCAACAACCGAACAGAATGCCTATCGGCTGATGGCCCGCGCTGCCATCACCGAGGAGGCTGTGGGCGAAATATACTATGCCTGGAAGGTGGGACGCCGCACGTTCCTCAACGACAACGACTACACCAACATTGCCTATCAACTGATGCTCACCTCGCCCGAAATGGGCAACGAGGTGTTTATGACCCAACGCTATAGGATTAACAACCCCGACCGCGTGCGCCGCTTCGATTTCATCAGCCGCGCCACCATCAACGATGTTGCTTACCTCGACAGCCTGTTTGAGTCGCTGCTGAAGCCCGAAAACCGCCGCATCGAGCCGTGGACTGCCAGCGTGATGAGTCTGCTCAACTACCCCACCCGCGAGCAGCAATCGGTGAAATACATCCACCCGGCTCTCGAGGCTCTGCGCGAGGTGCAACGCACCGGCGACTTCTTCTTCCCTGCCCGCTGGTGCTCGGCGTTGCTCTCAAGCCATCGCAGCCCTGAGGCTTACCGCGAAGTGAAGCGGTTCCTTGCCGACCACCCCGATTATCCGCCACTGTTGCGCAACAAGATTCTTAACGCGGCATATATGCTATACCGCGCCAACGGCGAATAATCATCATTTCACTGTTTTTGTATAGCCCCCGGCAGACACCATAAAACAGGGCGGCTTGTGATGCTCTATCAGCGATGCTCGGCAAGGATATAGTCGAGCAAGGCTTCGCAGGAGTCCTCGAGCAAGTCGAGCACCAGCTCAAAGCCCTCTGCGCCCTCATAGTAAGGGTCGGGCACATAATCGTAGTGCGGATAGCGACGGATGAATTTGCCCATCATCACTATCTTGCGTGCCTCGTCGGCTGTGGCAGCCATCTGCGTGAGGGTGCGGCGGTTGCCTTCGTCCATAGCCACGATATAGTCGAAATCCTGAAAATCGGCGCTGGTTACGCGGCGAGCACGGTGAGTGAGGTTGTAGCCCCGCTTGGCGGCATGGCTACGCATACGGTAGTCGGGCAAATCGCCGGCGTGGCCGCCGTAGGTGCCTGCCGAATCGAGATAAATCCTACCTCCCAAATGGCGTTCGTCAACCAAGCGCTGCATCACACCTTGGGCAGCCGGCGAGCGGCAGATGTTGCCGAGGCACACCATCAGCACCTTTATGGGTGTGTTTTCAATCACGTTGTCGTTGTTGTATTGTTTGTTTTGCATAATTTCTACTGAGTAAGGAGGGGGTTAGCAATTCTTCAGCGTGCCAATGAGATGCTCGGCAGCAGTGGCAGTGCAGTCGTTGTTGCCAAGGCGGCGGCTCATCGCTTCGTAGCCGGCAAGCATAGCCCGGCGCTCGGGCGTGTCGCCAAGCAGCAGCCCAAGCCAATGGCACACCGATGCCTCGTTGCAATAGTGCAACAGCAATTCGGGAATCACCGCACTGTCGGCAATCAGATTGGGCAACGACACATATTTCACCTTCAGCAAGCGCTTGTAGAGGTTATACACCAGCCTACTGCCGTTCATGCGGTAGCACACCACCTGCGGAGTGCCCAGCACCGCCGTCTCGAGCGTTGCCGTGCCCGAGGTCACCAGCGCCACGTCGGCAGCGGCAACAAGGCGGAACGACTTGCCAAACACCACCGGAGCGCAATCCTTCAAGCCCGCCGACTCCATCACCCGGGCATACAGCGAGGCATCGATGCTCGGCGCGCCGGCAATCACCACCTGGCATTGAGGGTAATGCGATGCAGCCCGCAACATAGTGGGCAGATTGTCGCGAATCTCCTTTCGGCGGCTGCCCGGAACCACAGCAATGATGCGGCGCTGCGGGTCAAGGCCGTTGCTTTGGCGAAACGCAAGGTCGTCGTCGAACGCAGCCCTTGCCTCGGCAATCTCCTTCACCGTAGGGTTGCCAACGTAGTCAACAGCATAGTTGTGACGCGCATAGAACTCGGTTTCGAAAGGCAGAATGGAATATAGCTTTGTGATGTATTTGCGTATCTGCTTCACGCGATATTCTTTCCAAGCCCACACCTTGGGCGAGATGAAATAGAACGCCTTCACGCCCTGCGAATGGGCATACTTTGCCACCTTGAGGTTGAACGACGGGTAGTCAATCAATATCAGCGCATCGGGCTTCATGGAGCGGATGGTGGCTTTTGCAGTATTCAGGAAACCCATAATGGTGCCCAAATGCTTTGCCACCTCAATGAATCCCATATAAGCCATGTCGCGATAATGCACCAGCGGACTCACGCCGCTTGCCTCAGCCATCATGTCGCCGCCGAAGAAACTAATCCGGGCTTGCGGGTCGCGCTGCCGCAACGAGCGAATGAGTTGTGCGCCGTGAATGTCGCCCGACGCCTCGCCTGCTATGATAAAGTATTTCATCTTTCTCTTGAGTTTTGTGGGATAGTTGGCGCAAAGATAACAAAATTTGCGCAAACCCCATCACCCTGCCCTGCAGCAAGTGGCGAATTATCTTTTGCCTGATTTCACAATATTAAGTGCCCGGTATACGTTACACATTATATATGAAAACACTTCACAACATAATCATCGCGGTGCTGGCATCAATATCGGCTCTCACCACAAGTTGCATCGAGGACGGATTCACCACCTCGAGTAGCGACTTGCTGCAGTTTTCGTGCGACACGCTGAGTTTCGACACCATCTTCACCGAACAAGGCACGCCCACCAAGCAGTTTGTGGTGTATAACCGCCACAAAAAGCAAATCAACATCTCGTCGATATCGCTGTCGGACAACAACGGCAGGCGCTTCTATCTGAACGTCGACGGCATGAAGGGCGAAGTGTTTCACGACGTAGCCATACGCGGCGAGGACAGCATATTTGTGTTTGTCGAGAGCAAACTCGATGCCACCGGGCAGGACGCTCCACTGCTGGCTGAGGACTGCATCAACTTCGTCACTAACGGCGTGACGCAAAAGGTGGTGCTACGCGCCTGGGGACAGGATGTTGAACGGCTCACTCGCCCGCAATTCACCGCCGATGCCCGCCTCACCGCCAACAAGCCGTATGTGATTTTCGACACACTATATGTGGCACCGGGCGCAACGCTCACCATCGACCCCGGCACCACGCTCTACTTCCACGACAAGGCAGCAATGCGCATCGACGGCACGCTGAAGGCTTGCGGCACGCAGTCGCAACCCATACACCTGCGCGGCGACCGCACCGACTATCTGTTTGCCGGTGCCAACTACGACATCATGTCGGGCCAATGGGGCGGCGTGGACTTTGGTGCCGAAAGCCGCGGCAACGAAATGCAATACGTGCTTATGCGCGGCTCGAGCAACGGCATCACAGCAGCGCCATCGGCTGCCGATGCCATCACGCTGCACCTGTTCAACTCGATGCTTCACAACAGTTCGGGCAACGTGCTGCTGGCTTGCGATGCATGGATTGAAGCCGAAGGCTGCGAATTCACCGACGCCGCCTACGACGTGGTGAAACTGCAAGGCGGCACCTATCGCTTTGTCAACTGCACCTTCACCAACTACTATCTGTTCGGGCTGAAGCATTGCCCGATAGTCACCATTGCCCTCACCGATGACGACGGCAACCCGGTATCGCCCTCGGTGCGCCTCGACAACTGCATCATCTGCGGCAATGTGAAAGAGTTTAACGAAAACGACTTCTCAGGCTCCGACGTGCTGCTGCGCAACTGCATGTTCACCAGCAACGGCTCCGACGATGCCAACTTCATCAACTGCAAATGGGACGGCGACCCCTGCTTCCGTATGCAGCGCGACAAATATATCTTCGACTACCGCCTCGGCAACGAAAGCAGCGCCATTGCAGCAGGCGACTTAAGCCTATGCCCCGAGCATGCGCTCGTCGACCGCTACGGGCAACAACGCATCTACAACGGCGGCATCGACATCGGTGCCTACCGCTGGGTTATGGTCGACGACAACGCAAAATAATAGCAGAATCATGGCAACATCAATCACGCTAAATAAAATGCTGTTTTATGCCCATCACGGAGTGGCTACACAAGAGCGCACCGTGGGCAATCGCTTTGAGGTAACGCTTACGGTGCATTGCCACATGCAACAAGCCATCGAGAGCGACCGGCTGAGCGGCACCGTCAACTACGCCGAGCTCTACGACATTGTCAATGCCGAGATGAACATACCATCAAACTTGCTCGAACACGTGGCGGGACGCATCATCCGAACCATAACGCAGCGCTATGGCAGCCAAATCAGCGGCGGCACCATCACCATCGCCAAACTATGCCCACCTTTCAAATGCCAACTCGAGAGCGTGGCTGTAACAATCGATTTTTAGGGATTATACAAGTCGTGATTGAAATAATCAAGAATTTCGTTGGCTGTCTGTAAAGCCGTCTTTGCCGGACCGTCGGGATTGAGTTGCACCGCACGGTTGTAGTTGCTGATAGCCTTGCGCCAATCGCCAAGCTGACGATAGGCGTTCCCCAGCAAAAAATATGCCTCATCGAGGCACGTCGCACCGGGCATAGCCAGATATGCCTCGAGTCGCTCCACCGCCTCGGCAGCACGACTGTTGCGCAACAGTCGTTCTATGTTTTCCAAATCTTCAGTCATACGGCAAAGATAGCAAAAAATCTCCAAACCACAGTGCGCCGTGGGTAAGTGCCGGATGTCGGGTGTTGTGACGGTGACGCATGTTGTAGGTGGCGTATTATTCCGTGGATGATATGTAATTCGCATCCTATACGGATGCCGGGAGGTAGGGGATGATGATACCCGGGGTTGCGCTTCGCTTACCCCGGGCTATATGCCTCGCCTGCGTCTCG
>JBJECX010000039.1:0-8942 GCA_051871535.1 Muribaculaceae bacterium | reverse complement strand
TTGAACGGTTCAACCTGCTGACTGTGGAAGATGCCATTCGGCGAATGATGGAAGTGAAAATCGTATCGCAGTCTCCGAAAAGCAAAACTGACTTCCGAATTGGAGAGCGTGTGGTGGTGTGGCGAAGCGGACATCGATTTATGGGCTTTGCTTTAAGTCCGGCAATGCATGGCCCTTGGCTCGATATGGTGGTCGACGGAATGAAATATGAAAGTGATTTTGAGCCGTTTTTTGCAATGTCGCTCGGCGCCGTGGAATCGGTTGAGTTAGTGCCACCTTCCGACATAACACGCTGTGCGCAATATCAATCACCTTATGGTTTCATCGAAATCAAAAGCCGGATATTTCTGGATGCCGATGAAATAGCCTCCGACGGCATCACTTTTCAGCCGGTGGGTTTGACCGAGAGCACCCAGTCGCAGGAACTCATGCTGCCGCAGGCAGCCGGCAACTATCGCGTGATGGTCGACCTCATCTCTCCCGACCGAAACATCATATCAGTCACCGAGCCATTCGAAGTGAAGTAACCGCCGGCCCTTGGCATCTGGCACTGATTTAGCAATCGTTAGCCTTTTCCGACATCGGCAGTGCCGGGGTGGTGCTGCGCCGATTAGGCGTAGGAGTGTAAGCCGCCCAGCAGATAATTCACACCAAAATAGGTCACCATCACAGTCACGAATGCAGCGGTGAGATAGATGTTGAGTGCCAACGGATTGGCTTCGGCATCGAAGCGGCGCGAGTGCAGCGGCAAGGCATAGACGATGAGCGTGATTAGTGCCCACACCTCTTTGGGGTCCCAACCCCAGTAGCGGCCCCACGAGATGTTTGCCCACACGGCGCCCACAAATATTCCTATTGCAAGAACCAACACTCCCACTATCAGCGCTGCTTGGCTGGCAAGTGCCAGATGGCGCAGAACGTAAGGTGCGGCGTGGCGCGTGAGGCGCAGCAAAAGGGCGATGACGCTCAGCAGCAGCGTCATGGCAAGCAGGCAATAGGCAAGCATCACGGTGGCAACGTGCAGGCACAGCAGCGGCGACTGCAGCACGGGCACCAATGGGGTGATTTGTGGGTTCATTCGGCTCATGCTTGCCACCATCAGGCACATGCCCATGATGGGTAGCGACACAATGGTACGTGGCAGTATTCGGCTGCGCAGCAGTAGCGAAATGGCGGGTGTGCACCACGCCATGAACAGCATGGTTTCGTAGCCGTTGCTTAGCGGCATGTGTCCGCTCACCCACCATCGCAGTGCCAGCAGCAGGGTGAGGTGAACACCCACTGCCCAAGCCGTGAGGCTGCACAGTATCCACACCGCGCGACCGCTTGTGCGCATTGCAAAGCAGCAAAATCCCACGATTGCCATCAGCAGGCATATAATGGCATCGAAGCGTGTGTTGCCCAATGCGTTGTGAATGCGCTCCGCCCATGTTTTGCACGGGCCGGGCAAGGCGTCGCCGCACACCTTTTGCTGATAGGCTATTATTTTTTCAATCACTTTCAAGGCTTGCTCATGATTGCCTGCAACGATGAGCGAGTTGAGGTAACTGAGGCTTTGGCGCATAAACAGCGCTTCGTCGGGCGGCACCTCGTCGGGCAGACGGTCGCCGAACCCCAGCCACCGTATGCCGCTGTCGGTGGCGTGCGGAAACATTTTCATCAGCGTACCTTCGGTGAGGCTGTTCACCAGACTCACTTTCTCGGCAAAACTCCCGCCGTCGGCGCTGCCCGCCAGTCGATAGTTGCCTTGGGCATCGAAGAAATTGTTCATCGAGGCATGCTTGCCGTCGCCTATGCCGGCTTTTGCCAGACGTCGGTTGGTGCTGATGATTTTCCTGTCGTTCCACGAGTGCGGATTCAGCATCCACGAAGCAAACACTTGTTCGGGGCTCAGACCCTCGGGCGAGGTGGTGCCGCACACCTTCAGGGTGAAGTCGATGGCAAGTGTGTGAGCCGGGCAGATGCGTCCGTTGTAGAGCACATAAATGTCGGCAAAGCGGTCGGCAATGTTTTGCGGCACGGTCTGTGCGGTAATGCAAGGTGCGGTGATAAAGATTGCTGCCGCCACAACGGGCATGCGCATGCGCCTGATGGTGTAGCGCAGCCGGGTGTGAGGCGATGCTAAATAAACAATGATTGATACAAGGAGCAGGGCATATCCGGCGTAGGTAACGGGCAATCCCAAGGGGTCGTGGCTCACAGCCAGCGTAGATTGCTCCAGCCCGGGTGTATAGCCTTTTTGCGACAATCGGTAGCCGCCCACCGTCAGCGGCTGATTGATTGACACCGTCAGCCGGTTGACGCACGTGCCGTTGTTGATGAGCAGCCGGCTCAGGTAGTTGGCAGGGGTGTTTGTGGCGGGATAGTTCACTACACTGAAGTGCTGCAGCGTTACGGTGAATGGCAGCGGCATGCGGGTGCCGTCGTTGTCGATATAGCTATTTGAGGGGATGTTGGCGGCGAGCACCATCTCGCCCTCGCTTTTGGTCAACCGGGTGAGGGCAGCACCCGCTAGAATCACCAGCAAGCCCAGGTGAAGCAGCATTGTTGCCGGGCGTTGCCACCAGCGAGCGACAATCATATAACCCATCGAACTGATGGCGATGGCAGCCCACAGCACCATCATCGGCACTGAGGTGTAATCAAACGAACCGTTGGTTTTCTCAATCACAGTGCCCACTGCAAGCACTATGGCAAGTGCTCCCAGCAGGCAAAGTGAAATGGTTTTGAATTGCTTAATCATTTTGATAATAGGTTTTATGGCTAATTCGCTAAATTTAGCGCAGCACGCGTCAAATGGCGTCGATAAACTTCACAATGGCGTCGCGGTCGGCTTTGCTGAGCGAGCGGAATTGCTCCACCGAGTGGCGTGCGTCGCTTTGCGCATTGCCGTGCCACATGATGGCTTCAATCACGTTGCGGGCGCGGCAGTCGTGTAGACGGTCGGCATAGGGCGAACCGGTGCACAGCTGATGCAGTCCGCGTCCCCACAGCGGGGTGGTGCGGCACCAGCCGGTGCGTATGTCGTTGGTCATGTGCAGTTTGTGTTGAACCATGTCGGTGTACGGCCAAATCTTCTGGTTGGGATAGCGTGGCATCAGGTCGGCGAGTTTTGTGCCGTCGCTGCGACGGAAATTGTTCGGGTCGTTCACCACGTCGCTGCCGGTAGTCCACGAGGGGCGGTGGCAATAGGCGCAGCCAATCTCCTCAAACTTCTGCTTGCCGTGCTGAATGGTGGCATCGTCGATGTTTCGGGCTGCCGGTACCGCCAATCCGCGGTGCCATACCATGAAGGCAATATAATCGTCGTCGCTCATCTCTTGCTCCAGCGATTTGCTTGTGAGGTAGTTGTAGATGTTTTGCTGAACATTGTCGGTGGTCCATTCAGGGTGGTTTTCAACACCGGGCTGTTGGGATATAAAGTCGGCAAATCCGGCTTGCACCTCGGGGTCTTGGCTGGCATAGGTGGCATAGATGGTGCCGTTGAGGTCGAGGTAGTGATAGCGACGGTCGCTGCGCGTCACGTTGGTGATGTTCCAGATGGCGTTGGCACCGGCACCGTCCTGCAGCGGACCGCGGCTCAGCGCATAGGTGAAGCGGCGCACAAACGGTGTGCCGTCGCCTTGCAACTTGTTGCTATAGTATCCGGCGTAGTTGCCGTTGCTGTAGTACGACGGGTTTAAGCCGTTTTGCATATATCCGTCGGCATATTCTTTATGGTATTGTGCCACGATGTCGTCATCGCTGATGGCGTCGAGCAGCCCTGAACCATATATGCCGATGGTCGATTCCAGGCGCACCTCATAGTTGGCGGTGGTGGCGTCGCTGTAGCCTTGGCGCAGCACATACACGGCGTCACGCGGAATGGTCACTTCGGGATAGCGCAGCGAATAGGTTTCGCCGTCGGGGAAGGTATTGTTCCACTCGTCGACGTGTTCCTTCCAGTCGATGCGAATCTTGGTTTCGTCGATAGGGTCTTTGAACGGTGCTATGGCGTGTGTCTGCGGCATACCGGCGAGCCAAGTCACGTAGGCATCGTTGGTGGGGTTATACACCACAAGCAGATAGCCGTTGCCCACCTCGTTGGTGTTGAACGTGCCGTTGTTCTGGCTCTTGCCGTGGCCGTAGCCGGGGTGGCAGTGCAGGCACGATGTGCGCACATACAGCGGTCCAAGGCCTTCGCGTTCGCCACCGTTGATGTTGGCGGTGAACGGCTTTTCGAACATCTTCTCGCCACGGTTGAACGAGAGGAACATATCGCTGTTGATTACGGCAGGTGCCGGCTGCTCGTAGGCTTTGGATGTGCTCACAAATGCTGTTCCCAGTTCGCCGCCGCTGTAGTATTGTTCGCTGAGGCTGTCGTCGGGCTGCTGGTCATTGTTGTCGTTGGTGGGTGCTTCGTCGCTGCAGGCGGCAAATGCTGCCGCTGCTGCTATTGCAACTGAAGGGATAAATAGGTTTTTCATACTCTAAAATAAATAATGGATGTGTGGCAATAAGTGTTGTTATCGAATAATCTCTTGGGCTTCGTCGAGAGCGTCGACAAGGTCGTTGCAGGCTTTCACAGCTGCCTGGATGGCATCGTAGTTGGCGCCAGATGTCTCGCCGATGTAGTTGCGGAACGGTGTTGGCATGGCTTCCACCTTTTGCAGGGCGGTGGCTATGCAGTTCTTCACCTTGGTGTCGGCGGCAGCGCTCACTCCTGCCACGTATGCCGACAGCGACTTGCTGCTTACTGAGCCATCGAGGCTGCCGTAATAGGCATTGCGCACACTGCGTATGTTGTCGGCAAAGTCGGCTACCGAGTTCCACGAGTGAGGCGATTCAACATCGCTCCATTGGTGAGAGTCCATCGGGTCGGAGATTTTGGTATTGCCCACCTCGTTGGCAATGTCGCTTGCTCCCACAATTATCTCCTCGAAAGCGGCAGTCTGGGTCTTATACTTGGTGTTGCCCGCCTGTCCGGCGGCAATCAGGCGTTCGCCGTAGTTGGTGGTGGGCAGCAGTTCGGCTTCGTCGAGCAGTTGCAGTTTGCTTGCCGAAATATTCTCTACGCCAGCCCATGAGGCTTCGAGGCGCAGGCATTGGTCGCGCATGTCGGCTGCCACAGCTGCGGCAAAGGCGGCTTCGGCTGCTGTGATGGTGGAATAGTCGCGGTTGCGGTTGTCCTTGTCGCCTGTCGAACCTTCCTTGAAAATCACATATTCCACGGCATGGAAGCCCAGCAGTCCGTAGCCTGCTGTTCCGGCGTCGATGCGTTGCTCTATGTCGCCTGCCTTGAGCACTGCATCGAGCTGTCCGAGGTCGAGTGGCCACGAGTCGATGTGCGGGTCGATGTTATAGTCGGCGGCGGCGCCAAAGAGGAATGCTTCCGATAGTTCCCAGTATTTTCGGGCAGCAATCCAGTGGGTGCAGGCCTTATCCACTTTCTCCTGCGATGAGAGGTCCTCGCAATCCTCGGCGAGTAGGATGGCGGCATCGGCAAGGCTGCGGTAGGTGGGTATCACAACGCTGTTGACGTAGTTGCTCAAGATGGCTTCGTTTTGCTTGAACTCGGCGGTTTGTGTTTGGTCGTTGTCAAGCGGTTCGTCGCTGTCGCTGCAGGCGGTAAACACTGCCGACGAGGCGAGCAGACATACTGCTGCAAATGTTTTTTCGATTGAAAGTTTCATAACTAAAAGAATGGTAGAATTATTATGTTTATACTAAAGAATTCGTTTTTTCTCTCTCCCCCCTATTTCCGGTGTATCGCAGCAGGAGGGTTAGAGGTTAAACAGTCCCATATAGGTCACGCCGAGGCTCAGTTGCGGCTCGTTGTTGTAGGCGCTGCTGAACAGGCGGTTGCTCCACTCTGCCTTGATGGTGATGGGTGCAATGGGCTGGTAGTTGATGCCGGCAGTGATTTTCTGGCGGCTCCAGCAGGGGTTGTCCACCACGCCGCTTACGGTGCTCAGCATCGAGTCGTAGTAGTCGTATCGGCCAAAGACAAACAGTTTCTGGTCGCGCATCCGGGTGTCGCGCATCGGCGCAAAGATGTTGTATCCGGCTTCTATGCCCACTGCTATGGCGCTGCTTGCCACGGCAGTTTGCGGCGACACCGAGTTGTTGCCGAGGGTCTTGTTGATTGAGGTGATTTCCTTTGAGTTGCCCAGGTGTCCGTAGGTGGCTGCGCCGCGCACGACAACGTCGCGCGACTGATAGCGAAAGTCCATCGACCCGATTGTCACCAGACCTTTCACACTACTGTATTTTTCGGGCTTGAGCGAGTTGCATGCCGAGTTGCCGGCATAGCCGCTGAGGCTGATGCGCAGCCGGCGGGTGGCTTGGTAGTCGAGGCGGGCAGCGGTTGCCACGGCGGTGCCGGGCTTGAACTCGTAAGGGCTGGCGCTGCCGTCGTGAATCCAGTTTTTTGCACCGAAGAGGTCGGCTTCCAGTCCGGCAATCAGCATCACCTCGTAGCGCAGGCGGCTGACGTTGCCCCACACACTCACGCCTGTTTCGTGCCAGGTGCATGGCAATATCGTGTTTTCGCCTTCGGGACGGAACACGGTGAAGAATTCGTTGGGCATGTGATAGTTGTTGGTTTGTCCCACCGGCACCACAAGGTGTCCCAAGCGCACATTGATGGCGCGGTTGAAGGTCTTTTGCAGCCAGAACTGCTCAAGCGCCACTTCGCCGCCGCGTTCAATTTCGCTCTCATATTCGCCGGTTTCTTCTTCTTCGATTTCCACTGCGCTCTCGGTGCCGCCGTGTTCAAATTCTATTTCCATGCCAAGTTTCCAGCCTTTGCCAAAGTCGTAGCCCAGGTTGAGGGTGACGTGCGGCAGGTCGAACTGCCCGGTCGACGGGGCATCGGCATAGAGGTTGGCATTGGTGTAGCGCTTGTAGTTGTTGCTGTAGAACATGCGGGTGTAGGTGGCCTCGCCGTATCCGCCAATAGTGAGGCGGCTGTCTTCGTTGCCCCGGGCTGCTATGCTGCCGGCTGCGGCTGTAAGGATGATGGCTGCGATAAGTCTTTTCATTGTTGCTAAAATAAATGTTGATATGATTCAGATTGTCGTTTTAATTCGAAGGCAAAATTAGTGGCGGCACACGAGCGGAGAAATACCCATTTTTAATGAAAAAAGCGGTTTTGATACCTTAAAACGATTAGAGCAACTTCAACCGATACCACGCAAATACCAAAAATAGATGATTGTGGAAATGTGGCGAAATTTGTATTTTTGTACGCGCAGAAATATCGATGTTATAACAGCAAAATAAACACTCTTGCACGATGAAGAATCAGAAAATCTATGAGGCTGACGACAAGATGATTTCACTCATCAAGGACAACTACAACCTGCTGCAATCGCTGTGCAGCTTTGGCATCAACCTGGGGTTTGGCGACAAGACGGTGCGGCAGACCTGCGAGGCGAGCGGCATCGACACCCGCACTTTTCTTGCCATTGTGAATTTCACCATCAACGGATGCCGCGAGGTGGCTGACGACGGCCAGTTGTCGGTGCCCACACTGCTGCACTATCTGGAGGCGAGTCACCGCTATTTCCTCGACTTTCAGCTGCCATTCATCCGTCGCGAGATTGAAGAAGCCATAGGCGATGCCGATGGCGGACTAGGGTTGCTGATTCTGCGCTTCTACGACGAGTATGCGCGCGAAATACGCAAGCATATGCTGCACGAGGAGCGCGTGGTGTTCCCCTACGTCAAGACTCTGCTCGATGGCAAAACCGACCCCACCTACAGCATCAACACCTTTGCCGGAAATCATGTGCAAGCCGACAATAAACTAAAGGAACTGAAAACACTGATAATCAAATATCTGCCCTCCGACGCCGGGCACAACAACAAGATGATTGCCGCTTTGCACGACGTGTTCAACAACGAGGAATGGCTGCATTTGCACCGCGAGGTGGAGGAGCGCATCTTTGTGCCGTCGATACGCAGGCTCGAGGCGGCACTCACGCAAACCTCGGTGGCGCGAAACATCAGCGAGATGGTGATGCGCGCCGATGGCGACGATGCCGAGGCGCTGTCGGAACGCGAGCGCGAAGTGGTGGTGGCGCTGGTGCAGGGCATGAGCAACAAGCAGATTGCCTCGCATCTGTTCATATCCACCAACACCGTTATCACTCATCGCCGAAACATAGCCCGCAAACTGCAGATTCACAGCGAAGCCGGTCTGACCATCTACGCTATTGTCAACGGATTGGTTGACATATCAACGGTGAAGCTCAATCGCAAATAACCCATCCCCGCCCTGCAGCCGCACACAAAAAAACCTGCCGCCGAAGGGATGTTGGCGGCAGGGGCAATGCGGTGCATAATGGGACGGCGAGGAATGTTACCATCCTATAATTCGCTATGCCACAATCCGTGCAGATTGCAATAGTCGTAGACGCTTATCGGGCGGTCGTGGCATACACACATTTCGGCTCGAGGCTCATCGTTCAGGTCGAAGCGAACGCCTCCGTGCTCTGTCTCGACATAGATGAACGAAATGTGGTGCTGCTCCAGCATAGGGTGGGGCACGCTGCCCACCTGCACACTTATGAGATGCTCGTCGATGCGCGTTGCCACCGGCACATGTTTTTCGGTGGAAGCATCGTGGGTGTTTGCCACCAGCAGTTGCATCTCCTCGCCGCAGCACACCGGCACAATACCGCTGTCAACCATTTTCATCACCACATTGCCGCAACGATTGCATTTGTAAAATTTTGTAGCCATAGTCGTTAAGTGTTTGTTTATCGTTCTGCTTTTTTGTTGTTCTCTGAATGTATAACACCGCCGCCCGCTCACTTGTTCGCCCCCATCAGCATTTTTTCTCTCCCCTGAAAATAGAAGGACGAGAATAACCCCGTTGCTACTGGGGGTCTATCCTCTCGCAGATTACGCCGATGCCGCAGATTATTCTCCAATTTCTTTCTGCGAAAGGATTGCCG
>JBJECX010000038.1:0-8952 GCA_051871535.1 Muribaculaceae bacterium | reverse complement strand
CTATGATCTTTGGATAACATGATTATATTGCCACGGACTTATGCAACTGTGCCGAATATATGTCATTGTTCCATCCGGCTTGATTGCGACAAATTTCGTAGAGCTTAACACACCGGAGAATTGCAAGTTTACAATGATGTTACCGGCTTCGTCAGTTGAAACACCTCTACCCATTGTATAAGCTTCACTATCATCCGGGTTAATATTTCCTTTGTTATCTATAAGCCACTGATTTACATTGTATTCCTTAACTTTACCGGTTGCATCCCAAACTTCAACAGTTCCGTTTGTGTGATTTAATACAAGAGCTTGTTTGCCCAATTGACCTATACTACGAGTCACACTTGTAGTATAAGTAGCCATTGAATGTTCCCAGTCAAGTTTCAACTTACCGGTGATGGTTCCGGTGCTGGTTTGTGCATTTACCGAGCCAGCCAACATTGCAGCTGCTCCAAGAAGTAAAAATTTTTTCATAATCGAAAAGTTTAGTTTTTTGATTAATTGTTAATATCACTTTGTATCCCCGGTCACTACAGCCGGTTATACGAGCGCAAAATAACACAATAACTTCGGATTAAACAAGCACGCATTTGCATTTTTGTGCAAATTAATATTTATAATTGTTACTAAACATTAAATAGATGTTATATAACATATATTTCAACCTGTTTCGGACAAAAAAGGGGTGTAAAAAAAACAAAAACATCGTTGCCAGCCGCCTTTCAATTTCAAAAATTTTAGACAACAATTTCGTATGTTACAAAAAAATTTTACTAATTATATACAAATAATAAAAGCAAATTAAAATCTTTTATATATATTTGCACACTAAAGAAAAATATTTTAAAAATATGCAGCACAACCTTACTGATGCTATCGGAAACGGCAGCAAGAATGCATTCATCAAGAAGCGCATCTTCACACACTACATTATCAACGGCAACAGCACCATCACCAACCTTGCCAAGGACCTCGACCTGAGTGTTCCCACAGTCACCAAGCAAGTGGAAGAGCTGTGTGCCGAGGGCTACATACAGACCTTTGGCAAGCTGGAGACCAACGGCGGCCGCCACCCGCTGCTCTACGGCCTTTGCGCCGATTGCGGCTATTTTATTGGCATCGACGTCAAGCAGTTCACCATAAGCATGGGCGTGATTGACATGAAAGGCGAGATGATTGAGCAAGCCCTCGACGTGAAATACAAGTTCGAAAATTCGCCCGAAGGGCTCGACATCATCTGCCAGAAGATATCGGAGTTCATCGACTCGCTCACCATCGACCGCAACAAAATCATGAACATCAACGTGAATCTTTCGGGCAGAGTAAACACCGAGCAAGGCTACAGCTACACATATTTTAATTTCAGCAATCGTCCGCTCTCCGAGCTGCTTGCCAAACGGCTGGGCTATCCGGTGAGCGTCGACAACGACACGCGCGCCATGACCTACGGCGAATTTGTGTGCGGTGCTGCCCGCCACGAGCGCAATGTGCTGTTTATCAACGTCAGCTGGGGCCTTGGGTTGGGAATCATCATCAATGGCAAACTGTACACCGGCAAATCGGGCTTCGCCGGCGAATTTGGCCACATCCCCACGTTCGACAACGAGGTGATGTGCCACTGCGGCAAGAAAGGGTGCCTCGAAACCGAAGCATCGGGCAGAGCATTCCATCGCAAGCTGGTGCAACGCCTGCAAAACGGTGAGACATCGTGCCTGCTCGACTATAAGAACGGCAACATCGAAAGCCTCGAGCTCGACGACATCATGGACGCCATTGCCAAAGAGGATGTGCTGAGCATCGACATCGTGGAAGAGATAGGCGAAAACCTTGGCAAAAACATTGCCGGACTCATAAACATCTTCAACCCCGAGCTGGTGGTGATTGGCGGCATCATGGCAGCTGCCGGCGACTATCTGCTGCAACCCGTGCGCTCTGCCATTCGCAAACACTCGCTCAATCTGGTGAACAACGACACGCGCATCACGCTCTCGGAGCTTGCCGACAGCGCTGGCTTGCTGGGTTCGTGCATGCTATCGCGCGCCCACGTGTTCGATAACTGAAAATAGTTTTTCTTTTCACAGTACTCACACAATAATCCAAGCATGTCAGCACTCCATCGCATCCTATCGGCTTCGGCGGGATTGCTGCTTTTGGCGGCAACAGCCTTTCCGGCATCGCGCAACTGCTCGACGCAGGTGCTGGTGGTGGGAGGCGGCACCAGCGGCATTGCTGCCGGCGTGCAAGCTGCCCGCATGGGGGTGGATGCAATGATTGTTGAAGAAACACCGTGGCTGGGCGGTATGCTCACCGCTGCCGGCGTGAGCGCCGTCGACGGCAACTATCATCTTCGCGCCTCGTTCTGGGGCGAGTTTCTCGACAGCCTCGCCACACACTACGGCAGCCTCGACGCCCTGAAAACCGGCTGGGTGAGCAACGTGCAGTTCGAGCCGAGCGTGGGCAACCGCATACTGCACGCAATAGCGGCAAAGCAGCGTAACCTCGAGGTGAAGCACGGCTTCCGACCGCTGAGAGTGACTCATACCCCCGACAGCCATTGGACCTTTGTGGGAATCAGCGCCGATGCCACCGACACTCTCACGGTGGATGCCAACGTGATTATCGACGCCACCGAACTGGGCGACGTGGCGGCCATGGCAGGCGTGAAATACGACCTTGGCATGGAGAGCAGGCACCGCACCGGGGAGGACATCGCCCCCGACAGCGCCAACAGCATTGTGCAGGACATGACATTCACCGCCACGCTGAAGCAATACGACCACGATGTGAGCATCGAGCGCCCTGCCGGATACGACCCCAATATGTTTGCCTGCTGCTGCGTTAACCCGCTGTGTACCAATCCGCTCGAGCCCGACCGCCTGTGGCAAAAGGACATGATGCTGAGCTACGGCAGGTTGCCCGGCAATAAATATATGATAAACTGGCCCATCGAGGGCAACGACTTCTACGCCAACATCGTGGAGATGAACCACGTCCAACGCCTTGCTGCCATTGAGCGCGCCAAGCATCGCACGCTGTGCTTTGTGTACTTTATTCAGCACGAACTGGGCTTTAACACCATCGGCATTGCCGACGACGAATATCCCACACCCGACCATCTGCCTCTCATACCCTATCACCGCGAGTCGCGCCGGATACACGGCTTGGTGCGATTCACCTACAACCACGCCCTTTCGCCCTACAGCGCCACGCTCTATCGCACCAACATTGCCGTGGGCGATTATCCCGTCGACCATCACCACACGCGATACACCGGCAGCGAACGCCTGCCGCGCCTCTATTTCCACCCCATCCCGTCGTTTGGCGTGCCGCTGGGCGTGATGATTCCGCAAGGGGTGAGCCAGATGATTGTGGCAGAGAAATCGGTGTCGGTGAGCAACATCATCAACGGCACCACGCGCCTGCAGCCTGTGGTGATGCAACTTGGCACCGCAGCCGGAGCCTTGGCTGCACTATCGGTGAAGCAGCACTGCCAAGTGAGCCGCGTGGCTGTGCGCCACGTGCAGAATGCCGTGCTCGATGCCGGCGGCTATCTGATGCCCTTGCTCGATGCCGAGCCGCATTCGCCCATGTTTGCGCCGCTGCAACGTGTGGCATGCACCGGGCTGCTGCACGGCGAGGGTCGCCGCGTGGGCTGGTCGAACCAATTCTGGATGGGCGCCGACAGTGTGCTCACCCGCCACTCGCTCGCCCTGCTGCAAACCGTATATGCCAGCCACAAAATACGCTATAAGCCCGACAACCGACCCGTGACCGTTGCCCAAGCCGCCGACGCCATAGCGCAGATTGCACAAGCCGAGGGGCTGATGACGCAGCGCAAAGCCCGCCAACTCATGCGCAAAACATGGCAGCAGCACTTTGCAGCCACGCTGCCGAAGCAGCGGCACATCACCCGCGGCGAGTATGCCGTGCTGGTCGACGCCGTGCTGCAGCCGTTCAGCCGCGTGCCGGTTGACATCAACGGCAATTTTATAAACAAAAAAACAACCCATTAAATTTTAGCCTGTTATGAATGCATTTGCCGTATTGGCCCTGGTTTTGCCGCTGCCCTTGGCTTTCGTGATTCACGATGCCGAGGAGATAATATTCTGCCACCGCTGGATGCAACGCCACCGCAACAGGCTGGAACAACGCTTCCCTTCGGCAAAAGGCATCATCGCCCATTTGGCAAAGCTAACTCCCAAAGCGTTTGCCATTGCAGCCGCCGAGGAACTGCTGGTGCTGCTTGCCGCCACTGCCTACGTGCTGGTTGATGCGCCCTATTGCAAGGAGGTGTGGATGGCAGTTTTCATAGTTTTTGCCACGCACCTTATTGTACATCTTGTGCAGGCTTGCGCGGTTCGCTCCTACGTTCCCGGGCTTGCAACTTCGCTGATTCTGCTGCCCTATGCCGCCTATGGCTTGTTCTGCATCAGCCTCGCCGCCACCACCGTGCAGATAATTCTTCTTGGCTTGGCGGGATGGGCATTGATGCTGCCCAATCTGCTGTTTGCCCATTGGCTGGCACTAAAGCTCAGCAAGCCAAAGCAATAGCCATAACCACCGCATAGTTTTGTCGATAAAAATCGCCGGAAACAGATGTGAAATTTGTTAAATATTTTTAAACACATGCTAATTTTGCGAATAAGGCGAGCAGAGTTTTCCGTTGAAAAAAATATTTCGCTAAATTCGCATAATAATTAATCAATAAACATAAACTTAATGTCACTTCTAAGGATTATTTTCGCAGTTTTATCAATTGCATTGCTTGGCGCAAGCAGTATGAGCGCCGACACCTACACCAAACGAGAGATGCGCTCGGTATGGTTAACCACAGTTTATGCCATCGATTGGCCATCAACACAAGGCACAACAGCATCTGCCCAGACATCACAAAAAAATGAGATGACAGGCTACCTCGACCAACTGCAAGCCGACGGCTTTAATGCAGTGTTTTTTCAGGTGCGTTCGATGTGTGACGCAATGTATCAATCGAGCTACGAACCCTGGTCGAGCTACCTCACCGGTTCGCGTGGCTCCAACCCCGGCTGGGACCCTCTGGCATTTGTCGTTGAAGAGTGCCACAAGCGCGGCATTGAGTGCCACGCCTGGGTGAACCCCTATCGCTGGTCGACCGGCTCCAACTGGAGCACCACACAGGACCAGCAACTCAGCAGCAGCGGATGGCTGCTGAGCTACACCTCTACGTCGGACAACAACGGCACTGCCAGTACCATCACCATCCTCAACCCGGGCATTCCGGCTGCTCGCCAACGCATCGTTGACGTGTGCCGCGAAATCGTGAACAACTACGACGTCGACGGACTGGTATTCGACGACTATTTCTATCCCAACGGAATACCCTCCACATCGTCGGCAGGCGACTACAACCTGTGGAAAAACTCGGGTTCGGGCCTCAGCATAGGCGACTGGCGCCGCAAAAACGTCAACCAGATGGTGGCTGACGTCTACAACATGATTCAGGAAACCAAGCCATGGGTGCGCTTCGGCATCTCGCCCGCCGGCGCCGCCTGCTCAAGCTCGTCGGTGGCTGCCAAGCACGGCGTGGAACCCCTCAGCAATTATTGCTCGGCAAGCGACTGGCAGTACGACGGCATCTTCTCCGACCCTGTTGCATGGCTCGAAGAAGGCACCATCGACTACATCTCGCCACAGCTGTATTGGACCACCTCGCACAGCACCAACCCGTTCGGCCCCATGACCAACTGGTGGAGCAAGGTGGCAAAGCAATTCGGCAGACATCACTACGCCAGCCACTCAATCACGTTCCTCGAAAGCGCCAACACCACATCGAACTATCAGGAAGTGGGCAAACAGGTGCAACTGTCGCGCGACTACACGCTGAACAACGCCACTGGCTGCGTGTTCTATTCGCACAACAAAATCAGCGGCAAAATAGTGTCGGGACTTGGTGAATGGCTGCTTGCCAATAAATTCCAGAAAAAGGCATTGCCTCCGGCAATCGACTGGAAAACAGCCACCAACCCCGGCAAAGTGAGCAACCTGAGCACCGCACCCGATGCCAACGGCGGCATATTCTGGAACACACCGAGCGACGGCTACCGCTACTCGGTATACGCCATTCCGTCGAGCGTGAGCAAGTCGGCAATTATGAGCACCGTCGACGGCGGCATTCTCTCCGACTATCTGGTGGGAATATACTACTCGGGATATTGCTATCTGCCCGCCGAAAAGGTGAGCGGATACTACTATGCTGTGTGCGTCCTCGACCGATACGGCAACGAATACGAACCACGCTACAGCACCGACAACGTCACCCCGGCTGAGAAGGTAACCCTCACCTCGCCTGTTGGCGGCGCAACGGTAAAGCAACCCGTAACCTTTGCCTGGAGCGCTGCCGCTTCGGCTGCCACCTACACCCTGCAGGTGAGCAAATCGAGCGACATCACCAACCCCGTGATAAACCGCTCCGGTATCACCACCAACAGCCTCAGCCTTAACGCCGGCGACCTCGACGAAAGCACCACCTACTACTGGCGCATTGTCACCTCGCAAACCGGCAAGGAAGACGCTGCCAGCGACGTGGCACAATTTGCCACTGCCGAATTCGACGCCATCAGCCCGCTGTCGCTATCGTCGCCCGTCAACGCAGCCACCGTGCCCGACGAGGCTTCTATATCATTCGCATGGAACGGCGTGGAAGGCGCTTCGTATAAGCTCGAAATCGCACTCGATGCCACATTCGACCAAATAGTAGTGAGCCAGAACACCACATCCACCGGCGCAACCGTGGATATGAGCAAACTGCAATACAACGGCACCTACTACTGGCGAATCACTGCCACCAAAGCAGGCTACAAAACAACCACCACGCTGGCTTGGACATTCAACACGCCCAAGCGCGAAGCAGCCCCGAAAGTGACGCTGGTAACGCCCGAAAACAATGCCACCATCACCGAGGCGTTCACATTTGCTTTCACCAACCTCGCTGCCGACAGCTACCGCCTGGTTGTGTCGACCTCGGCACAATTCACCGAACCATTAATCGACACCACCACAGGTTTCACCACCTCGAGCGGTACCAAGAAATACAGCGTGAGCGAAAGCGACCTGCCTCGCGGCACATACTACTGGAAGGTGATTAGCTCGAAGGCAGGCAGCCTCGACACCGACTCCGAAGTGCGCAAATTCACATTCCAGATTGCCGGCAACGAAGCGGGCTACGAAATCAAGAAAGACCCGGCATCCTACAACAGCCAGCAATCGGTGGCTCTCACCAACCTGTGGATGCGCTCGGTGGACAGTGATTTCGCCAACCTGCCCGACAACACCGATTGGGCTCTGAACCGCAGCATGTGTGTGATTGACAACATCATCTACATCTCGGCTCGCTCTGCCAACAGCAGCACCGCCGACTGCTACGTCGACCGCTACAACGCCCTCACCGGCGAATTCATCAGCAGTCTGGCGCTGTCGAGCGACGTGCAATGCTCATATTTCCCGTGCAACGACGTGATGAAGGACAATGCCGGAAACCTGATAGTGTCGAACCTCACTCTCAACCTGTCAACCACCCCGCTCAAGCTCTACAACATCAACAAGGCTAACGGCAATGCCACCCTCGCCGCTTCGCTATCCTACAGCGGCGGCGGACGCGTTGACCACTGCGCCGTTTATGGCGACGTGAACAGCTATCCGTTCTATGTGTTTGCCGGATTGTCGGCTACCAACCAAGTGGTGCGCTGGACTGTCAACTCTGCCTCCAACATCACCTCGGAGATTGTAACCCTCAAAGCCGTATACCCATCATCCTCTCAGTTCAGCAACATATCTATTCGCGTGTTCCCGGTTGATGAAAACACGTTCTACGTCAACTCGGCTGCCACCATGCCGTCGCGCTACTCGTTCAGCACCGGCTCGATGCTCGACAGCTTCAACAACACCTCGGCTGAAGCAATACCCGAAAACGAATATGCCAACGGTATGACATTCTTCACCTACAACAACGTCAACTATATGGTGTATCCAAACAACCCCGTTTACCAAACCGGCGACAGCAACAACTACGGCGGTCCTAACGACTTCGTCATCGCCACCGCCGACAACAACTGGAACTACAGCTCGCTTGCCGCCAAGTGGACTGTGCCTCAAGGCGGTTTGGGCTCGGAATACAGCTTCTACGCCGATGCTCTGGTCGACCACGAAACAGTGACCAACAGCTCCGACAACACAAAGAGCAGCGAAAACGTGTACTTCTACGTGCCGGCTAACGGTATTGCCGCTTACCAGATTCAACACCAAATCTACACCGATGCCGCTACTCTGATTGAGAACAACGAGTGGATTGTGAACTATGCTGCCGGTGAAGTGACATCGTCGCGCCGCGCCGACATCGCCATCTACGACATCAACAGCCGACTCGTTGCCTCGGCAAAGAACGTCTCCGAACTCAATCTGTCGTCGCTTGCCCACGGCATATTCATTGCCGTATGCCACTCCGACGGCGAAACCAAGACACTGAAACTGGTGCGATAACCACGCATCATTCCACGATAAGACGCTATGCCGTAATTATCGATTTACCTGATTAGGCGCTTTTCAGGCGCCGCCCGAAGGCAATAGGCCAATAAGAATTAGCCGTGGGTCGCGATAACGCAACCCACGGCTAAACCTTTTATTTCACCATTGCAATACGCCCCTACATTTGCGGCAACCGACGATATTAACCGCGGAGCGGTTACAACTTCAATAACCCCACATTGGCGCCGCAGGCGACTATGTGGGGACACGCGGCCTTTCCACCATCCACAACCGCGGCGCGGTTGCAGACCCGGATTGATAAGATTTTTCGGCGTGTAATTCGCGTCCTCTGCGGACGCTTTTTATGTGGGGGACATTGTATCCGTGGGTTACGCTAACGCTCACCCACGGCTAAATCCCGTCGGCATTCTGCCTCCGGGGTCACGTCCTTCG
>JBJECX010000037.1:6246-9002 GCA_051871535.1 Muribaculaceae bacterium | reverse complement strand
TTCCCGAAAGCGAGTGCAAAATTACACCTTTTCCCCGACATGGCAAAATCTTTTCCAAACTTTTTTCAAAAAATTTTAAGAAACCGGTGTTTTTTTGATAAAATCAACCGACCTATCAGGTTCAACACCACAATATATTGCCCTCAATAAAAACAGCATTAGCCCGAAGGCAAACCTCCGGGCTAACACATATTATAAAACCTAAAAATTTATGCTGCTTAGAATTCAGCGTTCTTTGGTGTACGCGGGAATGGGATGACGTCGCGAATATTAGTCATGCCAGTAACAAAGAGCAACAGACGCTCAAAGCCCAAACCGAAACCGCTGTGAGGCACAGTGCCAAACTTGCGGGTATCGAGATACCACCACATATCCTTCATAGGGATATTCAGTTCGTTGATGCGAGCCAGCAACTTGTCGTAGCTCTCCTCACGTTCCGAACCGCCAATGATTTCGCCTATTTTCGGGAACAAAACGTCCATAGCGCGAACCGTCTTGTTGTCGTCGTTCATCTTCATATAGAACGCCTTTATTTCCTTTGGATAATCGGTGAGGATAACCGGGCGCTTGAAGTGCTCTTCTACCAAGAATCGTTCGTGCTCGCTTGCCAAGTCGACGCCCCAATATACCGGGAACTCAAATTTGTGACCCTTGGCTACAGCTTCTTCAAGAATCTTGATGCCCTCGGTGTACGGCAGGCGCACGAAGCTGTCCTTGATAACACCTTGCAATCGTTCGATGAGCCCCTTATCGAACATGTCGTTGAGGAACTGGATATCGTCCTTGCAATTATCCAAAGCCCACTTTACACAATATTTGATAAAGTCCTCAGCCAAATCCATATTGTCGGCAATGTCGTTGAATGCCACTTCCGGTTCAATCATCCAGAATTCGGCAAGGTGACGAGGTGTATTGCTGTTTTCGGCACGGAAAGTAGGGCCAAACGTGTAGATAGCACCCAGAGCGGTTGCCGCCAATTCGCCTTCGAGCTGGCCCGACACGGTGAGGCTTGTTTGCTTGCCGAAGAAATCGTCGTCGTAGATTATGCTGCCCGATTCGTCCTTCTTGAGATTATACAGGTTCTTGGTGGTAACCTGGAACATCTGACCGGCACCTTCGCAGTCGCTTGCAGTGATGATTGGAGTGTGGAAATAGAAGAATCCTCTTTCGTGGAAGAACTTGTGGATGGCTATCGCCATATTGTGGCGAATGCGGAATACTGCGCCGAAAGTGTTGGTGCGGATGCGCAGGTGCGCAATCTCACGCAGGTATTCCATTGTGTGTCCTTTTTTCTGCAAAGGATATTCGTCGACACTCGCTGTGCCATAAACGTGAATACTTTCGGCTTGTATCTCACAAGTCTGGCCCTTGCCCTGCGAAGCCACCAGCAACCCCTCCACGCAAAGGCTTGCGCCGGTGGTGATAGGTTTCAGTTCTTCTTCGGCAAACTTTGCAAGGTCAACCACAATCTGAATATTCTTGATTGTAGAACCATCGTTGAGTGCAATAAACTGTACATTCTTGTTTCCTCTGCGGGTACGCACCCAACCCTTTACGCACACCTTCTCGCCAATGAGTTCAGGCGAAAAAATGTCAACTACTTTAGTTCTTTTAATTGCCATTGTTATTATGTTAAAAACGTTTTGCTCAATTCAAACGATTGAGTCACTCCTCTGCACTGCAGCTACGAGCAACTCAACCGATTATATTATTAACACCAGCCATCGCAATTGGCGTGGTACTAAAATTTCATTCAAAAGAATTCTGCTTCAAGAAATTAACCTCTTCTTGAGTGAGATAGCGCCAGCGTCCACGAGGCAAATTCTTTTTTGTGAGTCCTGCAAAGTAAACGCGGTCGAGTTTCACCACATGGTAGCCCAGCGACTCGAAGATGCGGCGAACCACGCGATTGCGTCCCGAATGAATCTCAATGCCGGCTTGCTTGCGGTCGGTTGGCGAAACATAGCTGATAGCATCGGCATGGATTGGTCCATCCTCAAGTTCTACGCCGTCGGCAATGTGTTGCATATCTTCCTCGCTGATTGGCTTGTCGGTCCACACCTGATAAATCTTTTTCTTCACATATTTTGGATGTGTGAGCTTCGATGCAAGGTCACCGTCGTTGGTGAGCAGCAGCACGCCTGTGGTGTTGCGGTCGAGGCGACCAACGGGATAGATGCGTTCGTTGCAAGCGCCCTTCACGAGGTCCATAACAGTCTTGCGGCCGTTAGGGTCGTCGCTGGTAGTTACAGTGTCCTTTGGCTTGTTGAGCAGGATGTAGCACTTGCTTTCGGCAACCACCACCTTATCGTTATATTCAACCACGTCGTTACGAGTAATCTTTACGCCAAGTTCGGTAACGACATTTCCATTAACCTTAACAAGGCCCTTTTGAATCAGTTCATCAGCCTCACGACGCGAGCATACACCGGCATTTGCCATGAACTTGTTCAAGCGCAATTGTTCGTTTGGGTCAACTTCAGGCAACACATACTCAATTCGCTGTGGGCGCGGAGTGAAACGCATTTGCATCTTTGGCTGAGCCTGCTTGCGACCACCTTGGCGGTTCTGGTTGTAGCCACCCTGGCGGTTCTGGTTGTAGCCACCCTGGCGGTTCTGGTTGTAGCCACCCTGGCGGTTCTGGTTGTAACCACCCTGGCGATTCTGGTTGTAGCCACCCTGGCGGTTCTGGTTGTAGCCACCCTGACGGTTCTGGTTGTAGCCACCCTGGCGGTTCTGGTTGTAGCCGCCTTGAC
>JBJECX010000037.1:0-6146 GCA_051871535.1 Muribaculaceae bacterium | reverse complement strand
GGTTCTGGTTGTAGCCGCCCTGACGGTTCTGGTTGTAACCACCCTGACGGTTCTGGTTGTAGCCGCCCTGACGGTTCTGGTTGTAACCACCCTGACGGTTCTGATTGTAACCGCCTTGGTTATATCCGCCTTGACGATTATAACCACCCTGGTTGCCATAATTTCTTTGTCTGTTGTAATTTTGATTATAGCCGGTGCCTGCTTCGTTCTGGTCGTCGGCACCTTGAGCGCCACGCGCCTCATAGTTAGAGTAGCGCGATTCATTTTCCATAGCCTCGCCCTTGTTTTCACCAATGCGCGGTCTCTTTACCCTTTTTTCAGTATTCTCATCCATAGATAACAAATTTTAATTCTGCCTCTCGGCTAATTTATATCACAAACTTTTTTATTATAAGGTTAAAACAGTTTTTTCGTTTACGATTTCGGTTTGTTTATTTCACCTTTTTCTATAAACCATTAACAAATTTCTTCGGTGCAAAGATAAACAAATTATTCAAAAAATTTTTTCTATAAAACAATTTTTGCACAAATAGACAACAAAAACCGCTTATTTTCACACCAAATAACATTTTACGACATCAAACACGAGGCGTTTGCCAATGCGCCACAGCAACAAACGCCCCATGCAACACATTATTAATAGCCCGTGTAGCTGTGCGGAGTGATACGTTTCAACTCATCCTTTACAGCATCGCTCACCTTCAGCGTATCAATAAACTCGGCAATGCTCTGCGCATTCACCACGCTATTGGTGCGAGTGAGCGCCTTGAGCGTCTCGTAAGGCTTCTCGTAGCCCTCACGGCGCAAGATAGTTTGAATCGCTTCAGCCACCACGTTCCACATATTGTCGAGGTCGGCATTAATAGCCTCCTCGTTGAGGATAAGCTTATTCAAGCCCTTGAGCGTGCTTGCGAGAGCAATCACCATATGGCCCATGGGCACGCCCACATTGCGCAGCACAGTAGAGTCGGTGAGGTCGCGCTGCAAACGCGAGATTGGCAGCTTCATCGACAGATGCGCCAACACCGCATTTGCAATGCCCAGATTGCCCTCCGAATTCTCAAAGTCAATCGGGTTCACCTTGTGAGGCATTGCCGACGAACCTACCTCGCCAGCCTTAATCTTCTGCTTGAAATAGTTCATCGACACATATTGCCAGATGTCACGGTCGAGGTCAATCACAATGGTGTTGATGCGCTTCATGGCATCGAACAATGCGCCAAGATTGTCGTAGTTGCTGATTTGAGTGGTCCACTCCTCGCGCTGAATGCCCAATCGGTTCTCCAGGAAATTCTTGGCAAACGCACGCCAATCATAATCGGGGAACGCAATCAGGTGAGCATTGAAGTTGCCGGTAGCGCCACCGAACTTGCCGCTCACCGGCACAGCCTCCAACTGACGCAACTGATTCTCCAGGCGATAAGCAAACACCTTTATTTCCTTGCCCAATCGCGTAGGCGAAGCCGGCTGACCGTGAGTCTTTGCCAACATGGGCACATCACGCCACTCCTCGGCAAAACCATTAAGCTTGTCGACAAGCTCACGCAACATTGGCAACAGAACCTCGGCAGTAGCATCCTTCACCGACATCGGCACCGAAGTGTTATTGATATCCTGCGAAGTCAAGCCAAAGTGTATAAACTCCTTATATTGTTCCAAGCCAAGAGCATCGAAACGCTCCTTCAAGAAATATTCTACAGCCTTAACATCGTGGTTGGTAACACTCTCAATCTCCTTGATGCGCGATGCATCGTCGACACCGAACGAAGTGTAAATCTCGCGCAACGCCCCAAACAACTCCTTGTCCACATCGGCAAGCTGAGGCAAAGGCAACTCGCACAAAGCAATAAAATACTCCACCTCAACCTTCACACGATAACGAATCAAGGCATACTCCGAAAAGTACTCACTCAAATTTTCAGTCTTACTGTGATAACGGCCATCAATGGGCGACACAGCTGTCAAAGGACTTAAAACCATAATAAAAATATGTCTAATTAAATAAAATTCTTTATTAACAATCTTTTTTCATTCCACACATGCAGGCTTCAAAACAACCCGAATAGCGAAAAACATCATATAACGTGCAGATTTCAAGCAACCTGCCGCAAAATCACAATGCAAAGATACAACATCTTTAATACATCAACGAAATAATTTTCAACATTTTTTTCAAGATTATTTTGCATAACTCAAAAAAAGGTTATACCTTTGCAATCGCAATCGGGAAACATCCCCACGCAACAAGAGGGCGTTTAGCTCAGCTGGTTCAGAGCATCTGCCTTACAAGCAGAGGGTCGGCGGTTCGAATCCGTCAACGCCCACAACCTCAAAAATGATAGAACTACATTGATAATCCGCTGATAATCAATTAGTTCTATTTTTATTTCCTGCCAAAATACTGGTAAAAACCTTAGTAGTGACTCTTAAAAAAAGAGTGGCGTGACGCATTTTGGCGCAAATGACTCGCAAGAAATTCGCAAGTTGCGAGTCACCATTCAAGCCAACCCGCCTACAATTATTGTTAATCAATAGCACCGCCGACGAAGCCTTTGAGGTGTAAGTTGAATTGAGTTTGCGCATAACACGATAATTTTGCCACAAAATCACCAATAAAACCGATGAAAAGACACCGATTTTAAAATATTTTAGTACATTTGCAAAGAATATGACCTTTATCATTCAACACTAACAAACAAAAGTTTAATCAATAAAAACTTATGATGACAAAATTACCTTTATTATTAAGACAATCGGCGAGGCTATTAGCCTTGCTGATTATCATCTCTGCATTGCCCGCCTTTGCGCAAGACGAGCCGTACGAATTCGAATTAACCGACGACGGAAGCGGTTACATAATGAAACCCCGTTATGGGGTGACTTATGATCCAGGAGTGCTCGATGTGCCGGCAGTGCGCGAATCAGATGGTATTCCTATTGTAGGAGTGGATGGATTTTCTTACTACACGCAACTCCTCGGTATTCAATTCTATGAAGGAAGCCAAGTGAAATATATCGGCTCATTCCAAGGGTGTACCGGAATTCAATTTATTGCTGATATGCCCGCAACTGTTGAGACCATCGCTGATTATGCATTCACGGGCTGTACTATGCTTAGCGATTTGACCCTGAACAAAGGACTGAAGTATATTGGCATTTCCTGCTTTGAAGGCTGTGAAAGCCTCACGTCAATTAAGTTGCCTAAAAGCCTGAAAGTGCTGCGAGAGAATGCCTTCAGATTGTGCACAGGTCTCCAGACTGTTGAGTTTGAAGACGGCGTGGATTTCTATAATGCTTATGGAGGTTACCAATTTTACAATAATGTTTTTGATGGTTGCGAAAATCTCCAAACGGTAAAACTGCCTAAAAACTCTCCCGGCAACTTTATTATCCCCATGGGTACGTTCCAGTGGTGCGGAAACCTCAAGTCGATTGAGTTTCCTGCAAATACAAGAAGAATCGATCAAATGGCATTCTATCGTACCGGCATCGAAACTCTTGACCTCACCACAATTACATCTAATGAGATATTCGTGGATGGCTATTACACATTTGCTGCTTGCGAAAGTCTAAAAACCGTAACAGTCAATGGTAATTTTCAATTTGGCAATACAAGTCTATACACATTCCAAGGCTGCAAGGCTCTTGAAACCGTTACTGTTAACGGCTCAGGATACGACTATATCGCGATTACACCCGATGCTTTTAGATGGTGCACGAACTTGAGGTCTGTCAAGGTATATCGCCTCAAGGGAACGGGTGACATGAATAATGAAATGGACAGCGTCTTCGTAGGTTGTACAAAACTCGAAGAGGTTATTTCCACTTGTGACCCCGAGTTGAACAAAATCGGCTACAGCTGCTTTGACGGTTGCGAGAGCCTAAAAACAGTGACTCTCCCGAAGAAAAGGTCTTTTAAAATTAACGAGACCGCTTTCAGAGGTTGCACCGCCTTGCAGAGTCTCAACTTGGCTAATGTCACCTTAATAGGCACCAAGGCGTTCACCGGATGCAGCGCATTGACATCACTCAGTATCAACAACATTCCGGAAATGGAAAACGTAAATGCTTTCGATGAGTGGCATTTTGCCAACACTGTGCTTGATGTACCCGACGAGAAATATAGCACTTTTACCTCCGACGCATATTGGGGCAAGTTCAGCATCAAGCACCCGTCTTTGTTCGCCTATAGCGAAGTGAGTGGCGGATACTCCGTGAGCAAATCGCAATATGCTCTCGATGAGGATTTAACAGGTATGCTCGTGATTCCCGGACAATACAAATCAGGCGATGTGGTAGCTATCGCAGCAAATGCATTTCAAGGACTTACCGATATCACCGGCGTCACTCTCCCCGAAGGGCTGACATCGATTGGCAATAACGCGTTTGCCGGCTGCACAGGTATCACAACGGTAATCAACAAAGCCGCTCAGCCACTCACCGGCGACGTCTGCCCTCAAACCATCTTCGACACTGAGGTTTATTCGTCGGGCAATCTCACCGTACCGTTTGGAAGCGGCGATGCATATAGCGCATCTGCGCCGTGGGAAAATTTCAGCAATAGAATCAATCAGGGATTCGGAGAGCGCGTTTTATCCACTCCACAGTTCTCTCTCGAGTCGGGCGAGTTTAACAAGCCTTTTGAGTTGACACTCACCAACCCTAATGATGCGGGCACTATTTATTATTATATCGTTTCGGAAGGCGAAGATACGGATGTTCACACCGTCTTACCCTACTCTGCCCCAATCAACATCAACTCAAGCTGCAAAGTTATGGTTTATGTCACCGATGGCACTAACTGCAGCGAACCGAACTCTTTTGAATGCAACTATGTGATTAACAGCACAGAGAACGGACTCGACAAGGTGCTGAACGCAAATGCCGGTGATTATTATCGAATCGCCACAAATCTGCATGGTCATTATCACGACGGCACATATCTCTATGCTTCGACTATCGACAACAGCGGTTCTTCGAAGAACACCGTCAACGAGGACAAGAAAACCGAGTCGTTGAGCGACAAAGAAAGCGATTTCATACAAGAAGACTGGGTGGCTATATCTGGCTTGACATCCGACTATGTTGGGAAAGTAATCGAAAGCGGCAACACGGCTACTGTCGTTTCCAACACCGACTACCCGGTTATCTCATTCGATGAAGATGTGACAGCTACCCAAAGCCGTATGGACATTAACACATACCGCGTGGAAAACTTCAATATCCATGCCGATAATGCTGCTGTGAACAACATTTGGCTTGTGGCTCCGCAACCCGCCGAATATTGCTCGGTTAGAGGCTATGTGAGCACGCAGAATATCAACGAAACGGATGGCTATCTCGTTTTGCAGTCGGCAGAAAGCACTCCAATAACCAGAAGCAATGCTGCAGTCGAGCCGCTCACTTTAAATGTATATTACGACGCTGCAAACATCAAATTGGACACTGACGGATGGTACTATTTCACAGGAGTTGTATCAAAAGAAAACGATGCTTTGAAATACACAGCATTTAAAGCCTCCGACAAGCCCATATACACTGCGATTGATGATGTAGATGCCGGCACCACACGCATATTTGCCGCAAACGGCAACATCAACGTAGATGCCGACACACAAACCACAATCACAGTCTACTCGGCAAATGGCCAACTCATTACCACCACCGAAGCATCGAGTGCGACAATCGCCGTAACCCCGGGCTTCTACATAGTAAGAGTCGGCACCCAAGTAACAAAACTCGCAGTGAGATAACACTCCTCCCCTCTTCCAACCTCAAGGGGACTGCCCGGCCGGGCAGTCCCTTTTTTGTAAGCATACGCGTAACAAGCCGTCGGGCTGGTAAACCGACGACTGTAGGGGCGTATCGCATACGCCCAATGTGGATGCGATGACATGCGAAGCATGTGAGGCCGAGCCGCAGGGCGAGGCATTTAGCCCGGGGTAAGCGAAGCGCAACCCCAGGTATCCATCCCCCACCACATCCTGCGTCCGTAGAGGACGCGAATTGTAATCACCCGCCATTGTTGCATAATTCGCATTCGTTGCGGGGCGTTATCGCAGTTGTTGTGGCGGCATTATCACGGTTGTGACGATGACATGCGAAGCATGTGAGGCCGAGACGCAGGCGAGGCTTATAGCCCGGGG
>JBJECX010000036.1:0-9045 GCA_051871535.1 Muribaculaceae bacterium | reverse complement strand
ACACCCTGCTTGTGTGCGGCGTGAATGGTTACGAAGCAGACGGCAGCACCGCAACACCAGGCAAAGACCTCATGCTCTTTGTTACAGGTCGTGACACTGCAACAGGCAATCCTGTATGCCGCGCCGTCAATGGTCCGAAAACAAGTGCTTCGGCACAGTGCAGCACACCAGCAATTCCAGCCGGCACCAAGATTAAACTTCTTGGCAATGCCCTATACGAGACGCAGAAAGAGGTTGACCCCGACCTCATCATTCCGCAGCCCTCTATTGTGTACCTGCAGAAGCGCGGCATGAACCAAATTGTGTCGGACTACTTCGAGGCACAGAAGAAGCACCTCCACTTCACACAGGCAATGATTGCTGAGCAAGCTATTCTGAACTTCAAGCGTGCAGGAAACCGCACCCTTTGGGCAGGTCAGAAAGGAAAGTTGACCGTGAATGTTCCTAAACTCGGACAGCAGTTCGTGTACTTCACCGAGGGCATCCGCTGGCAGTTCAAACGCGAGTTGCAGCACACAGGCAAGTGGACTATCGAGAAGTTGATTGCCCTTGCCAAGTTGTTCTTCACAGGTGAGGACGTTCCTAAGACTGCGCTCCTGCTTGCAGGTAAGAACCTGCTGGAGGAAATTCAGTGCATCGACTTCTCCAAGCACCCCGAAATTCAGATTATTTCGAAGCAGAACCCCATCGGATGGAGCGTTACCAGCATCCACACCGTATTCGGTGACATCGACATCAAGCGTGAGCCTACTCTTGACACCCTCGGTTGGTCTAACAGTGGCGCACTGATTGGTGAAGACCGCCTTGTTCACTACTCTTATTCTTCGCAGCATGAGTTCTCCGACCGCGTTGAGGGCGAAGAGGCAACTCGCAAGGGTATGGTAGTATGGGATGCCCTCTGTCTGAAAGGCTCTTGCCATATTTGGATTGACGGTGAGGGTGATACCGCCAACAGCGGTGCCACCACTTACAGCATTTGGGATAGTGACAAGACCCCGACTGCAGCAGACGTTACCAACGGCACTGTTTACTACTTCACCGCCGACTGCGTTCTGAATGAAAATCAGACTGCACAAAACGGTACGATGTGGAAAGCAGCCGTCGACGACAGCACGCTGACGTGGACTGAGTTCACCGGCACAATTGATGCAGGTGATTGATTACTGATGATTGATTATTGATTTTGATGATGACCAAAAGTGGCGGATGGCCTCAACGCCATTCGCCACTTTTCATTTTAGCAATGTATAACAATAAAACGAAATACAGATATGATACGTAAGACATACGGCGTGTCCGGGCTGATGGACTGGACAACGCAAATCAAGGCAGGTAAGGGTTCTGTGTCGGTACACTTCACTGGTGGCGCACTGACAGCCTACGGTGTAACTCCTGCCAAGTATTCAACCTCCAATCCGTTCTTTCAGAGCGTGATTGAGAACAGCAATCAGTTCAAGAGTGGACGCATCGAACTACTCGGCACGATGGAAGTTCCCGATGATGCGGCAACCAAGGCCCGCAAGGCTCGTATGGCTGCAAAAGCCGCCGAGATGCCTGTAAAGGAGGGACAATCGCCAGTAAAAGAGACGCCAGTTCCCGAAACTCCCACCCCTGTGGCAGAGGAAACTGTAACACCCACTACACCAGCAGAGGAAACTACTGCCGGTGAAGTGCAGCCGACTGACGAGACACAGCAGGGTTATGGTGAGGATGCAGACGGAGGCAAGATTAAGGTAGCCGACAAGCCCGATGCCATCGAGTATCTGAAAGAGAGGTTTCCTGAGAAAGGTTATACGGCTGTAAAACTCCGCACCAAGACCGCTTTTGATGCAGCTTGCAAGGAGTGTGGAGTAGAATTTTTGTTCACTGCCTAATCCCATTCGCCATGATATTTCAAATCGACAAGATAATGCAGGATGTTCGCATCTGCCTCGACCTAAACATGGAGAGCGATGCACTCATAGAGAGTGGTGACATCGACACCCTTGCGCTTGACGAAATCATCAAGTCAAAGATACTTGAAGCAATACAGCGTGTCCACCGTGATGCCCCCAACTACTTGTTAGAGGGAGGACACAACTTTGGCGATGCCGTGTATTGGCAAGAGTTGGAAAGTGGCTGGGTGTTGCTGCCAAAGGACTTCCTGCGTCTTGTCGTTTTTGAAATGGACGATTGGGAACAGGCAGTCTATCAAGCCATCAGCACCGATGACCCCGAATATGAGAAGCAGCACAGCCGCTTCAAGGGCATACGTGGTACGGCACAGCGTCCAGTATGTTCCATTGGCATACGTCCCGAGGGCAGGGTGTTGGAGTTCTATTCATGCAAAAGCACAGACGCGAAAGTCAGGCGTGCCATCTACATGCCCTATCCCAAGATAGATGAAGATGGTGGTGTTGACATCAGCGAGCGTTGCTATAATGCCGTTATCTACACTGCGGCAGCTTTGACATTATTGACCTGCGGAGAGACAGAGAAAGGGAACTCTGTTTCCGAGTTGGCGCAAACATTTTTAACGTAATTATGATATGAGTTCAATAAAGACAACACAGATAGATGGTGATGTTTCCGTAGGTCGTAATGTCGCGATAGGTGGCAAAGCAGATATAGTCGGAAGTGTTTCCATCGGTCACAATCTCAAAGTAGATGGGTGGCTTGATGCCAAGAACATCAAAGGTGCGAACAAAGGTATCTTCACGTCAGTAGAGAAATTGAAAGAAGCCTACCCATTGCCTCACGATGGTTGGTGGGCTATTGTCGGAAAGGCTCTTCCGGGACCAATTTATGTGGGTGATGGTGGCGAATGGGTAGCCACAGGCGAAGAGGGAGGAAACCCGACCATTGACAGTGAGCAGTATAACGAAGCTGTTGCCGAGTTGCAAAGCGATATGGCGTTGATGCAGAAGGATATTAAAGACATGGAAGATAAGAACAAAGCGCAGTATACGCAACTTACTTCACAGGGCAATAATATCAATGCCATGCAGTCACAGTTGAATAACGTAGAGACAACTGCCAACGAAGCCAAGACAAAGGCAAATGCAGTCGGTACAGAACTCGGTGAGTTCAAAAATACGAAAGGTGTAGCAGGCGGACTTGCGCCGCTTGGCGAAGATAGCAAAATCCCTGCGACCTATTTGCCCAGCTTCGTTGATGATACAGTAGAGTTTGATGCGACAGGAGCCGTGGGCACGTTATACAGTACTACGAGCCATTCGTCGAGCGACGAGAATTGCCATGTGCTGTATAACAATGTGAACAACAGGTTTGTGCTTGGCACAATCGACGACGGCACGACAACCTTATATTATAAGGATTGGGCCGACGGGTCGACATGGGGCGAATTGGATGACCTCGGACGCGTGCCCCAGTCAGGCAAGGTGTATGTTGAAAAGGCGAGAAACATTACATATCGTTGGAGCGGCAGCGCCCTTGTTGCTATCGGCTCAGACCTCGCATTAGGTTATACAGAAAGTACGGCCTTCCCCGGCAACGATGGTAAGAAGTTGCAGGACGAAATGGATGTCGCGCAAAAGGATATTGTTAACATCAATACAATACAAGCGGCATCAGCCAAACAGATTGTTGCCCGAAGCGTTGTGAATGTAAACGCGTTGCTTGGGTTGCAAGGCAGAGAAATCACATTTGCTGTAGTCCTTGACCGCATTGCCAACTTGGACGGAGCAGACAACACCATTATGATACCGGGCGTTGTGCTTACGTTCCTTACAGAAAACGGTTGGCAGTCGAAGCAGTGGACAAATACTGCCGATTGGACTACCGAAAGCAATTGGACTGACTTCGGAGCAAACGGAGAGAGTATTGGCAACACAATCAACGTGAATTCGTTGTGCCCGAATATAGAGTATACACTAAGCACAGCAATACTTGCAGTTAAGACGCTTGAAGAAGAAAGTGGCTTTGCCTATTTCAAGCCAGGCGTAGTACTTACGTATAAGACAGCAGAAATAGACAAGAGCGGGGCACCAATATGGGAAGCGTATCAGTTTACGAGAGAAGTAAGTGACATAAATCCTGCCGATTTAAAGCCATGGGTACCATTTGGCAGTGGAGTTAGTTCGGCATTAGAGACGAGTGATACACCGGTATATGAGGGAAAAGATGCGTTTTCGACAGGCGGAGCGTATAAGCATTTGGCTACATCGATAAATGTAGACTCATCAACCGAAGGTGTAGTAAAGATGAACCTTGTAAATGCCGAAGGCGACATGATAGGAGATGAGGTTCAGTTTGCGGTAGGTACCGGCAGTGGAGGTCAGGGCGGCACAACGATAGCAGTGTCGTTTGCAGAAAATCCGCTGTATGCCAATGCAGGAGGCAGTTTTATTGTAAAGGCGGCAATAATGAGTATAAGCAAAGCCGGCAATAATGAAGTGAGCAATTCGATAATGAGTGTAAACTTTGTGAATCGCACGACAAAGAAGACCGTTGCAACATTCCAGCCGAAGAAAGCGAGCAGCGCTACAATGACAGATTATAGTTTTGAGTTTGACCTCAGCAGTCTATGTACACAATCAGGGGAATTGCCATTGCAGGCACAAATTACAGACGATGGAGGCAATACGGCGACTAAAAATCTAAGTTTGATAGCCATAGATGTAACATGTGTGAGCGTTCAGACCCTGAACTACACCAAGGACACCAGCCTTGAGGTAGGAGGCATGGCGAAGAACATCCCAATGTATAAGTTCCCCAACAATGCAAGCGACAAGGGTATCTTGGTGAAGGTGGAGATATACAAGGCTGGCGAGTGGCAGGTATTGACTACAGCAACCATTACCGACACTTATTCGCACAATGTGCTCATCAACCCGAGTGGGCTTGCTCATGGTGCATATCCCATCCGCATACAGGGTGAGGATGTGTCGAGCGGTGTGAAGGGCAATGTACTGCATACCTCCGTGATGGTCATCCAGCAGGACGAGAGCCTTGACGACTACAACACCCCAATCATCGCCGCCCGATGGAGCGACAGTAGCAACGGCACGCTGAAACTCTTCGAGACACAGACGATGGATGTGGCGTGCTACCAGCGCAACAATGCCAATCCGACCGTGGAAATCACCATGCACAACATTACCAAAGGCACAGAGAAAAGCCTTGGTGAGAAGGTGATGAACCGCAGCACCACCTACATGATAGAGAAGCGCCTGACCGAATACGCACAGGGTGACGAGTTGTTGATGCGTGCGACGTGTGGCAGCGTCAGCCAGCCAGAAGACTTCAAAGTAGCTATTGACGGCAGTCTTCTTGACATCAGCGAGACCACAGGAGAGCTGTTCAGCATCGACCTTGGCGGTCGCAGCAACCAGGACACCGACAAGAGTGTGAAGGCTACCTGTGCCGACGGAAGCGAGGTGGAGATAAAGGTAATCGGTTCGAACTACTCCAGCAACGGCTTTGTGAAGGACAGCTATGGCACGACCGACTACGGCACTGCATCGGACACTGGTCGCATGGCATTACGCATTGCTGAGGATGTGACGGCTACGAGCAATATCAAGCCCTACGCCAACAGTTCTATAGAGACGAACGGTAGCGCATTGAGCTTTACGACCATGGTTAAGAACGTTGCCGACAGGGAAGCCATTCTGATGCAATGCCGCGGCGAGAAGATGGGTTTTGTGCTGACCGGAGAGAAGCTTGTTGTCTATACCAATGGCGATACTGATGATGCCGGTACGAGCTGCACGATACCCTATGCCGTGGATATGGTACACAGGTTTGACATTGTGGTAGAGCCTAATGCTATCGCACCCTACGGAGGTATAGGATGTATCAAGGTGTTCAAGGACGGTGACGAGGCAGGAGCCGTGCGCTATACTGCAGGAGCGTTTCCGACATCGGAAGCCACCATTGAGTGGGACGGCAGGGATGCCGACATCTACCTGTACTGCATGAAGATGTGGAACACCTACTACAACTACAAACAGGCTTTTGACAACTACCTCATCGGCGTTACTGACACGGATGAGATGATTAAGGAGTACGAGAAGAACAACGTGCTTGCCAGCCAGACCGCTGAGGGTACTACGAAAGACCGACCAAGCATGCAGAAATGCCTGGATGCAGGATTGTGTGTTGTCGTGCTGACGAAGACCGACACGAGCGATGACATAGAGAAGAATTATCCCGACTATCTTGAAGGGCTTGACGGAGACAAAAAGACCACGATACCGTTGGACTGGTATGTGTACTTCCCAGACCGCCTTTGGCAGAACTGCATCATCACCAACGACCCGACGAGCAACCAGGGAACGACCTCCTCGTGGCGCAAGATAAAGAACAAGAAGGCCAAGCACAGCAAGAGCGGAGGCATGCGACTGATGTATACGCGAGAAGAAATCAGCGAAATGTTCGGAGGCGACCCAGAAATTCTTGCAAAGTACGACCTTGCTGCCAGCATGGCAAAGAAAAATAAACTGCAGGTGAAGGAAGGCGGTCAGTTCACGAACATCACCACCATCAAGGTTGACTACTCCGACAGCTGCGGTGCGCACAACGGAGCTATGATGGAGCTGATGAACGACACTCAGCGTGCATTGGGTGAGAAATACATGACTCCTGCTCAGGTTTATAGCGAGGGAGACTTCGACATCCAGACGAGCATAGACAGCGTTCCCTGCGCCCTATTCCGCACGGACCATTACATGACGGCACAGGAGGCTACCGACCCGGCCAACGCCTATTTCCATGCCAAGGCTAACTTCAATGCCGACAAGGGAGATGCCACGTTCTTCGGATTTGAGGGTGTTAAGGGGTACAACGCATCCTGCCTGAACTATGGCGACTTCATAGAACTTGTAGGTGTAAGAGACCAAAGCATTGATAGTTTCAAGAGCGAGGTGCTTGCTGACACCAGCAAATTGGTTGCCGGCAACATCTATGTGCTGAGCGAGTGGTGCGGTCCGAACCATGTGGTATTGGAGAATGACGGAACAGGCAGCATGCTTGAGGTGAGTGCCGTGAGCAGTCCTACGCTCATCGACAAGACGATGTCGGAGTTGCAGTCTATGTCTGTCAGTGACTTGGAATGGAACGTTGTTTATCTAACGAATGACGGCCACTACATGCAGTATCAAGGCGGCAACTGGATAGACACTACAGGCACGATGACCTTTGACAGTGCCACGAAGAAGTGGAGCGTGACGGGCAGAGTTGTGAACCCTGTGGAATGCTACGAGCTGTTGAAATATGACTACCTGAACTGGATGCAGGGTTGCAACAGCGTAGATGACCTGATGGTTATTGACGAGAGCACCGGCGCCCCCGTATGGATGAGCTACTACGAGAGCCGCTATCCCGATGACGACGACCTCAACGCCCTGTATGAGGAGGGCAAGAAAGTTCCCTACCAGCTATATCGGTGGCTTCGCTTCTGCCAGTCGTGCAACCACAACCTTACAGAGGCTGACGGCAACATTACCCTCGGCACGAGCAGCGTACCCGGCACTAAGGAGAACCGCCTTAAGAAATGGGAGCAGGAGCTGAAGGACCACGCCAACGTGCATAGCACATGTTGCTATACCGTTGGTAGCGACTACAAGGCCACTGTTGACCAGCGTAGTAAGAATGCGATGATAGCCTTCTACATGGACACAGACGGTATTATACGTATGTATCTGAACCATTGGTATGATGGAGACTGCGTGGATGGTTCAGACAATGACTGCGGCCTTACCATTCCGTGGGACATGGACGCCCGTACGAGCCACTTGTATCAAGGTTGGGACAGCGTAATATTCCATCAGACCTATGCAGCGGAGAGATTTTGGACAGACAGCACGGGCAGTAGCACAATTTCACTTCAGCAAGTGGCAGATGCGATGCGCAAGGTGGAATGGAACAACATGAAACCATTTTCTGCTGCCGGATGTTATTACTACTGGATAACCAAGCGCCTCGACAAGTGGGCGAAGGTAATCAGTTCGTATGATGGAGAGCGAAAGTATGTTCAGAACTCTACGCCGAGCGACAACTACTTTTATGCGCTACATGGCTTAAGGCTTGACGACCTACCCGACTATCAACGCAAGCGTTTTAAATACTGCGATGGACAGTATCAAGTGGGAGACCTTTATACCAATCCATTTAAGGCGCGTATGATGGGCATGATAGAGATAACCATCACGGCGGCACAAGACGGTTTTTTCGGTCTTGGAGAGGACCGTGCAGACACATGTGCCGACAGTTGCCATCTATTAGCAGGCGAGAGCTATACATTACGAGCATCAGAAGCACAAGAAAGTGGTAAGATGATATATATCTTCGGGGCCGACAAGTTGGCAAAGCTTGATATATCGAGATGTACGCCCAAGCTTGAGGGGTTCTCGCTTGAATATTGTACATTGCTTGAAGAGCTAATAGTTGGAGGCGAGATATATGAGCCGGCATATACAACAGGACTGTTAAGCGCATTGGAGTTGCCTGCAATGCCATTTTTAAGGAGAATTGACATTCGCAACACGAGAATCAGTGTTATGAGCGCTAAGAATTGCCCGCGACTGCGCGAAGTGCTTGCTGGAGGTAGTTCTCTTAAAACCTTCACACCGAGTGAGAGTGCGCCGATAGAAACTCTGCAGTTGCCGGCAACGATGACATCGCTACAATTTGTGAATCTGCCCAAGTTGTCATATCCCGATGGAGGATTGACAATAGAAGGGATGAGCAATGTGACACGCATTGAAGTGAGAGGATGTGAGTATATTAATAACAAGCGATTGCTTGACGATGTTATAGCTACCGGAGGCAGAATAGCAGAAATCAGCATGCCATTGGGTTCTGTAAACGACGGACCATCAACGCTGCAAGCATTAATGAATAGTGGCGCACGCGGCATAGCGAGTGAGTTGAAAGATGCGTGCGATGGATTGACAGGCCGTTGGGTAATGACAACGTTGCTTGACGACGCGGAATACGAGCCGTTGGTTAATTACTTCCCTACTCTATCGTTGCACAACGCTCAATACACAATGGTGGTTCAGGATGATACGATGAGCGACCCTGCCAATGTGACCAATCTTG
>JBJECX010000035.1:0-9749 GCA_051871535.1 Muribaculaceae bacterium | reverse complement strand
AGGGTCACCTCGAGCACGCCATCGTGAACGGTGGCCGCAATCTTCTCGCGGTTGACGTTGTCAGGCAGTTCGTAACGGTGCTGATAGTTGGTGTAAGCAAACTCGCGACGCAGATAGTGCAACTTCTTGTTCTCGTCCTTGTGCTCGAGTTTGTTCTCGATGGCAACTTCAAGACATCCGTCGTTTGTCACATTCACTCTGCAGAACTCCTTTTTGAGTCCCGGAGCAGCAATTTCCATTACATACTCCTTCGAGTCCTCTTTTATGTTCACTGCAGGTGTAGTGGCATTGAATTTTGTAATCCATTCATCGTTGTTGAACATGTCGTCGAACAATGTTGGCAACCAATTTCTACTAATAACAGGTAACATAATCTTAAACCTCCGTTTTTTGTTTAGTTCTGAATTCCTCCGGCCATCATCTGTTGACCTTTGGTTTTCGATTATGATATATTGCAAAATGCGTGCCTCGGCAGTTTTGAGTAAGTTTTGTCACCTGCAAGGATACGTTCTGTCACCCTGCCGAGTAATTATTGTCACATGACGTCGCCGCCGGGGGGGTACGGTATCCCGAGTGATAGGGTAGGACGGCACGTTCCCTTCGCTCGGTAATATGTTGGTAATTAGGGCGTAACAATGTGCAAATGGTGTGCAGGCGTTTGTTTACAATATGTAAAATCTACAATAACGTTTCTGCCATGCTTGGCAAGGCGCACACGTTGATCGTACTTGGCGAGGAGCGTAGCCGCCGCCCAAAGGGGGCGAAAAACTATTTTGCAACCATGATGTAATTTTTTCTTAAAATAATTTGGTAATATTGCGAATCTGTGCATATATTTGCACTAAACATAGATTATTTCGAAGGATTTACCCGAAAATTGATGAGGTTTGAAAGTGGCTTGTTAATAATTGAACCTCGATTTTAGGAGCTTTAAGCAACGAGATAACTATACTGTGCAAGGCGCGGCGAAAGCTTGGCGCAAAGCAACGATACACAATTACAACAAAAACCAACAAAAACCAACAAAACCCAATAAAAACCAATCAGAAAAATTATACCATAACTATAAAACAACTAACCAACACAATTATGCACAATTTGTTACATTACTTAAAAAGTATGGCGGTTGTTGCTTGTTTATCGATGTCAGGCTCTGCTATGGCTGTAGGTGTGCAGGCACAACCAGTAGTTCCGCAAGCGGACCAGTCGTCTACGGCGCGCGGCGTTGTAAAGGACGAGATGGGCGACCCGTTTATTGGTGCCACGATTTTTGTGGTGGGCTCAAACAATAAGGGTGGCGGAACCGACCTTGACGGCAATTTCTCGATTGCCGATGTCGCCAAGGGCTCAAAACTGAAGATTTCAGCCATCGGCTACAAGCCGGTGGAAGTGGTGTGGAACGGCACTCCAATCGACGTGCAGCTCGAACTCAGTTCGCAGCAGTTGCAGGAAATTGTGGTGACCGCCATGGGTATCCAGCGCAAGGAGGCATCGCTCACCTATGCCACACAGGTGATTAAGAGCGACGACCTGATGAAGGTGCAGGACTCCAACTTTGTCAATGCCCTGTCGGGCAAGGTGTCGGGCGTGTCGATTACACAATCGGCAGGTGGCGCCGGCGGTACCTCCAAGATTCTCATTCGTGGCAACAAGTCGGTGATGGGTAACAACAGCCCGCTCATTGTTGTCGACGGTGTGCCGATGACCAATCAGGTGGGCAATGCAGCCTCCAGCTGGTCGGATGGCAGTGGACTCACCTATTCCAACAGCTCGGAAGGCGGCGATGCGCTTTCGCTCATCAACCCCGACGACATCGAGAGCATCAACGTGCTCAAGGGCGCTAATGCGGCAGCGCTTTATGGTAGTGCTGCAGCCAACGGTGTGCTCATGATTACCACCAAGAAGGGTAAGGAAGGCAAGATCTCAATCTCGGTGAACTCGAATGTCACATTTGAGAAAGCACTCACCAAGCCAAAGATTCAAAATGTTTATGGTGCTGCTCTGAACTTGGCTGCCGGCACGCTCACTCCCGAAAGCTGGGGCAAGAAAGTGACCGACATGACCCCCGAAGAGTTGGCTTACACTGGCGCTAAGCTTCGCAATTATGCCAAGGACGACATCGTCGACTTCTTTGAAACCGGCGTGACGTGGAACAACTCGGTGAGCATGAGCGGCGGCACCGAAAAGGTTCGCACCTATTTCTCTTATGCCAATGCCCATTCCGATGGCATGGTGCCAAACAACACGTACAATCGTAATACACTCTCGCTGCGTCAAAGCTATTCGTTGTTCAACAACAAGCTGAACATCGACGTTTCGCTCAATTATGTGTATGCACGCAACCGCAACCGACCCGGCGGCGGCACCGTGCTCAATCCGCTCTACGACCTCTATTTGGCTTCGCGAAACGTGGATATGGACTACTATCGCGCCAACTATGTGGCTGATGGCACATGGACTTCGAACAATCACACCTATTTCAATAAGGCTGGTAACCGTGTGAGCGGAACCACCGAGTTGAGTGGCCCGAAACAGCAGTGGGCTTATTTCACAGCGGGGCACAACAACCCATATTGGCTGGTGAATCAAAATCGCGGCCAGTCGGTTGAAGAACGTGCCTACGGCTCGGTGTCGGCTCGCTACGAGGTGTTCGACGGGCTGTCGCTGCAAGGCCGCTTGAACATGGACCGCTCGAAGTTTAAGGGCTTCACCAACCGTTATGCCACCACTTGGAATGTGGCTTCGATGGAAGATTACGGTGTTTATGGTCAGGACATCATCAGCAGCAACGACGTGTATGTCGACGTTATGGCAAGCTACAACAAGGGCTATGGCGACTACGACGTATCGGCATCGCTGGGATGGTCGGGTCACACCACCAAGGGCGAAACACAAAAGATTTGGACCTCGGCAACCTACTATAATGCCGGTTCGATGACACAACTGCCAACAATAGTGAACTTCTTTGAACCCGATGCAGGATGGAACGGCAACGGCACTTCTTATTCGAAGCAGTCGAATTGGGATAAAGGCTTGTTCTTCACCGGTCAAGTGGGCTGGAAAGAGATGGTGTATGTTGAAGGTAGCTACCGTCAGGACTGGTATCGTGCATTCCGCCAGTTCTCTGACCGTGGCACGCCCGACAACTACGGCTACTGGTCGATTGGTGCCAACACGCTGGTGCACAAATATGCCCATCTGCCTGCTGTAATCACTCACCTCAAGCTGCGTGCTTCGTACTCCGAAGTGGGTAACTCTATTCCTAACCTGTTCTTTGCCAAAGGCACCACCGACCTCTCTACGGGTGCTATCTCAGGCTCGGGCTATGGCTATTTCGACAATCCTCGACCAGAGAAATCGAAATCGTTCGAAGCTGGTTTCGACATCTCGATGTTCCGCAACGCCCTCAACTGGGACCTCACATATTATCATACCGACCTCACTAACAGCTATTTCGTGAGCGCCACCACTGGCGGTAAGGCTAAGCCTGTTAACACCGGTTTGATTCGTAACCAAGGTATCGAAACCACTCTCACCTACGACATTGTGTCGAATCACGACTGGAAATGGAAATCGGGCATTAACTTCACCTTCAACGCCAACAAGATTGTGAAAACCTACACCGACGACCGCGGCAATCCTGCCAAGATGGAGCAGAAAATTGCCAACGGACACGTTGTGGTACGCTACGAAAAGGGTGGCTCGTATGGCGATATGTATGCGCTCGACTTCAAGCGTAATGCCGATGGCACGATAGCGTTCACCAAGGCAGGCGTTCCGCAGCTGTCAACCGACCAGTATGTATATCTTGGCAACATGAACTCGAAATATAACATTGGTTGGAGCAACACCGTGAGCTGGAAAGACCTCTCGCTCTACTTCCTCATCAGCGGACGCATTGGCGGCAAAACCATGTCAATCACCGAGGCTTATCTCGACAACTATGGCGTTTCGCAGCGCACCGGCGATGCTCGCCTCGCTGCCGAAGCCGGCAACATTATGTGGACCGCTACCGACGGCACTCAAAAGCCCGGTATGATGGTCGATGGCCAAGTGGTGCCTGTTGAGGAATACTACAAGACGGTGGGCGGCCAGGTGTTTGCCACCGAATACGTCTACAACGCCACTAACTTCCGCCTTGCCGAGCTATCGCTCTCTTACGGCTGGCGCAACCTCATTGGCGGCTTCATCAAGAACCTGCAGCTCTCGGTGGTTGGCCGTAACCTGTTCTTCATCTACAAGGATGCACCCGTCGACCCCGACATTTCGCTCTCTACCAAGAACGGCCTTGGCGCATTTGATGTGTTCAACATGCCTTCGACACGCTCGGTGGGTGTAAACCTCAAGCTGGAATTTTAAGTCAACACGTCTTACTAAAATCACACAGATATTTATAACATGAAAATCAATTCGTTAAAAGCCATTATTTTAGCACTTCCGCTATTTATGATGATATCGTGCCTGGAGTTTGACACTCCTTCCGACGAGTTTACCGGTGCTGAAGAAGAGGTTGAGCCTGAAGTTTTCCATGGCAAGGCTGACGAAATCAACTATAGAAAAGCCATTACCGAAGAAGGCTTTACAAAGGCGCAGAACAATCTTAAGACTTTCTTCCGCCAGGTGCCCACGGCGTCATACTACATTCGCGGCGGCAAGAACGGTGCTATGCCTCAAGAACATCAGTATCAATACGTATATAATCTTCACATCGACAATTATGCCGGTTATTTATGCGCCGACCAGAACTTTGGCGGCCGTATGCCCAGCACTTATTCCTATAACTACGATTTCTGCGACGGTCCTTACGGCTCGTTCCTTGAGGTGAAAAACAATCTCGTGAACATGCTCAACCATCCCGACATCGATTCAATCCCCGAAGTGAAGGCCATCGGCTTGCTGCTCTACAACTTCTCGGCACAAGAGATGGTTGACATATACGGTTCAATCCCTTACGCCGACCACAAAAACAATGTGGAAACCAACCCGTTTGAGTTCAACAAGGGCATGGACATCTATGCCACAATCATTGATAATGTCGACACCATCGTGGCTTGCTTCGACCATTTCAATGAGCGTCCGCAGTGGTATAAGAGCAAAGTGAACAATTTGCTGAATACCGTCGACGTAATCACAATGGATAAGAGCATCGACTCGTGGAAGCGTTTTGCCAACTCGCTCAAGCTGCGCATGGCAATGCACTGTGTGAAGGCGCTGCCCGAAAAGGCTCGCAAGTGGGCTGAGGAAGCTGTAGCAAGCGGTGTGGTGGAAACCACCGACCAGGAGATTGCGCTCAACTGGATTACCGGCTGCTTCTATCATCCGCTGCACACCATTGCCAATTCGTGGAGCGACACTCGCCTGAATGCTTCGTTCGAGAGCTTGCTCATGAGCCTCGACCATCCGTTTGCCAAATATTTCTTCACCAACAATCTTGCGCCTATCACCAACACTGCCACTGGCACCGTGTTGCCTGCCGACAGCCGCATTGTGGGCTTGCGTGCCGGACTGGTGATGGTGAGCGGTCAGAGCACCGACGTGAACCCGCGCTGTGCCTATTCGTCGCTTGCCACCGACTACATCATGGATGCACCGCTCTACTACATCAAGGTGTCGGAAATGGATTTCTTGCGTGCCGAGGGCGCTTTGCGCGGCTGGAGCATGGGCGGCACACCGCAATTCTTCTATGAACGCGGCATTCGCAATGCACAAGTCGAGGGCCGTTACGACGAAGAACGCCAGATGTATGCCGAATACGTCGACAAGTACATGCAGCTCGATAAGCCTGTTGCTTACACCTACGTCGACCCAATGGACGATGCCAACAACATGGCAAGCGTAACCACCATCGGCGTGAAATGGAACGAGAGCGACGACCGCGAAACCAAGCTCGAAAAGATTATTACGCAGAAGTATCTGTCGCTGTTCCCATACTCTAACGAGGCTTGGACCGAAATGCGCCGCACAGGCTATCCTAAGCTGTTCCCGGTGCTCAATGCTGCCGACTATGGCGACGGCTCGCTCAACGACGGCGACCTTGTTCGACGCATCCCGTTGCCCGGACGCGGCACAACGGTTGGGCTTGACGATATCAGCACCTCGGGCATCGACGCCATTGGCGGTAATGACCTGCAAGCCACTCGCGTTTGGTGGGACATCGAGGGAATTGGCAACTTTTGATGCTGCTATAAACAACTGAACCACACTTTTATCATATTATACACAATATCTTAAAACAACTGGTGAGAGAGCCTGTCGCCTTTCGTGAAGCGACTGCGCCGGCAGGCTCTTAATATCTAAAAAAACAATTATCTTTTTTTATTAACAATTATCTAAAAAACAAATGAAGAAGTTTACACTACTATGCTCAGCCTTGCTGGCTCTTGCTGCTGCGCTACCGTGCTCGGCACAGGAACTGCCGTCGTCGGCTTCGTCAGTTGTCTACAACTTTGAACCGTGGGCTAATCGCGGTGTGCTGCAGCTGTTTGCAAATGCTGCTAACGAAGGCCGCCAGTATCCAACCAAAGCCGAATTCGAGGCTGCGGGCATCTATCTCGACCTCGAGTTTGCTCGTTCGCACGTTCGTCCTGCCAAGATTCTCGAACAATCAGCCGAGAAAAACGTGGTTTCGACTGTGTACCCAACCCGCCGCTTGTGGATGAATATCCCATCAGGTCAAGGCAAGACCACCGGTGGCTATCCTTCAAGCGTATTCCACAGCGACGTGTTCTCGATGTGGAACTACACTCACATCTTCGGTTCGTGGAACCACGGCCAGCAACAGGCTCCGGGCAGCTGGAGCGACGCTGCTCACAAAAACGGCACCCACATCTATTCGGGTATCGAGTTTTTTGAATCGTGGGGCACTACATCGGCTTCCTACATCGAGTTTATCACTGCCAAGAATCCCGACGGCTCTTTCAAGTATGTCGATGCGCTCATCAATGCTTGCTTGTTCTTCGGTCACGACGGCTTGAACTACAACATCGAGGACCAGGGTTATATGAACGACAATCTCATCGCTTTCCACCGCGCATGCTACAAGCGCGCCAAGGAAATCGGTTTCGACAGCTTCCACATTGGCATCTACACCGCAAACCAGAGCCTCAGCTCAAGCAACACTCCATATCTGCTTGGCGACACCGAAAATGGTAAGATTTGCGACCCGATGCTCAACTACAGCAACGGCGACTTCGCTTACTTCGGCGTGCCAAATTCGCTCACGGCAGCAAAGGCTGCCATGGGTACAGCCGAGGACGTTTATCAAGGCGTTTGGATTGTAACCATGGACCGTGCCTGGACAAGAATGAACACCACTGCCAACAAGGAAATGAACCTTTGCCTCTGGGGCGAGCACGCTGTTAGCCGTTTCTTCCAATACACTGTGGGCACCACAGTGATGAACACTCAGGAAAACTATCAGCAACTGCTCGAAAAGGGCTTCTCGGGTGGCAATCGCAACCCAATCTATCGCCCGACTCTCGCCAATAGCGGAAATACATTCCAGGTTGACGGCCCGGGTAAGGCTAACACTCAGCTCGCCACATTCGGTGGCTTGGCATCGTTGATTCCTGAACGCTCGGCTATCCAAGGCAAACTGCCATTCTGCACCAACTTCTCGCTCGGTAACGGCGAAATCTATTTCTACAAGGGCAAGAAGACTCACGGCAGCTGGTACAACATGGGTCAACAGGACTATGTTCCTACCTATCGTTGGCTCGTTACTCAAGCCGGCAGCATGACATCGTTTGCAGATAACATCGACGTGCGCTTCACTCACGAAGATGCCTACATCGGTGGTTCGTCAATCCGCCTCAGCGGTTCGGCTTCGTCAGCCGGTACCGACATCGTGCTCTATCGCACCAAGCTCAATGCCTCGGCTGGTGGCGTGAAGGCAACGGTGGCTTTGAAGAACGGTTTGGAAGGCACCAACGCTTCTGACCTCTATGTGATTGTCCGCACCGAGGGCAGCGACACTTGGCAAGAATATGCTCTTGGCGACCTCACCGGCGCTACTTGGCAAACAAAGACTGTCGACCTCAGCGGCGTTTCGCAAGGCAACAACATCGAGTATATCGGTCTGCGCGTTAAGGGCAGCAACAACAACTATAAGATGCTTGTTGGTCAACTCATGATTTCTGACAATCGCAGCACCGTCAATCCGGCTCCTATCGTGGCTGAAAGCGTGCTCACCGAAATCAAGGAAGAAACCAAGTCTACAATGTCGGTTAAGCTCAACTGGAGCGTTGACGATGCAGGATACACCACCAACTACAAGGAACGTGGCATGGTTTACAACGACGAAGTGGATATCGACCACTTTGAAGTGCTGTTGCGCAACGGCGTTGACGGCAAGGCAATGGAAGTGGCTCGCACTTCAACCTGGCACGCCTATGTTGGCAACATCGACCTCAACACCTATGCCGACCCATACGTTGGCGTACGCTCAGTGTCGGTCGACATGAAGACCTATTCGCCAGTGGTTTGGGTTAAGCTCAACCGCTACGAAAACGCCGATGAACTGCCTACTGCAGCAACCGACGTTTACGACCCAACTTACATAAACACCAGCAGCGAAAACTATCAGACTGCTCTCGAGACTCGCTACTTCGAACGCATCACCACTACAGGCGCTGAGCAAAACCTCGATTACACTCGCAATACTCCGGTTGGCGACAAGGACGACCCTGCAAACACCAACTATGTATTCGAAAAAGACCACGTGCTCAAGGTTAAGCAAGGTCAATCAATCACCTTCTTCTATAAGGGTGCTGATTTGAGCGACAACATCAAGTATTGCTTCATCAAGGGTTACATCGACTGGGATATCAACTACGACTTCGACGGCACAAGCGACGAACTCGTGTTTGAAGGCGGTCAGCTCAACAAGGGTACTGCCGAAATTGTTGACCCGGGTATTACCGTAACCATCAACGTTCCTGAAGATGCAGCTGTGGGCACATCGCGCCTCCGCATGGTGGCTTCGGATGCTTGGTTCCCACATCCTGGTCCAACGGGCGGTACTGCCAAGGGCTTCTCAATCGACTTCCCGGTTGAAATTGAAGGTACCAACCCATCGCGCGCCAAGGCTGCTACTTATCGCGATGCTCGCGACGGTGGCGAAGCCGACCAAGTTGAAGGCGACGTATCGGCTATCGACAGCGTGGTTGCCCAACCAGAGGGCGATATGAGCGTGGCAATTAATGGCAACATGGCTTCGTTTGTAAATGTTGAAAAGGCTTGGTTCTTCACTCCTGCCGGACAATGTGTTAAGTTTGTAGGTGATGCTGCATCGGCAGTTTCGGTTGAGAACCTCGCTGACGGCATCTATATGGTGAGAATGCAAAACGGTCAATTCGTTCGCACTCAAAAGGTGGTAAAGAAGTAACTGTTAGTTATAGAATAGCCATAGGTTAAAGTTGCTCCCCATGGGGCTGAACGCCATAGGGGGGCAGGTGAGGCGGCCCAGAAGAAGCAAGTTTGCTCAAGCCTCATCTTAGGTTAGTTAAGGGGATGCGCCCAAGCGGGTGCATCCCCTTTCTGCTATGTTTGTTTCTCTGATTTGGTTTTTGGGGAAACAGGGTTTTCTTCTGTTAATGATAGGTTGGCATCCGTATATACACACTTCAACGCGAACCGTTCACCATTTTGGCCGCAAAATTACATAAATCATTCCAGGCAGCAGATAAATCTCCCAGACATTTGCAGTTATGGATGGGGCAGCGTCGGCACAAAGGCCGACGACTGCCCAT
>JBJECX010000034.1:0-9837 GCA_051871535.1 Muribaculaceae bacterium | reverse complement strand
GGAGCGGTTGCAAAATTCGCATCCTATACGGATGCAATGTCGTGGGTGGCGTTGTGTCCGTGGGTTACGCTGACGCTCACCCACGGCTAAATCCCGTCGGCATCCTGCCTCCGGGGTCGCGTCCTTCGGACGCCTATCAAACCCAACCGTATACCACCGCCGGGCGTATGCGATACCCCTACAATGCCGCCGCGCGGTTGTGGATGGGAGGGGTATAAAAAGCAGATATTCCGACATCACGTCGGAATATCTGTGATAAACAAACACGTAAAAATATCTAAATTATATCCTAAAAATGTCAGTTTTAATTATTGTTGTGGATTATTCTCTTGCTTTTATTGTCTGCTGCAAATCCACAATGCAAATATAAAAATTGTTTGTTTTATGTGCAACTATTTTTGAAAAAAATTGGTGATTTTTCCTTAAAACGGTTTCAAATGCAAATGGCTGAATGCTCGGGACGGTAGAAAGAATATGAGTTGAAAGCCGTAGTTTATGTGGGGCGGTAGGCTGCAGCCATGCGGTTTTGCGCAAAGAATCAGCGAAATATGCGTTCTGGAAAGCCTTTTTATGGGCTTTTGAGAGTTTTTAAGTATTAAATCGGAAATGTTTTGTTACCTTTGTCGGTGAATTATGTCATTTCGCCTTTCTATCGTTTTGACGGAAAGACGGAATGTAGTAATTTTGCACTCGAAAACCGAATATGTAATATAACGAACAGAAATCGAAAAAGATGAATATAACAACAATGAGAGCATTTTTGTTGATGCTTGTTGCAGCAAGTGTGTTTGCATCGTGCAAGGATGACAAGGATGGCAAGGATGACCCATCAAGTAGCGATACGGAGATTGTGTACTACGACCTTGCGTTAGATGCAGGCGACCCGAGCGAAAACAACACGACGATTACCGATGGTTGGAATTGGAAGAGCGGCGACCAGATTGCGTTTGTCAATCTTGCCTACAGCCGCGAGATTGTGAAGCTGGTGCACAACGGAGCCAACTTCAGCGGTTCGGTTCCTTCGGTGTCGGGTAGCGTGAACCTGGGTTTCTTTTATCCGACGAGCGCTCTCACTCAAGCAAAGAGCGACACCACCTATGTTCGCATCTCGCTGGCACGTCAGGATGGTGTGAACGTGCCCAAGTATTTGGCAGGCAACAGCACCGCCACCATCAACGGCACCAAGGCAGAATCGAGCGTGGAAATGAAGATATTGAATGCTATAGCCAACCTCAAGTTCAACAGCAATGGCAGCCCTATCAACGACATCACTCACATTGAATTGTATTCCGACAAGAATGCCATACAAATTGCCGGTGACTATGAATTGAAAACGTTGTCATTCAACAATTTGCACACCGGCAACATTTCGGTGGTGAATGCCGGGCTCGATGGCGAGGCTCGCGTTGCGATGTTTGCAGGCAGCGGCTTGCGCTTTGGCGTGACAGCAATCACTGCCGACGGAAAGGTATATACAGGCATTAACAGCACGGTGTATAACATAGCGGTGGGCGAAGAATACACAATCGCTTTCGACTGCCAGCTGCAGGACAGCGAGGCAAAGATTGGCGACTATTTCTATAGCGATTTCACCCACTCCACCGAATACGACGAAACCAAGACGTGTGTGGGCGTGGTTTATGCCCTCACCGACAAGGAAGATGGCGACATCAATCCGTTGCTCGAAACGAGTTGCCACGGCCGCGTGATGGCATTGACTGATGCCTGCAAGAGCACTTGGGCATTTACGTCGGTGAAGGTGTTCGACATTCCTCGATTGACAAACTATGCCAACGTGGACGGCAGCAACGACCACGGCTATCTGCCTTTCCATGTGTCGGGTGGCAATCTGGGTTATTGCGAGGATGCCGATGTGAAGCTGAACGCCTCGCTCAAGCCAAATGGCAGCATCGATGTGTGGCCTAAGGGCGGCGCGTTGAGCGACTTCGACGGCAAGCGCAACACGGAGAGCGTTGACAGTGGCTACAACAAATTCCCCGCCGGACACTATGCTTCGAACTTCAACTGCGGTGGCATCACTTCGTGGTATCTGCCGTCGGCAGGCGAGATGGCACTCATGTATGCCTTGCATCGCAGCAGTGTGATTGCCGCACAAAAGGGCTTTGTGGGCTTGAAGGAGTTCGGCTACTGGACATCCACCGAGTGCACCGAGCAGAAGTCGTGGGTGCTTCAGGCATTCGACGGCAAGCTGTATGCCAACTTCAAGATGTCGAGCTACATGGTGCGTGCGTCGCTGGCATTCTGATTTTTCAAACCAAAGGATAATGTTTGGGCGGTTTTGTCGATAACGGGCAAAACCGCCCAAATTATATGCCAAAAAGTGTGAAAGCGCGTTGTAATATTTTGTAGTTGTGGTGTTTTGCACTAATTTTGCAAATTGATATGGTCGGCAACGGCACATAATCGTAGAGAAAGCATTTTATTTACATCAAACGCGATGAAGAAATACAATCAAATCAACAATGCCTTGGGCTGGCTGATGTTTGTAGTGGCAGCAGCGACCTATCTGCTCACTATCGAGCCCACGGCGAGTTTCTGGGACTGCCCGGAATTTATTTCGCAAGGCTACAAACTTGAAATCGGACACCCGCCGGGCAACCCGATATTCATGCTTGCAGCACGTTTTGCCATCAACTTTGTCAGCGACCCGCAATATGTGTCGGTGGCAGTGAATGTGATGAGTGCAATACTGTCGGCGCTCACCATCCTGCTTCTGTTCTGGACCATCACCCATCTGGTGAAAAAGCTCGTGGTGAAAGATGGCGAGGAAGAAGGCATGACTCTGGTGCAATATCTGTTGGTGATGGGCAGCGGTGTAGCCGGTGCGCTGGCTTACACCTGGAGCGACACCTTCTGGTTCTCGGCAGTCGAGGCTGAGGTGTATGCTTTCTCGTCGTTCTGCACTGCGCTGGTGTTCTGGCTTATTCTCAAGTGGGAGAATCGTGCCGACGAGCCCAATAGCGACCGCTATTTGATATTGATTGCCTATGTGATTGGCGTGTCGATTGCCGTCCACCTGCTCAACTTGCTGTGTATTCCGGCAATCGTGCTGGTGTTCTACTACAAGAAGTATAGCAACACCACCGTAAAGGGCTCGCTCATTGCCCTGGGTGTGTCGTTTGTGATAATAGCACTCATTCTCTACGGCCTTGTTCCGGGCTTTGTGAAGGCAGCGCAAGTGTTCGAGCTGTTCTGCGTGAACACCATAGGTTTGCCTTACAACTCGGGAGTGCTCATCTACACCATCCTCGACTTTGCCGTGTTTGCGTGGTGCCTCTGGGAGTTGTATCGCCAGCAAAGCCCAACGCGAATCAAAGTGTCGTTCCTGGCAGCCATTGTGCTTTCGGGCATGCTCTTCTTTGGTAACGGCATTGTCATTCCTGCTTTGCTCATCATTGCCTTTGCCATATATCTGTTCAAGGTGTGCAAGCGCATTCCGGTGCGCATCTTCACGCTCACCGCATTGTCAATCCTGGTTATCTTCATCGGCTACTCGAGTTATGCGCTGATTCTCATCCGCAGCAACTCGCACACGCCAATCAACCAAAACACCCCCGACAATGTGTTCTCGCTTTCGACCTATCTCAACCGCGAGCAGTATGGCGACCGTCCTTTGCTCTACGGTCAGACCTTCAACTCGGGCATAGTGTATCAGGACAACGGCAACGGCGGCTACTCGCCCGTCAAGAGTGCCGGCAAGGACCTCTATGCCAAGGATGTGACAAGCACCCATCAGGGTCGCGACCGCTACTTTATGAAGGGTAACGACTATAAATATACGATGAACCCCGAACTCGACATGCTGTTCCCGCGCATGTACAGCGGAGCGCACGCCAAGGAGTATAAGGAATGGGTGAATCTGCAAGGCGAAGTGGTGAACGCCACCACGCGCCTCGACCGCGAAGGCAACCCTACGGCATACGAGCCTAAGGTGAAGCCCACGTTCATCGAGAACCTGCAATTCTTCATCGACTATCAGCTCAACTACATGTATTGGCGCTATTTCATGTGGAACTTTGCAGGTCGCCAAAACGACAATTCGGCTCAGGGCGAAATCACCAACGGCAACTGGATATGCGGCATACCGTTTATCGACAACAATCGCCTTGGCGACCAGAGCCTTATGCCCGACGACCTCGGCGCAGGCAATAAGGGCCATAACGTGTTCTATCTGTTGCCGCTCATCCTGGGCATCATCGGCTTGCTGTGGCAGGCTTATGCCGGCAAGCGAGGCATCGAGCAGTTCTGGGTGATATTCTTCCTGTTCTTTATGACGGGTATTGCCATTGTGATTTATTTGAATCAAACTCCGAGCCAGCCTCGTGAGCGCGACTATGCGTTTGCCGGTTCGTTCTACGCCTACGCCATCTGGATTGGTATGGGTGTAGCAGGCTTGTGGCACCTGATTATGCTGTTTATCAAGAAGCTGAAGAAACAGGCATCAGCCGACGGCGACGGCCGGCAGCAGTTGGCAGTGGCATGCGTGGCAGTGCTGTTTGGCTTGTTTGTGCCTCTGCAGATGGTGAGCCAGACATGGGACGACCACGACCGCAGCGGCCGCTATCCGGCACGCGACTTTGGCATGAACTACCTGGCGAGTCTCGACGATAACGCAATCATCTTCACCAATGGCGACAACGACACATTCCCGTTGTGGTATTGCCAGGAAGTGGAAGGGTTCCGCACCGACGTGCGCGTGGTGAACCTGTCGTATCTGTCAACCGATTGGTATATCGACCAGATGCGCTATCCTACCTACGACTCGGCACCGGTGCCAATGCTTGCCAGCGACACCACCTACGCCTACGAGCGTCGCCAATATAACTATTTCATAGAGCCGGATACTACACCTACGCCGGTGCTCAGCGCCCTCGAGCGCCTCTATGCACCCGATTTCGACAAAAATATCTGGAATTTGCCGGAATTCAAATATCCGGTGATGTATATTCCTGTCGATGCCGACGTTGCCGTGAAGCAGGGCGTGGTGAGCGAGCGCAAGCGTGCGTCGATTCAAGAAGCCATTTTCGTCGACCTGCTCAACGACGAATATGTTGGTCGCGACCAAGCCATCAGTTGCAGCGGCACCATGGTGCTCGACATTTTGGCATCGTCGATTGCGCAAGGCTGGAAACGTCCCGTGTATTTTGCCATGACAGTGCCCGACCGCTACTATGTGGGCTTGAAACCATATATGCAAAGCACCGGTATGGCATTTGAGGTGACTCCAATCCGTCAGCTCACACAGGATGGCGAGATTGTCACCAACACCGACAAGACTTACGAGAACGTCACCAAGCGCTTCCGCTGGGCGGGCATCGACAAAGCCGAACCGGGCAGCCTTTACCTCGACGAAACCATCCGCCGCATGGTGTCTACCACCCGTTCGACGATGAACGACCTTGCCAATATGCTCACCTACGAGGGAGCCGAAGCCAAGTTGAAAGCCGAAAGCACCACCGCGCCGGTGAGCGCCAAGCAAAAGGCTGAGCTCATTGCCTATGCAGCCGACCGCTTCAACAAGGCGCGCCACGTGTTGCTGCTCATGGAGGAGAAACTGCCTTCGAAGGCTTGCCCTTACTCGGTTCACATGGGCTACAGCATTGCTCAGACTTGGGAATTCCTCTCGGAATACAGCGGCAATAAAGCCGACAAGGAGCGCTTCCTGAAATTCCTGGAACAGGAAACCGAGCACGTAGGGCAGTATGTAAGGTTCTATCAGAGCCTCGACAGTTCGCTCTACAGCCGCTTGACACTCAACGACCGCTATGTCGACCAGCGACTGTTCCCCGAGATGCTCTACTATATGAGCCAGGTTTCGGAGCCTCGCAGCAAGGTAGTAATCGATAAGTTGATGAAGCAAGGCGTGAACATCGAACGCTCGCTCAACTTCCTCTATCAGGCACAGCAGCAGAGCAATGCGCAGGTTCAGGCAGCAGAGCCCGAAGAGGTGGCTGCCGACAGCACCGGCTTGTGATGCGGTGGGCGATGCCTTGACATCGAACAATATTATATAAGAAGCAATGGCGGATTGTCAATAGTATGAGGGCATTCAGGTTGTGCCCAAGGGGCATCCGCCATTTGTTTTATGTGTTTCCAAACCGTTTATTTGTTTTCAATATTGATTTTGTTAGATTATGTTCGTTGAACAACCACCGCTGCTCTACCGTATGCTGTTTCCGGAATGTGTGTGGCGCATACAAAAGAAAAGGAAATGTGTTTATCTCACCTTCGACGACGGTCCCATTCCCGAGGTCACGCCGTGGGTGCTCGACACGCTCGACCGCTATGGCGTGAAAGCCACGTTCTTTATGGTGGGCGACAATGTTCGCCGGCATCCCGAGTTGCTCGAGGAGGTGCTGCGCCGCGGCCATAGCGTGGGCAACCATACCATGAACCACATGCAGGGCAGAATAGTCACTACCGAGACCTATCTCGACAACATTGAGCGAGCCAACAAGCTGATTCACACCAATCTGTTCAGACCGCCGCACGGGCTGATGCGCTTTTCGCAGGCAAAAGCGGTGCGCGCCAACTATTCGGTGATAATGTACGATGTGGTCACCCGCGACTATGCCGGCAATATCGACGGCGAGGGGGTGTTGGCCAACGTGAAGCGCTATGCCCGCAAGGGCTCGATTATCGTGTTCCACGATTCGCTCAAGGCTGAAAAAAACATGAAATATGCTTTGCCAAAAGCAATAGAATGGCTGTTGGAAAATGGCTACGAACTCGAAAAAATACCAATGCACCCCTGAGGCAGCCATCAAGCGGCGCGCTGCCGAACTGGGCTTCGATGCCTGTGGCTTTGCTGTGGCTGAGACTGTCGACGCCGAGGCGCAGCAGCGCTACGATGCCTGGATTGCCGCCGGCAAGCATTTTGCTATGACTTATGCCGAGCGTTATGCCGATGTGCGCAGCGACCCGCGGTTGCTGCTCGATGGCGCACGCACGGTGATTTCGCTTGCCATGAACTATTTTCCTGCCATAGAGCAGGATGCCCAAGCCCTTCAGATTGCCCGCTATGCTTTTGGCCGCGACTATCACGAGGTGCTGCGCGAGCGCCTCGAGCAGTTGGCGGCGTTCATTGCCGGGAACTGGGGCGCCGAGTGCCGCGTGTGTGTCGACACGGCACCCATTCGCGAGAAATACTGGGCACAACGCGCCGGTGTGGGCTTTGTGGGCCGCAACAATCTGCTCATCATTCCCGGCAAGGGGTCGTTTTTCTTCCTCGGTGAGGTGGTTACCACCTTGGCATTGCAGCCCGACGAGCCTTGCCGCTTGCATTGCGGCAGTTGCCATCGGTGTGTGGAGGCGTGCCCGGGCGGTGCGCTCAGTGCCGATGGTAGCGCCCTCGATGCGTCGCGTTGCCTGTCGTGCCTGCTCATTGAGTATCGTGGCGAGCAGTTGCCCGAGTGGGTGGCTGATGCCAAGGGCAACCGCCTTTACGGCTGCGACCAATGCCAGCTGGTGTGTCCGCACAACGCTTCGGCGCAACCTACTGCGGTGGCTGACTTTGCCCCGCGCCACGACATACTTTCGCTCACGCCTGCCGCCGTTGAGGCGATGACGCAGGAGTGTTTCAGCCGCTTGTTTGCCCACAGCGCCATCAAGCGGGTGAAGCTGGCAGGATTGAAGCGGAACCTATGAGCTAATTGGCAGGCTTGGTGTTTATCCTTTTTTGATGTAAATGCCGCGGGTGCGGTGTTGCATCTTTGCATTGCTGAAACACAACCGTGAAAACATATATGCACACACCCACTGTGTGTGTAACAATCAAAAACTTTAACATAAAAGAAAAAGGTATGAAAAACGAAAACACACTTACTGCATCGGCATGCACTGCCGAGGAGCAATTGCTGCTCAACGAGCTTGCCATCGACGATTTTGCCAGGGCTAAGCAGGTTGACGCCGACACGGTGGCGCAGCTGAAAAACATCTGTGGCGAGATTGCGCGAGGCGAGGTGAGCGAAACGGCAATCCGAACCATATTGGCGGGCGTGACTCACGACGACGATGTGCGCAATGCCGACGGCGAGGGATATCTGCGAGGCCGCAACGAGAAGATTGAGCTTGAAAACCGCTTTGACAGTAACGCTGAGGCACGTGCCGAGCGAAACAGCGTGATGCCGCGCTTTGCACGACGCAGCATCTGGGACATTGCCGATTAGCCTTCGTGCCGCCCTCCGCCGCGCACACACGCGCGACAGCAAAACAATCGGTACAAATTGGGGGAGAAGGGGAATCTTTTTTAATTGACACACACATTTTTTTTCATCAAAACAAAACAAACCATGAACACAAAAATCAAACAAATCGTAGAGAAACTGTATGCACACCGTTGCGAGTTGGCAATTGCCTTGATGGCATTGGTTACGCTGGCTTTGCTCATGCTTTCGTGCCACGCCGAAGGTGCCACGCTGGCGTTCGCCTTGGTGGCGACGGGCACAGGTGGCGAGATGGTGACGGGCGGTCCGGTCACCACCGATGCTGTGCACGAGGCAGGCACCGACTATCTGTTGAACGAAATCGACCGCCAAATCACCAAGATACGCCCGATGGCAACGCCGGTCGACCAGTTGTCGCGCCTAGCAGGTGCCAAGCGATGCGGCAGTATGGTGGTTGACTACTACAACGTGGACACCAAGCCCACCAAGTGCACGCTCAAGAAAGCCGTCACGCTGCCCGACGATGGCGTGTATATGGAGGAAGATGTGCGCCGAGCGATTTCGACGTCAAACGATGCCGTGTTCGACATCAGCGACACCATTCTGGTGAAGGGCGTGAGCGGATATAATGCCGATGGTGTGACGCCGAGCAACAGCGACTTGGTGCTGTATGTGGTGGGCAAAAGCGATGACAAGGGGCTCACGGTGATGGCGGTGAATGGTATGACCGCCGACGGTGTTGCCGGGTTGGTGCCACCCATTGCAGCAGGCACCGAACTGATTCGCATGGGTCGTGCTGCCACCGAGCTCGATGTGCAGACAGCCCAATTCGAGGCTTTGCCGCAGCGTGCCACCCAAAACTGCCAGATTTTCAAGGCGCAGGTCGAGCAGTCGGTGCTTCACCGTTTGGCTAACAAGGAGGTAGACTGGACGCTGAACGACCAAGGCGAGGCTGCCATCTACGACATGCGTCTGGGCATGGAAAAGAGCTTTATCTTTGGCATTAAGCGCCTCATCTACGACTACAACAAGCGCGAGAACGTATATCTCACCGGTGGCATCTGGCATCAGGCGGGCAAGGAATTTGCCTATAGTGCCGACAACTTCACCGAGGAAACCTTGGTGGACATGATGCGCGAGGCATTCACCGGCAATGCCGGCAGCAAGCGCAAGGTGCTCATTGGCGGCTCGGCGTTCATCAGTCGCCTGAACAAACTCACCTACAGCAAGGTGGTGAATGCCGGCGAGAGTGTGGTGAAGTGGGGCATCGACTTCAGCGAGTTGCGCAGCAAGTTCGGCAAGCTGTATGTGCTGCTATCGGAGGTGTTCGACGAGTGCGGCATGGAGAATTGCGCTATGATTATCGACCCCGAATATCTGCAGAAGTATAGCCACCTGCCTTTCGGCACCGAGGCACTTAACCTCAAGGCGTCGGGCCAGCGAAACACCGATGCCATTGTGCTCACCGAGGCGTCGTGCCTGGTGCTGCGCTATCCAAAGGCTCACATGCGCATTGTCATGAATTGAGCCTTGCATTGAGTTGAACATTCTATGACGGCGAGAGCCTGTGTCGGATAAGCGGCACAGGCTCTGGTTGTAGTACGCTCGGCATGAGCATTGTCTAACGGGTGAAAGTCCCGAGTGAGCCCTA
>JBJECX010000033.1:0-50300 GCA_051871535.1 Muribaculaceae bacterium | reverse complement strand
CGACGGGATTTAGCCGTGGGTGAGCGATAGCGTAACCCACGGATACAATGTCCCCCTCAGAAAAAGCGTCCGCAGAGGACGCGAATTATAAACACCCGTCCCACGAAACCCTTGCGGTGGGTCCGGGTGTTAGTTTTTCGACAGCTTGTTCCACATATATATGCCGTAGAACGAGTTGATGAAGTAGACGCTGTATTTTGCCACGGTCATAAACGAGAATTCCGAGTTGCTCATGAGCCACAGAGCAATGTATGCCACGTTAATCATCAGCCACATATACCACTGCTCAACGTAGGCCTTCACCGACACATACATGGTTACAATCGACATCACTGTGGTGAACGAGTCGAGCCACAGCTGCATGGGCATATCGTAGCTGGTTTTCAGCGTCTTGAATTCGATGTCGGGGAACACGCTTCTCAACGTGTCGATGAACCACGGCCCGAAATAGATGAGAAATACGCCCAGCGTGAGTGTGCCTATTACCACGGCAGCAAAGGTGATGAAGCGCTGGTTCCATGTCATATAGCGGGTGTGGATGGTGGTGGAGCCGTCGTCGCGCACGCGTTTGCTCCATTTGCGCCAACCCACAAACTGCATGGGCAGGTTGTACACCAGTCGCTGCAGCATATCGCCGTAGATGTGGGTGCAGAAGCATATATATATATGTAGGAATGCCTCCACTGTGCCGAATATCCAGTTAGCCATCGCGCCTTTGGCGCCGAGCACCACGCAAAACACGCCCAGGATGGCGGCGATTGCCGAGATTGTGACGTTGATTGTGATTTCGCCTTTCATCACAAATCCCACCACGGTGAGGGCGAGAATCGAGCAGAGCAGCAGCCGTTCGAATCGGTTGAGCCCTACAAGCGACTGGCGCAGTGTGTAGATGTATTTGTTTCCTTTTTCCATTGTTGTGATTGTACTGTTGCCAGTTAATGACCGAAAAACTGTTGAAATTTGCGACGGCAAAATTACTATAAAAACTCCATTGTGCCAAACATCTGGCTGAAATGGCTGCCGACAGCGCGTTGTCACCCGCTTCAAGGTATGCGCCGTGCCGGGTGTGGCGGTATCGTGCAGGTCGGGCATATGCGGCATGTTGTAACACGTTAGTAATTAATTAAAGGAAACACAAAGTGTTAAAATTTGACTTTTACAATAAATAAGTTTGTAGTTTTGCAAATAATTCTTAATTTTGCAACGATAACCGAAATCTATTTACGCCTAACAAGCAAAAAATCGATGAATGGTATGTTTTAAAATAATAACGTGTTGTTTGTCGCAAATAGCTTGGGCTCTAAAAATGATATCAGGCCAAAAAACTAAACAAAAGAAAGAGACAGCTAACTATTTTATAACTTAAGTAAAATTCTATGGTTAAACATTTCAAACTATTTTCTGCGTTACTGGCGTTGGCAATGTCTACTCCAGTGATGGCTTATGCAGCCGACTCAGCAGTGCCTGCTCCGCAGAGCGCTGACCAGTCGAATGGTGTTTTATCAGGAGTTGTAAGAGATGCTGAAGATGTTATCATCGGTGCATCTGTAGTAGTAAAGGGCACAAGCAAGGGCGCATCTACCGACCTTGACGGTGCATTTACAATTTCTGGCGTGGCACCTGGTTCCACAATTCAAGTTTCGTATGTTGGCTACAAGACACAAGAAATTGTGTGGAAGGGCGGCAAACTTGATGTATTGCTCGAATCTGGCGATAACGTACTTCAAGAAGTGGTTGTTACCGCCCTTGGTATCAAGAAAGATGCTAAGAAACTTGGTTATGCAGTAAGTTCAATTTCTGCCGAAGAACTCACTAAGACAGGCGGCTCGAACCTCGCTGCAGGTCTTTATGGTAAGGCATCGGGTGTGCGCATCCAATCAGCTCCTGGTGGTGGCACATCTTCAGTTTCAATCACTATCCGTGGTTTGTCTTCAATCACAGGTAACACTCAGCCATTGTTGATTATGGACGGTGTGCCTATCCACAACGGCAACACTAACAACGATGGTTACTGGGGCAACCAACGCATCAACTCTAACGGTTTGGTCGACATCAACCCTGAAGACATCGAAAACATCTCTATCCTTAAGGGTGCAGCCGCATCGGCATTGTACGGTTCGGAAGCTGCCAACGGTGTTGTGATGATTACTACCAAGAAGGGTAAGAATGGCACAGGTACTCATGTTGACTTCAGCGCAAACCTGAGCTTCGACAAGGTTGCTTATATGCCGGAAATTCAAAAGCAATATGGTCCTGGTTACGACAACTGGGTGCTCGGCGATACTCAGGAAGCAGCTACCGGTTTCCGTCAAACTCGCAAGGACCGCAACGGCAATTTGATTACTACCACTAACCGCGAAACATATTACAGCTACGGTGCCAAGTACGATGCAAACAAGAAAGTTACCTACTTCGACGGCACTGAACGCGCTTTCACTCCAATCGACCACAACCAATGGGCAGATGTGTTCCGCACTGGTGTTAACCAAACTTACAACCTCTCGTTGACAAATGCTACCGACCGCAACAACGTTCGTTTCTCTTACACCTACAACGATGTTCAGTCGATGCAGTACAACTCTAACAACCATAAGCACAACTTCAACTTGAATGGTACGTTCAACGTAACCAACAATATCAAGTTGAACTATACTGCTACTTACATGAACCAGTATATCAAGAACCGTGCTTATCGTATCAGCCGTTTGGTATGTAACTATTCTGGTATGTTTGGTGGCTTCACCGATGTTGAATACATCCGCAAGCACACTGTCACCAGCCTTGGTTATTTGAACGGTATTGCCGAAATCAACGGTGGTTCGAAAAACACTCTTACTCCAGACGAAACATTCTTGTATTCGCCAAACGGTTCTACTTCGCTTATGAGCGAATATTTCTGGAACATTATGGGTAAGGTACAAGAAGAAGAACACCAACGCTTTATCGGTTCGGTTAACCCGACTTGGGACATCATCCCCGGTTTGAAGTTGAGCGGCCGTATCGCTACCGACCTTACAGTGGATAAGATTGAGAACAAGAACAGTGCTGAAAACTCACACATCTTCTCAACTAACGGTCAATACAGCGACAGCTATGGCTTGAGCAACAGCCGTTACAGCATCGTTTACGGCGACATTATGTTGATGTTCGACAAGACTTTCAACGAAAAGCACAACATTACAGCTAACTTGGGTTGGAATGCTCGTGAAGAGACATACTATGCCACAAACGTCAGCACCAACCAAGGTCTTACTCAAGAAAACTGGTTCCACCTGAACGCATCAGTTGGTCAAAAGAGCGCCGGCATGAGCCGTTCGGAATTGCTCCGCACCGGTATGTTCCTCACTGCAAGCTACGGCTACGACAGCTGGGCATACTTGGAAGGTTCTATCCGTCAGGAAAAGACTTCTACATTGAAGAAGGGTAACAACTCGTTCTGGTATCCATCGGTAAGTGCAAGTGTTCTCTACACTGAACTTCTCAAGGAAAAACGTCCAAGCTGGTGGAACTATGGTAAGGTTCGCGTGTCTTACGGTATCGTAGGTAACGCTCCTGAAATCTACCGTGCTAACTTGGCATACAACCAAGGTTCGTTGTTGCGCGACAACACTTATATCTACAACGAAGTTCCTTCAAGCATCGGTAACGAAAGCATCAAGCCTGAACAGAAGCACGAAATCGAATTCGGTATTGAGAACAAGTTCTTCAACAACCGTTTGGGTATGGAATTCAGCTTCTACTACAACGACATCAAGGACCAGATTCTTCAGACTACTGCTTCTGCATCAATGGGTGCAACAAGCATGTTGATGAACGTTGGTGAGTTGGAAAACAAGGGTATTGAACTTAGTGTATATGGCACTCCATACGAAGACAAAGACTGGAGAATCGACCTCCGTGGTAACATCGGTTGGAACCGCAACACTGTAAAGAAACTTGCCGACGGTCTTGACATCCTCAACCATGGTGGTTTCGACAACGGTGCAGCTAACCTCGAATCGCACGTTGGCCAACCAATGGGTGACTGGTATGCTTACACATGGAAGAAAGACGACAAGGGTAACTATCTGGTAGGTCCTGACGGATTGTATATCACTGACACATCAGAGCGTCACAAGGTGGGCAACGCTATGCCTAAGCTCACCGGTGGTTTCGGTGGTAGCTTCAGCTATAAGAACTGGACTCTCGACATGACCTTCGACTTCCGCATTGGTGGTGATGTACTCAACTTGCCATGGCAATACTACATGGATACAGGTGCAATCGAAGAGGCTGTTGGCGTTCGTGACGCTTCAACAGGCGGTATCTTCTACTACAGCACTGCTGACGACGAAAACAACAAGGCTTCGATTGTCAAGCTCTCTGCTGACCAAGTTAAGGCTCTTGGAACATACAAGCGTGGCGAAACAAAGATTGATGGCCACTTGGTATGGGACAACGGTATCGTTCAAAAGGGTGTTAAGGAAGATGGTACTCCTAACGACATCATCGTAACTCAATTCGAAATCAACGACTCGCAATATGGTTGGGGTACAAGCGCAACTCAAAGTTATGCCGATGCTATTCAAAAGAACACTTACGTTAAGTGCCGCGAAATCAGCCTCGCTTACACTTTGCCAACTGCTTTGACCAAGAAGTTTGCTTGCAACAATCTTACTGTTTCGGCATTCTGCCGCAACCCATTCTATGTTTACCGTTCGTTGAAGTTGTTCGACTCTGAAACATCAGATGGTACTAACTGGATTTACCAAGCACAAGTTGGTGGTTCAACTGCAAGCTCTCGCACATTTGGTGTATCGCTTCGCGCAAGCTTCTAATAGATAGTATTAATTAACCGATTAAACAAGGAATAACATTTATGAAAAAGATATTTTCAATAGTATTTGCCGGATTGGCTATGCTGTCGTTGGTGGGTTGCTCTGCATCGGACTATAACGACAAGTATGAAGATCCATCGAAGACTACTACAGTGGGCGTTCCTCAGGTATTCACTTCTGTGCTCATTAGTGGAAATACTTGGATGAACCCGGTATACTACCGTTACTACACACAATCGACCACTTCGGGCTTGTTCTCGGGTGTGATTGGTGATTATAACTCACGTGGTCGTTTTAGAGGTGCTTCAGAGGGCTATTTCAATGCTCGTTGGACTAACTTCTATAGCATGCTTGCTCAATATCGTTTGTTGCAAACAACTTACGAGAATCTTACGGATACCGAAAAACCGGCAAACGAAATCTTCGTTCACTGTGGTCGCGTAGTATTGCTTTCACAATTGCACGAAATGCTCTCGTTGTGGGGCGACGTTCCTTTCAATGGTGCCGGTTACCTTTGGAAAGATGGCAAATATGATGCTGCAAAGGAAGCTTGCGTTTACGATGACGATGAAGCTCTTTACAAGCAAATCCTTTCTGAACTTAAGGAATCTGCCGATTTCTTGAGCGGCACTCAAAACTCAATTGCTGTGGCTTCGCTTGCTCGTCAAGACTACACTCTTGCTGCCGGCGACCCTGTTAAGTGGCAGAAGTTCACTAACTCGCTCCGCCTGCGCATCGCCCTCCACTTGGCAACTAACGGTGGTTGCGTAGCTGAGGCTAAGGCTACTATCACTGAAATCCTTAACAACCCAACCAAGTATCCGGTTATCGAGTCGAACGACGAAAACATGGGCGTTTCGGGCGATACTCAAACCGATACATTCAACTACGGTAAGTCGATGTCGCAAGCATTGCGCACCGGTTCGTATGCTGCAGGTTCACAAGCCGTTCTTAACGTGATGAATGTTCCGGCTAATGGTCTTCCAACAGCTGATACCGACCCACGTTTGGCAGCAATGTACGACTGCAATCCTGATGGCGAATATGTTGCTCCTGACGTCACTATGACCAGCACTCAAATCAGCCAGATTTCTGACGACAAGCACAACGAATATGTCGACAGAGGTATGCTTGGTGCAACTTACTTCTGCGAAATCGACACTATCGCTATCGCCGGTTATGCTTCTTACCAAGGCAATGCTAACCTTGGTGGTCTTTGGGTCGGCGCTGCTGAAGTTGCTCTCAGCAAGGCAGAATGCTACCTGATGGGTTATGGTGTTTCGGCTGACCAGGCTAAGGCTAAGCAATGCTTCATCGAAGGTGTTAAACTTTCTTCGGAATACTTCTGGGATATGAAGGTTAACAGCTCGATTGCTAAGGCTGGCAACGACAGCTACTACGGCTATCGCGAATTGGTAGTACCTACTACTGCTGACTTTGTTGCTTACGCTGAAAAGATTTGGCAACCTACACAAGAATGTGTTTGCTCGCAATTGTGGCTTAACTTTGGCTATATGAACGAGCTCGAGGCTTGGAACGTGGTTCGTCGTACGGGTTATCCGGTAGTTAAGTTTGCTAAAGATACTCAAGTATCGAACTACCCAACTCCTCCAAACCGCTTGCCATACGTTAGCGACGAACTCAACTACAACTCGGTTAACTGCCAAAATGCTATCGCTAAGAACTACGAAGAGAGCACAGGTTACTACACCAACCTCTTCTGGGCAAAGAAAGTTTACTACACAATGGTAAATTAATCATCTGTAGTTTTTAACATAAACTAATAATGGGCGAGCCGCTGAATTCAGCGGCTCGCCTTTTTGCGTTTATTAGATTTCGGTCGGTGTGTTCTCTTTTTTTAACGTCAAAACATTGTCATTTCATTTTGTTTTAGATATATTTGCATTGACTGTTTAGAGATGTCTCTATCTTTATAAGCATAATTAGAAACTAAAATTCTTTGGCAGATGAAACGATATCTTTTTGTCATATTCCTTTTAGTTGTGGCTATGACGGCAAGCGCCAAGGTGGGAGATGTGTTTCTTACGGAGAAGATTTTTGTAGCGCCGCAATCGTCGTATTGCATGAAGGGCGAAAACGTCATACTTAATGGGCAGGTGCTTTCGTCGGACTATGCCGATTTCTATCCCTATAGCCGCTACGTCTACATTGAGTTTATCGATACTGAAAATAGCGTACTTTCGCGCCAGAAGGTGCGCATTGCCAACAACGGCACATTCTCAGCCGTGGTGAATGTGGGCGCAAAATATCCCGACGGCGTTTATTTCGTCAGGGCTTACACCCAGTTTATGCTCAACCGCAAGGCATCGTCGCTTCCGATGGTTCCTGTGTTTGTGGGCATGAGGCCTGCCGAAAAGCAGAGCGATGCCGTGGGTGCAATCATTGCTCCCGAAGGCGGCAAACTGCTTGCCGGCTGCAAGCAGACGGTGACGGTGTATGTGATTGACGCCAACCGTGTGCCGGTGCGCACTCAGTTCACCGTTATAAATCGCGCCAAAGGCGACGAGCCGGTGTGTTCGGGCGAAACATCCGATGCCGGGCTTGCCACTTTCCAGCTCACTCCGGCACCGGGCGACAGCCTTGCCGTGCAAGTGCGCAAAGGCTCCACAATAAGCACATTTGCAATACCTGTTGACGCCCATGGCGTGGCACTGCAAGCCACCATTCGCCGCAGCCGGGTGTATTGCAAGGCGCTTAGCACTGCGGGTGCATTGCCCGACAGCGCCAGGCTGTGGGCTTATCACCCTTATTTTGGCATCCAACCCATTGCGCTCGATACTTCGGGTATGGGCGTGGCTGACATTAAAGGTTGCGCACCGGGCGTGCTCACACTTTGGTTCACCGATGATGGACTGAACACCTTGGCACAACGCTCGCTGTGGATTGATAACGCCAACGACTCGATTCTGCAACCCGAGGTGAAATATAAATCGGTATGCAAGACCGATGAAAACCCTTTGAGCGCAATCACCGACACCGTGAAAGGATGCTCTGCAATGGTGCGCATCACGCCCCAATGGGACCATCTGGGCACCGATGCTTTTGGAGCGCTCAACTTCACCAACGAACTGGCGTCAGCAATACCGTTTCCGCAACGCGCCACCAATGCCGACATCAACGCCTGGTTGCTATCGGCTTCGCACGCCTTCCTGTCGCCTAAGATGCTTCTTGCCGACTCAATAGCCTATCCCTATGCCGTTGAAGCGGCATTGCACATGAGTGGCATTGTGCAAGTGAGCCGAGGCAAGCCGCTCAGTGGAGGCACAATGCAGGTGTTCAACCAGTCGACCGGCGACGCTGCCACATGCGAAATCTCAGCCGATGGGCACTTCGATGTGGCATTGACCGATTTCCTCGACCGTTCGAAGATTTATCTGCAAGCCATCGACCAGAAAGGCAAACCCGGGCAGTTCGTCTATAACATCGACGAACTGAAATATCCCGACGTGGTGAACAACTCGCCATTCCTGATGCTTGAGGAGGCGCTTGCCGAGCGCAATATCTCGGCTGTGAAAATGGCTGCCTATCAAGCCGACGACATGGAACTTGAGCACCAGCTCGGCGAACTCACCGTGACGAGGAAGAAAATAACCGGTCAAACCATGTTTGAACTCTTTCACTCCAAAACGCCAATTAACTTCGTAAGCCGTAAGGACATAGAGCGATTTAACATTATATCGGTTGAAGACGCTTTGAGGCGTATGACAGTGGTGCAAGTGAAACGAGGCGAAACAAGGAAACTTGTAAATGAAGCAGATCAAGCAACACTTCGTAAAAAGTTCTATTCGAACGATTACAATGTTGGCAACAGCAGGTCGCCAGTGGAAGCAAGCGGCAAGATTGTGGTATGGACAAACAGCATGAGAGGCAGCTCAATCATTCCCTCGCACGGACATGGCAAATATCTTGATTTTGTGGTTGACGGCTTGAAGATTGACCAAGACTTCGACGTTGTGCTGTCGATGGATATGGGCATTGTTGAAACGCTTGAAATAGTGTCGGCAAGCGACCCTCGCAGCGTGATAAATTTGACGCCTTGCGGATTTATTGAAATTAAAACCCGCTTGGGCATCAAGCCCGAAGAAATTTCGTCGAACGGTATCACCTTCCAGCCATTAGGCTTGAGCGAAAGCCTGCAGAGCGCTGCGCCGCAACTGCCGCAAACGCCCGGAAACTATCGCGTGAGTGTCGACATAGTTTCGCCCGACCGTTCGGTTATATCTTCATCAATGGTGGTTGAATATCAGTGAAACATACGTCGGGTGGTGATTTCCTTAGGAGCAGTCTTCTCAGCAACACTTCATTTCTTCTATTTTCCAGTCGTCGATGGTGTGGCGTTCGAGGTCGAAGTTGAGGCCTACTTTCACGATTGGCAGACCGCTGAGCGCGAAGCGCGACGGATAGTTCTTGAGGTTGATTTGGTTCATCGCTGCCTCGGCTGATTTGTTAAGCTTCAGCTCGAACAGATACAGCGCCTTGCCCGAGTTCATCACCATATCCACGCGTCCGTTTGACGTGCGCACTTCCACGTCGACGTATCGACCCAGGAGCGAGAAAATCACATAGAGCAGTTGCTGATAATGGCCCTCGTAGTTGGTGTTGTCGCATTGCGGGATGGTGAGCAGATAGGCTTGCAGCAGGCGCAGCATCTCGTCGAGGTCATCCTTTAGCAGCGCCAGATACATCTCGGCAACCGCAGAGAAACCTTTGTAGGTGTCGACTTGCACATAGTTTGGCAACAGGCTCTGCATCAACCCTATACGAATCTCTTGATTAGGAATGTCGAGCGTATAAAGGTCGGCATCTTCGTTATAGTCCTTGATTGTATAATATCCCGATTGATAGAGCAGAGGAATCACCGACGTCATATTTTCGGTGGGGGCATCGAATGCCGCCGAAATAGTGGTTGTGGGTTTGAGCATCGACGGCAGCACATTAAATTCTTTCAATTTCGCGATGAGGAACGTGGGCGTGCCGCTCTCGAACCAATAACTCTTGAGCATCTTGTCGAGGAATGCGTTAAGCAAACTGAACGGGTTGAAGATGTCGGGCGAAGGCATTGTGAAATGATAACCGTCGTATTGGCGCTTGAGTGCAGCAAGCATCTCGTCGCGCGTTATGTTTTTGGTGCGAGCAAAATCGTCGAGATAGTCCGACATCTGGGTGAGGACCTCCTCCTCACTGATACCGCATATAGCTGCATATTCGGGGAGCATTGAGATGTTGCGCAAGTTGTTCAGTTCGCTGAAGATGCTCAGTTGCGAGAACTTGGTGATGCCGGTGATAAATACAAACCGCAAATATGGGTCGCAATCTTTCAGCGGCGAATAGAAGTTGCGCATCACCTGTCGCATTTCGTCAAGCAACGCACCCTGATGCGATACGTCGAGCAGCGGAGCATCGTATTCGTCGATAAGAACCACCACTTGCTTTCCGGTCTGCTCATACGCCGTCAGTATCAGGTCGTGCAAGCGGTCGTTGGGGTCTACTTTAGGCGCAGTGATGCCCCATTTCTTTTCTTCACGCTCAAGCATGGTGTCAAGGAATCGCTTCAGTTGCTCCACGTCGGTGTGCTTTGCCGACGCCAAACTGAATTTCAGCACAGGATATTCAATCCAGTCCTTTTCGACAGAGTCGATATAGGTGTCCTTGAATAGGTCCTTCTTACCTTCGAAATAGGCTTGGAGAGTGGACACGAGCAGCGACTTGCCGAACCGCCTCGGGCGACTCAGAAAGATGTACTTGCTATAACTAACCATCTTATAGATGTACTCGGTCTTGTCGACATAGAGGAAATCCCGGTCAACTATCTCCGAATACGTCTGAATGCCAACCGGCAATCGTTTCAGCTTCATGTCTTCCATAAATGCACCTTTTTATTACACAAATATACGCAAGTGTTTTGGAATTAAGAAGAAATGAGTGAAAATTTAGTGGTGTTAAAGTTTGAAGGTGAAGGCTGGTGTTGTTGCGGGTTGCAAAATTTTGAATTCTCGTGTTTTTTGCGTAAGTTTGCATAAACCATTATTTGCAACTCATAAAAACTTAACCTCATGAACATTCGAAGATTATTAATCGTGGTTTGTGGCTTGATGGCTGCCATGTCGATGGGCATATCGGCTCAGGAAGTGGGCACCGAGGTGCATCGCCGCAGCAACACCTACGAGTGGCCTACCGATCCTCAGGTGCTGCAGAAGCTCGACCAATGGCGCGACCTGAAGTTTGGCGTGATATTCCACTGGGGCTTGTACAGCGTTCCCGGCATAGTGGAGAGCTGGAGCATTTGCTCGGAGGACGTAGACTGGATAGGACGCCGCACCGATATTCCTTATGATGAATATAAGAAGTGGTATTTTGGGTTGAAGGATGTGTTCAACCCCGTGAAGTTCAACCCCTCGGAGTGGGCTGACATCATGCAGGATGCCGGCATGAAGTATATGGTGTTCACCACTAAGCATCACGACGGATTTTGCATGTTCGACTCCCGTTACACCGATTTCTCGATAGCCAAGGCGGCATTCCGCGGCAATGCGCGCCGCGACGTGGCAAAGCACGTTTTTGAGGCGTTCCGCAATGTGGGTTTCTGGATTGGCTGCTATTTCTCGAAGCCCGACTGGCACTGCGAGTGGTATTGGAATCCGAACTATGCCACTGCCGACCGTCGCCAGAACTACAAGATTAAGCGTCACCCCGAATGGTGGCAGAACTATAAGACCTACACGCGCAATCAGCTCACCGAACTCACCACCAACTATGGCAGCCTCGACATATTGTGGCTGGACGGCGGTTGGGTGCGAGGCGACGATGTCGACCTCGACGAGATTCTGGTAGATGCCCGCAAGCGCCATCCGGGGCTGATTAGCGTCGACCGTGCCGTACACGGCAAGAACGAGAACTATCAGACGCCCGAGCGCGGTATTCCCGAGGTGCAGCTCGACAACCCTTGGGAAAGCTGCATCACCCTGTCGAACGACTGGGGCTGGGTGCCGAACGCACAGTATAAGTCGGCTCAGAAGGTAATCAACACGCTGGTTGAAGCCACAGCCAAGGGTGGAGCATTGCTGCTGGGCATTGGCCCCGATGCACAAGGCACCATCGAGCAGCCCATCGTTGAACGCCTGCAGGTGATAGGGCGCTGGCTGCGTGCCAACGGCAAGGCCATCTACGGCACCCGCAACGCCAGCCACTACCACGACGGCAACGTGTGGTTCACCGCCGACAAGGACGGTGCCACGCTCTATGCCATCTATGCCCTGCCCGAAGGCGAAACGCTGCCTGCCACCATCGCTTGGAGCGGCAACGCACCTCGCGGCGCCGTGAAGCTGCTGTCGTCGGGCAAAGCGCTGAAGACAGTCACCCGCAACGGCACCACCACTGTCACTCTGCCCAAGAATCTTGCCCAAGAGCCTGTGGCAATGGTGTTTAAGGTGAAATGAACATTGGCGCGTTTTAGTGGCGAGACACCCACGGATATTAAACTAACAAGCTAAAACAATAGAGTAGAACATGAACATCAACAGAATTGCAAGTGTTGTGTGCGGCATAGTTGCTGCTATGGCACTCAACGCCTCGGCACAGTCGTATGTGCACGAGCAATCGAAAGACTACATTTGGCCCACCGACCCGCAGGTGGTGGAAAAACTAAAAGGCTGGCAGGACCTGAAGTTCGGCATATTGCTCCACTGGGGCTTGTACAGCGTGCCCGGCATGGTGGAGTCGTGGGCAATCACTTCGGAGGATTGGATTACACCGCCCAAGGACAAGACTTACGAAGAATATAAGCAATGGTACTGGGGCTTGATTAAGGACTTCAACCCCGTGAAGTTCAATCCCGAACAATGGGCAAGCGTGGCAAAGGATGCCGGTATGAAATATGTGATATTCACCACCAAGCATCACGACGGATTCTGCTTGTGGGACACCAAGACCACCGATTTCAACATCACCAACAGCGGCTTCAAGGGCAATCAACGACAAGATGCGTTGCGCTATGTGCTCGATGCTTTCCGCAACGAAGGCCTCATGCCCGGCACCTATTTCTCGAAGCCCGACTGGCACAGCGACTACTATTGGTGGACCAAGAAAGCCACTCCAAACCGCAGCCATAACTACAAAATTGAACAATATCCCGAGCGTTGGGAAAACTATAAGAAATTCGTATACAATCAGGTGGAGGAGTTGATGAACAACTACGGCCCTGTGGACATCCTCTGGCTGGATGGCGGCTGGTGCACCAAGCCACGCGAGGACATCAACCTCGACGGCATCGTTGACATGGCACGCAAGGCACAACCCGGCTTGATTGTTGTGGAGCGTGCTTGTCCGGGCGTTCACGAAAACTATCAGACACCCGAACAAACCATCCCCGACCATCAGATTCTCAACCCATGGGAGAGCTGCATCACCCTCACCAACGACTGGGGATGGACACCGCGCAACAGGTGGAAGTCGCCTGCCAAGGTGATTTCAATCCTCAGCGAGATTGTGGCTAAGGGCGGTTCGCTGGTGCTTGGCGTAGGTCCTACTCCTGAAGGCGAAATCGAGCCGAAGTCGGTTGACGAGTTGAAGATTATCGGCAACTGGCTGCGTGCCAACGGCGAGGCTATCTATGCCACCGTGCCCACTCCGGTCTACCGCAACGACGACAGCACCATCTGGTTCACCGGCAACAAGGACGGCAAGACGGTGTACGGCATCGTTCCGCAAAAGGACGACACACCTTTCCCGGCAACCATCTCGTGGAAGGGTAATGTGCCTGTCAAGGGCAGCAAGATTGTGAACCTTGCCACCCGCAAGGCGTTGAAATATAAGACTGTTGACGGCGTTACCACCGTAACTATGCCAAAGGATGCCAATGGCAGCAACGGCATAGCAATGAAGATTGTGACCAAGAAATAAGCAACGTGCTAAAAATAAGTGGCGGGGAGGCGAGCCTGTGATTAGGCTACGCCTCCCCGTGGTTCTTTGTCTGTGTGCACATAGTGCGTGGGGTCAGCGGGTTACACCTTTTTGCGAGGGAATGCGTCGATGAAGCTTCCCGGGGTGATGTTGAAGATGTCCACGCCCAGGTGACTGGCATAGCGCGCAATGGTGTGATAGGAGCGGAATGCCACGTAGAAGCTGTAAAGAATCTGGTGAAGCGGATATTGCATATATTCGGTGTTGACGCGCTGCACCTCTTTTTCGTCCTCCTTGTAGAAATGCGGTTGAATCGACACCACATTGTTTTCGTCGTCAACCGACAGTGTGCGCGTCCATGAGTGGTCGGCACCGGCAATGTAGATGGTGCGATAGCCGCAGGCAATGGCAACCATGATTGACGGGATGAGCACGTTGCGCGGCCGCGGCATGCCCAGGAGGTGCTTGAAAGCCCAGTTTTCGAGCCATTCGGCGCCTTCAACCGGCGTGAGATTGTATCGGTGGAGCCTCAGACAGGCGTTTCCGGCAATTATGCCTGCCACGTCGGGCGGCAATGACACGTTGACGGGCACAAACAGATTCATCGCCCAGTCGACCTGCGAGAGCGCCAGCCACAGGCGCGCCACATTGGGCTCGTTGATGGCGTGGAAGAAGTGAGGGTCGGCAAGCACATAGTGCGTGGGCTGCAGAGTGGTGAACGCCGGTGCATTGGCGGCAAAGTTCACTGCCAGGCGGTGGTGCTGCATGAGGAAATCGCTCGATTGGGCAATGGTTTCGTTGAGCGACGGCCCGTTGCCAAGAATCACCATACGGGCACCGGCATCGGCACGGGGCACGGTGACGTGTTTGCCCGACAGTAATGCAATCTTTGCAATGCTCATGGCAGTGTCGGCTGCTGTTTTCAGCGATTTGCTGAGTCGGTCGAAAGTTTTCATAACTGAGCGATTGGGGGTTGATGGGTGAATAAATATAGTTGCAAAATTGCGATTGGCACCGCTCTCTACTGCATACACGCCGACTGCACATAGTAGCAAGCAACGAGCGTGACGGCAAGCAGCAGCGTGTAGGCAATGGCAAATATAGTAAAAATCTTTCGATAGTTGTGCTCTCGCAGCATAGCAACTGCAAATATTGCCATCGGCACCATGAGCGGCTGAAACGGGAGCATATAGCGAGACACCGAGCCGGCTGCCATGAAGGCAGGCACGGCAAAGCAGAATGCCACCCACAGCGGATAGGTGCCCAGCGAAGTGTTTTTGCGCCAGCTCATCCATCCCAGATAGAACAGCGTGAGCCCGCCTATGGCATACCAAGGCAGGGCAATGCGAGGCACCAGTTCGCCCAGCGTGACGTCGGTCATAAGCCAGGGGAACGGGATGACAAACTGCACGGCACAGAGCAGCGGCAACAGCAGCAGCTTGCGCCAGAAGCTCAAGGCAAAATAGTCGCCTACGATGTTGGCAAGCGGCTTCTGGCAGTCGCCCACGATGTATTGGTTGGATACTTGTGTCGATTTTTCGGCATCGAAATACATATCGTAGAAGCGGAACGAGATGGAGTGACCAAATTCGCTAATGGTAATATATATGATTGCTCCCAAAGCCAGCATTGCAAGCGCATTGCGCCACTGCCGGCGGTTGCCGCACCCAACGAGCAGCACTCCCATGAGCATCATTGCCGAGTAGGTGGTGCGCGCTGCCGCCACCACCAGCATGCCCAGTGCAAACAAGGCAATGATGCGCCAGGCGAGGCGCGTGTGGGCAATGCGGTTTAGCGATGCGAGTGCGAGTGCACACAGCATCACGCCAAAATATACGAGCGGCTCTTTGAGCAACTGCGTGCCGTGCGACAGGAAGAAGAAAAGCAATGCATTCATCGCCATTGCCATCGAAGCCGTCTGTTGATTGCTCAGTGACGTCCTGCCCTCGAGCAGCACGGTGGCGAGCCAGCCCGTGAGCACTATGGTGGTAAGTGTGAGCATCATATTCATTGCCAAAGGCGGCACAATGTTTATGCCAAACACCTTCCACAGCAGAACGGTGGCGAGTGGCAGACCCGGGAAAGGGTCGGCGGCGTTGCCCGTGTTTTGGTGGTGGAATATTTGCAAGGCATAATTGTAATAGCGAGCGGCATCGTGCCACAGCGCCGGGTCGGATAGCGGCTTGCCTACGTTCACCGTTGTCTGGGCAATATAGTTTATGCCCAGCACGCCCGTCACCATCCAAGCCCATGCCAGGGCTGCTACGCCCACGCCGGAGCAAGTGCTCATGCGGGAGTAGGCGATGCGTGGCACCAGGTAGGCGACGGTGAAACCAGCTACAATTGTAGCGGCATCGCATAGCGCAAAGTGATAGGTTGATAATAGTATTAGCGCAATAAACACCGCAGCTTCGACAAAAAATATTTCTTGCGTAACCTTCATATCTGCAAAGGTAGTGTTTTTTTGTGTATATTTGTGGCGTAATTGCAATTTGCCTGAGGAATATTTTTTGCAAATTGCGCGATAACAGCTCGGAGAGATATGACAGAGAAAGCAAACAGCGCGCTACGCCTCGATGTGGGCGAGGTGCTGCGGCATAAACTGCAATACACATACGTTTAATTGAAAATGGAAACTGACATACAAAAACTGATTGGCGAATCCACTGCTTACGAAAAGAAAGAGCAGATAGAGGCAAAGCGCCCCAAGAGTTGGCTGAAGAGCGTATCGGCTTTTGCAAATAGCGAAGGCGGATTGCTGGTGTTTGGTGTGTCGGATGATGGAAAGATTATTGGTTTGAGCGATGCTCAGCATGATGCCGAAATCATCAGCGAACAAATAAAGACAAAACTCGACCCGGTGCCATATGTCGAGCTGGAATATAAGCAAGTGGATGGGTTAAAGCTGATTTTGCTACATGTCAGGGGTGGCGATGAAACGCCATATTACTATATAGGCGACAAACAGCGCATTGCCTATACCCGCATAGGTAACGAGTCGGTAGTTGCCGACCGCATGCAATTGCGTGACCTTGTCATGAAGGGCACAGGGCGTTCCTACGATATGCTTTCGTCGCCCTATCGCTTCGACGATATGGCTTTCAGCAGATTGAAATCCATTCATTTCAAGCGTTTGAAACGCTCTTTTGATGATAGCGAGTTTATATCCTGGGGCATTGTTGGCGAAGATGGCAGACTGACGAATGCCGGTGCGCTGGTAGCAGACGATTCTCCAATTCGCCACTCACGAGTGTTCTGCACACGATGGAATGGCTTGACAATGACCAGCGGGTTAGGCGAGGCCGTTGACGATATTGAACTGGAGGGGTGTGTCGTTGGGCAGCTTCAAGATGCCGTGACTTTTGTAAGGAATAATTCGCATAGGAAATGGTGGAAAGAAGCTGACCATAGGGAAGTGTTGCCTGACTATCCGGAGCGGGCGGTGACTGAGAGTATCACCAATGCAATCATTCACCGTAGTTATTTGGAAATAGGAAGTGAAGTGCACATCGACATGTATGACAACCGCATTGAAATCTATTCGCCCGGTGGCATGATGGATGGTAGGTTGATACAGCAGCTTAATCCTCTCACTGTGCCATCGAAACGTCGTAATCCTTTGCTTGCCGACATATTCAGCCGCCTCGACTTGATGGAACGCAGAGGCAGCGGTATGAAGAAAATCATTGATGCCTACAAGCGATATGAACATTTTTCTAATTATCGCGCCCCGGAATTCTCTTCAAATGCCACAGAGTTTCACGTTACGCTGTGGAATCTTAATTACGAGCAGTTCACCAAAGAGGGAAAAGAGTTCACCAAAGAGGGAAAAGAGTTCACCAAAGAGGGGAAAGAGTTCACCAAAGAGTTGGCGGAAGATGGTGTGCTGCTCCCAAAAGCGCGAAAAGAGTTCCTAAATGCACAGAGAAAGATATACAGGTATATTTCGGAAAAACCTGATATTACTACTCAGCAGATGGCGGAGCGAATGGGAATAACAAAACGGCAAGTGTTAAGATATATCAAGCGCCTTACTTCGATGAACTTGATTGCCCGAGAAGGAGGGCGAAAGATGGGGGTATGGCGAATAACCGACGAAGATTACGAAAGTTTTTTTGACAGAAGCAGCAAAGAAGACGAATGAGAATGCGAGATATGACAGAGAAAGCAAACAGCGCGCTACGCCTCGATGTGGGCGAGGTGCTGCGGCAGAAACTGCCGCGGCATTACAAGTATGTGCCCCGTTTTGTGGTGAAATGGCTGGCTCGTCTCATTTGCCAGGATGAGTTGAACGAGATAGCCCGGCTGCATGGCGCCAAGCGCGGCGTGGAGTTTGCCGACGGCGTTCTCGACTATCTTGGCTTGACAATTCGCATCGATGGCATGGAGAACTTGCCCACCCCCGAGGCAGGGCGGCGGTGTGTGTTTGTGTGCAACCATCCGATGGGAGGGTTGGACGGCATAGCCATCATTTCGCACATAGGGCGCCATTATGGCGGCAGAATCAGGTTTCTGGTGAACGATTTGCTTATGGCGGTCACGCCGCTTGCCGATGTTTTTTTGCCCATCAACAAGTTCGGGCGGCAATCGCGTGCGGCAGCCCAAAGCATCGACGAGGCATACAGCGGCGATGTGCAGATGCTCACGTTTCCGGCAGGGCTGTGCTCGCGGCTGATGGACGACGGCAGTATTACCGACTTGGCGTGGCAGAAGTCGTTTGTTATGAAGGCAGCCGAATATGGGCGTGATGTGGTGCCGATGCACTTCGAGGGCGAGAATTCGCGGCTGTTCTATCGCGTGGCTCGGTGGCGCAAGCGGTTGCGCATTGGCTTCAACATTGAGATGCTGCTGTTGCCGCGTGAGATGATGAAATGCCGTGGCAAGGAGTTTGTGCTGCACATAGGCACCCCGATTGCTTGCGGCAGTATCGACACGAGCCGGCCGGCGGCTGAGGTGGAGCGAATCAGGCAAATATGCTATGGATTGTGTGGCAAATGAAATCTGCTCCCCTTCCGATGTGCAAATTTGTGGTATAGAAAATTGAAAACGATTGATATATAGTGTATGAAAGCGATAATCAAAGAGGTGGATGCGGCACTCCTTGAGCAGGAATTAACCAAGGATAGGCTGCTGCGCCACACTAACAAGGGAGGCAACGAGATATATGTGGTGGATGCCTTCAATGCACCCAACGTGATGCGCGAGATAGGGCGCTTGCGTGAGATTGCATTCCGCACCGCAGGCGGCGGCACCGGCAAGGCTTGCGACATCGACGAGTTCGACACCATGGATGTGCCATGCCAGCAGTTGCTGGTGTGGAATCCCGAGCATCGCGAGATAGTGGGCGGCTATCGCTTTATCCTGGGTGAGAATGTGGTGTTGAACAGCGACGGGTCACCACGCATCGCCACGTCGCATATGTTCAGGTTTTCCGACAGATTTATGCAGAGTTATCTGCCGGAGACGCTTGAACTTGGGCGCTCGTTTGTGCGACTTGAGTATCAGTCTACCAAGGCCGGCGTGAGAGCCATCTATGCGCTCGACAATCTGTGGGACGGCATAGGAGCCCTCACGGTGGTGTATCCGCAAATCAAATATCTGTTTGGCAAGGTGACCATGTATCCCAACTATTCGCATCTATGCCGCGACATGATACTGTATTTCCTGAATCATTATTTCCCCGACAACGACCATTTGGTGTGGCCCATCACGCCCGTGAAACTGTCGCATGATGAGGAGTGGCTGAAGATGAAGTTTGTGAACGACAATTTTGAGGAAGACTATCGCCGACTGAATCAGATGGTTCGCAACGAGGGATTTAATATTCCGCCGCTGGTGCATGCCTACATGAGTCTGTCGCCCACGATGCGCATGTTTGGCACGGCGGTGAACGATGAATTCGGCAATGTTGAGGAGAGCGGAATAATGATTTCGGTGGGTGAAATCACCAAAGAAAAAATAGGACGGCATGTGAACACTTTTGACCAGAGTCTGGGCTATAAGTGTTGATTGCCGCCGCACTGATTTGTTTTTGATGTAAATGAATATAAGATTTGGAGTTATAAGCATTCTTACTACGCTGTGCGCTGCGGTGTGCCCGGCGCAGGACATCAGTTACGAGGCGGGAGCCACGGTGAACATGAGTCACGGCGACTTGGCGCCATATTATGCGGCATCGAATCGCTACGGCACCCTCACGCAAGGCAAATCGGCGCTGGCAAATGTTGCCGTATGGCACGAAATGGATTCCACCAAGCGCTTCAGTTACGGCTTTGGCGCTGAGGTGTGGGCAGGGTGGACATCGAGCACCGATTATGCACGCTACAATGCTGCCGACGCCACGTGGGGCACCAACGCCCGGCATCCGTCGCGCGCGTGGGTGCAGCAGCTGTATGCCGAGGTGAAATATCGTGCCATATATGCCGTGCTGGGACAGAAAGAGCATCGCAATGCCATCACCGATGCGGCATTGAGCAGCGGCGACTTGACCCTCTCGGGCAATGCGCGGCCTATGCCGGGCTTGCGGATGGGATTTGTTGACTTTCAGGACATACCGTTCACCAATGGCTGGGTGCAGATTGAAGGCGAAGTGGGATATTACAAGGACATGCAAGACGCTTGGCTCGAGAATCACTATAACTACTATAACCGATTCATCACCACGCACACGTGGTTCAACTACAAGCGATGCTATTTCCGCACCAAGCCTGGCGAGCGGCTGTCGGTGACGGTGGGCATGCAGGCGTCGTGCCAGTTTGCCGGCAACCGTGAGATGTATGCAGCCGGCAATATGTTTCTCTCCGAGAAAAGCAAAGCCACGCTGAAGACTTTCTGGAAAGCATTTCTGCCGAGCGGCGGTTCGAGCGGCAGCAACATCGGCGACAAGGCGTATTACGAGGGTAATCACCTGGGCTCGTGGGACTTGGCGGTGCGCTATCGTCTTGATGGCGGCAAGCGGCTGAGGGCTTATTATCAAAGCCCGTTTGAGGACGGCTCTGGAATAGGCAAGCTAAATGGTTGGGACGGGTTGTACGGCTTGGAATATCGCACCGCTGACCGTTCGCCGGTGAGCGGTGCCGTGGTGGAATATCTCGATTTGATGAACCATAGCGGCCCTATCCACTGGGCGCCTGGCGACTTCCCCGGCACGCCGATAGTCGACCAGGCAACAGGCGGCGACAACTACTATAACAACTACTACTTCAACGGCTACAGCGAGCTGGGCATGTCGATAGGCTCGCCTATACTCAAGTCAACGATTTACAACCGCGATGGCTATCAGCTGTTTACCGACAACCGCCTACGTGGCTTCCACGCCGCAGTCACCGGCTATGTGCTACCCGAGTTGAGCTATAGGCTCATGGCATCGTATCGCAAATCGAGTGGCGCAGTGTTTGTGCCCGCCATCACGAAGCGCGATGCCACATCGGTGATGGTGGAGGGCTCGTATAACGCACACAAACTGCTGCCGGGGGTGAGCATTATGGCGCAGGTGGCGGTTGACCGCGGGTCGCTGTACGGCAACAACGTGGGCGCTGTGGTGGCAGTGAAATATTGTGGCAGAATTGGCAAATGACGAAACGAAAAACAACGACGATGAAACAGATTGCAAGAAATATCACACTATTTGCGGTGCTGCTGACGGTGGCGGCATCGTGCACCACCAACAATGGCGACATAGGCCCGTGGTTCGGCACGTGGCGTGTAACGGAAATTACCGTCGACGGCGTGGCTGAGGCTGACTATCAAGGCAACCTATTCTTTAAATTCCAGAGCACCGTGTTCGAGATGTTGATTGTGTACGACAACCACGACACCGAAAGCCGATTCGGGGTGTGGAGCGACGACGGCAACGGCACGCTGCGGGTGAGCTTCCCCGACGCTAACTATGCACCATTGCCCCAAAGCCACATGACGGCAGAGCAGAATGTGCTCACGTTCAACGGAGTAAAGGCATCGGGGTTCGTTCTCAGGCTCGATTCGCCCGACGGACATGTCTACACCTACCATCTTGTGAAGTGGTAGAGCAAACAAAGCCCCGACGACTATTTGCAAACATCGGCATTAAATAGTAACTTTGCACAGCGAAAACATTAGTAATTAATTATTTCAATAATATCTCATTCGATGAATTTTGTAAAAGAACTTGAATGGCGCGGCATGATTAACAACATGATGCCGGGCACCGAAGAACAACTCGAAAAAGAACTCACATCGGCTTATCTGGGCATCGACCCCACTGCCGACTCGCTACATATCGGTCACTTGGTGGGCGTGATGATGCTTCGCCACCTGCAGCGTTCGGGCCACCGCCCCATTGCGCTCATTGGCGGCGCCACAGGCATGATTGGCGACCCGTCGATGAAGAGCCAGGAACGCGTGCTCATCGACGAGGAAACCCTTCGCCACAATCAGGAATGCATCAAGGCGCAGCTTGCCAAGTTTCTCGACTTCGACAGCGATGCGCCTAACGCAGCCGTGCTGGTGAACAACTACGACTGGATGAAGGGATATGGATTCTTGAACTTCATTCGCGACATAGGCAAGCACATCACCGTAAACTATATGATGGCAAAGGATTCGGTGAAGAAGCGCCTTGCCGCCAATGCCGACCACGGCATGTCGTTCACTGAGTTTTCTTACCAGCTGCTTCAGGGCTACGACTTCCTGCACCTCTACCGCGAATATGGCTGCCGCCTGCAGTTGGGCGGTAGCGACCAATGGGGTAACATCACCACCGGCACCGAGCTGATTCGCCGTGTTGAAGGCGGTGAGGCGTATGCTCTCACTTGCCCGCTTATCACCAAAGCCGACGGCGGCAAGTTCGGAAAGACCGAGAGCGGCAACGTATGGCTCGACCCTAAGCGCACATCGCCTTACAAGTTCTATCAGTTCTGGCTGAACGTGAGCGATGCCGACGCCGAAAAATACATCAAGATTTTCACTTCGCTCACCCGAGAAGAAATCGAAGGCCTGGTTGACGAGCAGGCTGCCGACCCAAGCCAGCGCCCATTGCAGAAGCGCCTCGCCAAGGAGCTCACCACCATGGTGCACAGCGCTGCCGACTACGAGGCTGCCGTTGAGGCTTCGCAGATTCTGTTCTCTAACAAGGCTCAGGACATCCTGCACCGCATCGACGAGGACACACTGCTGTCGGTGTTTGAAGGCGTGCCACAATTTGAGGTCAGCAAAGACGTTATAGAAGCAGGCATCCCTGCCATCGAACTGCTTGCCGGTGCAACCAGCGTGTTTGCCTCGAAGGGCGAGATGCGCAAACTCACTCAGGGCGGCGGCGTGTCGGTGAACAAAGAGAAACTTTCCGATGCCAATGCAATGATTACCACCGAGCACCTTCTTAACGGAAAATACATTCTTGCACAGCGCGGAAAGAAAAATTATTACCTGATAATTGCAAAATAAGGCGCAAAAATTTGCACAACTCGTTTTTTACGCTTAACTTTGCAAATGCAAATGAGACGATGAGTCTTGCTTGTTAAGATTGTCTTATGGTGTAATGGTAGCACTGCAGTTTTTGGTTCTGCCTGTCGAGGTTCGAATCCTCGTAAGACAACGGTAAGAGAGCAGCCAATTTGGCTGCTCTTTTGCGTTTGTGCCATAAGCACCAAAGGGTCGCGCGGAAAAAATTTTGCACAACAGGAAAAATGTGGGGCGGTAGGAGGGCGAATAATCATTTAAATGATTATCTTTGTAGACTAAACAGATGATATATGCATATATATCACCACGAAACGAGGTTACTTACTAACGCTTATGACTACTGTGATAGTGCCATCCGCCGGCGTAATAACCTTGCTACATACACCCATAATCCGTCGTTTCGTCTTCGAAGCGATGACCCCAAGAATTACCAACACTCCACATGGTTTAATAGAGCATAAATGAATATTGTTAAGAAACAACGACTGCCTAACTTCGAGATTCTGCGCGTGCTGGCAATGATGACGATTGTGTTGTGGCATTGTTATGTGCATGGATTTTTCTATTTGAACGCAACCAACGATAGCAATCTCATTACCTTTTCGTTAACGAGCGCCACCGATGCTTGCTTATATGTTTTTCATCAATGCCTGATTATTGCATCAGGGATGGGCGTCGACCTGCTTGTGATGATAACGGGCTATTTCATGATAACCTCACGCCCAAGATGGGATAAAGTGCCGGTCATCTGGTGTCAGACGATGTTCTATTGCGTGGCGATATATGCTATTTTGGTTGGCGCCGGCATCTATGATTTTTCATTAAAGGATTTTGGTGCTCAATTCGTGCCGGTTTATAATGGCAGTTATTGGTTTGTGACCCAATATATTGGATTGATAGTACTGGCGCCATTTGTCAACATTATGGTGCGTAACCTGTCGAGGCTGCAATACCGTGCGTTGCTGTTATTGCTATTGGCTATGGATTTTGAGATTATGTGTAACTTCGGCTATGGCAAGCATTTCTCGGGAGACTGCACATTGTTCCATCTTGCTACTGTCTATCTGTTGGCAGGATACATAAGGATTCATCCGGTGGACATAACAGCTAAAAAGATTCTCGTTGCTTTTTGCCTTTCGCTGGCGGCAATGTTTCTTTTAACTGTGTTATATGAGGAATACCTTAATTACCGCTTGAATCAGCCGTATGGCTATGTGGCACTCACTTATGCACTTGTTGGTAAGAATGGACTTCCGATATTCACATCGTTTTTGTTCTTCGTGTGGATAAGCAAACTGAAAGTAAAGTGTAACTGGTTCACTAATGCGTTGGTCCGGATGGCTCCTTACACGTTTGGAGTGTATCTGATTCATGACAATGATTATATACGGCGCTTGCTTTGGGATAGCGTTGTGCAGCATGCCGATGCTCATTCGCCGTGGAGTGTGGCGTATATCCCGGCTGCCGATGCGACGATATTCATCGCATGCGTGGGCATTGACTTCTTGCGTAAAAAGTTATTTGACGTGCTACGGGTGAACGAACGGCTCACTGCCCTCGCAACCGCGGCAGAACAATATGTAAAGAAAAGACTATGAATTTGTTGAAACGGATACCTGACCGACCCTTGGCAAACTGGCTGATGATGCTGGTGATGGCAGCGGCGATAATGCTGCTGTTGTCGCGCGACTCATACCTGTATTTGCTTGGTCCGCGATGCGACTCGGCGTGGTTCTTTATGTGCGGCAAGGCGTGGATGAATGGCATGGTGCCATACGTCGACTTTGCCGACAGCAAAGGTCCGCTGCTGTGGCTCATCTACGGCGTTGGCTATCTGTTGAGCCACTACGACTATCACGGCGTGTTCTGGGTGTCGGTGGTGGTGTATTCGGGTACATTCTATTTCCTGTTTAAAACAGCCCGCCTGTTTGTTGCGCAGCGCAGCCAAGCACTATTGGCGGTGTTGCTGACATCGGTGGCGATTTTTAATCCCATCACGCACGACGAAACGCGAGCCGAGGATTTTGGTATGTTTTTCGCAGCCCTATCGCTGTGGCAGCTGTGCCGATTGTTGTATGCCGAGCATACCGAACGTGACGAGCGGATAGCCTTTTTTGCCTTTGGCATATCACTTGCCGGCACCTTGCTGATAAAGTACAACATCACAGCCATGTGCTGCATCTTTCCGGCAATCGGGCTCTACCACCTGTTGCGGGAGCGTGGCAACGTGTGGCGTCCGCTGCTTGCCTGTGCCGCCGGATTCGCCGCTCTCGCCCTGCCGTTCCTTATCTGTTTCTTAATTCAAGGCAACTTCTCCGCCTTTATTCAGGAATACTTTATCAACACCCTTCAAACGATAGAGAATAAAGATAAATCTGCCCTTATCATCAGATTAAAGAATGATGTGATGGTGCTTATTCTTAATTACCGGCTAACAGCGCTTGTTTTGCTACAAATAGCATTTGTGTTTTTCTTCTCATGGAGATGCCGGAAACCAATGTTTATTTTTGCATTGTTGTTTTTCACAGTTGTTTGTATAGCTTCACGCGGTTATTACTACTATTATTATCTCTGCTCCTTGTTTGTGGTTTATGGATTCTGTGTTATATCCCAGCTAATTGCAAACAGGAAAGTAGGCAGAATTTCGATTGTTGCATTAGTGTGTGCATATTATGCCGTTATGGTTTATCGTGAGAGCCATCATCCTTGGTGGGGAGCTAATACTGAAATGAAGAAGCAAATTGACGATGTGGAAAGAATAATATCAGAGATTAATAGCCCAAGGATACTTAACCTCTCTGTTGAGAGAGGTTTTGGTGTTAGGTCAAACATCTTGCCAGCTACAAGATATTGGTCACGGCAGGTTGGTGGTACTCGGGAAATGCATGAGTCGGCACGTAATGCCATTAATAACTGCGATGTGGTAACGACGGATAATTGGATATCGGATTCTACTGAAACGCGCCAATATGTATTGGCAAATGGATTTCGATTGGTTTATCGTTTCCAAACGACCCCATCTCCAAACGATTATGTCAATATTTATAAGAGGGAATAATCTCGCTCTTATGCAATCGGAATCACTAACGGCTTAATATTTTGGGAGAGAACGATAATACATATTCATCCGACAACCGTCGCATTGCAAAGAACACCTTGATGCTTTATTTCAGGATGTTAATAACAATGCTCGTGGGGTTATATACTTCGCGGGTGTTCCTAAGTGCACTTGGTTTTGACGATTATGGCATCTATAACGTGGTTGGAGGTGTGATAGGCATGATGGGTGTTGTTACTGGCCTGCTATCGCAAAGTACAATGCGTTTTCTCACCTATTCAATTGGTTCGGACGACTTAGAAGGGCAAAAGAATACATTTTCGGCTTTGATGTTGATTCATATAGCATTGGCAGCAGTAATTATTGTGGTTGGCGAAACTGTTGGGTTGTGGTTCTTGAACACTCATGTGGTATTTGATGCTTCGCGTACGGATGCCGTAAATTTTGTGTATCAACTTTCGCTTGTGGGGGCTTGCATTGGCATAATTCAAGTGCCGTTTTATGCCTCGGTGATAGCAAAAGAAAGAATGAATTTTTTTGCCTACATCAGCATTTATGATGTTGTGGTGAAATTGCTGATAGTGTTTGCTTTGTTCGTTGTGGAGTTTGACAAATTGATGCTTTATGCCTCGATGCTGCTTGTGTGTAACATAATTACATTCTTGTTTTACCGATATTATTGTAAACGTTGCTTTGATTTTTGTTCGTTTAGATTGATTTTTTATAAAGAATTATATAAGAAGATGGTAGGCTATACCGGTTGGGGTGCAATAGGAGCTGTCGCATTCACGCTGAATGGACAGGGTGTTACGGTTTTGCTGAATATGTTCTTTGGGCCTGCGGTTAATGCTGCAAGAGCGGTGGCTATGACAATATCAAATATGGTCAACCAATTTGTTACCAATTTCCAAACGTCAATTAATCCACAAATTATAAAGAGTTATGCTGGTGGAGATGTTGAACGAAGCACACAGCTTGTGATAAATAATGCCAGATTCTCATCTTATCTTCTGTTGCTGTTTGCAGTGCCGTTGTTCATTGAGATGGAGGATGTGCTTACTTTGTGGCTTGGCAAGTTTCCAGAGTACACAATTGAATTTGCCCGATTGGTGTTGGTGCAGATGCTTATTCAGTCGATTGACTATCCAGTAGGGACAGGGATTCATGCTGTTGGCAGGATGAAGTTGCCACATTTATCGTCATCTCTTATATATATGCTTATTTTGCCGGTGTGCTATGTTGCATTGAAGCTGGGGGCGCAGCCCGTGATTGTATACATAATTTCGGTGTGTGTTTTCCCAATGGCATTTTGCAGCGATTTGCTGATATTGCATCACTATACAGAATTTCCGATATTTCGTTTCCTGAAAGAAGTGCCTTTGAGAACGATGTTGATTATTGCTGCTACTGCCATATTGCCCACTTATATTCATTTAAATATGGATAGTGGTTTTGTGCGGCTGTTGGCTGTGTGTTTTGCCTCATTTGTGACTTCAACATTTCTAATATATAGATTTGGATTAGGAACAGAGGCTCGCGAGCAATTACTTTCATTTATTAAATCACGATTGCCAAAAAGATGAGTTGTCCAAGGTTTTCATTTGTACTGCCTGCATATAAAGGGCGATATTTAGCCGAATCAATTAAAAGCATTTTGGCCCAAACAGTCACCGACTTCGAGTTGGTGATAGTGAACGACTGTTCGCCCGACGATATTGCCGGCATTGTAGCAGATAATACTGATTACCGCATACGTTATTATGAGAACGAGCGAAACATAGGTGGCAACGACTTGGTGGCGCAGTGGAACAAGTGCTTGAGTTATGCTCGTGGCGAATATGTGATTCTTGCCACCGATGACGACATTTACGAACCAAATTTCCTTGAAGCATTTGTCCCCTTGATTGAAAAGTATCCTGAAGTTGGAGTTTTCCGCGCCAGAATAATGAACGTTGACGATTCCGGTAGTATAAAATACCTTGACAAGTGTTATAAAGAGTATTTGAGACAAGAAGAATTCTGTTTCCACTTATTGCAAGGAATACAAGGTGGTATTCCTCAAAATATATTTAATCGCAAAATGCTTGTCAGCAATGGAGGTTTTGTGTCATTTCCTCTTGCCTGGGGGAGTGATGATGCTACTATATTGATGATGTCAAAGAAGGGGATTGTACATTCACAAGATTATTTAGTGAAGTTTAGGTGGTCAAATCTAAACATTTCAAGTGACCATACTTTAAAGACCGCCTCGCTTAAGTTTGAAGCCCGCTTAAAATTCTGTTTATTTGTGGAGAAGGAGGTTGCTAAGATGGAATTTAAAAAGACTGCTTTGGGTAACTATTTGAAGGAACATATAGTAGGCAATCAATCACAGAAAGTGATTGTTGTTAGGGCTTTGCGAGAAGTGCCACTACGAGGTTGCTTATCAGCATTAAATATGGTTAGAAAATGTGAGTTGTTTTCTGTTAAGGATATAATATCAATAATATATCACCGTTTATGAAGTTTTCAATAATAACCATCAACTATAATAATTGCGAGGGGTTACGGCGCACCATTGAGAGCGTTGTAAATCAGACTTGCCGCGATTTTGAATATATAATTATCGACGGCGGCAGCACCGACGGCAGCGTGGACGTGATTAAGCGCTATGCCGACAATATTGACTATTGGGTGAGTGAACCAGATGGTGGAATTTTTGCTGCTATGAACAAAGGAACAAGCCATGCCGTTGGAGACTATGCTATTTATATGAACTCTGGAGATACGTTCTTTACGAATGATATACTTCAAAAGGTTTCGGTGCTCAATTATAGTGAGGATATTCAGACAGGAGACATATACTATGGGACCCAATTTTGCCCTACAGTGGATAATGTTACGATGAAAACATTCTATAAATCAACATTATATCACCAAGGGAGTTTTATAAAAACGGAGTTGATAAAGGAACTGGGTTATGATGAGGGTACAAGAGGAGTTTCTGACTGGAAATTTTTCATGCAAGCACTGGTGTTTAATAATGCGACGTATCGTAGATTGCCATTTGTCGTGGCGAACTTTGAGCCAGGTGGATTTACTGACAAATGTAAAGATATTTCAAGACAGGAGGTCAAACAGGAATTGGCCAAGTGCCTTCCACCAAGGATAATTATTGATTATGAGGATTATTGTTATGGACTTACATCATATAAAAGGATGATGAATATGGTTGAAGCTATACCGAAGTTGAAAAGAATCATTTATTGTATAGATATAATGGTGTTAAAAACCCTAAACATTAAACTAAGGTTGGATTGGATAAAAAAGCTGAAATTATGAAGCGACCTCTTGTAAGTGTTATTGTACCTAACTATAATTATGCAAGATTTTTGGATGAAAGGATGCAAAGTATCCTGACCCAAACATATCAAAATTTCGAAATTATTATCTTAGACGATTGTTCTAAAGATAATAGTAGAGATGTGATTGAGAAATATAGAGGCAATCCTCATGTGTCGTGTATTGTCTATAACGAAGTAAATAGCGGAAGCCCTTTTAAGCAATGGAACAAAGGTTTTATAATTGCAAAAGGAGAATTGATATGGATAGCTGAGGCTGATGATAAGTGTAAAAATAACCAATTGGAAGTGCTAGTTCAGGAATTTGAGAAAGATGATAATCTATCTCTTGCCTTTGTTAGAACTGTTGCGTTTAACGATAATGGACATGAGTGGATATATTATGGGAATGATGTTAAAAATGACGGTACGATACACCTTGATGGTAGAGCATTCGTTAAAAAGTATATGAGTAGTGGCAGTTATGTTACAAATGCAAGTAGTACATTATTTAAAAGAAGTGTAATAAGCAGAGTCGGAGATGAATATACAACTTTCAAGGCATCAGGTGATGTTTTGTTTTGGATTCAGGTGGCAATAACAGGGAATGTTACGATTGTAAATAAACCATTGAATTATTGTCGAAGACATGGAACCAACGTTACAGAATCTTTTTCAGAATCGGGCAATGGGATTCAAGCCATAGAAACAAAAAGAATAAAAGATTATCTTCGTGACAACAATCTTATCAGTTCGTGGAAATATGAGATTGTGTGCGCTGGTTACATTTATTATAATATCTTAAACCACAATTTTAGTCAACCTGAGGTTAAGGAACAACTGCTATCGTTGTTTAGTTATAACCTTTTTAAGAAAATTGTTGTGTTTTTATTGTCACTAAAAATTAGAATATCAAGATTGCTTAAGGGTTGATAGCTTTTGCAAAACAAATAATATGGGTTAAGGTAATCCATTTAACTCATCATTATGCAGTTATTCGTTATGAAATTTAATTATTGCTGTTTTTCGCGATGACTTTAAAAAGTAGTTTAATTGTTTAAGCATAAATTACATGATAATAAAATGGAATAAAGAGATTCAAAGATATTGTGCGTGTCTTATTTTTGTTTTTTCCTTGTTTTTTTATAATATCTGCTGATTCGTATACCCATGATTTGTGGTATAGAAATGATTCTGCATGGTTTTATTTGAGTGGTAAGGCATGGATGAATGGTATGATACCATACGTGGACTTTTCTGATTCGAAGGGGCCATTATTGTTTCTTATATATGGCATTGGATACTTAATTTGTCCATACAATTATATTGGAGTCTTTTGGGTCAGCGTTTTTTGGTATTCGGCGATTTTTTTCATGTTATACAAGTTGTGTGGATTATTTCTTAAAGACGATAAATTATCATTGGCTACATCATTGTCAATGGCACTTGCCATATTTCTTCCTTTCCATGACACTGAGTTTAGAGCAGAAGATTTATGTATGCTGTTTATTGTGATTTCGTTTTATGAATTATGTAAGATTATTTATAGCGAAAACAATTCTTTATTTAGAGGGTGTTTTGTTATAGGAATATGCTTGGGGGCTACATTCCTTATAAAATTTTCTATCACAGCAATGATGTTAATCTTTCTTGTGGTAGGATTGTATTATTTAATTAGAGAGAAGAAGAATGTATTACACCCTGTCGGTTACGTTATAACTGGATTATTTGTTGTATTCTTGCCGTTTTTTGTTTATATGGTTTGTACGGATAGCTTAGAGCCATTTTGGAGAGAATACATATTAAATACTCTTGTTACTGTGCAGGGAAGTGCGAGTGTGAAAACCTCGTTAATGGAAATAACATATATTTTTGCAAACACGGAACGTTTTTTTGTGTTAATCATGGGTATCTTAGGATGCATATCATGTTATCATAATTTCCAAAAGTATAAAGCTGTTCCACTAATTTGTTTTCTGTGGTTTATGCTGATTGCTTCAAAGCATACATACTTAGATAAATTCTCTAGTTATTATATACCTGCTACGTTATTTATCCTCTTCTTTAATATGCATTTCATAAAGAATAATAAGATGTTGTTTATGAAGAAACATAGTATTATGGTAGTAGCATGTGTGATTATATTATTAGTAAGTGCAATTAATCTACTTAAATATGATGGTAACACCCCTTTGTCGCCAGAACTATTTATGTATAACAGAAGTTTTAGAAAGCAATACTATGATGTTAATTATTTGATGTCGCAGGTTGCGAATCCTACTTATATAAACTGGCATGAATCTCAGGAATGTGGCATTGGTGTTCCAGTAAACTCTTTGCCTGGAACGAAGTATAATACATTGCAAGCAGGCTTTACTAAGGAAATGGAGTTAGCACAAACTAAAGCCGTATTGTCAGGTTCTGCGGATTTTGTTGTCGCACCTAAAAACGACAAATATGGTGAATACAGTAATCAATTAATGAAAATAGGCTATAAAGCATATTATGAATTCGAGCATCCTCGTTTAGGTGGACCTCAGGTTCTTTTTTCAAAGCATGATTTGAAGATGCCTTCAAAAGATTATGTAATATCAAATCATAGTATTATAATGAAGAAAAGAATACCAGTGGTTGATAGAAGATAGCAGATTGGATTAATAATAATATATGCATTACAGAGATGCTAACTACAGATGCAACAAATAAATGATTATGAAAGAAAGGATTCGTTATATTGATATCGCAAAAGGAATATTAATGCTTTTAGTGGTCTGGGGGCATTTAGATCAGCTTCAACTTCAATCTACATTTAAAAATGAGTTTTTGGGGTGGACTAGCACACTATGTAGATATTACAATCCGTTTTATCTGGCAGCTTTTTTCTTTATAACAGGCTATTGCTCGGACTTTTCAAAGACATCTCACGAGTTCCTTAAAGGATGTGTTAAGGGATTGTTAATTCCAAACATTTGTTTGTCAATTATTGTTGGAGTGTCAGAGATGGTATTCATTCCAGATTCGGGGAAAACGATATCGTTATTATTTGAAAACAATATATTATATGGGGGGTATTGGTTTTTGATGGCGTTATTAGAGGCAAAGATTGTGTGCTATTATGTTTTAAAAATTCACAAGATATTCCAAGCAATTTTGATAGGTGGATTATATATGGTTGCGTGTTTATTGATAATACATAATCAGCATACTCCGAACTATTTATATTGGCTTCATACATTTATACTTTTGCCATTTCTTTATATGGGTACTCTATTAAAGAAAAAAATGGAGATGATAATGAGAAGATATATAGTTATAATTGCATTCTTGTTTTATCTGATATCATGTATTGTATTTGTCGGATTAAGAGGTATTTCAATGCCATTTGTCAATGGGGGGTTTATTATGATATCATATAAATCATTGTTTATTTATCCATTATTGGTGTTGTCGGGTACTATAATTGTTTTGTCGATTAGCCGTTGGATAAAGAAATCTAAAATATTAGAATTTATTGGGCAGCAAACGTTATCAATTTATTGTTTACATTATTTATTGTTGCAGTTTTTTTATTCAGTTTTTGGATTGTCTTTTTTTAAGGCAGATTTATTACATTCAATATTTGCCACATTTCTAATGTTGCTATCATGCGGCAGTTTGTATCTTATACTATATAAAATATTAGATACTAAGTATTTGAGATTCTTGATAGGGAGATGAGCGGAAGTATTGCTTTCAAGTCGCATAAAAGTTTGAAAAGGTTATATGAAAGTAATTAGAATAATAAATAAAATATGGTACTATAGCTATTCGCTATACTTTTGTTTGAGGTATTTACCATTTAATCAGGCTATAAAAGTGCCAATATTGGTGTGGCCAACCACGAAAATTCGTTCTCTGCATCGTGGGGATATAGTATTGACAGGGGTTGTTTCCAAAGCTTCTGTTTTGCTTGGCTTTGAGGGGTCTATCGGTAGAGATTCTGGGCCAATGATAATAAGTATTTCTCGTGGCGGAAGATTATACCTTGGACAGGATGTTAATATTTCACGAGGAACAAAATTGGTTACAGTCGGAAATGGTTCAATAAAAATTGGAAATGGTTTCTTTTGTAATGGAGATTGCCATTTCCTCTCAGATATGGAGATTACAATTGGGAATGACTGCCTTTTTGGATGGGATGTTGATGTTAACACCACTGATGGCCATTTTACATACTCTGACGGTGTGGAGAACATTAAGTCAGCACCGATTCGGTTAAAAGAACATATATGGGTGTGCTCAAATGTTAGAATTAACAAAGGGGTCACTATTGCAAATGATTCTGTGGTTGCCATGTCATCGCTTGTCTCAAAAGATTTAGAGCAAAGCAATTGTTTGTATGGCGGGGTTCCTGCAAGATTGATAAAAAATAGATATCAGTGGAAGGCGTGAAAAAACTATCAATAATAGTTCCGGTTTATAATGCCGAGAAGTGGCTACGCAGATGCGTAGATTCGCTATTAAACCAAGAATTGCCGTCAGATGGTTATGAGATAATTCTTGTGGACGATGGCAGCAAGGATGGCTCGCCGGAGATTTGCGATGACTATGCCGCTGCTCATACAGGGCTGGTGCATGTGATTCACCAACCAAATGGTGGCGTGAGTATGGCGCGCAATGCTGCGCTTGATGTCGCTGTTGGCGACTATGTGATATTTGTTGATGCTGACGACTATATCGAGCGAAATTGCCTGAAAGAAGTGGTTGAAAAAGCGCGTTGCAGTAATTCAGATATTCTTTTTTATAGGCATAGAGTAATTACCGAGCAATCGGAGCGGATAAAGAATAGCGTTCCGTCCGGCATCACCGAAAGAGAGGTATGCACCGGTGAGGACTATGTGTTAAATGGTGGCAATACGGGTTCAATTTGGCGGGGCCTGTATCCTCGAGATGTGATTGAGAAACTTGGATTGCGGTTTCACCCAAATATCACGCATCAAGACGTGTTGTTTAATTTTCAGATTCTGCCTTTTGTAGAAAAGATTGCTTTCAGCGATGTATTGGTGTATAACTATGTGTATGAGGGTGAATCGTTGACTCGCACCAAATCGGTGGAAAAGATAAAATACAACATATACAACGACTTTGTTGTGGCTGCCGAGATTAATAAATACGTTGCCAAATTGCAGTCATTAGAATTGCAGGAATTTTACACAAGGCATGCCAATTCGATGTTGGTCAGCCTATTCTACAGGCTGTTTGTGAATAAACGGCCGTGGGGCAAAGACTTTTGCAGCCAATGTGTGAATCTGTGCATTAATAGAGGTGCTTACCCGATTAGCGGCAGAACCAAGTCGTGGAAAACCACGGCATTGATTCCGCTGATTAATTGCAGATGGATAGTCGATAGATTACTAATATGAAAATTTTTGTTAGATTAAGAAAAAGGCGTAAGGAAGAATTCCAGTTCTTTATGCACGATTTTGTCGATGCTTGTGTTGAGCATGGGTTTGAAACGAAACCCGACGTGATGCCAAGTTATCGCTGGCATCTTAGGGCTGTATGCCGAGACATTTTGTGGCTCGGCTATCGGCTCATAGGCAAGTTGATGCCGGGCATATTGAGGCGGAAACATGCGTTGTTGGTTACTGCTAATGGCAATACTATTCGCGATAGTGTGTTTCCATATTATGGCTGTTGCGAGATTGTCCCCATGTTGTGGGATGTCTGGCCTAACTCATGGGGCATTATGCTTGAAATGCTTCGCGAACTTGGATTGAAAACAGTGCTCGTGAGTTCGCACCAAGTGGCTGAGATGATTAACCGCGAGACGCAGGTTAGGGCATTTTGGATTCCAGAGGGAATCAAGGCTAAACTTTATCATAGAGGACTGCCATTGGCTCAACGTGAGTATGACGTGTATGAAATGGGCCGTAGGTATGATAAATATCATATGGTGTTGCAAGATATGAAAAACGAGGGCGCTATCAATCAGTTGCTTACAAGCAATCTGACTAAGGACGGAACACTTTCAAGCGCTATGTCGGTGTCGATTGACGACTTCTACGACAATATTTCGAGATATAAGGTTATGATATGTTTTCCGCAGTGCGACACTAACCCTTGGCGTGCCGGTGATATTGAAACCCTCACACAGCGCTATTGGGAGGCAATGCTAAGTGGTTGCTTGATGGTTGGACGTGCGCCAAAGGAACTCGTGGATTTGATAGGATATAATCCGGTGATAGATGTTGATTGGTCGGATGCTGCCGGACAAATGAAAAGCATTCTGGGGCATATAGCAGACTATCAGCCGTTGGTCGACCGCAACTTGCAAGTGGCAAATGAGTATGCCGATTGGAGCAAACGAATGCCGTTAATCATAAAAATCCTTGAGGGAGCAGGTTATAAGGTATGAAACAGCGGATTGCGTGGATTGATAATATCAAGGCGTTTTTGATATTGCTGGTGGTGCTTGGTCATTGCATTCAAGATAGTGGACTTGGTGACGATTCGTTGCTGTATAGGTTTATCTATTCGTTTCACATACCATTGTTTTTTGCCGTGAGCGGATATGTGAGCCAGCGTGACTTTACGCCGTGGAGCGCTGTAGGCCGTAGGGCTGTGCAGCTTTTGGTGCCGTATGCTGCGTGGGCTGTGGTCAAGAGCATAATAGTTGGTGATTTGGGATATATTCTCACTATTGTGATGTTGCCCGACCGCGGGTTGTGGTTTCTGTGGGCGCTGTTTGTTGTGGTATTGATTATTAAGTGCTGCGAGGTGACAGCCCGATGGTTCAGGATTGGCATCGTGGTGCCGATTGTGGCGGCAGTGGGCGCGTTGTATCTTCTCGTGCTCGTGCTTGATGTAAAGGTGCTTGGGATGCAGTTAGTTGCTTGGCAGATGCCGTTCTATTGCTTCGGCTGGTGGCTTAATCGCAGCAAAATGGCTGAGCGTATGCCGCCGGCTGCGATGTGGGTGCTGTTTGGGGCGTTTGCTGTGATGCTTTGCTTCTATCCGCTTGAGTGCGATTTGAAAAGCGCCTTTTTTGCAAAATTGCTGCATTGGGGTTTTTCGATATTGATAGCGGTTGCGGCAATTGTGGCATTTATGAGGTTATTTGGTTGTTGTTTCACCCGACAATCTGCGTTGGGCGATGCTTTGGGGCAGAATACCTTGGCTATCTATGCCATTTCGCTAACAACCAACATAGTGTATATCAAGACATTTGGCATTTTGGCTGACTATGTGCCTGTTGCCGTTGCCATTGCGGTGCTGTTTGTTTTTACGGTGGCGTATAGTTGGGTTTTGATGAAGGTGCTCGATGTCACTAATATTACTGCTTTTTTGTTTTTAGGAAAGAATAAATGGCGATGAACCTACAATGGATTGTTTCGTATTTGAAGGACGTGCTGGTGCGTGAGCCGGGTATGCTTATTAGGGCGTATTCGGTGCGTCGCTGCCGGAATCAGGCGCCGGGGCACGGTGCTGAGGTCGGGTGCGATAACACCTGCCGGGCGGGCGCGATGGTGTTTTGCGCCGATGGGCGTATGCCGCATGGCGGCATGTTCGACCGCCTGAAGGGTGCCGTGTCGGTATATGCTGCAGCCAAGGTGCTTGGGCGCGATTTTCGCATTTGTTTCACTTCGCCCTTTGTGCTTGAGAGGTATCTTGAACCGAACGTCTACGATTGGCGGCTCGGCGCGGAGGGCAGGTGCGATAGCGCTTGGGACGCACGTCCGGTGGTGATGTATGGCGAGTGGGACAATCCGCGCCGATTGCTGAGGCGCCGTCGCCGTGAGGCGCATTTCTATTATGGCTACAACTCGCTGCCTTATGTCAATGCTCGCTGCGGCACACAGTATGATTGGGGCGAGTTGTATGGCGAGTTGTTCCGCCCCACGGCATATTTGCAGCAATACATCGACGATTGCAAGCAAGGTCTTGGTGAGGAGTATGTGGCTGTGCACCTGCGGTTTATGAATCTGCTTGGCGACAAGACGGAGTTCGACTCCGACCCCACGCTGCCAAGGGCTGAGCAGGAGAGTCTGACGATGCGCGCATTGGCATCGTTGCGCGAGGTGATGCAGCGCAACTGCGGAAAGCGCATTCTGCTGGCTACCGACAGCGCCATGTTTGTCGAGCGGGTGCGTCGCGAGGAACCCGAGGTGTGTTTCATTCCCGGAGAGATAAGGCATATAGGCACGGCGCAGCACACCAGCGACGGCGCAGTGGTGAAGATGTTCGTTGATTATTATATGATTGCCGGTGCCGAGCGGGTGTATAACCTCGTTGGGCCGGGCATGTGGCCCAGCGCATTCCCCGAGTATGCCGCCAAGATTGGGCGTTGCCCATTCGAACGAATCAACTTCAAGTAGGCTGCATGGGGCAGTGTTTGATGGGTGACTGTTTTGCACCTATTTAGCAGTAAATACGATTTACCTCAATGGTGATTGTCTCACACAGATTAATGAGATTTTGTGATATGGATAAGAGGTCAGAGACAAAGGAGAATTTGCTCTCTTACGTGATAAGAGGCGCAATTTTTGATGTTTATAATGCTTTAGGCCCGGGGCTTTTGGAGTCGAGTTATGAGGCTGCGCTCATATTTGAACTAAAGGATAGAGGGCTTTCAGTGAAAAATCAGGTGGAGTTGCCGATATATTACAAAGGAAATAAGCTTGACATAAATTATAGAATGGATATAATTGTTAATGATTGTGTCATTGTAGAATTAAAATCTGTAACTGAATTATTGCCATTGCATAAAAAACAATTATATACATATCTGAAGTTGGCGAATAAACATCTTGGAATATTAGTGAATTTTAATTGTAATAAGATTTTAGATAATATTGTTAGAGTTGTTTGTAAAGTAAATAATGATGGTGATGAATGATAATCGGATTAATCAAATTAATCTGAGTGAGTCATAAAGTGCGGTTAGAAGAACATCTTTTTTGACAATATGAAGATAATATATATATCGAATATGGCGCCGGCTTCCGACAACATCGGGGGCACATCGGCGTTGCCTTATCACCTGATGGTGCATAGGCAGGACAACGTGGAGGTAGAGGTGTTTACGTTTAACACCAACGGGCTTTCGGCAGAGAAAATCGCCCAGTCGGAGCAGGAGCTTCGGCTGACAATTAATGTGATGCCTATGAACCCGTTTGCGGCGTGGTTGTTTGGCCTTAATGGCGCTCTGAACCTCGTCGTGAGGATGTTGTTGCCGTATCCGATGCATCACTACCTGCGTCTCCACCGCGCGATGGTTGAACGCATCAGGGCGATGAACCCCGACGGAGTGTGGATTTACGGCGAGGAACTCACCGGCATCTCGCGCCAGTTGGATGGCATGCCGCAGGTGCACACCGGACCGGATTGCTGCATGTTGTTCTACAGCCGCATTACGGTCCAGCCCTGGCTCGGGTTTGTGAAGCGCCTGCGTTGCCGCGTGATGATGCGCAAGTTTCGCCGCCTGGCTGTGCATGCTCCCGGTTGTGCCCGCTATCATGTTGTGGGCGAAGCCGATTGTGCCATGTTCCGGCAACTCAACCCCTCGGTTGACGTGCGTTTCCTGCGCCACCCTCACTACAACTATTATGCCGACCGCCGCATAGGTTTTGGCGAGCCTAAAATCAGGCTGGTGCTTGCCGGGCGCAACGACCTGTATATGCAATCGTTTGCCGCCGAACTGGTTGACGTGCTTGCTGCCAATGCTGACCTTGCCGACAAGTTTGAGTTCACTTTCCTCGGAAAGGGTTGGGAGCCGATGCACGAGCGTCTGCTGGGCGCAGGTTGGCAGTGCCGCCTAATCACGTTTGCCGAGAATTATGCCGAAGAACTATGCCGCCACGATGTGCAGTTGACTCCCATATCGGTGGGGTCGGGCACAAAGGGCAAGGTGCTCGATGCCATCACCAACGGGCTGCTGGTGATTGGCACGCCATTCGCCTTGGAGAATATTGCCGTGCGTCATGGGCACGAATGTCTGCAGTATGAGCAGGCATGCGAGGTGCCGGCTTTGTTGCGCGACATCGCCGCCAACCGCCGGCGCTACGAGGCTATTGCCGAGGCAGGTAGGACTGCAGTGCTGCGTGAGCACAACCGTGCCCGTGCATCGCAAGCATTGTTTGGAATGTTCGCCGCATCTGCAGCTAATGTTGCGGAAGGCTAAAGGAAATAAGAAGAACCGAGCAGCGATGTTGTAGGGGCGTATGGCATACGCACGATGCCGGCGATGACATGCGAAGCATGTGAGGCCGAGCCTACAGGCGAGGCATATAGCCCGGTGTAAGCGAAGCGCTACCCCGGGTATCCATCATCCCACACCATTCGGCGTCCGCAGAGGACGTGAATTACAAACCACCAGCACGGTTGCAGAATTCGCATCCTATACGGATGCATTGCCTTTGGGGATGCTTTCCGTGGGTTACGCAGACGCTCATCCACGGCTAAATCCCGTCGGCATCCTGCCGCCGTGGTCACGTCCTTCGGACGCCTTTCGTTCCCGGTTGGCATGGTGATTCCGGGCGTATTCGATACGCCCCTACAGATTTGGTTGCGTATTCTGATATTTTTATTTGTGGGGATGAGCAATTTTTTGTATCTTTCTTGTGAAATTTTTGGATTGCTTCATTAATAGATAAACTGATATGTTAACATATATATTGATGCTTTTTGCGGTGATAATGCTGTATTTGCTGACGTACGATAGCGATAAATCGCAGTCGAAAGGCATTTTGATGTGCATGATGTTGTTTCTGGCGTTGTTCGTGGGCATGAGTGATATGCTCGGAGGCTACGACCGCTATATCTATTGCGAGTTGTTCGATTCGCTGTGCGATTCAAAGGCGTTTGGCGTGCCGTTGCACGACACGCCACTGTTTATGCTTTATCCCAGCGAGTTTGGCTATGATATGTTGAACTACGCCATCAGTTTTGTGACGCACAACCGATATGTTTTCATTTTAATATACACCCTGATTGTGTATTTCTTGCTATACCAATCATTTAAGCAGCAAGTGAGCAACTATCCGTTTGCGGTGATGTTGTTTATGGGTATATGGTTCTTTTTCACGTTCACCTATCTGCGCCAGGTGCTGGCGGCGTCGGTGTGCTGGATGGCAATAAAGTATGTTGCCGAGCGCAAGCCGCTGCAGTTTTTTGCAATAGCTCTGCTGGCGTACACAATACACAATTCGGCAATTGTTTTCGTTCCGCTGTATTTCGTGCCAAATGTCAAGTTCAAGCCATGGATGGTGATTGCCGTTTTGGCGGTTTGCCTGGCAATCGGTCTCACCAGTTTGCCTGCCGGCTTATTTGAGCAATATGGCGAAATAACTAACACCGAGTTGCGTATGGGCGCAATGGAAGAGCAAAACACCATAGGCTTCCGATTTGAGTATCTGCTTGAGGCGGTTGTGTTTGTTACATTGATATTTTTGCGATACGAACGGGTTGATGAGCAGAACCGTATGGAGTTGACGCTTGTGAATATGGCATTTGTGTTCTGCGGCATATTGCTTGTGTTTGTGCAGAGCCAGAATGGCGGTCGCTTGAGCTGGTATTATATGAGCGGAGTGATTGCCACGTTGACTATCTTGGCAACCAAGGACCGCAAGATTGACTACTACAACCTTGCATTGATGGCAATGAGCATATTGCTTTATGTGAGAATCCTTTTTGCATGGGGTGTGCAGCTCTACCCCTACAAGACATTCCTGAGCAATGGGCATCGCGAAGGCGACTTCATTTATGAGAATTATGAGTACGACACACGTTACAACGACGACAAATTGTATAGATAAATGCTAATAACCGTATTTACGCCTACATATAACCGGGCGCACTTGCTTGGGCGGGTGTTTACCAGCCTGCAGATGCAGACTTGCCGCGACTTTGAGTGGGTGATTGTTGACGACGGCAGCACCGATAACACCGAGGACGTGGTGAACGGGTTTCTGGCAGAATCCGGGTTCCCGATACGCTATTTCAAGCAGCCTAACGGCGGCAAACACCGTGCCGTGAACCGTGGAGTAGGCGAGGCTCGCGGTGAGGTATTTTTTATTGTGGACAGCGACGACAGTGTGTCGCCAAACGGATTGGCAGATATTGCAGAGGAATATCGTGGCATCAGGTGCGACAAAGCTTTTGCCGGCGTGAGCGGATGCATGGCATCGCATAGCGGTGTAGCCATCACCCCGATGTTCCCCACGGGTAGCCGCGATTTTGACGATGTGAAGTGCATCGATTGTAATGCCTTGGATATAAGATATGAATATTGCGTTGAAGGCGATTTGGCTGAGGTGTTTCGCACCGGCGTATTGCGCGAGTTTCCATTCCCCGAATTCGACGGGGAGAAGTTTTGCCCCGAAGCATTGGTGTGGAACCGCATTGCGCAGAAATATAAGTTGCGTTATTTCAACCGCATTATATATCATCGCGACTATTTGCCCGATGGCTTGACAAAGCGCATTGTGCGTATACGCATGGATAGTCCGATGGCATCCACCACTCATTACAGCGAACTTAACAGCTATTCTGTGCCGTGGGCGCAGAAGTTAAAGGCTGCCATCAACTACTGGCGTTTTTGGTTTTGCCTGAACGACAAAACCCGTGCGCCAAAGTTGGCTTGCGTATGGTATTTTGCCAAGCCGTTGGGATGGCTGATGCACCTGCGCGACCGCTATACCACCAGGTGAGTGCCGTGATAGAATCAAATCTCTCGCATATTTCGCAGAAAACACAGAAAGAAGCAATGAAGATATTGCATGTAATTACATCGTTGGCTACGGGCGGCGCCGAACACCTTATGGTGGACTTGCTGCCCCGTTTGCGCGACAAAGGCAACAACGTGGAACTGCTGGTGTTCGACGGCACTGACACGTCCTTTATGCGCCAACTGCTTGACGCAGGCATTGTGGTGCATCGGTTGGGCATCGGCGGCAATGTGTATAACCCCATGCACATAGTGCGACTAACGAGGTTTGTGCGGCGCTACGATGTGATTCACACCCACAACACGGCATGCCAATTGTTTGCTCCACTGGCGCGACTGCTCACGTTTGGCGGAGCCAAGTTGGTCACCACCGAGCATAACACCTCCAATCGGCGACGTGGCAAATGGTATTTCAAGTCCGTCGACCGATGGATGTATGCGCGATATAGCGCCATTGTAGCCATATCGGAGAAGGCTGAGGCAATGTTGCGCGCCTATGTGCACCCCAAGCATCTCATCACCATCGAAAACGGCATCGACGTTGACCGCTATGCCAAGGCATCGGCAGCGCGGCGCGCTGAGTTGGTGCCCCATTACACCGATGGCGATATGGTGATAGTGATGGTGGCAGCATTCCGCTCACAAAAGGACCAGGATTGTGCCATCCGAGCCATGTCGGAATTGCCTGAGAACTACAAGCTGTGCCTTGTTGGCGATGGCGTCCGCCGAACCGAAATTGAGGCACTGGTTGCGAGCCTCGGTTTGCAGCACCGGGTGCGCCTGACGGGCATTCGCAGCGATGTGCCACAAATACTCAAGGCTGCCGATGTCAATGTGCTTGCATCGCATTTCGAAGGGTTGTCGCTCTCGAGTGTCGAAGGTATGGCTGCCGGGCGTCCATTTGTAGCAAGCGACGTTGACGGGCTGCGAGAGGTGGTGCAAGGCAATGGCATTTTGTTTGCCGAAGGCAACCACCGCCAATTGGCTGAAATATTGCTGCGGCTCATCAACAACCGCGATGAATATGCCAAGGTGGCTCGGGCATGTGCCGATGCCGCCACTAACTACGATATAGCGCTCATGGTGGAGCGCTACCACCAAGTTTATAACGAGTTATGTCAAGAAAGAAGATAATACGCACCAGCACGGTGTCGACTTCGCTCAACACCTTTTGTCGTGGCACGCTACGCAGGTTGGCAAATACCTACGACGTGGTGGCGGTGTCTACCCCCGATGATGAATTGCGCGAGATGGCTCAACGCGAGGGCATACGCGTGATAGGCGTGCCTATGCGCCGCCCTATAGCGCCTCTGCGCGACATCGTCTCGCTTTGGCGCCTGATTCGCGTGTTCCGCCGCGAGCGCCCCACCATGGTGCATAGCATCACACCTAAAGCCGGACTGCTGAGCATGATTGCCGCATGGGTGTGCCGTGTGCCTGTCAGGCTGCACACATTCACCGGACTCGTATTCCCCACAGCCACCGGACTCAAACAGCGCATCCTCATGCTCACCGACCGCATCACTTGCGCTTGCGCCACCCACATCGTGCCCGAGGGCGAAGGTGTCAAAGCCGACCTTATTAATTATAACATCACTCGCAAGCCCCTCCAAGTGTTGGGCTACGGCAACGTGCGAGGGGTGGATATGCAGCACTATAGCCGCACGCCCGAGGTGATGACTGCGGCACAGTCCATCAGCCGCTCCGATGTGTTTACCTTTGTTTTTGTGGGTCGTGTGGTACGCGATAAGGGCATCAACGAACTTGTGGAAGCATTCGTGAGGTTGCACCAAGCCATACCTGCCACTCGGCTGATTCTCGTGGGGCGGTTCGAAGACAATCTCGACCCGGTTTCGGGCAAAACAAGGCAGGCTATTGAGCGATGCGATGCCATCGAAGCCGTAGGCAGCCAAAGCGACGTTCGCCCTTGGCTTGCCGCCGCCGATGCCCTCGTTTTCCCCAGCTACCGCGAAGGATTCCCCAATGTGGTGCTCGAAGCAGGAGCCTTAGACCTCCCTTCAATCGTCACCGACATCAACGGTTCGCGCGAAATCATTGTGCACGGGAAAAACGGCGTAATAGTGCCACCTCGCAATGACCAAGCTCTCCTTCAAGCCATGACCCAATTTGTGCAAAATCCACAAGCCACCCAAGCCATGGCACTAAACGCCCGACAAATGATAGCCACGCGATTCGAAAAATCATTCGTTCAAAAATGCCTCTTCGACTACTATAAACAAATTCTTGGTGAATAATAAGTGGTACAATATCTACGAATAATCACCGATACGAAAGCGCAACGGCACGACGTCGGAGACGTTGATTTATGGTTAGCACCACACTGAGGGAGCATAGCGACCGGTGTGGTGTACACACGCCTAAAGCGAATCAGCTTCGTAGATGCTGATAGTCACCCTGTTACCCCCATATAGGTTCAAATATAACTAATGGAAGGCTTTAGCCCAAGGGGAGGGAAGCGTATCATCCCGATATTGTTTCCCCCCAACTATGCCACCTGAAGAATGCTTTTCCAAATAATACGTAAAAGATGTTATATACCTTAGCTCATATTATTCGCGATAAAATGCCCGCAATTTGGATTGCAGTTGACAATATCAACTCGTTCTTATTTAATCTGCGGTATGGAAAGTTATTGGAAGAGTTTAGTTTCTCAGCAATACCTCATGGTTATAAGGTAGTGCGGCTAAAGGATATTGACGCAAAAATTATAGTAGACTTTTTTAATCGACAACCCGAAGAAGCTTTTAAATATTTCAAACTACATGCATTTGATTACTACACAATAAAATCTCTTCAGCGAAACAAAGCCTTTCTTGCCTATCTTATTCTTGACAAAACGAAAGATGATGTATTATGCTCATGCACCATTGCAGGATACTGCTTTAATCGTTCTTTTTTTCATGGTAAGGGGTTTAGAGGTCGATTGGTCGACATTGATTACCGAGGCAAGGGCTTGGCACTGCAATGATTCGATTACTTAACGAAGTTGGGTTTGCATTAGGTTTGAATCTGTTCGAAACTGTTTCAACAGATAACATAGCTTCATATCGAAGTGCACTTGGTGCAAGTCGCATTAAAATTTTACACGAAAATAAAGAAACTCACGAGCTATATATCGAAATCATAAATGAACCAATGAGTGATATAAATAACAAGAATAATCGCATTTTAGGGGATAAATCCACCATAATAGCCTACTATTCAGGCAGTTTTAATAAAGAAAGGGCTGCCTGATGATTAAGTGCGATGTAATAATTACCTATTGTTGGAATCGAGTAGGTTACAACATTTTACGGAGTTTGTCGCAGCACGGATTGAAGATTTATGCAGCCGACACTTCTAAATGGAATATATGTTCTTTATCGAAATATTGTTCGGGAAGTTTTACTTATCCTGATTTTAGAACTGATGAAACGGAATTTATCGATTGTCTTCTCAAACATATTGAAGAATTAAAGCCCATAATGCTTTTACCCACACACGATGAAAGTGTAGTGATTATGAAGCATAGAGATAAATTCCCAAAATCTCTTATAATCCCATACCAAGACGCAGCGACATTACAAAAGCTTGCCGATAAAAAAATATCTTCTTTGCTCGCAAAAGCCGCCGGGGTTCCTATACCTCATATCTACACATCACCTCAAGATATATCAAAATACCCTATTGTATTCAAAACAGTAATAGGTAACTCGGCAAAAGGCGTATATTTCCCTAAAGATTATAATGAACTCAAAAAATGCATTGAATCACATAGTAATCAAGAGTATTTGATAGAAGAATGGATTGGTGGTAGTGACTATAGTATCGACTGTGTCAGGTGGAACGGATTTTGGGCCTGCTCGGGTTATAAAGCCATAGTAACAAAGACCGAAGGTGGCGGCACCACAACACAAAGAGAAACTACTCGAATTCCCCTATTAGAACAATATGCTAAAGCCTTCTTGGATTACGTGGATTATCAAGGCGTTTGTGGTATCGACTTTAGATATGATACAACCAATAATACAGTTGCTTATATCGAAACTAACGCACGTTTTACTGGTGGCATAGCTACCACTATCCACTCAGGATTCGATATCCCTTGGATTATTTATTCTCTCGCTACAACCGGCAAATTTGATGAAAAAATAACAATTATGGAGGGTACTCGCACCAAGTGGATATTAGGCGATATAATAACTCTTGTAGGCAGACTTATTAATAGAAAGTATGATTCGGATGAGTTGAAACGAATCTTTTCTTTCAAGGGTTTTTCTGCATTCGACGACTTCTATAATGATGACAAAAAGGCTATTTTGGGCGAATTTTTCTACTACTTCGAAAAATTGATAAAAAACAGAAAATTAAATCCCTAATTTGGCGTTATCAGGTAAAATTTATTCTTTCTATCATGACTTTAAAATACATTTTCGACCGTATGGCAGCGCTGCTGGGCTTGCTGCTGATATGGTGGCTGCTGATTGTGGTGGCAGTGTTGATTAAGGTGAAGATGCCGGGCGGTCCTGCCATCTTCAAGCAAACTCGCATCGGGCGGCGTGGCAAGCCGTTCACCATCTTCAAGTTTCGCACGATGACTGTTGGACATGGCGGTTCGTCGGTGTCGGTGGCGGGCGAAAGCCGCATCACGCCGTTGGGTGCGGTGCTCAGGAAGTATAAAATCGACGAACTGCCCGAACTGTGGAATGTGCTTGTTGGCGACATGAGTTTTGTGGGTCCGCGACCCGATGTGCCCGGCTATGCCGACCGCCTGCAAGGCGACGACCGAGAGGTGCTTGAGTTGCGACCGGGCATCACCGGTCCGGCGAGCCTGAAATATCGCAACGAGGAGGAACTGCTTGCCGCTGTCGACAACCCGCAGGAATACAACGACACAGTGATTTATCCCGACAAGGTGCGCATCAATCGGTATTATTTGCACAATTATTCTTTCGTCTCAGATATTAAAATGATAGTTTGCACCGTTATAGGGAAGAAGATGATGTATAACAACGAACTGATATAAAAAGATTGTATTATGGCAAAAAGAAAAATCTTACTCTGTCTTGCTCACATGAGCGGCAACGAAATGAAATATATCGAGGAGGCATTTGCCGATAATTGGGTGGTGCCTCTTGGCCCTAACGTCAACGGCTTTGAGGCTGACCTTGAGCAGTTTGTGGGCGAAGGCAAGCATGTGGTGGCTCTGTCGGCAGGAACGGCTGCGGTGCACTTGGCGCTCATTGCGCTGGGCGTGGGCCCCGGCGACGAAGTGATTTGCCAAAGTTTCACCTTCTGCGCATCGTGCAACCCTATAAAATATCTTGGGGCTACGCCGGTGCTCGTCGACAGCGAACCCGACACGTGGAACATCGACCCCGAATTGCTCGACCGAGCCATTGCCGACCGCATTGCCCTCACAGGCAAGAAGCCGAAAGCCATTGTGCCTGTCTACCTCTATGGCATGCCTGCCAAGTTGCGCGAAGTGATGGCGGTGGCTGATAAATACGGCATTCCTGTGGTGGAAGATGCCGCCGAAGGCTTCGGCAGCCGCTATGCAGGGCAGGTGTGCGGCACATTTGGCAGCTATGGTGTGCTGTCGTTCAACGGCAACAAGATGATTACCACCAGTGGCGGCGGGGCGCTCATCTGTGGCGACGCCGAGAGCAAAAACCTGATTATGTTTTACGCCACCCAGGCGCGCGAGGCATATCCCTACTATCAGCACGAGCACATAGGCTACAACTATCGCATGAGCAACATCAGTGCCGGTATCGGTCGCGGACAGATGACCATCGCTGCCGACCATATCAGACACCATCAGCACATTGCCGCGCTCTATAAGAATGCATTTGCCGATGTGCCGGGCATCTCGTTTCACGAAAACCCGTCGGATGAGTTCGACAGCAACTATTGGCTGAACACCATTGTCCTATCGCCCGAGTTGAAGGTCAAGGGCGAGGAGAATGCCTATGCCCGGACTATACAGGGTGCCATAGGCGGCGCAGGCAGTACGGTGCACGCGGCGGCATCGGCGCACACGGCATGTGAGCCTAACACCAATGTCGAAGCCATGCGCATGGCATTGGCAGCCGAAGGCATCGAGAGCCGTCCGTTGTGGAAGCCTATGCACCTGCAGCCGGTGTATGCCGATGCTCCTGCCTATGTCAACGGTGTGAGCGAGCGTCTGTTTAAAACCGGGCTTTGCTTGCCAAGCGGTCCGTGGGTGAGCGACGAAGACGTAGCTTTCATTGTCGACTGCATCAAGCAGAATATCGTGCAATAGTGTCGATGGCAGTCTCCGTTAGTGACTGCTTGCGATATATCAAAATAAACAGTGACATCCGCCAATGCCGAAAATAATCAAGGCATTGGCGGATGTCGCGTTAAATCAGGCTCGGTGCTATCGGGTGCTGCTGTTGTAAGCCTCAAGCGCTTTCTCCAGAATCATTATGGCGCGGCGCAAATCGTTTTTGCACAGCACGTATGCCAAACGCACTTGGTCTTTGCCAAGGTCGGGGTTGGTGTAGAATCCCGCCGCCGGTGCCATCATGATGGTTTCGCCCACAGGCGTCTGCCGATTGGCGCCGGAGATGTGCATAGTTGCAGTCTTTTCGTCGCTATAGCGGAATTCCTCCAGGCACCAGGCGCAGAAGCGCTCGGCATCGTCGACGGGCAGTTTGGCTACGGTGTAGAAGGCACCCATAGGAATTGGTGTGTAGCAGCCGGGTATACGGTTCACGCCGTCGATGAGGCACTTGCGGCGTTCGGTGTATTCTTCATATACCTCGCGCGAATAGGCTTCGGTGCCTTCAATCGATGCCTCGGCAACAATCTGACCGATGAGTGGCGGACTGAGGCGGGCTTGGCAGAACTTCATCACAGTTTCGCGCACCGCTTGGTTCTTGGTGATGAGAGCACCGATGCGAATGCCGCACTCCGAGTAGCGTTTGCTCACCGAATCGATGAGCACCACGTTTTGTTCTATGCCTTCGAGGTGCATTGCCGAGATGTAGGGCGAGCCGGTGTAGATGAATTCGCGATACACCTCGTCGCTAAACAGATAGAGGTTGTATTTTTTCACCAGGTCACGTATTTGTCGCATCTCCTTCTGCGTGTATAGGTAGCCCGTCGGGTTGTTGGGGTTGCAAATGAGTATGGCTTTGGTGCGTTCGTTAATGAGTTCTTCAAATTTCTCCACCTTGGGCAGGCAGAAGCCTTCGTCGATGGTGGTGGCTACGGTGCGTATCACGGCACCTGCCGAGATGGCGAAACTCATATAGTTGGCATAGGCGGGTTCGGGCACAATAATCTCGTCACCCGGGTTCAGACAACTCATAAACGCAAACAGCACAGCCTCCGAACCGCCGCTGGTGATGATGATTTCGTCGGCATGCAGCTTTATCTGATAGCGGTCGTAGTAGCCCACCAGCGCCTCGCGCAGCGAGCGATAGCCTTGCGACGGGCTGTATTCGAGTGTGGTGCGGTCAATCGACTTCAGCACATCAAGTGCCTTTTGTGGTGTTGGCAGGTCGGGCTGGCCGATGTTCAACCGATATATTTTCACGCCTTGGTCCTCGGCAGCATAGGCAAGCGGCGCCAATTTGCGAATGGGCGACGCAGGCATCTCCATGCCTCGCTGCGAAATTTGCAATGTTTTGTCTGTCATTGATTATAAGTTAATTGTTTGGTTTCCCCGTTCCCCCGATGGAAGCGGACTGAAAAAATATATACGCGTATTTTGGTAGCCAAGCAAACTTTCCAGCCAAAGGCATAGCCTGCCGATGAATATGCAAACCTAAAACACATCCCTTTTGTGCAACCGGTGCAGCAAATAGAGTGCAATATTCGCAATTTTTTTCGACAATTGCAAGTAAAACTCCGATAAAATGCAGTGATAAAATGCAGTGGCATACCCAAACAGCATGCCTTTGACAGGGGTTAAAAGCGTCGTTTATGCCAAGTGAATCAGGCTTCGATTTTCCAATCGGCGATGGTGTGGCGCTCGAGGTCGAAGTTGAGACCGACTTTCACGATTGGCA